>CAXRIA010000001.1:0-12817 GCA_964230805.1 Flavobacteriaceae bacterium
CGTAAGCCCCAATGTTTTGAATGGGGCAGGTGCCCACATTTCCAGGAATGAGTGATAAATTTTCCAGACCGCCAAAATCGTTTTGTATGCACCACAAAACAAATTGATGCCAGTTTTCTCCGGCTTCACAGGTTACCAAAACTTTGCCATTCTCAATAGGCGTTATTTTTTTACCCTTATTGTTGATCAAAACTACGAGTTTTTCAATGTTATCGATCAACAAGAGATTGCTTCCTCCACCCAAAACAAACAAGTCTTTTTCGTGTTCTAAAACGTTTTTTAGTTCTTTTTCTGAACGGATGGAAATGAAACGTTTTGCAAAAACTTCAATTCCAAACGTATTGTAAGGTTTCAGAGATACTTGTTGTTGGATATTTGCCATTGTAAAGCGTACTATTTCTTATTGTTTTCCCAATTCAATGGCTCTTTTTTGAGCGGCAAAAGCGCCGTCTTGAATGAGTTTGTTCAGATTGTTTTGTTCAAAAGAATCCAAAGCTGCTCGGGTAGTGCCTCCCTTCGAAGCCACACGGTCCATCCAGGTTAACAAGCTGTCGTCTGAGGCTTTGAATTGAGCTACCGCACCTTCAAAAGTTTGGCTCACCATCAATTTTGCTTCTTTTTCAGTAAAGCCCATTTTGATGGCTGCGTCGATCATTCCTTGCATGAAATAAAATACATAAGCAGGTCCACTTCCTGATATACCAGTAACGGCATCTAGGGACGATTCTGTGCGAATCCATAAGGCTTCGCCTGTAGTAGCCAATAATTTTTGAACTTGGCCGAGCTCCTTTTCAGTCAATGCATTGGCGCCTGTAAAACCTGTCATTCCTTTTCCTAACTGTGCAGGTAAATTTGGCATGGCGCGCGCCACTTTTTTGGTGCCAAGTCCTTCTTGCATGGTGGCAATTGTGACACCCGCCATGATAGATACAAACAATTGATGAGGCTTGACCATGTGTCGGATGCTTTCAAACAATTCTTGGCTTTGTTGTGGCTTTACGGCCAAGAAAATGATGTCTGCTGAAGAAATACATGCAGTGGAATTGTATATTTTGAATGAGGTTTGTGCTTTTAATTCTTCTATTTTTGGCGGATAGGTTTCCAAAATTGAGATCTTCTCAGAAGGCATAATTCCCGAATCTAAAATGGATTGGGCATAGGTGCGTCCCATATTTCCTCCACCGATAACTAACAATTCCATAAATTCTTTTATTTTGATTTGTAAATAGCCAATGCCTTTTTCAAAAGTTCCACGGAACGAATCAATTCCTTTTGATTCAAAACATAGGCGATTCGTACTTGTTTTTTTCCGATACGCTCTGTGGTGTAAAAACCACTAGCGGGGGCAACCATCACTGTTTCGTTTTGATCGCTAAATTCTTCCAACAACCACTGTGCAAAATCATCCGTATCCTCCACAGGAAGCGAGGCAATACAATAAAAAGCACCCTTCGGTGTAAAGACGGATACTCCATCGATTTCTTTGAGTTTTTGTACCAATACATCTCTGCGTTCCTTGTATTCACGAACGACTTCATCAAAGTAGGATGGAGGCGTGTCTAAAGCGGCCTCTGCCGCAATTTGGGCATAGGTGGGCGGACTTAATCTTGATTGTGCCATTTTCATAATGGTAAACAGCAATTCTTGATTTTTTGAAACAACACAACCAATTCGTGCGCCGCACATACTAAAGCGTTTTGATATAGAATCGATCATAATGGCATTTGCTTCCATTCCCTTTTCCAATAAGATGGAATGGTGACTTTCTCCATCGTAAACAAATTCTCGATAGACTTCATCGGCAATTAGAAACAAATCGTGTTTCACAACCAATTCTTTCAATTGCTCAATCTCCTCCTTTGAATAAACAACGCCTGTCGGATTTCCTGGATTGCAAATAACGATGGCTTTGGTTTTCGCAGTAATTAACTCTTCAAATTTCGCAATGGCTGGCAAGGCAAATTTTTCTTCCAAGGTAGTGGTGATCGGTACCACATTGACTCCCTCTGCAATCGCAAAGCTATTGTAATTTGCATAAAAAGGCTCTGGAATGATAATTTCATCATGTGGATCTGTAATACAGGCAATGGTAAAAAGCAAAGCTTCCGAGGCTCCTGTGGTTACCAAGATATCATCTTTGCTAACGATGATTCCATTTCTTTTGTAATAATCGGATAGTTTTTGTCGATACGATTCAGATCCATTTGAAGTGGTATAACTCAATACCTCGATGGTATTGTTTTTTACAGCATCTAAAGCTACTTGAGGTGTTTTAATATCTGGCTGACCTATGTTTAGGTGATAGATATGCGTTCCTTTTTTAGAGGCAGCATCTGCATAGGGCACCAATTTTCTGATAGGCGATTCCGGTGCTAAAACTCCTTTTTTTGAGATGGATGGCATAAATTCTTTACGTATTAATATTATTCCTTTTTCGAAAACGAACAAATTTAAGCTTTATCTTTCAATTGACTAATTTTTCCTTAAAAAATTGCATTTCAATCAAAGCTTTGTTCGTTCGTTTATTGACGCTTTCTTTTCTTTGCAAAGGTGCCGAGTAAAATAAGGGCCAGAGTCAACATGGCAATTCGATAAATATAGTCCCCATGCTGTGTGTAATAGGTAAGTTTTGTGTCTGTAGATAGATTTGCTCTAAGACTTCCTTTTTGGTTATAGTCCAAATGTTGCATTAGATCTCCTCTGGAGTTGATCATGGCAGATACTCCTGTATTCGCAGCACGGGCAATGGCTCTTCTGTTTTCAATGGCTCGAATGCGTGCCATACTCAAATGCTGTTTGTGACCTTGACTATTGTCCCACCAACCGTCATTGGTAATAATAGCTAAAAAAGAAGCTCCCTTTTGCACATATTTTGCAACGTATTCTCCGTAAACGGACTCGTAACAGATTATAGGGGCTAACTTTTCATTTTTATAAGAGAATACGACACGCTCTTTTTGTGTTGATAAGGTAGAAACCCATCCTCCGAGGTCAATCATAAAATTTCCAAGTAGCGGATTCAAAAACGATCGGTAGGGAGTATGCTCTACACCCACAACCAATTTCGATTTGTGATACGTCTCCATAGTATGATTGGGTTTCAAAAAAAATGAAGAATTGAAACTATTGTACCATTGTTTGCTATTTTTAAAAAAATTTGCGGTTTCGTTAGGGGGTATGCTTGCCGGGTATTGCTTGTAAAAAGTAATTCCCGATAAAAACGAAAGCTGATGTTTTTGTGTAAAATTATGAAGGCTCCTGTATTCAGGCGTTTTCTGGAAGGTATTTAACAAACGAGGTTTTGGTAGGGTTGTTTCTGGCGCAATCACGAAAGAAACTGTGGTATCTAACTTTGCCTCGGCAATCGAAATTAAATCGTTTGCCATTTGTGGATTGGAGTGTTTGTATTTTTCAGTGTAGGGGTCCACATTGGGTTGCAATACCAAAACACCGACTTTGCTATTGGGCTCAGCAGTAGTTTGATACAGGTATAAAGAATAAAAAATACCGATTATTACAATGCTTGCCGCGAAAACGATTTGCTTAAGGAGACGTTTGTTGTCTCTGTTTTTTTGAAATAGCACAAAGGATCTGAATAACAAAACATTGACCAACCAAACCCATAAGGTGCCACCGAAAACACCGGTATATTCATACCATTGAATCCATTGGTGATTGTTTGCAAAACCATTTCCTAGATTTAACCAAGGCCATGACAATTCCCAATGTAAATGAATTTTTTCAAATCCAATCCAAAGACATACCAAGCAAAGAAGACTTGTTTTAAAATTGGTTTTTTGAGCAATCAAATGGTACATAAAAAAAACGGTACTCATTAAAAATGCATTCGTCAGAACAGCGAACCACATACCAAAAGGAGTCGCGTAATAGAGCCACCATGTTGTACTCAGATTAAAGGTAAAAAAGGCAATATAAGCATTAAAAAAAACTTTTTTCCTTAAGTGTTTGACGTTTGAGATTCTCAAATTCCATTCCGACACCAACAAAGGAACAAACGCTGTAAAAAGTAGCAAAGAAAAGCCATAAGTAGGCCAGGAGAGTGCGAATAAAAGACCACTTATCAGGGCCAAAAGGATGTTTTTCATCATTTTTTCAAAAAGTTAAATCTCCCTTGATTGAGAATGTGTTTGCGTACAGTGCGCTTTCAGTGATGAGAAGACGCATTGTGAAATTTTAGTTTTCAATACAATTGTTATTTGAGTTCACAAAGATATCTAATTTTCGTTTTTTTTAGTCGTTTCAAACCATTTAGAAATAAAAAGGGATATTTTATTTTCAAGCCAATCTCGTTTGTGGAAATTTTGAATATATCCGATGTGTCCCCCTTTTTCTGTAATTTCCAAAAAAAGAAAAGGGTGGTTCTTGGCGATTTCTTCAGGGTAACAACTATCGGATAAAAAAGGATCGTCTTTTGCCGTAACAAAATAGGTGGGTAGCCGAATGGATGAGAGCCATTGCGAAGAACTCGCTTTCTCCCAATAATCCTCAGCACTATCAAAACCAAAAGAGGGCGCGGTAAAATAGGTGTCAAAGTCGTAAAAACTTTGCGTATTTTTAATTTTGTCGATGTGTATGATTCTACCGGGATACCTTTTGTTTTTCTCAAGGGCTTTTTTTACCAACGTTTTTAAAAAGCGTTTTATATAAATTCGATTGTGTGTTTTTTGCAATTCTAAGGTAGAACCTTTTAAATCGATAGGTGAAGAAACCGCAACGGCAGCTTTTATGGGCTGTAATAGTTTGGTCCCTTGTTCGCCTAAATATTTCAAAAGTATGTTTCCACCCATAGAAAATCCAATAAGGGCCAAATGGGTATAACTTTGTTTTTTGATGAGATAATGAATAACAAAATCCAAATCCTTGGTTTCTCCGCTGTGATACGTTCGAAATTGATGATTGGGTACGCCACTACATCCTCGTAAATTCAATACAATGACATCCATTCCGCTTCGCTTCAGATAATTGGCTGTGGAAATAACATATTTTGATTGTGAGCTCCCTTCAAGTCCATGAATCAGAAGCGCCGCTTTTTTAGAATGAACTGTGGCCATGTCCAAATCAATAAAATCATTGTCTTTCGTTGAGATACGCTGTCTGTTGTATACAATTTTGGGACTTGTGAATAGCGTTCGATAGACCGTACTAAAATGTCTATTTTGAAATAGGTGTTTCGCACGGAAATCGGAGGTTAAAATTGGCATGGGTTTGTCTTATGGAATCAAGAAAATAAAAATAAAGGAAATCTTCCGAAAAACTGCAAAATTAGTTTTGGAATTCCTTGTTATTTGTTTATTAAGTTTATATTTACATTCTGTTATTTTATTGTAAAGTACAACAGGAGTTGTTGTATTTTTTATTTTACACCAAAAAAAGGGGTTAGTCAGGAATTTTACATGAATACGAAAATTAAAGAAATCGCAGAAAAATTTCCTTCCATATCACTTAAGGAAATCGGAGCTGTGGCTTTGATGAAACGAACGGATACGAAATTTGTGCTGCCATTGCACCAATTGGGGCAATTGTTAGAAGAAATTAAAGACACCTACCAGGTTCTAGAGATCGATGGAAACCGACTGATGACCTATTCTTCTATGTATTTCGATACCCCTGCGAAAAAATTTTACCTTGACCACCACAATAGAAAAATTAATCGTACCAAGATTCGCATGCGTAAATACGTGGAATCGAATCTTTGTTTTTTAGAGATAAAACAAAAGAATGGAAAAGGGGAAACGAACAAATCGAGAATTGTGATCGATGATTTTGAAAAGGATATGTCTCAAAAATCAATGGATTTTGTTTCCAATGTAACCCAAGAAAAATGGACTTTAAAACCTACTTTGGTCAATGATTTTACCAGAATCACCTTGGCAAATGTGGCTGAAAAAGAGCGTGTGACCATTGATTTGAATTTGTCCTTTTCAAAGGAGCAAAATGTAAAGGGATATGAAAACATTGTGATTGTTGAAGTAAAACAGGAAAGACTGGACTTAAAATCTGCCATTATCAAAAATTTGAGGAAAATGGGTTACTATCCCTATAGCATGAGCAAATATTGCATCGGAATGCTGGGGTTGTATAAAGGTCTTAAATACAACAGATTCAAACAGAAACTAATAAAACTAAATAAACTATCAGCTTAATTATGGAATTTTTTGATGTCGCTTTTTTTGACAACGATTTTTACAAAATGATTTTCCGTTTTGGAATCAATCTCTCTTTTTTAACCCTTATCATCCGATTCTTGTATTACAAAAACGCACGGAATAAAGAATATTTTTTCACCTATTATATGATTGGTGTTATTGTGTTTTTTCTTTGTTTTACCTTGAAGAAATTTGAGTTGGATCTCGGAATGGCTTTAGGGCTCTTTGCTATTTTTGGAATTTTAAGATACCGAACAAATTCTATTGAAATAAAAGAGATGACTTATTTGTTTGTGGTGATTGGGGTGTCCGTAATCAATTCACTTGCCAATAAAAAAATGAGCTATGCAGAATTGCTTACTGCGAATAGCATGGTAGTCGTCACTTTGTATCTGACAGAATGGTTCTGGACCTTAAAACACTTGGTGAGCAAATCCATTGTGTATGAGGTAATCGAAAATATAAAACCTGAAAACCATCATTTGCTAAAGGCAGATTTAGAGGAAAGAGTAGGTGTCGAGATTCAACAAATAAGCATTGGAGACATCGACTTTTTAAAAGATACTGCAGAGATTACGATTCGCTACGAAAACAAAGAGGCTTAAAAACAGTTCAAAGATGAAAAAAACATACCTATCCCTACTTTTGAGTATCATGTTCGCAAGTGTGTCTTTTGCGCAAACTGGATCCGATGACATGGAAACATGGACAAGTGTTCGATTGCGTTACAAAGCTTCCAAAAAATGGTCGTTTGAATTGCAAGAACAACTCCGGTTGAAGGAAAATAGTTCGGTGACAGACCAGTATTTTACGCAATTGACATCAAAATACAAGCTCACAAAAAAACTAGCACTCGGCTTGGGATTGCGATACATCAAAAGAAACGACAATCAGGGAAATATTCAAGGTTTTGAAGATCATTTTCGATATCATTTTGATTTGAGTTTCAAACACAGCTTAGACCGATTTACTTTCAATCATCGTTTGCGTTATCAAAATAAAAATGAACTGGGAGTTTCTGAAGAGGAAGGTGATTTTGCTAAAAAGAATATTCGATTGAAAACGGCAGTGACATACAATGTCAGAAAGTGGAAATTGGACCCCAAATTATCCGCTGAAATTTTCAACAAATCTCATGAAGGTGGAACCAACGGATTTAGCAAATACCGAGTTACCTTTGGAACGAGTTATGATTTAAAAAAAGCAGGAGAGATCGCCCTCTATTACCGTATGGAAAAAGAGCTCAACACCTCACTTCCCAAAAAGGTTGATATCCTAGGCTTTAATTACATCTATACTTTGAATAATTAATGCTACGATCATCGAATTTTTGTACGTTTGCCTAAACCATTCCAATGAATTTCAAAAAACACTTGCCAAATATCATTACACTCGGAAATTTGTGTTCGGGGACGATCGCCCTTTTTTATGCTTTTTTAGAAGATTATAAGAATGTCGCCTTGTTCGTTGTTTTGGGAATCGTGTTGGATTTTTTTGACGGATTCCTGGCACGTCTACTCAAAGTAGAAGCCGAATTGGGAAAGCAATTGGATTCCTTAGCAGACATGGTCACTTCAGGTGTGGTTCCTGGAATTGTCATGTTTCAATTACTTTTAAATGCGACTACCGAAAAAAGTCTTGAAGATGTTTATACGCAAAAGGGCTTCGAATATCTTCCGTTTTTAGGACTTTTAATTACGTTGGCTTCTGCTTATCGTTTGGCACGATTTAATATTGACACCAGACAAACGGAAACATTTATTGGTTTGCCCGTACCCGCAAATACCTTGTGGATTGTCTCTTTGCCCTTGATTTTAGAATACAGTCAGGCATTGTTGCTACAGGAATTTTTGCACAATAAGTACATATTGCTTGGTTTGACACTTTTGAGTTGTTATTTAATGAATGCCGAAATTCAACTGTTTGCTTTGAAATTCAAGACGTTTGCTTGGAAATACAATGCGGTTCGATATTTGTTTCTGACAATCTCTTTGGTGTTGTTATGCGTTTTACAATTTGTGGCCGTTCCAATCATTATCATTTTGTACGTCTTTGTTTCATACGTTCAAAACAAACTTCAAAAAAAACAATGATTGTTTAAACTGTCAAGGAATCTAATTTTATAGATTTTTTCTGATCAAAAAAGAACAGAAACAAGCTCAATTTCGGCATAAAACAGTATTTTTGCACAAATTTTTTTTCATGAGTACATTAAAAGAACGCTGGGGGATAACATCAAATTTTCAAATTGTATTGATTCTTATTGGATTTGCAATTAACGGTTCCTTTGCTGCTTACATTGCACGTCCCTTAACAGAAGTCGTTGGTCTGGATCCAGAAACCACGGCTTGGTGGATTTTTTGGCCTTTGCGTATCCTTTTGGTTTTTTCGGTATATCAAATTACCTTACCTCTGGTAGGTTTTTGTGTAGGACAGTTTCGTTTTTTTTGGAACATGGAAAAAAAGATGCTCATGCGTATGGGGTTCAAACGATTTTTTAAGAAGGGATAAATCCTGTGAACATAGCTAGTGCAAATTTTCTCTCTGAGGGAAGAGTTCAGGTTCTCTTAGTAAAGATATTGTCTTTAAAAAAGTAGAATATATCCGTAATACAGCGCAAATAGGGAAAGAAAACAGATCCCTATATACGTCCATATGACCAAAGACTTTTTGGGATGGTATGCCTCAGGAACATCCTTGCTAATTACATTTTTTAGGTTCATATAGCCCACAATGGGTGCTAGTAGAAAGGAAACACCTGTAGCAATAGCGATGATAATTCCCATATCAGCACGTAACAATGTGATAACAATAATACTTATAAGTGCCAACAACACAACGCTTAGCGCATAATATTTGACTCCTGTAGGATTGTCACGATTGTCCGATAGATTGTCAACAATTTCCAAACCCACCCGAGCAATGGCATCATGACAGGTAAGACAGGTACTGTACATGGTTGCAAATGCTGCCACTGCAATCAATGCATACGCCCAATCTCCTATATGTATAGTAAACAATTGAACCACTTGATCTGCAAATTCGATCGCATTATTACTCAATTGATTACCGGAACTGAACAGCGTAGCGTAGCCAATTAATAGAAAAAATACGGCTAAAATTGCAGTAATTGTATACCCAAAATTAAATTCTTGCAAGGCCTCAGTAAGACTTGGTTTTTGGTTGCTGATTCGATATTTCTCTACACTCCACAAACTTAGCCAACTGCTCGCTTCCACAGCGGTAGGCATCCAACCAATGAGCGTAATCAAAAAAAGGAGACCTGTTTGACTTGAAAAAACAGGCGCTACGAAGTTGGAATCAGAAGAGGGCAGACCATTGTATACGACCAAAGTAGTGGTGAGGAGCAACGCTACAAACAAAATAGGCACTATAAATTTCAATAGGGATTCCATCACTTTGTATTTTCCCAAAATCAGTACGGCACTATTAAAAACAAATAAACAAATAGCAATACTTGTGACAGAAAACGTTTCAATATTGAAAAGGTTTATAAATAGTCCTGCTGTGATAGCACAAAGTGCTGCAGGTGTTGCAAAAGAGGTTGCTAAGGTGATCAAAGCATACAAGAATAACCATTTTTTTCCTCTGTGCCGATACCCTTCAATGATGCTATTTCCAGTGCTATTTGTATACCTCACACCAAATTCAAAAAAAGGATATTTTAAAATATTGGCTAACAAAATGGGAAGAATCATGAACAAACCATACTGAGCACCTGCTTTGGTAGATAGTACCAAATGAGAAGTACCAATGGCCATACTTGCAAATAGCAGTCCTGGACCGAGGTTTTTTAAGAAGCTTTTTATTTTTTGCATACCTGTTTGTTTATACTGCGATGTTACGCTATTCTCTGATGAGTTACAAATTTCTAAGGATTTTTTCAAAGATTGGAATAGCGAAACTCAAAAATTTCGGATAAAAAGCGTACAAACGCTCAGTTATTTGTTTAAAGGACCAGTTATTCGTTTTGCTATGTGTTTTGGGAATAATTATCGTTGATTTGCGTTGTCGGATGTGCCGAATTCGGTAACAATTTGAGAATTTTAAGATGAGATGGAAATTATTTCATAAAATGTTTGATTTTTTATACTTGGTTGTTCATGATATGGATTTTTCAAATAAATACTAAAATACGAGAAACATCCTCAGTCTCGGTGCTGCCAAAGTACGATTTGATGGCAGGGTGTAATAAAGATATATGGTTGCTAAAGTATTTCGTAGTGACTTTTCTACTTTTTACTAGTTTCTCTTACGCCCAGACCAATATCATGCGTGCATCGTTTTCTACAGCTGCCAAAACCGCAAATATTGGTGGTTTTACGGTGCAACAAAGCATGGGGTATATGGGGCCTATAAATACATTTCGGCAAAGTGGAAATACGGCAATAAGTGGATTTTTGATTCCTCAAGATCTCACGCAAGGTTCACAATCTATCGCTCCACAACTGTTTATTGAGTGGTCATTGTATCCCAATCCCTTCTCTACACATATCAATATCGATTTTTCTTCCCCTGTAAGTGGAGACATGCAACTTATGCTTTTTGACGCAGCAGGAAGAATGATAATTGAGAAAACAATGGAAGCCAAACAACAACAGCGTATTTCCTTGGAGCATTTTACCGAAGGGGCGTACATGATAAGTGTATCGGTTTTGGAAAAATCGTTTAGCACACAAATTTTAAAGTATTAAATAAAAGTATTTCGTATGATGAAACAAATATATGGTTATATCCTTGTTATAATTTTTTCTCTAGTTAGCCAGCACGTCTTTTCCCAATGGTATTTTGAGACGGGGGTAAATGATTCTAGGTTTTCCGAGTACAATGATAGCAATCCCACAACGCTAAACTCTTATGGAGGACTTCGTGATTTTTCACATGCTGTGGGGTATGTATTTCCCTTTAAGAAATTGGAAGATCGCGCCCAATCCGATGCGAAATCTGGGACACTTGGGCTTAAAATAGGAGTAGGCTTTGATCAAATGAACCTAAAGGAAAAAGCCACGCGACAAGGTGCTGAAGCATTTCTTAGCTATAATTTGGCCCAACTGCAAGCACGCTTGGGTGTTTTGTTCACCCAAACGCTTGTTCGAAAACAAGGGAATTTCCTTGGTGTACGTCAACCTGCCGTAAATCTGATTTTAGATGCTGGAATTTCCTATAATTTTTACACGAGCGCAACACGTACCCTTATTGGCGGATTGGGAGGCATTGTAGATCTAAAAGATGACGATGAGTTTGACCAAAGCTACCCTGCTTATGTTTTTGGTGCTGGTTTTGAGTTTCCTCTAAATAAATACTCGGCGCTGTATGCCAAATACGAGATTGAAAATGCCTTTTCTAACGATGAAGATAGCCAAAGTGGTTTTGAAGAAGAATTCACTACATACAAGGGACGGACGCTTGTTGGTCTGCGTATTGATTTTCGTTTAAAAAATTACGAAAAGCGTCAACAGTTGGATAGAATGGCTGCTTTGGAGGAGAAAGGTACAGATGAGTTGGATGCCCTTCAACAAAAAGTAGCTGAATTGGAGCATGCCATCAATTCTTGTAAGTACGACGATACCGCACTTCAGGAACACCTTAAAAACAAAGACATTCACGTTCACGAAAGTCAACAAAGTGGTGCATTGCTAAAAATTCAGGAGCATGACAAAGGATTTAATTTTTTTCCAGCCTTTAAACATGTTTTATTTCCACATGATAGCTCAAACTTTGAAAAAGACGTGTATACCTCAAAGTTGACAAGTCTTGCTCGATTCATGAAAGAAAACACCAATTATCGAATGAAACTTGTCGGTTATGCAGATGTTGAAACGGGCACTGCGAATTATAACAAAAACTTATCGGCCCAGCGAGCCAAAAATGTTTACGATTATTTATTAAGTCTTGGTGTCCCTGCCAACCGTTTGGAACACATTGGTTTTGGTGGAACATCAAAGTTTAGTATCGACGAAAAATCGAAGAATAGACGTACAGAAATATTAATTACTATAGAAGAATGAAGAATTTAATAAACAAAAAATTTAGACTCAGATTCCTTTTTATTTGTATATCATTGGGAGGATTTTATACCTTATTTGCACAGACAAAAGGGATTCCTTATCAGGCATACATTACAAGTAGTATGGATGTTCCCGGCGAAATGATTGTAAGGCCTTTGGCCAATACTGAAATACTTCTTGAATTTGTTGTAAAAGATGAGCATGGAAGTGTTGAATACATAGAGCATATCCCGGTCATAACAGATCAATACGGATTGGTGTCTACCATTGTAGGTGCAGGTTATGGAACCCCTCAAGACGGGACAGATTTTAATGATATAGACTGGAATGGGCGACCAAAAACCTTGAATACGGGGATTGATTTCTCAAATTCAGGCGATGATTTTTCAGATTATAACGAAATGCCCATCATGTATATTCCGCAACCTGATATGTCAACCGAAACAGGCACAGGAGCTCCCACGGATACTAGTCCATCCGACCCAACAGCAGGAGACATTTATGTCGATGAAAGTACAGGCGATATTTACATTTACGACGGTAATCAATGGGTTGCTCAGGGCGATGTCGTGAGTACCGATGCCGACAATATTATCGTAGAGGGTACAGACGGATTGGCGT
>CAXRIA010000002.1:0-140489 GCA_964230805.1 Flavobacteriaceae bacterium
TTCCTCATCGAAAGGATTTATTTTTACAAGGACATCAGCCTCATTGAACACAACTTCTCTCTTGTCAACAGAAGCACGAACCTCTGTGAAATCTGCGTTTTTGTAAGATGAATTTTTCCCTGCATTTTCTTCGATAAGAACTTCAAACCCTTTGGAAATAAGTTGCTTTGCAATGTTCGGTGACATGGCAACACGTTTTTCTCCTTTTTGAGTCTCCTTCAATATGCCTATTTTCATATTTTTGGGTAGTTTAAAATTAATTTTTATTCTTGCGTATTTCGTCTTTCACGGAAAGACAAATTACCTTTTCTTTTAAGCGCTCTAAATTAACCAAAAACAAGTCGTGTTTTTTATTCAAAATCTTTTTTACAGATTGTTCAGCCAATTCGACAAAAAAAGCCCAATCATTTCTTAAAAGTCCTAAATATTAGATTTTTAATAAATAATATTCATTAATTAATAGCAAATAGTAAGAATTTGCCAATAGCATTTGAAGAATTCAGAAGCGGTCTATATCGTTTTCGTAAAGTTTTCATGGAATATTTCCAACAAAGACTACTCAAATTTTAGGGGCAAGAAGCTATCTTCTCAGTTGAAGAAAGAAGAGCCTGAGTACTAATTATTGAGAATTTATTTTTTTGTGCTCCTTTTTTAATTTCGTCATGCTGGCATTCAATTCAAATCCAAGCAAAAGAATGATTGAATTCAGCCAAATAAAAAGCATGAGCACCAAAAGCGTTCCAATGGATCCATAGAGTTCGTTGTATTTCGCGAATTTCACGACATAAACCCCAAAAATATAAAAGGTAAAAAAGGAAAGAAGTGTGGTTAAAACGGCACCTGCCGAAAAAAATGAAGACTGCTTCCCTTCTTTGGTACCAAAATAGTAAAGTAAAGATACCGTGGTAAAAATCATAAAAATAAAGAACAAATACCGAACATTCTCTAACCATAAAAACTCTTCACTCAACCACCCTTTTAAAATCAAAAAATCTAGGCCAAACTTGAACAAAATAGTCACCGCAACGGTCAAGATCAAAAAGAAAGACATCAACAACGAGGTTCCCAAAGAGATAATGTAAGCTCTCACAACTCCCCGCACCTCTGTAACATGGTAGGAATATTCAAATCCGCCAAAAACTGCATTGACGCCATTGGTCATCAAAAAAATGGAAACAAAAAAACCAAAAGACAGCAATCCTCCATATTTGTTCTTCGCAATATCCTCAAATACAGGCACCACAGCATCGTAGGTTTTTGGAGGAAACGCTTCTGCAATCAGATTCATAAAATTTTCTTGAAAGCCTTCAATCGGAATGTATGGAATCAAAGTCAACATGAACAGCATAAAAGGAAAAACAGCCATAAAGAAACTGTAGGAAATACCACCTGCACGAGATGTCAAAGCTCCGCGCACAATACCAAGAACATACATGTGCAAAAGATCGTAAAGAGACATCCCCTCCAAACCGGGAATTTTGATTCGCTTTCCGAAATTTTGCAAAGCAGTAACGCCTTTCATTGATTTGGTTCTTGCCATTGGGTAGTTTTCTACAAGATAAACAAATATTTTATTCGCAGGCCTTTAAACTCAAGTCCATGTTGTAAACAGAATGTGTCAATGCTCCTGATGAGATAAAATCTACACCGCATTCCGCATATTTACGGAGTGTTTCTTCATGAATACCTCCTGAAGATTCCGTTTGACATTTTCCATTGATCATCGCAACAGCCTTACGCGTATCTTCAAAAGTAAAATTGTCTATTAAAATTCTATGAATCCCATCAGAACATAAAATTTCTCTGATCTCCTCTAAATTTCGAGCTTCGACAATAATTTTAAGATCCTTTTTGTTTTCTTTCAAATACTTTTTTGTCAATGCAATGGCTTGTGAAATTCCTCCTGCAAAATCAATGTGATTGTCTTTCAGCATGATCATATCGTACAAAGCAAATCGATGATTCACTCCTCCTCCTATTTTTACCGCCCATTTTTCAATAGCTCGAATTCCTGGCGTGGTTTTTCGCGTATCCAGTATTTTGGTCTTTGTTCCTTCCAACAATTTCGTAAAATACTTTGTTTTTGTGGCAATGGCACTCATTCGCTGCATGGCATTTAAAACCAAACGCTCTGATTTTAGTATCGAATGAGAACTACCTTCCACCGTCAAAACAATATCGCCGTGATTGACAGAGGCACCATCTTCTTTCAACAAAGTGACGTTCAAATCAGTATCTACGTATTCAAATATTTTTTTAGCAAAAGCCACTCCTGCAATAATCCCCTTGTCTTTGACAAGAAGCTGCGCTTTTCCTTGAACCCCTTTCGGAATACAGGCCAAAGAACTATGATCTCCATCTCCAACATCTTCTCGAATGGCATTTTCAATAATTCCATTCAACTCATTCTCAAACTGTGTATCACTAATCATACAAACTATTTTAGTCCCCAAAAATACCTTTTTATCTTTAGTTTTTAAAATGAAACGATATGATTTGTACATTCCTTTTTGCACACTTCTTATCCATGCTAAAAAAATTATCTTTGTCAGTATGAAAATAAAACTCCTCGCCATTGGCAAAACAGATGACAAAAGTTTGCAGGCTTTGATCGCGACGTATCAGGAGCGCTTAAAACATTATGTCAAGTTTGAACTCGCTATCATACCCGATATTAAAAATGCAAAAAACCTTTCACAGAAACAACAGAAAGAAAAGGAAGGCTTGTTGCTGTTAAGTAAATTGCAAGCCGGAGACCAACTGGTTCTTTTGGACGAAAAAGGAAAGGATTTTCGCTCCGTTGAATTTTCAAATTTCTTGCAAAAAAAAATGAATTCTGGGTTCAAGCAATTGGTTTTTGTCATTGGGGGTCCTTATGGTTTTTCGGAAGAAGTGTACCAAAGGGCGCAAGGAAAAATATCCTTATCGAAAATGACGTTTTCTCATCAAATGATTCGTCTTTTTTTTACAGAGCAACTGTATCGGGCATTTACCATTTTAAAAAACGAGCCTTACCATCACGAATAATTGGAAATTTCACTAACTTTGAGATCAAAAATTTCACTGATGATTTTAGGAGTAAGCGCTTGGCTTGGAAACAAAATTGGTTTGACGGAAAAACAGGTGCGCCTGCTATTTGTATTGGCAGCACTTTTTGCAGGTTCAGGAGTCGGTTTGTATTTAATTCTTTGGTTGGTAAAGGTTTTTACGGAATAAAATCAAAAAGAGACTTAAGAAAGGGGGTTGTTTCTGTTTTTTTCTGCAATCCATCGCGACATAAATTCTGTACTCTTCATACTGTGATGTCTTAGCATACTTCCTGTAAAGTTAGCATCCCTATGGCGCTTCAAACACGTTTGTACACTTGTTATCTTTTGTATCAATTGCCTTGCTATTTTTTTACTTGAAAAAATCGTATTTACAATCGCAATTCCATTTTTTTGAGCTGTGCGCCACGTCTTTTCATCTTGATAAAGTTGTGTTGCGGCTCGAACAAAAGCTTCAGGGGCGTCCTTGACAAAGCCATTCCATGGCAGACCCGCGTGCATCGCCTCTGCCCCTATTTTTGTCGTGACACTCGGCGTGCCGCAAATCATTGCTTCTAGCAGTTTTCCCTTCATTCCCGCTCCAAATCGTAACGGTGCCAAACAAACACGTGCTTTTTTTACGACCTCTTGTGCGTCTTTTGTCCAACCTTTGACAAAAAAACGTTCTCTGGGATTTTGTAATTGCACGGCTTTTTGTGTGGGATAAGAACCGTAAATATGCATTTCAGCCTTCGGATTTTTTTTTCGTAATTCCGGCCAAATTTCTTCTTTTAAATAGCGAACGCAATCCCAATTAGGTGCGTGTAAAAAACTGCCAATGGTTACAAAATGTTTCCTTTCTGTAAAGGTTGGTGTACACAACATCGTTTCTGTTGAAATTTCATCCGCAAGAAAAGGAATGTGTTCCAAAAGAGCATTGGGAACATTGAAGTGGTTTGTCAACAACTCCATCTCATAACTAGAAATAATTAGTGACAAATCACAGCGGTAAATACTTGCCATTTCACGAAAGGCAACGTCGGAATTCAAATCCGACAGCGCAAATACCCTTTCTTCCTTGATAGCTTTTTCTCTGGCTTTTCGCAAACAATGCAAATCTTCGGTATCGAGAATACGCAACGTCTTCGGACAATTTTCAGCCACCCTCCAACCAAATTGCTCCTCCATCATAAAACGATCAAATACAACCACGGTGGGGGACAAATCTTTGATGTAATCATCAAAACTATCATTATTCAATTCAATCGTATGTGACCTGACACCCAAATTTTCCAAAGGATATTGCTGGGCTGATTTTTGAGCGGGGCTAGCGAATACTACTTCCCAATCTTGCGACAAGAAAACTGAGATCAACTGCATCATCCGACTTCCTGCGGCTGAAGAATTGGGTTCTGGCCAAACATAACCAATTATGAGAATTTTTTGCTTCATTTCTGAAAATTCTAAAATCAACAAATTCTAAAATTCATTGAGTAATATTTTTACCAGTTCTTTGGTCAATTTTTGACTGCCTGCTTTTTTACGAAGTAGGGCAAAGTCAAACCGAAAATCGCACCCAGCCTTGTACTCACTGCAACCATAAGCCGAGTTGCCCTTTATTACCGTCCCTTTTTTACATTTCGGGCATGCCATTTTATCGGACTCTTTTGCCTCGGGCGTTTCCAACCTCAAATCAAAATTCTCTGTAAAGACCACCGTTCCACTAACTTTCAATTTTTCTTTTTGAAATCCTTTTAACAATACTGTACTTCCCTTTGTGAGCAATCGTTTGAACTGATTTACAGATATTTTTTTTCCCATAAATACAAAAGGCAAACGAAAATCACACCCCGTTTTATAGGCAGAACAGCCATAAGCGCTTTTTCCTTTTAATAATTTTCCTGCGCCACATTTCGGACAATTCAACCCTTCCAAAGCAGACGTTTTTTTCTTTGGAACGGTTCTTTTTTGCAGATCCTCCACTCGAGAAAAACGTTTGATCTTTTTTTCCAATCGGACCTCCACCACCAAATCATCTACCATTTTTTTCATATTCCGAATGAAAGCAGCTGCACTGAAGGTTCCCTCTTCAATTTCTTTCAGCTGTTTCTCCCATTGCCCTGTTAGCTCCGCTGATTTCAACAATTTATTTTGAATGGTCTCTATCAAACTTACGCCCATTGGTGTTGGCAAAATTTGCTTTTTATTCCGCTCCACATAATTTCTACGAAACAAAGTTTCGATAATATTCGCTCTCGTTGAGGGCCTTCCGATACCGTTGGCTTTCATCAAATCACGTAATTCCTCATCTTCTACTTGTTTGCCCGCTGTTTCCATAGCTCTCAACAAGGTGGCCTCTGTGTAATTTTTAGGTGGTTTTGTGGCCTTTTCTAAAAAAGAAGGCTCATGTGCACCCTTTTCCCCTTCTACAAAAGAGGGCAATGTTTTTTCTTCCGTCGTGTTTGTGCTTTCCTTTGCTTTGGCAAAAACGACGCGCCAACCTTCTTCTAAAATCTCCTTACCTGTTGCTTTGAATCGGATGCCTGCCACTTCTCCTATCACAGTTGAATTGGACACAAGACAAACCGGGTAAAATGCGGCAATAAAACGACGTGTAATAATATCATACACTTTTTGATCGTATGCCGACAATACTCCCTGTTCTCCTGTGGGAATGATTGCATGGTGATCGGTCACCTTTTTATTATCGAAAACACGTTTGCTCTTTTTGAGTTTATTTCCTCCTCTTAAGGCTTGTGTCCATTCGGCATAGTCTGTAAGTTTTGCTAGAATTCCTGGCACTTTGGGAAACAAATCTTCTGGCAAAAAAGTAGTATCTACCCTAGGGTAGGTCACCAACTTTTGTTCGTATAATTTCTGTACAATTTGAAGAGTTTGCTCTGCCGTATATCCAAATTTCGTGTTGCAATACACCTGCAAGCCCGTCAAATCAAATAATTTCGGCGGATGTTCTCTTCCCTTTTTTTTGGTCACAGAAACAATCTCAAATGTTTTTTCTTTGATTTGGTTCATGGAGGTTTCTCCATCTTCTTTTTTCAAAAAACGACCTTGTTCGTTGTTAAAAACCGTATTGCGGTAAAGTGTTTGAATTTCCCAATAAGGAGTGGATTTGAAGTACAAAATTTCCTGGTGTCTTTTGACCAACATCGCGAGGGTTGGGGTTTGTACACGACCTACGGACAACACTTGTTTCGCAGCTCCATAACGTAAGGTGTACAAACGGGTTGCGTTCATTCCCAAAAGCCAATCTCCAATGGCTCTTGAGCTTCCTGCATAGAACAAATTGTCGTAATCTTCTGATCTTTTTAAATTCTCAAAACCCTCTTTGATGGCTTCTGAAGTTAAGGATGAAATCCACAAACGAGCCACCTCTCCTTTGTAGTTGGCCTGCTTGATTACCCAACGCTGTATCAACTCACCCTCTTGTCCAGCATCTCCACAATTGATGACAAGACTCGCATGGTCAAACAATTTTTTTATGGTGTTGAATTGTTTTTGGACACCGGAATTTCCTACCAATTTTGTGTCGAATTTATCGGGTAACATGGGTAAGGTATTCAAATCCCATCGTTTCCAATGCGGCTTGTAATCGTCAGGTGCAAACAAGGTGCACAAATGCCCGAAGGTCCAAGTTATTTGATATCCATTGCCTTCAAAATAACCATCATGTCGCTGGTTTGCACCCAAAACCGTGGCAATTTCCCGAGCCACACTTGGCTTTTCAGCAATACATACTTTCATTCTAACTTTTGTTTTAATTCCTTGAGGCTCTTATTTTCTCAAAAAACGGATGGGTCATTGTCGGCTACCCTAGCGTAACTCAAATATATTTTCCGCCATTTTAGGAAGCCCACAAAAGAAAACACCGTGTACACAACCGTCAGTGCTGCATACCAATCCAATTCTTTTTGCGAATATAAATAAATTGTCACACCGTTTAAAATGATCCAAAAAATCCAAGTACTCAAAACTTTTCGAGCCTCCAAATAACTCGCGATAAAACTAAAAACCGTGGTAAATGCGTCTAAATACGCATTTTCTGCATCTGTGTAATTTTCAAAAACATACCCCAACACACTTCCAGACAAAACCCCCACTAAAAGCAATACAAAATGAAAAAAAAGACCGGGTTGACTTATTTGAAGCGCTGCTACGCCCTTTTCATTTTTATTCCATAAGACATACCCATAAACCCCTATGATGACGTAATAAAAATACAGTATGGACTCAGAATACAAATGAATGCGGTAAAACAAAAAAATACTGAGCAAAGAAGCTCCAATCCCAAAAAACCAACAAATTTTATTCTCTCGGATGAGAAAAATCAAAAAAAGAACACTGAACACAACGCTCCCTATTTCTAAAAAACCATTCATTTCGAAATTCATAAGGACAAATAAGTCCCAAATGTAGTATTTAAAATCGATTCCATAAAGTTTGCTTGACAATGTTCTTTTCATGCCATTGTAAAAACAGCCAACACGACTTCGATAGGGTTTTTAAAACTAAAATTTCAAAAAAATACACCATAAAAAAAACACACAAAACAATGATTTACAGAGACTTAAAATACATTAATTTTATTTATTATTTCATGTTTTTCATCTGTTTAGAATCTGTGATGAACGATGTGATCTGCCTGTATTTCAACAATTTTAATTTTATTAACAACAAATTCCCTACGATATTCTATTTTTGTTTTCGATGAAAAACTTTATTTCTAACATTGTATGCTTGGTTGTGCTACTCGGTTCGTTGGGAACTGTTTCTGGCCAGGTTGACAATCGCCAAAAAGACGATCCCTTTTCTGGTATTTACATAGCTCCAAACCCTCGCAACACGGCTAAAAAGTTCGATTTTATAGAACCAGAACTTCAAGATCGTAAATTCAAAGAATCCTTAGAGCGAGCCATTGAAAAAAGCATCCAAGCCAAAGAATTGCGTGATTTCAAAGAAAATGATGTTCTTACCCGTCAACAACTCTTTGAAAAACGGAGCAATGCCGAAACTTGGGGTGGAAGAAAAAAGTATGCCATCATAGACAAAAACTTAGGGATTTTGGAAAATAGCACGGAAACCATCACTATGGTTTGCCGTGATTTTGGAAATGAAGATGGCGATATTGTCCAAGTAAAACAAAACAGCAAAACCATCATTCCTTACATACAACTCACGAGAAGTTATCAAAAATTCACCATTCCCTTGGTCTTAGGTGTCAACAGAATCGAATTTGTGGCACGCAATGAAGGTTTGTATTCACCAAATACGGCCGGATTTATGATCTTTGACCAAAACGGAAAAACATTGATGCAAAACGATTGGTTTCTTGCAACCGATGCCAAAGCTTATTTTAGCATTATACGACTTCCCAAGTAAAATTTGGTTTTAAAAAGAAGACCTACTGTTTTGATCAGACAGCTACAGTGTTTTTCTCGTTTCTATAAACTCTTGAATCATATCTTTTACAATCGACTCGGCACTCTCTATTTTGTGAAGGAAACCGGAAACCTGTCCAATTTCGAGCATCCCGTTCTTCAAATCTCCCTCAAACATTCCTTTTTTCAGTCGTCTTTTCCCCAAAAAAGATTTCAATTCGTCCGCATTTTTATGTTCGTTTCGCAAGGAAACAATTGCCTCATACAATTCGTTTTTTATCATTCGAACCGGCGCAATTTCTTTCAAATCTAGCATGGTGTCTCCTTCTTTTATTTCCAACACCTTCTTTTTGAAATCGATATGTGCAGACGACTCCTCGCTGACAGCAAATCGGCTTCCCACCTGCACGCCCTCCGCACCGAGTGCAAACATGGCCAACATGGCTTTTCCTGTAGAAATTCCACCGGCTGCAATCAAAGGAATTTTTAATTTTTCTTTGACCATTGGGATCAAGGTCAGTGTGGTGGTTTCTTCACGCCCATTGTGTCCTCCTGCCTCAAAACCTTCGGCAACCACGGCATCTACGCCTGCCTCTTGTGCTTTCAAGGCAAATTTTAAGCTACTCACTACGTGCACCACAGTAATCCCATTTTTTTTTAAATGAGAAGTCCATAGGGCTGGATTTCCTGCCGAGGTAAAAACGATTTTAACACCTTCTTCAATAATAATTTGAATGATTTCCTCCATGTTTGGATACAACATGGGAATGTTCACCCCAAAAGGCTTTTTCGTTGCCTTTTTACATTTTTGAATGTGCTCTTGCAACCTATCTGGATGCATCGATCCTGAACCAATCAATCCCAAACCTCCTGCATTGCTTACGGCAGCTGCCAGTTTATAGCCACTTACCCACACCATTCCTCCTTGAATTATGGGGTATTCAATGTCAAATAATTGTGTAATTGAATTTGAAAACATTTTAAAAATTCTAATTTTTAATAAATTGAAAGACGTACTGATTTTGCAGGTACAATACTTTGGCAAGATACAAACCTGAGGTCAATCTCGAAACATCTATCGTATTTTCTGTGCTGCTTACTTCCTGTTCCATTATTTTTCGACCTGTTATGTCGCATACCAATACGCTGGCATGTTTCATTTGATTGGGCAAAACGATTTTCAAATCAAGGTCCACAAGATTGGTTTTTAGGCGGGGAATTTCACACAAAATTTCTAGATTTTTTAGTGAAGCATGTATCATTTCAAAATCAGGCACGCCATAACCTCTCTGATCTTCAGGAGCATTGTATAAGTCTCCGGAGCTTTGAATCAATGTACGTAGTTCCGTAGCCGTTTTATCGGGCAAGGCACCCCACAAACAAGCAGCCAAACCCGCAATAATTGGGGAAGAAAAAGAGGTTCCGTTAGACAGTGCCACGTTTCCATTTCCATTGATGACATAGACGGATTGTCCCTGTGCCAAAACTTCTGGTTTTACACGATTGTCGGCAGTGGGCCCGTACGAACTAAACGTGGCAATGTTTTCATTCGGATCGACAGCTCCTACAGTCAGAACCGACACTGCATCTGCAGGTGCTGTGATGTAATGCCACGGATCATTACCTGAATTTCCCGCTGAATTGACAACGAGCATGCCTTTGGAGGCTGCCACCTCTGCTCCTCGCGTTATAAAAGTCGTGGCTCCGTCCATAGCTGCATAGCTATAATCGTATTTTCCTTCATCAAACGTCGAATACCCCAAGGAGGTATTGATGACATCTACCCCGAGACTATCCGCCCTTTCGGCAGCTTCTACCCAAAGACTTTCTTCCAATGGGGTTTCCGTCGAAGCGTCTTCCGTGACGAACAAATAAAAAAACGCATCAGGAGCCGTCCCAATAAATTCGTTCTCCGCAAAAGCGGCTATGGTCGACAAAACGGAAAGCCCGTGTGTATTCCCCGTATCTCCATAAAAGTTAGGGTCTCGATGCACAAAGTCATAACCCCCTAAAATCTCTCCGTTGCCCATGTCGGTATCGCTCAAGTTTGCAAAAGCGTCAAAAACCTCCACACCTTTGTACCCCGCATCCATCAAAGCAATGGTCATTCCTTGGCCTGTATATCCCAAATCGTGTAAAAAATCACCCTGTAACATTTCTATTTGATTGCTTGCCAAACCATAAGCCAGATTGCTTTCTTGCGACGACAATACCCACTTATTTTTAGGATTGTTACTCCTTTTTTTAGATCTTTTGTTCAAAGCCTTGTGCGCATAATCTACAGCTTGTACGCCTCCTAGATTCTCCAGGGCATCGATGTTTTCTTTTGTTCCTATGACATGCAAGGCATTGAGCCATTTTGACCTCGCTTTCACCGTAATCCCGGTACTATTGGCAACAGCAGAAACATAGGTTGGTTCCAAGGGAGCGTCTTGTATATCAAGCACAATGGATTGGGCAACTCTTCTATCCAAAGATTTTTGTGTAAGCATGGTCAGGGGGACTTCCAAATAGTCGGTAGCATTTGGTTTGTCTGTAAAATACACCCATGCGTGTTCTTCTTGTGCTTGTATGGACAAAGACATTAGAAAAAACAAATATTTAAATGTACGTATTCGCATGGAAACACGAATTTAATCAAAAATGAGTTTTTCCTAAAAAATTTTCCAATTGGATTGACAAAATAGCTTCAACGCTCGTGTCACGAAACGTGGGGCAACCTTTAAATCTTATTTTGTTTCTTCCTTTATAAGTTGGTAGGCACCGCCACTTTCTAGTTTTAAAAAATACAAGCCTTTTGACAAACTTCTGATATCAATTTCCTCGTTATTAAAGACCTCTCCGCTTCTAATTTCAGCTCCCAAAACATTGTAAATCGTATATTTTTCTCTGGCTTTTAAGCCCGAAACCTGCAGAAAATCCATTGCTGGATTGGGTGAAATGCCTATGCCAGAAAACTCGGTAGGTATGTCCGCTACTGACAAGGTGGTAAGATCTAATTTTAAAACTTTTGCACCATCAGCATCTGCAATGTATAGCATATCGTCCGCAACAACGAGTTGCCAAGGGGTTAGCAATCCTGTTGTGAGCACATCGGTGAGTACGGGTGCCTCCGCAGTAAGGTCCATTTTGACTATCTTTTCAGCAGCAGCACTTGCTATGTAAAGCTCGTCTTCATAAACGGCCAACCCGGTGGGGTCATTCACAGACACCACTTCGATTGCAGAAGGTGTCTCCGAAGTTAAGTCAATTTTGACTATCTTTTCATCAGCACCACTTGCTATGTAAAGCTCGTTTCCATAAACCGCCAATCCAACAGGGGTATTCACAGACACCACTTCGGTTGCCGTGGGTATCTCCGCAGTTAAGTCAATTTTAACAATATTATTCGAACCATATTGAGATACATACAAATCGTTTCCATGGATTGCCATTAACTCAAGATTACCTAGCCCACCAACTAGCTCAGTCGTTGCAGGCGTAGCGGCAGTCAGATCCACTTTTAAAACTCGGTTACCAGCATCATTATATTCCGATATATAGAGGTCGTTTCCATGAACAATCAATCCATTAGGACCAGCGAGTCCTTCCGTTATAAAATCAGTCGCTTCAAGTGGATCAGCCGTTAGGTCGACTTTGGAAATTTTAATATTACTCACTTCAGCTACGTAAAGATCATTTCCATGAACCGCCAATCCATAGGGAACACCCAACCAAGACACCACCTCAGTGGCTTCTACTTGTCCCTGAAGGTTGAAGCAATGAAACAAAACAAAAGTGATTAAAAAGTAAATTGTTTTCATAGTTGTTGTATTTATTATTGTTATTCCTTAATCCTTAGCTTTTTTTCTTTGTAAAACCCGCATCATTTTCCGTACAACACATACCCCAAAAGTACGGTAGTTAGGCCCTCTTAAAGACACATCCTTTTTAAGTTCAACAATCGTAAGTAATAGGTAATAAATGTACCCCCCCCCACATAAGTGGACTATTCGGAAAAAGAAAAATCAACATAACCTTTGCTTCTCACAAAAAATTATGTTACGTTTGCGTTACATTATTAAAAAACACACATTATGGATCGACATATTATTATCCCCATTTTTGGCATGTTCACGGGAATTATCATTCCGATAGCCGTTTTTATTTGGTTGTATTACGAAGGCAAAGGAAAGAGAAAAACCATCCTTGAAATTTCTAAACATTTGGATGATTCAAAAAAATTAGAAGAGCTTTTGACTATTTTTGAGGAGCGTAAAAAAGCACCCATAGACTACCGCAGAAATGGCGTCATCACAATTTTTGTTGGTATTGGACTCTATCTGCTTGGCTATACTGTGATCGGCAGTATTTTGGAAGGTGTGGGCTATTTGGTTACTGCCATCGGTATCGGTACGCTTATCGCAGGGTACCTTTACCCCAATACTGGAAAAGAACTCACAGATGCTGTTGAAAAGTTTGAAAAGAAATAGTCTTGGGCAAAGATCATCACAAACTCCGAAACAATCTTGAAGAACTGAGAAAATCAGCTGGTTTGACGCAGCAAGAATTGTCCGTTGCTGCTGAAGTATCTAGAAAAAGCATCAATGCGATTGAAAATGGCATTTACATTCCCTCGACAGTACTGGCCTTAAAAATTGCCAAAACACTGCAATGCCATGTGGAAGATATTTTTCAATTGCCTTCAAAATAAATTGTATGAAAACAAAAAATTCGGATGAATGTTCATAAGGATTGTGCGTGGTGTGAGCAATGAGGGATTAACTTTCAGTTTTTCCCTTGCACCCCGTCCTGCAAATGTAACTTCCTGTCCATACAGTCCAAACGTTTTAAACAAAAAAGCGCAATCAAGTAAAACTTGTTACGCTTTTTATGTATTAAAAACGTAACGAAGTTACGCTTGATCGTGGGCAATGAGGGATTCGAACCCCCGACCCCCTCGGTGTAAACGAGGTGCTCTGAACCAACTGAGCTAATTGCCCGTAGCGGTTGCAAATATATGACAGATATTTAAATTGACAAGCACTGGTTCCGCATTTATTTGCAATTTGAATAGAACCCTTTCGAAATCAAATTTTTGGTGATCGATACAAATTCAAATCCCTTTGACTCTCTCAAACAAGGCTTTTAATTGCGGGCCAATTTCTGACGTGTTTTTCGGAGTTTCAATCGCCCGAAGTCCATTGTCATTTACCAATTCATAACGAAACACAAACCTTCGCTCTTCTGGCGAAATTCCCATCAATCCGAAGCGCAAATCGTTGAAATACAACGTGTCTTCTTTTTTTTCAATGGTGTACCACCCCTTCGAGAGTTTCACAAGCCGATGAATCAATGGGTCTTCCTTCAACGCTCCCAGCAAATGATGATTTTTTGGAATTTTAAGAAATGAAATTTCTTTGGTTGTATCGAGCAATGAATAATAACCAATCAAATAGTCTTTGACCGTAGCTACGTTCGCAGACCATAAGATGGAATTGAGAGGAGTCGGTTTGGTTTCTATTTCTGAAAATTCAATTTCTTGCCGCTTCAAATTTTCCAAAAAGACACCATAGGTAATCCATTTGAAAACCAGTGTTAAGACCATATAGGCGCTACTGATCGCAAGCCCCCAATAATTCCATCGTGCGCGTTTCTCAGTTCCTCTTTTTTGAAACATGGTCATCAACAAAAAAACCAAAAATGGAAGGGTGTACAAAGGGTCTACCACAAAAATGTTTTTAAACGAAATTTTGTACTCCAAAGGCCAAAACAACTGCGTTCCCCAGGTGGTGTGGGCATCCAACAAGGGGTGTGTAAACAAACTCCAAAACATCAAGGTTGTCCAACCCCTCCATGAGCTTTCTTTTTTACCATAAAAACGGTAAACCAACCCTCCCAACAATGGAGCCAAAAGGACGGAAAAAACTAGGGAATGCGAAAAACCACGATGCCATTCATTGGCTGTAACGGCATCGAAAAACAGCTTGCAAAAAACATCCAAATCTGGAATGGTTCCAGCCACAGCTCCCCATAAAATAGCTTTGTTTCCTACTTTTTTTCCTAATACCGCTTCTCCTACGGCTGCTCCTAAAACAATTTGTGTCAATGAGTCCATTATCCTACTTTGAAAGGGCTTCTTATTTCGTAACTAACCGGCTTTATGGCTCCCAAAACTAGGCGCAACAACTTTGTAGAAATACAGTTCCGGTGTCTGGCATAAAGTTTCATTGGAACCGGCTTTGCCCCGACAACACTTTTGATGGTTTCTGCAGTTCTTCCTAAACGCAGTTCCTTGCATTTGTTCTGTATACTTAGTTCCACATAGTCGTACAACATCCGTTGGTATAATTTGTAATTTCTATTGAGAGAATAATCAATTCCTATAAAATTGGCATCACAAATAGCGCCGAATACAAATGCTGTTGAAAACCCGATAAAAACAGTGTCTTTGAAATAGGCTGTAAAGACAAAATTATCTTTTAACTTTTGCTTCAAATGGACAAAAGTCTCTGCTTTTAGTACGCCCAAATTGTAATCTACTTTTGTAAGTACCTCTAAATACATTTTGTCAATCTCCGACAAATTTCTTTGAATTTCATGCGCATCAAAATTTCTTTTTTCTAGTGCATCGGATTTTTTAAAAACATTCTTTGCGCGTGTGCGGTATTTGGTATTCATGTTTTTTAGATAATGGTCAAATGTTTTCCATTCTTCCTTCAGCGAGAGCACCATATTTACATCGATTCCGAACTCAATAAAATTTTCCTTTTCCAACAAGGCAGTCGTGCGAGTCTTGTCTGGCCAAAATTCCTTTATCAGTGCAAATGATATTTTAGGATTGTACTTTGACCCTTTAAACAATTCACACAAGGTTGTAGATATCAATTTTAAAAAGGAACCGCTATCAATCAAATTCGTATGAGCAAACCCATTTTCCCCACAAGCGAATAAATTCCCACAGAGCAATAAGGCCACTTTTTTGTTCTCGCGAAAAAAGATTTTTATTTTATCCGCAATTCCCGGGGGTATTCGATCTTGTAGCAATTCTGCTGGACTGAAATAAAGAATTTGCAATGCACAGATTCCGATCAGTTCTTTTTGATCCGAGTAAAAAGTCAAGTATTTCATAGCTACCTGCTCCTTCATTCCACGCTCAAAAGCCTCAAGATAGGCATGAGAAAGGTAAATATTATCTTTTACATTGACCCCATTCCAGTCTTTCACAGGAATTTCCAGGATACTCTCTGAAAGGAGATACGAATACTCGGAGTTTTTCAAGTTCCTGAAGGAAGGTTTGTACATAAAAAGCCAAAGATTATTTATCAAGAACGAAAATACGAAATTATGACCAGCATGGACTCATTTCTCCGGTCATGACATGTTAAAAAAAATTAAAAAAGACATACTTGAAGAATCCATTCGAAATACCTTGGTTGGCTTTCTAGAGTAAGTTTTTTTTTTAATTTTTTTGTAACTTTACCCAAGTCTCTAAAAACTATGTTATGAAATATTTAAGTCCTGAAATTGAAAAATTGGCCAAATCTGCTTCAAAAAAATCTTTGGCAAAGCTCGGAACCTCTTGTGGTATTTTTCAAGATTGCTTTGACAAAGAGTCATCCTATGACGACTACAAATTGCAGCAGCAAAAAAATGAAAAATAAGCGTGTCAAAATAAAGAAAACGGAAGTTTTATCTGACAATTGGTACCTGCTTAACAAAGTTACTTTTGAGTATTTGAGGAACGATGGTGTCTGGCAAACACAAATTCGTGAATCCTATGAAAGAGGAAGTGGGGCCAGTGTTTTTTTATACAACAAACAAACACAACACATTATCTTAGTTCGACAATTTCGATTGCCCAGTTACTTGAATGGCAACTCGTCTGGTTTGCTCGTGGAAACCTGTGCTGGTTTGCTAGACAAAGACGATCCTGAAACCTGTATCAAAAAGGAAATTTTAGAAGAGACCGGGTACCAGGTAAAAAATGTATCAAAGGTTTTTGAAGCCTATCTAAGTCCTGGTGCCGTTACTGAAAATCTCCATTGTTTTGTCGCAGAATACACCGATGCTATGAAAAAACAAGACGGTGGTGGACTCGCCAAAGAGCAAGAGGATATTGAAGTGCTCGAAATTCCTTTTCAAAAAGCCATTTCATGGTTGCATTCGGGAAAAATAAAGGATGCAAAAACCATCATGCTACTGCAATATGCATTGCTTCACAACCTTATGGAAAAAGAACCTGACCTTTAGAATTCCGTCATCAAGCCTACTCCTCAGCATTTGAATGTTTAAAAACTCGACGACTCCAAACTCCGTGCAGTTTAAAAAACAAAAAACCAAGCCCTCCTCCAACGGTAGCCCCCGTTAAAATATCTATGGGGAAATGCACTCCCAAGTAAATCCTACTGTAAGCGAAAAACAGTGGAAAAATCACAAAAAATGTAATGTACTTTGTATATGGTTTTAATAAAGAAATCACAAACACCGTAACCATCGTAGAAGTTGTGGCGTGCCCAGAAATAAAACTGTAGTTCGGAGAATTGTGCAAACGTCTGATCTGATGTTGAATAATTGGGTCGTTGTTTGGCCTCAGCCTTTTAAATATCACACGAATTAAATTTGTAAACTGGTCTGAAAAAGTGATAAAAAGAGCCAATAAAAACAGTGTAAACAGTGTTTTTTTCCAACCTAAAAATCGAAACATGAGATACATCACCACCAAATACACAGGAGTCCAACAAAATTTATCCGTGATCACAAACCAAAAATCATCCCATGTTTCTGAACCTAGATTGTTCAGAAACACCAATAGCTGCTTGTCTAAGGCTATTATTTTTTCAAACATTTATTTTTCTATTTTTATAATTTCAACATCAAATATCAAACTTGCTTTGGCGGGTATCGGACCATAACCACGCTTTCCATAGGCGAGCTGATAAGGAATAAAAAGTCGCGCTTTGCCTTCTTCTTCTATTTCCTGAACTCCTTGTGTCCAGCCCTCTATCACTCGATCTACACCAACTGTAAAATCTAAGGTTTGATCTCTTTCATAAGAACTATCAAGCACCTCACCATTGGAAAAATAACCCACATAATGCACCTTTATTTTGTCTCCATTCGTTGGCTTTCTTCCATTGCCTTCTCGAAGTGACAAAATTTTCAAACCCGATGGCGACAAAACGGCTTCGGATTCTTTCATCTTTTCAGAAAATACAATGCTATCTTTTACATACAATTGCTTTTTCAAAACGGCTTCTTTCTTCAAGGCCTCAAGTGACTCGGTAAAAACCTTGGCGGCATCGTAGGTTTTGAATGCCTTTCCTCGTCTTTTAATCCGAATCCTATTGATGAGGTCTCCTTGTTGAATGGAATCAACTACGGAAAGCCCATCGACCACCTCACCAAAAACAGTGTGCTTTCCATCGAGCCATGGCGTGGATTTGTGGGTAATAAAAAATTGGCTTCCATTTGTATTAGGACCCGAATTCGCCATTGAAAGCATTCCTTTTTTCGAATGACTGTGTAACAATTCTCCTTCCTGATTTTTAGGAAATTCATCAGCGAATTTATACCCCGGATCCCCTGTGCCGTTTCTTAAAATATCACCTCCTTGAATCATAAAATCTGAAATGACACGATGGAAAGGAAGCCCATCATAAAATTTCTTCCCTCTTAAAGAATCTGCCACAAGCAAGCTGGTTCCCTCTGCTAGAGAAACAAAATTAGCGACTGTCAACGGTGTATCTTCGGGATAAAGTTTTACAATTATTTCACCTTTATCTGTAGCAACTTCTGCATAGATTCCATCCGATAAGTGCGTTTGTTTGCTTTTACATGATGTCAGAATCAATAAAAAGAAAACAACAAATCCTCCTATTTTTTTCATTACTTATTGATCGATATCAATTCTACTTCAAAAATCAAAGGCATGAAAGGTTTGATGGGTCCTTTACCCCCTCCAGGCGCATTGGCTCCATAAGCCAAATCTTGTGGTATAAAGAACTTAAATTTCGCACCCTCTCCCATTAACTGAAGTCCTTCTGTCCATCCCTTGATTACCTGATTTAACCCAAAAGAAGCCGGCGTTTTTCTATCGACAGAGCTGTCAAAAACAGTTCCATCAGGTGTGATTCCGTGGTAATGTACAGTAACCTTGTCTGTTGCCGAAGGTTTTTTCGACGCATCCCCCTCTTGTAATACAAGGTACTGCAAACCTGAATCGGTGGTAATTACCCCATCCTTCTCTTGGTTTTCTTTTAAAAACTGAATGCCATCTGCTTTGACTTGAGCAAACTCTTCTTCCGTCTTTTTAGCAGCTTCTTCTCTTCTTTTTTTCATGGCCTCTTGTTGTTTTTTCATGAAAAAAGTACGCAAAATATCGTCCAAATCTTTTACCGTTAAAAGGCTATTTACAGTGTCTGAAAGTTCTTTATAACCTTGTAAAAACAAGGCATTATTAACTTCCTCAAAATTTGGCTTCATTTTTAGAGCCATGTTCAAACCTAAGGCATAGCTCACAGAATCGGCTTCACTCAACAAGTTGGTCGTTGTATTGCCATTTGTAAGCAGTTCTTCCTCTTTCGAAGTGGTGTCTTTGGCTCGTGCCATAGCTTCTTCTTGCTTTTTCCGAAAATAAGTATTCAAAACATTGTTCAAATCCTTAATGCTTAGCTTGGTCTTACTCGTATCTTCTGCATGTTCATAACCTTCTATAAAAGCGGCATTATTTGCTTCTTTAAAATTGATCTTAACCTTGTTGGCCATATCCAACCCCAATGCATAACTTACACTGTCAACCTCCGTAGTCAATTTTGTGTGTCTTTTGGGGTTTCCGCAAGAACTCAAAACAAGAAAGATGGTTGCCAAACTAATACTCGTGATACCTTTCATTTTCATCATTTTAATTTATTATTTTAGTTAATTTTATTTTCGTCACTATCGGTTCATTGCTGCCAACGCGCCCGTTTTTGTCACCTGTAGATCGGTAGGCCATAAAAGAAGGCAAAACAAATAGAATCTCTTCCCCTTCTTTCATCAATTTTATTCCTTCTCGAACCCCTTTCATCACGTATTCTTGATCAACCACATAATTCTGGACTCCCAATTCCTCCGCAGCGTATAACAACGCTCCGTTCAAGGAAAAAATAGCTTGTTCAAAAGTGACCTTGTCACCTTTCTTCACAAGCCTTCCACCTTCCTTTTTATGCAAATACCGATACCAAAATCCTTTTTGTGAATTTTGATACTTCTGCAAACTATCGTTCTTGATAAATTTTTGAATCCGTGCATTTTCGCGAGACACTAATTGGCTGTGTAATTCAATCGCCTCATTTATTTTTTCTGAAGACACAGGAGATTTTGGTCTTCGTCCCTCCTGCTCTGAACAGGCGTTGATCACAAAAACAAATCCAAAAAGAAGCCAATACTTAATTTTCATACGATTTTTCTATAGCTCCTTTATAACCTGGCAACAAATCAACAAATTTCTGGACCGTTTCCGCCATAGATCCGTTGGACCTTCCACCGGCAGCATTGTTATGTCCTCCTCCATCAAAATACTTTCTGGCAAATTGATTCACAGAAAAGCTTCCTTTTGAACGAAAAGAAATTTTGATAATTTTTTGTTCTGTATCTTCTATAAAAATGGCTGCCAAATGAATCCCCTTGAGAGAAAGGCCGTAATTTACAAAACCTTCCGTATCACCTTTTTGGTACTCAAATTGATTCAAGTCTTCTTGAGTAAGGGTGATGTAGGCGGTGTGAAACTCTTTTTCTACTCTGAGATTGTTCATCGCAACTCCTAAAAGTTGCAAACGACTGTGAGAATTTGTGTTGTACACTTTGTCATGAATCATTGAATTCTCCGCTCCTTTATCGATCAAATTACCAATAATTTTGTGCGTGGTACTCGTTGTGGAAGGAAAACGAAATGAACCTGTATCTGTCATGATCCCCGTGTAAATACAGGTAGCCATTTTCGAACACATCATATCTAAATCTCCCATCATTTCGATAAAATTGTAAACCATTTGACAAGTAGAACAAATGGAGGTATCGGAATAAATGTAAGGGGAAATAGGCTCTGGTTGTTGATGATGGTCTATCATCACAACGGTTCCTTCGTACGATTCTAGTGCTTTTTGCATGTCTTCGCCTACCCGATGAAAAGCATTAAAATCCAAAACAAACAGAAGGCTTGAATTATCCATTACTTTTTTGGACTGACTGTTTTGTTTGTCATAACGATACGCCGTATCTGCCCCAGGCAACCAGCGCAAAAAGTCAGGAATATCGTTCGGCAATACAGTCTGCGCACGATGTCCCTTTGCGGTGAGATAATGTTGCATCGCCAAAGCGGAACCCATCGCATCTCCATCGGGATTTCTATGTGCCACCAAAACAATATTCTTAGGAGTCCCTAACAATTTTTTAATTTCATTTATTTTAGCTACGTCCATAAGGTGCGAATATACCATTTATCTATGAAAAATTCTGTTTAATTAAATGTTAAAACACAGCCAGTCCATTTTATCAAAAACTCTCCGATCAAACAAAGTTGTCTTTGTTTAAAAAAAGTATCTTTACAAAAAAATTATACGGAAAGTAATGACAACAAACAGAACCTTCACAATGATCAAACCCGATGCGGTTCAAAATGGATATATCGGACCTATCATCGAAAAAATAAACGCTTCTGGCTTTAAAATTATTGCCCTCAAACTGACAAAATTAACTTTGGAAGATGCGGAAAGGTTTTACAGTATTCACAAAGGAAAACCTTTTTTCACAAGATTGATAACGTTTATGTCAAGCGGTCCGATCGTTGCTGCCGTGCTAGAAAAAGAAAATGCTGTTGAAGATTTCAGAGTACTCATTGGGGCTACAAATCCTGAGGAGGCTGCACAAGGAACACTCCGAAAGCTTTACGCGACATCTTTATCCTACAACGCCATTCATGGGGCAGATAGCGATGAAAATGCAGCCATTGAAAGTGCTTTTCACTTTTTACCCCATGAATTTTTGAGTTATTAGTATTCCCTTCGAAATTAAAATCTTTGCAAAGAAATGCAAACCATTTACTTCTTGGGCTTTTTGCCTAAATTTGTGGTTTTAAAGAAACTCTGATCAACGTAAAAATGGCCTCTGTGAAAAGATTGTTTGTAAATTATTTTTACTATCTATTTGTTTTCTTGTCGCCTTACACACAACCCTCTTATGCACAAAAATACACAGAGCAAGATAGCATCAGAGGAAGCATCACCATGGAACGCATGTGGTGGAACCTATTGCACTACAACTTACGTGTAGTGATTGATCCTGACAAAAAATTTATATCAGGATCCAATACGATTCGATACCAAGTCCTCTCGCCCAACCATGTGTTGCAAATCGACCTGCAACCACCGATGAAAATCACACAAGCGTCTTATCACGGAAAAAATGTAGAAATCCAGTCAAATGGAAATGCGCATTATGTGCAGGTATCCAAAAAACCTAAAGGTGTTATCGATAGTATTACTGTCTTTTTCGAAGGAACACCTCCAAAAAGTGAAAATCCACCATGGGACGCGGGTTTCACCTGGACAAAAGACAGCAAACAAAATCATTTCATTGCCACAAGTTGTCAAGGAGGGGGCGCGAGTACTTGGTGGCCAAACAAAGACCATATGTACGATGAGCCAGAGGAGGGTATTTTGGAAGCCTACACAGTTCCCGAAAACCTAATGGCCGTTGGCAACGGAAGACTGATAGATACAAAGCACGATACAATCTTAAAAACCAAAACATACCACTGGAGAGTAGAACAACCTATCAACAACTATGGCGTCAATGCAAACATTGGGAACTATGTGCAGTTTTCGGAGAAATTCCCCGGAGAAATCGGATATTTGGATTGTGATTATTTTGTCTTGCCCGAATCTTTGGCACAAGCCAAAACGCAGTTCAAACAGGTTTCAAAAACCTTGGAGGCATTCGAATTTTGGTTTGGCCCCTATCCTTTTTATGAGGACAGTTACAAGCTTGTCCAAGTCCCCTATTTAGGTATGGAACACCAGAGCTCGGTAACCTATGGCAATCAATTCCAAAATGGCTATTTAGGGTACGATCTAAGCAAAACCGGTTGGGGACTAAAATTTGATTACATTATTGTGCACGAAACCGCCCATGAATGGTTTGCCAATAGCATTACCAACAAAGACATTGCTGACATGTGGATTCACGAAAGCTTTGCCACCTATGCAGAAGGACTCTTTTTGGAACATCATTTTGGAAAACACGCTGCTGATGCCTACCTACAAGGGTTGCAAAATGCTATTCAAAATGACAAACCTATTATCGGAGAATACAACGTCAACAAAGAAGGTTCCGGTGATATGTATTTCAAAGGGGCTAACATGCTTCACACCATTCGACAATTGGTAAATGATGATCCTACTTGGCGCACTGTTTTAAGAGATTTACACGCTACGTTTTTTCATCAAACCGTTACCACCAAACAAATCGAAAACTTTTTTATTAAAAAAACGCAACTTAATTTACAACCCGTATTTGATCAATATTTGAGAAGTACACATGTCCCTACTCTCGAAACACGTAGGAAGGAAAACCAATGGGAATACCGATGGAGCCATGTCATTCCCAATTTTTCAATGCCTTTGAAAATTTATCAAAATGGTAAAGAAAAATGGATTTCGCCAACGGGCCATTGGAAAAAAATGGAGATCGATTCCCTTAGCGAGCTTGAGATAGACCCGAACTTTTACATTGATTTTAATAAGCAATAGCGCTTCATCAGGCCACGTATTTGGTTCTTTTTAAAAAGTTCAACACCACAAACCCTGCAAAGAAAAACAGTGCGAAAATAAGCACAGAAATCTTCATGGAACCTGTCAAAGCAATGGTCAGTCCCGAAATAAAAGTTCCCAATACAATCGCAACTTTTTCTGTGATCTCATAAAAACTAAAATACGTCGCTGTATCTCTTGTTTCTTCTGGAATTAATTTAGAATATGTGGATCTTGACAGGGACTGTATGGCACCCAAAACCAACCCCAAAAAGCCTCCCAAAGCATAAAATTGATAGGCCACATTCGGATTGTTTTTATTCAGCATATAGGCGCCTACTGTAATCAAACCCCAACCAAATAAGATGATTTTTAAAGTTTTTATATTCCCGATAATCTTTGACAGCTTTGAAAAACCTGCAGCCCCAACAATGGCGATTAATTGAATCAGCAAAATCGTAATGATCAGTTTGTCTGTCTCCAACATCAATTCCTTATCCCCAAAAATGGAGGCGATCAGAATGATTGTTTGAACGCCAACACTGTAAAGAAAAAAAGCAACTAAAAACAATTTCAATTCTCCCAAATATTTTAATTCCTCTAAAACTTTCTTCAACTCTTTAAAACCTTTGAATAAAATATCTTTTTTTATTTTTTTTCGAACCCTTTTATTGGGTAAAAAATAAAACGTGTACTGAGCAAAACCAAACCACCATATTCCGACCAACAAAAAGGACAATCGCGCGGGCAATGTTGCTTCTGAAATCCCAAAAAACTGAGGATTCATTTGTAAGAACAAACAAAACAACAACAAAATTACAGATCCTAAGTATCCGTAAATAAATCCTTTCGCACTCACCCTGTCGTGGTCCTCAGGAAAAGCAACTTCTACCAAATAAGCATTGTAAAAAACCAAACTTCCCCAAAAGCCTATGCTTGCCAAAACCATAAAAGCAATTCCTAGTTCTATGTTTTCACCCGTAAAAAAATACAATGCAGCCACTGAAAAAGACCCCAAGCCACAAAAGAATTGCAAAAACCTTTTTTTGTTATGCAAATAATCTGCAATACTTGAAAGCATGGGTGATAGTAGCACAACCAAAAGAAAAGAAAAAGACAACGCATAACTGTAGAGGCTTGTGTTATTCATGTTCATACCCATAAAGGTTACCATAGAGTCGTTTCCTCCAGTAACGCTGTTGTAATAAATCGGGAAAATAGCGGTTCCGATCACCAACGAATACACGGAATTTGCCCAATCGTAAAAAACCCAAGCGCCAATTAATTTTTTATCCCCTTTTTTCAACATTTCTTTTCTATTTGCATGCACATGTCGCTTTCATTTCGCAGCGATGCATGTTCGTTCCTCTTTGTACCCATCCCATTGTCAACCGTATTTTTTAGCCAACCGTTTGGCTTCTGGTAAAAAAGCCTTCAAGGTTTCAATTCTTCTTTGGTTGGATGGATGCGTACTCAAGAATTCAGGTGTCTTACTTTTACCTAATTTACTCATTCGAATCCATACCTGAACCGCTTCCTCAGGATTGTAACCGGCCATAATCATAAAAACCATACCCAGCTTATCTGCTTCCGTCTCATGTCGTCGACTAAATTTTAACATCCCAGCCTTCGACCCTAGTCCATAAGCCATATTCCAAATTTGCTGTTCCCTCTCCTTCTTGTCTTTTGTACCATACGATACAGCAATTCCTCCCAATTGTTGCAATTGCGATGATGACATACGCTCTTGACCATGCTTGGCAAAGGCATGAGCAATTTCATGTCCCATAATTGCTGCAATGCCATCCCTATTTTTCGCTACAGGAAGAATTCCTGTGTAAAAAACAACTTTCCCGCCTGGCATACACCACGCATTTAATTTTTCATCTTCAACCAAATTAAACTCCCATTTGTACGTATCTGCTTCTTTGGTCATGTTGTTTGACCTCATAAAAAGATCAACGGCAGCCGCAATATTTTTACCTATTTGGTTCAATTCATCCGTTTTATTTTTATCTTCGGAGAGCTTATTTTCCTTTATAAAGGCATCGTATTGTTGGAAACTCGTGGGTAAAACTTGGGCATCAGACACAAAATTCACTCTTTTCCTTCCCGTAATGGGCACCGTAGAACAACTTTGCAAAAGAAAGCATGTGAACAGCAGAAACACTATTTTTTTCATATTTTCATTTTTTTTACAACACAAATATAAGATTTCAAAATTGACTTATTTTTATTAATTTCAATTTACGTAATCAATCAAAGACAAGAACGACCAATCAACACATGAACTTCAAAAAATTATTTTTTACTTTACTTCTGTTCCTACCTATTCTTTTGAGTGCGCAAGAAAAAGTTCTCAAAAGCCAAGAAGAATGGAAGGAAATACTAACTCCCATGCAATTTTATATTTTAAGAGAAAAAGGCACGGAACGTCCAAGCACAGGTGAATTTGACAAGCATTTTGAAAAAGGTATTTATCAATGTGCTGGATGCAAAACGATCTTGTTTTCATCCAAAAATAAATACGACGCTCATTGCGGTTGGCCTTCCTTTGATCAATTTTTAAACCAATCTATCCAAGAGCGAGAAGACAACCGTTACGGCTGGAAACGCACAGAGGTTATCTGTGCGACTTGTGAAGGCCATTTGGGCCACGTTTTCAATGACGGCCCCGTCAAAACAACCGGTAAAAGATATTGCATCAATTCTGCAGCCTTGCAGTTTACAAAACAACCCTAACTATTGAAATAGAAATTATATGTCAAAAAAACAAAGTACGGAAGAATGGAAAAGGCAACTGAGCCCAGAGGAATTTCGCATCTTACGCGAAAAAGGGACAGAAATGCCACACACAGGAAAATACAATTTGCACTTTGAAAAAGGAACCTATTCATGCAAAGGTTGCGGTACAGATTTGTTTGAATCGGATGCTAAATTTAACGCGCATTGTGGCTGGCCTTCTTTTGACAAGGCAATTAAAGACAGTATTCGATATGAAAAAGACAGATCTCATGGCATGATTCGCGTGGAGATTATTTGCAACGCATGTGATGGTCATCTCGGACATGTTTTTGAAGATGGCCCCACAGATACAGGCTTAAGATACTGTGTCAATTCTGCTTCAATTCAATTCAAATAAAAAAGCATCAAAATAAAAAGGAAAACTTTTTGCAATACCTTTTTCACACGGCGTGTATGGCTACGGATGCGTTGTTTGATAATCCCTGTTTCTTTCAAACAACGCTCCCTAAAAAAATAAAACAAAAAAAGTTTTCATTCCACAATTCTTTACTTTGAGAACTCGTTGATTATTTACCAATTCTCGCTTTGAGAACTAAAGGCTTTCTTTTATCTTTGTTGCTTAAAATTTAGTAGACAAATGTTTCAAAACTTAAGCGATAAATTAGACAAAGCATTGCATGTTCTTAAAGGACATGGAAAAATTACGGAAGTAAATGTTGCGGAAACCTTAAAAGAGGTTCGTAGAGCATTGATCAATGCAGATGTAAATTTCAAAATCGCGAAAGAATTCACTACGAAAGTAAAAAACAAAGCACTAGGCGCAAATGTGTTAACTACACTGAATCCTAGCCAACTACTCGTTAAAATCGTAAAAGACGAACTGACCGATTTGATGGGAGGTGAAACAGTAGGCGTAAATCTCTCGGGAAACCCAACTGTCATCTTAATGTCCGGATTGCAAGGTTCAGGTAAAACCACTTTTTCGGGAAAGCTTGCCAATTATTTAACGACGAAAAAAAACAAATCTGTTTTACTCGTTGGGTGTGATGTTTACAGACCTGCAGCCATCAACCAACTTCAAGTAGTTGGTGAGCAAATAGGTGTTGAAGTTTATGCAGAAGAAGGAAATCAAAATCCTGTAGAAATATCTCTAAACGCCTTAAAACACGCGAAAGCAACAGGTAAAAATACAGTCATTATAGATACCGCGGGACGATTGGCCGTTGATGAGGAGATGATGACCGAAATATCAAACATACACAAGGCTGTTTCTCCTCAAGAGACGTTGTTTGTAGTGGATTCCATGACTGGACAAGATGCGGTAAACACGGCAAAGGCTTTCAATGATTTGTTAAACTTTGACGGGGTGGTCCTAACAAAACTAGATGGTGACACCCGTGGTGGGGCAGCATTATCTATTAAATCTGTAGTCAACAAACCGATCAAATTCATCGGAACGGGCGAAAAAATGGAAGCACTTGATGTTTTCTACCCAGACCGTATGGCAGATCGTATTCTAGGAATGGGCGATGTGGTTTCCTTGGTGGAAAGAGCGCAAGAACAATACGATGAAGAAGAAGCTAGAAAAATTCACAAAAAGATTGCTAAAAATCAATTTGGCTTTGACGACTTTTTATCACAGATTCAACAAATCAAGAAAATGGGTAACATGAAAGATTTGATGGGGATGATTCCAGGCGCAGGAAAGATGATGAAAAATATTGACATTGACGACGATGCCTTCAAAGGAATTGAGGCGATCATTCATTCCATGACCCCCAAGGAAAGATCGGAACCCAAAACCATCAATGCCAGCCGAAAAAAGCGGATTGCCAAAGGTTCCGGAACGAGTATTCAAGAAGTCAACGCACTCATGAAGCAATTCAATCAAATGAGTAAAATGATGAAAATGATGCAAGGTGGCGGTGGCAGAAAAATGATGCAAATGATGAAAGGAATGCAATAAAGAATGTGATTTCTTTCTTTTTAATAAAACATTAAAAAAACAACGCAAACATGGTAATTCTAGACGGAAAACAAACCTCTTCAGACATTAAAAAAGAAATTTCGGTTTCAGTTGCTGCACTAAAAAAACAAGGTAAAAAAACACCTCACTTAGCTGCCGTTCTTGTCGGTAATGATGGCGCAAGTATGACCTATGTTGGCGCGAAAGTGAAAGCATGCGAACTCGTTGGTTTTGAATCCACTTTGATAGAACTACCAGATACCACCTCTGAAAAAGAGCTATTGCAAGAAATTGAAAATCTGAACAACAACAACGCCATCGATGGTTTTATCATTCAATTGCCTTTGCCAAAGCATATTGATGAACAAAAAATATTAATGGCGGTTCACCCAGACAAAGATGTAGACGGTTTTCACCCTGTGAATGTTGGTAAAATGGCCTTAGAATTGCCCACTTTTCTACCTGCAACACCTTATGGAATTATAGAGTTGCTAGAACGATACAATGTTGAAACATCTGGCAAAAATGTGGTGGTCATAGGCCGTAGTCACATTGTAGGACGTCCTATGAGTATCTTACTAAGTCAGAAGAGAACCGCAGGTGATGCCACCGTGACCCTTACCCACAGCCGCACAAAAGACTTAAAATCAATTACTCAAAAAGCAGACATTGTTGTTGCTGCGCTGGGAATTGCCGAGTTTTTAACTGGCGACATGGTAAAAGACGGCGCAACCATCATAGATGTTGGAATCACACGCATAGAAGATGCATCCAAAAAAAGAGGTTTCAGACTTGCAGGAGACGTACATTTTGAAAGCGTTGCCCCAAAAGCTTCGTTCATAACGCCTGTACCTGGAGGTGTCGGACCCATGACAATTGCCATGCTGCTAAAAAACACATTACTCGCTTGCACTAGAAAAGTGCAATAATCGCAACCCTGCCTTAAGAAAGCCAACTATTTTATTTTTTCGTCATAATGTTGCAGAATCTTTCGAATGCTCTTGATTGATTTCTGTAGCCATTGACCGTAAATTACTTTTTTTTCTGCCTCGGTTAACTTCCAGTCGACTTCCGTATTCCTGATTCGTGCAGTGACGTCCTGCAATACAATGGCTGCCGCCACAGAGACATTCAAACTTTCTGTAAAACCATACATCGGAATTTTTAAATGACCGTCGGCTTGTTTCAGCATCATTTCTGAGACGCCCTCTTTTTCTACGCCAAATACAAAAGCTGATTTTTTAGACACATCAAAATCTGCAACAAAATTTGATTTTTCATGAGGTGTTGTTGCTATAATTTGGTACCCTTTTTCTTTCACAGCATCAATGCATGTTTGGGTATTGTGTTCGAGGTTGTTGTATCGATGAAAGGTCAACCATTTCTGAGAGCCCTTCCCTACTTGATTTGACACGTACGTTTTGTATTTATTTTCAATAATATGTAGATCTTGAATTCCAAAAACATCACAACTACGGGTGATTGCACTGGTGTTGTGTTTTTGATACAAATCTTCTAAAATTACGGTAAAATGACGTGTACGGTTGTCCAAAACATTCTTAAAAACCGCTTGTCGTTTTTCCGTCACAAATTGCTCTAAATACGCTATTAACTTTGGATCGTACATACCTTACTTCTTTATAATTTTTGCAGCCGCACCGTACAATTTTCCATCCGTCACTACAGCTCCCTTTTCTATCAAGTCAAAAATCTCAAGATTCCGCTCCTTTGCATAATTCTTGTGCGCATAAAAATAAGAAAGACTCTCGTCCGCGGCATTTTCAATCAACCAAGAAAGCCCTTTTTTAGTCTGAAAATTAATAGAAGCGTTGCTGGTCTTTATCAAAATACGTTCGATTTGTGTGGCTTGTGTTCGAAACAAGTTGATACTTTGTTTTGAAAAATGCTCCACGTATTCTGCCTTGTCTAAAACGCGCTCCCAGACCACATCACTAAAAATATTCATTTCCTCCGCAGCTACCTCAGGCTTCTCTTTTTTCAGATTTTTCCATTCCTCCGCATCTATTTTTTGTGAAGCTAAAAAACGGGCAAATTCCACGTGCAATTCTTCAAATTGCTCTTTCGTAAGTTGTCTGTATTTCATTCGTTTGTGTTTAAACGCTGACAATATCCAATTGGACTGTAAATTTCACAAAAAAAATCCACCTACTCAAAAAATGAGAGGTGGATCGTATTTGCGTACAATTAAAATTACTCAGCGATAATTTCAAAAGAAAATTCAGCAACAACGGTTCTGTGCAATCTTGCAACCGCTTGGTACTTCCCTGTTCTTTTAATCAATCCACCTGTAACTTTGATGTATTTCTTTTCAACTTCAATTCCTGCCTTTGCAATGGCCTCAGCAACATCTGCATTGGAAACAGAACCGAACAACTTCGTTCCTTCACCAACCTTAGCAGCAATTTTAATTTCTAATTCTTTGATTGAATTCGCTACTTTGGTAGCATCTTCAACGACCTTTACTTCTTTGAAAGCACGTTGCTTCAAAGTCTCAGCCAACACCTTTTTAGCAGAACTTGTTGCTAAAACAGCATGTCCTTGAGGAATCAAAAAATTTCTTCCGTATCCGTTTTTAACAGCTACGATATCATCTTTAAAACCTAAGTTTTCTACGTCTTTTTTTAATATAACTTCCATCTCGTATCTGCTTTATTATTTTAATAAATCTCCAACATATGGCATCAAAGCCAAGTGACGTGCTCTCTTAATAGCTACAGACACTTTACGTTGGTATTTTAAAGAGGTTCCTGTCAAACGACGTGGTAATATTTTACCTTGCTCGTTTACCAAATACATCAAGAAATCAGCATCTTTGTAATCAATATACTTAATTCCTTTTTTCTTAAATCTACAGTATTTCGCTTCTTTTTTAGTATCGATATCTAGCGGAGTCAGGTATCTTACATCTCCTTGTTTTCCTCCTTTTGCTTGTTGATCAATTGACGCCATAATTCTTAGTTTTTAGCAGATTTAACACGTTCTCTTCTTTTTTCAGCCCAAGCGGCAGCATGTTTGTCTAATTTTACCGTCAAATAACGCATCACACTATCGTCTCTTCTGAATTCCAATTCAAATGCAGCCAAATTTGCTCCTTCTAAATTGAACTCAAACAAATGGTAAAACCCACTTTTTTTCTTTTGAATTGGGTAGGCTAATTTTTTAAGCCCCCAGTCTTCTTTGTGAATCATCTTGGCACCTTTAGAAACAAGATAGTCTTCAAACTTCTGTACTGTTTCCTTTACCTGAACATCAGATAAAACGGGATTCAAAATGAAAACAGTTTCGTAATGATTCATAATTGTTGTTTTAAAATTATTTTTAAGGCTGCAAATATACGCTTAATTACTTAGCATACAATAGCCTTTGTAAAGTTTTTTAACAATTTTTTAATGGGTTTTAACTCACAAAGAAAACACACGACCACTCCCCTCAAGAAATCCGTAAAATATTTGCAAAAAACAGACCTGGCACAAAAAATCATTCTTAGAAAAAAATACAATTCGTCAGAACTACTTATTTTTGCATCAAAGTATGGACCCATGGAAAAAATTCTCAATCGCTTTTTAAAATATGTGCAAATAGACACACAATCAGATCCTACAAATGCCGCGTTTCCGAGTAGTCAGAAACAATGGGAATTGGCAAAGCTATTGGCTGCTGAACTGAAAGATATTGGAATGAGCGATGTTCATCTCGATGAAAACTGCTATCTCATGGCAACACTTCCGAGCAACCTGAATTACGAGGTACCCACCATTGGTTTTGTAGCACATATCGATACCAGTCCCGATTTTTCTGGGACGAATGTAAATCCGCAAGTACACAAAAATTACGATGGAAAAGACATTGTATTGAATAAAGAAAAAAACATTGTTCTCTCTCCTGAATATTTTGAAGATTTGTTACAGTACAAGGGAAACACCCTCATCACAACAGATGGCACAACATTACTCGGAGCGGATGACAAAGCGGGCGTTACAGAAATTGTATCTGCCATGGAATACTTTATCAACCATCCAGAAATCAAACATGGCAACATCAGAATCTGCTTTACGCCCGACGAAGAAGTTGGAAAAGGCGCACATTTGTTTGATGTTGAAAAATTTGGTGCAGCATGGGCATACACCATGGATGGCAGTGAAATTGGCGAATTGGAATATGAAAACTTCAACGCTGCCAGCGCCATTGTTACAATTGAAGGAAAAAGTGTGCATCCCGGCTACGCAAAAAACAAAATGATCAACTCAATCCAAATAGCGAATCAATTCATCTCCAAACTTCCTTCGCAAGAGGTGCCCGAAAAAACATCGGGCTATGAAGGTTTTTTTCACTTACACACCATTGTCGGCGACATCGAAAAAACAAAATTAGAATATATTATCAGAGACCACGACTTCGCTGTATTTGAAAAAAGAAAGCAACAGATACAAGCCATTGCAAAGGATTTAAACAAAAACCTAGAAAATCCCTGTATCACAGTTGAAATAAAAGACCAATACTACAATATGAAAGAAAAAATCAAGCCTGTCATGCATATTGTTGAAATTGCCGAAAACGCTATGAAACAAGCCAATATAAAACCCCTTATAAAAGCAATCAGAGGTGGCACAGACGGATCTCAATTATCCTACAAAGGCCTTCCCTGTCCAAATATTTTTGCAGGAGGACATAATTTTCATGGCAAGTATGAATACATACCACTTGAATCTATGATAAAAGCAACGGAAGTCATTGTCAATATTGCAAAAATTGTCGCAAAAAAATACAGAGCTTAACAAAATAGTGGTAAAACTGTTTCTTTACACGATAAAAAAAAGAACCTGTAGAATCGTGGCAATTACACTTCAAGGCCTGCTGTTTAGAATTTAACAATTTGTAAAATCTTGATAAAATTCCTTAAAAACCTTCTTGGTTTTAAAGAATATTTGAATCTTTGCCACATATTAAACACGAGAACAATGGAAGCCCCCTTTTTAGAATCACTAGCAAACAAATACGGTAGTCCACTTTATGTGTATGATGCTGCTAAAATAATTTCACAGTACGAGCGCATCACAAGCGCTTTTTCTGCGGTTAAAAACTTAAAAGTGCATTTTGCCACCAAAGCTTTGTCGAATATAAACATCTTAAAATTATTTAAGAATTTAGAGGCTGGACTCGACACTGTTTCCATTCAAGAGGTACTTACTGGCCTAGAAGCCGGTTTTGCTCCCCAAGATATTATATACACGCCAAATGGGGTGTCTTTGGAAGAAATCGAAAACGTGGCAAAAATGGGTGTCAAAATCAATATAGACAACTTGTCTATACTAGAGCAGTTCGGACACCATTACCCAACCATACCTGTGTGCGTACGTATCAATCCGCATATCATGGCTGGTGGTAATACAAAAATATCCGTCGGACATATCGATTCTAAATTTGGAATTTCAATACACCAAGTACCGCATATTTTGCGAATCGTAAAGAATACGAATATGACCATCAACGGTGTTCATATGCATACGGGATCAGACATTTTAGATATCAACGTATTCTCGTCTGCAGCAGATTTGTTGTTTGACGTAGCCAAAGATTTCAAAGACTTAGAATTTATTGATTTAGGAAGTGGATTTAAAGTTCCTTACTACGAAGGAGCTGCGTCAACAGACATCGAAGAACTCGGCAAAGTATTGACTGCTCGATTCAATTCTTTTTGTAAAGAATACGGGAAGGATTTAACCTTGATGTTTGAACCAGGAAAATTCTTGGTAAGTGAAGCCGGAAAGTTTTTGGCAAAAGTAAATGTCGTAAAACAAACGACCTCAATGGTTTTTGCCGGCGTTGATAGTGGATTCAATCATTTGGCACGCCCCATGATGTACGATGCATATCATCACATCACAAATATTTCCAATCCCAATGGCAAGGAAAGGTACTATTCCGTGGTGGGTTACATCTGTGAGACAGACACTTTTGGAATCAATCGTAAAATCAACGAAATTTCAGAAGGAGATGTTTTGTGTTTTGACAATGCAGGTGCCTATTGCTTTTCAATGGCTTCGAATTACAACTCACGTTACAAGCCGGCAGAAGTGCTGGTCCATAAAGAAAAAGATTATTTGATTCGAAAAAGAGAGACGATGCAAGATATCTTGAAAAATCAAGTCATTGTTGATTTGGAATAAGAATAAGTAAGCCTGACTATTGAGAATAGTCAGGCCTCTTTATTTTAGAAGGTTGCAAAGGTGAATTTTCCATTGAAAACGCACTATTTTTTTAAATGATTTCTTTATATTTGCGAGGTGAATTTTTTTAAGAAAAATACAAGCACTGCAAAAAACTCAAATCCTGTTGAGTGTCTTTCTATTTGTACGACTAGAAACACAACAACCCTTTGGGGTTAATTTCCTATTACATATCAAAAAAATCCCTGGTCTTTTGTTTAGACGTAATGAATAGCACGGGTAAGAAAAATTAAGAATCTTAGGTTTTGAATTGAGAAACGCGAAACAACAAGCGATCAATTCAACAAATAAACATATATCAAATGAAAGTTTTAAAATTTGGAGGAACTTCAGTAGCCAACGCAGAAAACATAGCAAAAGTAATTGACATTTTAAAAGCCAATGCTGCCCATGATAAGTTGGTTGTCGTAGTATCCGCTTTGGGAGGTACTACTGATGTTCTGTTAGAGGCAGGTGCACGGGCTCAAAAAGGAGATAGCTCCTATATCAAAAGTTTTGAAATCCTTGAGAGTAGACATATTGAAGCCGTGAGAAAACTTATCCCAGTGAAAAAACAAAGTAGCGTTTTAGGGGGGCTGAAAAAAATTCTCAACGAATTAGAAACCACGCTGGAGGGTGTCTTTCTTCTGAAAGAGTTCTCAGACAAAACGCATGATAAAATTGTAAGTTTTGGTGAACGACTCTCCGCATACATTGTGATCAACGCATTGCAGTTGGTTGTTAAAAAAGCCCAATACAAGGACAGTAGAGACCTCATTATTACAGATGACAATTTTACACAAGCATCCGTTCAAAAAGAACGTACCGAGAAAAATATCCAAGCCTATTTTGAAAATGAACAGGCACCCATCATTGTGATGCCTGGGTTTATCGCGTCCAACAGAAACGCAGAAACCACTACACTAGGACGTGGTGGTTCTGATTATACGGCTGCCATTCTAGCAGCAGCATTGGATGCAGCCATACTAGAAATTTGGACCGATGTTAGTGGGATGTTTACCGCCAATCCGAAAATTGTCAAAGGAGCCTTTCCCATTGAAAATATTTCGTACCAAGAGGCAATGGAACTATCTCATTTTGGTGCCAAAGTACTTTATCCTCCCACCGTAGAGCCCGTTTTAAAAAAACAAATTCCTATGGTTATCAAAAACACTTTTGCACCAGAAGCGATTGGAACTACGATCGCGCATGTGAGCAATGCAAACAAAACATTGGTCAAAGGGATCAGTCATATGGACGGCATGTCTTTGATTACTTTGGAGGGAAATGGCATGATCGGAATTCCAGGATTTTCAAAACGTTTGTTTGAAGCCTTATCCCAAGAAAAAATAAATGTCGCTTTGATTACACAGGCTTCCTCTGAGCATTCCATTTGTATCGGAATCAATGAAGCAGATGCGAGCAATGCCAAAAATATCATTGACGAGACCTTTGCTTATGAAATCTCTCTTGGAAAGGTAGAACCTCTGAAAACAGAGAGCGACCTGGCCATTATCGCGTTGGTGGGTGACAACATGAAAAACCATCAAGGGATCAGTGGACGTATGTTTAGCACGCTGGGAAAAAACAACGTGAACATTCGAGCCATCGCACAAGGAGCGTCTGAGAAAAACATTTCGACCGTTATCGCGCGTAAAAACATCAAAAAAGCGTTGAATTCTCTGCACAATGAATTCTTTGAAAATCAAGTGGTTCAATTGAATTTATTTGTCGTTGGCGTTGGTAACGTAGGTGGAAAGCTGATCGAACAAATAGCCGCTCAAGAAAAATACCTACTTGAAAAATTACAATTGAAAATAACAATTGTGGGTATGGCAAACTCCAAAAAAATGCTCTTCCGTAATGATGGAATTCAATTGTCAAACTGGAAAGAAGACCTTCTGGAAAATGGCGTCGAGGTAGACATGGAAGCATTCCACAAAAATGTAGTACAACTCAATTTGGCCAACAGTATTTTTGTGGACAATACCGCCAATTATGACATCGCTCAGTTGTACGCAAGTTATCTAAAAGAAAGTATTGCCGTAGTCACCTGCAACAAAATTGCCGCTTCCTCGGAATATGAGAAATACGCTGAGTTGAAAAGCTTGTCACAAGAATACAATGCCCCCTACTTGTTTGAAACCAATGTTGGTGCCGGTCTGCCTATTATAAACACACTAAACAATTTGGTGCAATCAGGCGATCAAATTAAGAAAATACAAGCGGTGGCCTCTGGATCCTTAAACTTTATTTTCAATTCTTTTGTAGGAGACGCCAATTTTGCAGAAATCGTTGAGAAAGCAGGAGAACTCGGATTTACAGAACCCGACCCAAGAATTGATTTAAGTGGCGTGGATGTCGCCCGAAAAATATTAATCTTAGCCCGAGAAAGTGGCACCAAAATGAATTTGGAAGACATTGAAAACATTTCATTCTTACCAAAATCCAGTTTGGAAGCCGATACGATTGATGACTTTAAAAAAACACTGGTTTCGGAAGCTGCTCATTTCGAAGCGATCAAAGAAAAAGCAGCATCGAATCACTGCGAATTAAAATATGTGGCAGAATTTATCGACGGCAAAGCCAATGTTTCTTTACAAGAAGTAGATAGCAAACACCCTTTTTCCAACTTGCAAGGCAGTGATAACATTGTATTGTTTTTTACAGAAAGATACCCAGAATATCCACTCATCGTAAAAGGAGCCGGAGCGGGAGCTGATGTAACTGCATCGGGTATTTTTGCAGATATCATTCGCGTTGGAAAAGGTTAAAATATGAATTTTCAATAAGGATTCTTACATATAGGAATGGACTCCTTTAAAATACGCAAAGTATCATGGAAGAAATTAAATTATTTTGTGCCGCCACCATTGCAAACATCTCTTGTGGTTTTGATGTATTGGGATTGGCTTTGGACAACGTTGGAGACGAAATGATCGTCCGAAAAGTGCCTCAAAAAGGAGTAACGATTGCCAAAATTGTTGGACAAGATTTACCTTTGGAAACACACAAAAACGTAGCCGGCGTTGCGGCCATGGCTTTGTTGTCCAAAGTAGAGACTGATTTTGGATTTGAAATTGAAATCTACAAAAACATAAAACCCGGAAGTGGTATTGGGTCCAGCGCGGCGAGCAGTGCTGGAGCTGTTTTCGGCATCAATGAACTATTAGGACGCCCCTTCTCAAGACACGATTTAATCGAATTTGCCATGCAAGGGGAACGTTTGGCAAGCGGAGTGGCTCATGCTGATAATGTGGCCCCTGCTCTATTGGGTGGCTTTACACTCGTGCGCAGCACAACACCACTCGACGTTTTAAAAATACACACGCCAAGCGAATTGTATGCTACTGTAATTCATCCTCAAATTGAAGTAAAAACCTCTGATGCACGTGAAATTTTAAGAGGTTCGGTTCCTTTAAAAACCGCGATCAAACAATGGGGAAATATTGGGGGATTGATCAGTGGACTCTATACAGAAGACTACAATTTAATAGGAAGGTCTTTAGAAGATTACATTGTAGAACCCATCCGTTCTATTTTAATTCCTGCATTTGATTCTGTAAAAACAGAAAGTGTCAAGGCAGGAGCCTTGGGTGCTGGTATTTCAGGATCAGGCCCCTCCATATTTGCCTTAAGTGAAGGTAGTGAAAATGCAAGAAATGTAGCCGATGCCATGAAAATGGTGTACGATAAAGTAGGCATTGCCTACGACGTACACATTTCAAAAATAAACACCGAAGGAATAAAAAAAATCTAAATATCTGTCCACATTACTACCATGTGCCTGTGAACAGCATTCCGAAATGATACTCATAAACAAATAAAAATGAACTATTTCAGTTTAAATAAAAAAGCACCCAAAACCACTTTTGAAGATGCAGTTGTGAGAGGGCTTGCACCAGACAAGGGACTTTACTTCCCAGAATCGATCGAACCGCTTTCAAAAGATTTTATTGAAAATATAGAAAATTACAGCAACCACGAAATTGCCTTTGAAGCAATTCGACAGTTCGTTGGAGATGAAATTCCCGAAGAAGATTTAAAAAATATTATCGCCGAAACTTTGTGTTTTGACTTTCCAGTCGTACCGGTAGATACCGATATCTCTTCTCTAGAATTGTACCACGGACCTACCATGGCCTTCAAAGATGTTGGTGCTCGCTTTATGGCCCGATGTCTGGGGTATTTCAACAATAAGACAAACAACCCTCAAGACGTCACTGTTCTGGTCGCGACTTCCGGAGACACAGGAGGTGCTGTTGCTAGCGGATTTTTAGGAGTTAAGGGAGTCGATGTGGTTATTTTGTATCCCAGCGGAAAAGTTTCCGACATCCAAGAAAAACAATTGACAACCTTGGGTCAAAATATTCGAGCGCTCGAAGTTGAAGGAACTTTCGACGATTGTCAAGCCATGGTAAAAAAAGCCTTCTTAGACGAAGAATTGACCCGTTACATGAAATTGACTTCTGCCAATTCGATCAACATTGCACGTTGGTTGCCGCAAATGTTTTATTTCTTTTTTGCCTACAAGCAACTCAAAGACAAATCAAAAAAATTAGTTTTTTCAGTCCCTAGTGGAAACTTTGGTAATATTTGTGCAGGAATGATGGCACAAAAACTCGGACTTCCCATCCATCATTTTATCACGGGAACCAATGAAAACAAAGTAGTTCCCTCGTATTTAAAAACAGGAAATTACGAACCCAAACCTTCCGTTCAAACCATTTCCAATGCCATGGATGTAGGTGCGCCAAGTAATTTTATTCGCATTGAAGAAATTTACCACCAAAACTTTGAAGAATTAAAAGCCAACTTATCGGGATACCATTATTCTGATGAAGAAACGACAGCTGCTATGGGACATCTCTTAAAAAGCTGTAACTATGTGGCAGAACCGCACGGAGCAATCGGTTATTTGGCGTTGAAAAACTATTTAAAAACAAATTCCGATGTGCAAGGTATTTTTCTAGAAACCGCCCATCCTGTCAAATTTTTGGATGTATTATACCCTGGCGTTGCAGAGGAACTAGAAATCCCGGCACAAATCAAAGCGGTCATTGATTTGGAAAAAGTAGCGACACAAATTTCAAAATACGAGGAGTTGAAAGACTATTTGAAAGCTTGATCTAAATACTAGTGATATTTGCCTACTGAGGTACAAGATTTTTTTGAGGTAGAGATATAAAAACCCTTTTTCAACTGAAACACAACAAAAAGATGAAAAACATACCGTTGCATCAAATTCACAAAGATTTAGGAGCGAAAATACTCCCGTTTGCAGGCTACCACATGCCTATTCAATACGAGGGGGTTAATGCTGAACATCAAACAGTTCGGGAAGGAGTCGGTGTTTTTGATGTATCCCATATGGGCGAATTTTTGTTGGAAGGTCCCAATGCGCTTGCTTTGATTCAAAAAGTTTCTTCAAATGATGCCTCTAAATTAAAAATAGGTGACGCCCAGTACAGCTGCCTCCCCAATACCACTGGTGGCATTGTGGATGATCTATTGATTTACAGAATCAAAGAAGAAACGTATTTGTTAGTGGTCAATGCCTCAAACATTGAGAAAGATTGGGACTGGATTCGTTCTCAAAATGACTTGGGCGTTTCCATGAAAAATCTTTCGGATGACTATTCCCTTTTGGCCATTCAAGGCCCCAAAGCGGCAAAAGCGATGCAAAGTCTAACTTCAGTAAATTTATCAGCAATCAAATTTTACACCTTTCAAATCGGAGATTTTGCAGGTATTGAAAACGTCATCATCTCCGCAACAGGTTATACTGGGTCTGGAGGATTTGAAATTTATTGTAAAAACGACGAAGTTGGCCAAATTTGGAAAAAAGTCTTTGAAGCCGGTTCCCCATTTGGCATCAAACCAATCGGATTGGCTGCACGTGATACCTTGCGTTTGGAAATGGGCTATTGTTTGTATGGAAATGACATCAATGATCGCACCTCTCCCATAGAAGCGGGACTGGGATGGATTACAAAGTTCAACAAAGAATTTAACAATTCCGTCTATTTAAAAGATCAAAAAGAAAAGGGCGTTGACAAGAAATTAATCGGATTTGAATTGCTTGATAAGGGTGTTCCGAGAAAGGATTACGACATTGCCGATGAAAGTGGCAATACCATCGGTATTGTAACATCGGGAACTATGGGGCCTTCTGTAAAAAAAGGCATTGGTATGGGATACGTAACAATCGACCACACCAAGCCTGGACATACCATTTATATAAAAGTCCGCAAACGACTTTTAAAAGCAAAAGTGGTAACATTGCCCTTTTATAAAAATGAATAGAACCATCGATTGTCTCCTATTCGATACGATCAAAAAAGCCGTTTTCATTTGGAAAACGGCTTTTTTGTTGAGACGATAAGAATGGCTTAGGCCAATACTTCTTGTACTTTGTCGGCTGCTTCCTGAAATTCAGTTGCCGAGATAATTTGCATACCGCTATTGTCAATCAATTCCTTGGCTTCCTTGGCATTGGTCCCTTGCAAACGACAAATAATAGGCACGTTTATTTTGTCTCCCATATTTTTATAAGCATCTACCACGCCTTGTGCCACACGATCACAGCGAACAATACCTCCAAAAATATTGACAAGAATTGCTTTTACATTCGCATCTTTCAAAATAATTCCAAAAGCCGTTTCTACACGCGCCGCATCGGCTGTACCTCCTACATCTAAAAAGTTTGCAGGGTCGCCTCCCGCTTGTTTAATCAAATCCATGGTACCCATGGCCAAACCTGCTCCGTTTACCATACATCCCACATTTCCGTCCAAATCTACATAGTTCAATCCCGCCGCTTTGGCTTCTACCTCAATTGGATTTTCTTCACGTATGTCACGCAACGCTATGTAATCTTTGTGTCGATACAACGCATTTTCATCCAGCGTTACCTTCGAATCCACCGCTAAAATTTGATCGTCTGCTGTTTTAAAAACAGGATTGATTTCAAACAAAGACGAATCCGAACCTACGTACGCGTTGTAAAGTGCTGTAGCAAACTTAGTCATGTCTTTGAAAGCCGCACCAGAAAGTCCCAAATTAAAAGCGATCTTTCTCGCTTGAAACGGCAACAAACCTGTGGCGGGATCTACTTCTTCCGTAAATATCAAATGGGGTGTTTCCTCTGCCACAGTTTCAATATCCATTCCTCCCTCTGTAGAATACATAATCATGTTTCTACCTGTATTTCTGTTTAACAAAACAGACATGTAAAACTCTTCGGGTGTTGACGGACCTTCGTAATAAACATTCTCAGAGATCAATACGGTATGTACTTCTTTCCCTTCTGCCGAAGTTTGAGGAGTGACCAACATCATTCCTAAAATTTGGTCGGCATAGGTTTTTACTTCTTCAATCGATTTTGCGATTTTTACACCTCCTCCTTTTCCACGACCCCCTGCATGAATTTGAGCTTTGACCGCAAAAACGGTACAACCCTTTTCTTTGTTAATTTTTTTCGCCGCTTCCAATGCTTCTTCAGGCGTGTTTGCCACAATCTCTAAAGGCACCTTCACACCAAAACTTTTTAGTATTTCCTTTGCTTGATATTCGTGTAAGTTCATAATTTGTATTGGGTTAAAAAATCAAAACAAAAATAACAATCCATGCGTGAAATCTTTCTTTTTTTTAAAAAAAAGAAAGATTTAGGCTTCTTTTCTCTTTTCAAATAGAATCGCTTTGCAAGAAAGCCTGAAAAAATCACGTTTTTTGGTGCTTTTTTTAATATTTTCGTTTCCTCAATGTTTGCAAAATGATCAAAGCATCTTCTCTTTACAAAAGCTACGAGGACATAAAAGTTCTGAAAGGCATCAATCTACACATAAAAAAAGGAGAAGTAATCGCAATTGTAGGCCCTTCAGGTTCCGGAAAAACCACTTTGCTACAGATCTTAGGAACACTTGACAAACCAGACACAAACGAGGATTACGCACTGGAAATCAACGGAACCTCCTTAAAAAAAATGACAGACAAGGGGTTGTCCAAATTCAGAAATGAAAATATCGGGTTTATTTTTCAATTTCATCAATTACTACCCGAATTTACAGCGCTGGAAAATATTTGCATCCCTGCTTTTATTGCCAACAAAAATAAAAATGCGGTAGAAAAAAAAGCCTGGGAACTTTTGGATCGATTGGGATTGTCCGACAGAGCCCAACACAAACCCAATGAATTGTCCGGTGGCGAACAACAACGCGTGGCTGTAGCAAGAGCCTTGATAAACGACCCTGCTGTGATATTTGCAGACGAACCTAGTGGAAATTTAGATTCTACCGCTGCCAAAGACTTGCATGAATTATTTCTACAGTTGAGAACACAATTGGGACAAACCTTTGTGATTGTAACCCACAACAAAGAATTGGCCCAAATGGCAGATCGTACGTTCACCATGAAAGACGGTCTTGTGATAGGATGATGCCCTGCCTTTGTCACTTAAAAGTGATCCTTTTGGTGGGAATTTCTGCAATACTTCCGGTACAAAACAAGGTAAATCACCACCACAAACAAAGTGATTTAAAATTCTTTCCTTATCTTTGACAAATCTTTGGAGACAATGCTAGTAAAGTATTTTTTAAACCTACATTCTGTACCGCTAAAAAATTTAGCAAAAACGTCTCTTTTCAACCTTTATTTTCAACAAAAAAAACGAGTATTCCCCAGAATATATCTTTCTTGTGGCGTATCTTTGCCTGCTGAAAAAACACCCTTAAACTACTTGTTCTTATGAATGTTTTATTAAAATCGGCTACTATTATTGACACCAGCAGTCCTTTTCATAAACAGAAAAAAGACATTCTTATTGAAAACAATCGTATTTCAAAAATTGGAGAAAACATAACGTGTCCAAAGGAATGTGAAGAAATTATTTTAGACGATTTACACATCTCCCAAGGTTGGTTTGATTCCAGTGTCTCTTTTGGAGAGCCTGGTTATGAAGAGCGAGAAACCATTGACAATGGACTGACCGTCGCAGCGAAAAGTGGTTTTACTGACGTCGCTGTAAATTCCAATACAAAACCATTTATCGATTCCAAAGCGACGGTTGCCTTTCTCAAAAATAAAAGTTTTTCCAAAGCCACAAATTTACATCCGATTGCAAGCCTTTCTCAAGAAAGCAAAGGCCTTGAAATGGCTGAATTATTCGATATGAAGAATTCAGGAGCCATTGCCTTTGGAGATTACAACAAAGCCATTTCAGACAATTTAATGAAGATTGCCCTCTTGTATGCCCAAAATTTTGACGGACTTCTTCTGAGCTTTCCAATAAACGAAGCCATTGCTGGAGAAGGAATTGCAAATGAAGGTAAAAATAGCACCCAACTGGGACTCAAGGGCATTCCCAATCTGGCAGAAGAATTGCAAATATCAAGAGATTTATTAGTCCTCGAATATACAGGAGGCAAGCTACACATTCCTACCATCAGTACGGCAAAATCGGTTGGTTTGATTCGTGAAGCCAAGAAAAAAGGGCTTGCCATCAGTTGTAGTGTGGCCATTCACAACTTACTACTCACAGATGAAGAGCTTCACGGTTTCGAAGGAAATACAAAAGTAATTCCACCGCTGCGAACGAAAGAAGACACCTTGGCATTGTTCGAAGGCATCAAAGATGGAACCATTGACTGTGTTACTTCAGACCACAACCCTATCGATATTGAGGATAAAAAGGTTGAATTCGACAATGCAAAATACGGTACCATAGGTCTCGAAAGCGCCTTTGGACAATTGGCAAATCATTTTGATCTGGAAACCATTGTCAAGCTATTGGCAACGAATCCTAAAAAAGTATTCGGAATAAAAACACACCCGATACAGGAAGGGAATACGGCTTCTTTGAGCTTATTTTCTCCCAAAGGAGAAGGTGTATTTGAAAAGGAACACATTTTGTCGACCTCCAAAAATGCCATCTTTTTAGATAAAAAAATGACGGGAAAAGTGTATGGAATTTTTGCAAACAAACAACTCATTTTAAAGAACCATTCCTAAAAATGAGCACTTACGAAAACGACTTTCATTACCTTGAAAGACTTCCAGCAGATCCTTCAAAAAAGGCGCCTTTGCTCGTTTTGTTACACGGGTACGGATCCAACGAAGAGGACTTATTTTCATTTTCCAGTGAACTTCCCGAAGCGCTGCATATCATAAGCCTGAGAGCTCCGCATACACTCGGTTTCAATAGCTATGCTTGGTACAGCATCAATTTTGATGCAGACCAAAACAAATTTTCAGATCTCGAAGAGGCAAAAGTATCTGTCGAAAAAATTGCTGCATTCCTACATGAAATCATTGCAGCAAAGAACATTGAATCCTCCAAAGTATTTTTATTGGGCTTTAGTCAAGGAGCCATTTTAAGTTATGCCCTATCATTGCATACAGAAAAAATCCCTTATGTTATTGCACTTAGCGGTTATTTGAATGAAGACTTGCTACACAAGCCCATCCATACAAACACCGATTATTTTGTTTCGCACGGTTCGGTAGACCAAGTCATCCCCGTAGCATGGGCGCAAAAAACGCCGCTATTTTTTCAGCAACAAAACATTCAACACACGTATAAAGAATATCCTGTGGGGCATGGTGTCCATCCTCAAAATTTTTACGATTTTAAGAATTGGTTGGAGGCAAGACTCTAAATCACGTCTTGTTCCATCTCCCTAAAAAACTACCCCACAAAAACTTCCAGACCGTCGTAGGCAAGGAATACATTCTCGGGCAAGCTTTTTGATACTTCCTCATGGAAACCCAAAAGATGGCTGATATGTGTAATATAGGCTTTTTTGGGGCCAATCTCTTCAATAAAAGCAAGCGCTTCTTCCAGATTAAAATGGGTAGGATGCGGTTTGTTTCGGATGGCACTCACCACCAAGATTTCCAAATTTTTTAATTTTTCTCTTTCCTTGGGGACTACTTGCTTGACATCGGTCAAATAGGCAAAATCTTGAAATCTGTATCCAAATATATCCAAAGACCCATGCTTGACATTTACAGGAGTTACCAAAACCCCCTCTAAATTTATAGGAGAATCGTCAATTCTATTTTCAATGACATGAGCAGCGCCAGGGTACCTGTTTTCCTTTTGAAAAATATAATCATACCTTTTTTCCAAGGCATCTACCACCCTATTTTTTCCATAGATTGGCATGCTACCCATTTGATAACAAAAAGGACGGATATCATCCAATCCTGCAATGTGGTCTGCATGTTCGTGTGTAAAAAAAATACCGTTGATCTTTTTTGTCTGAAACCGCAAAACTTGCGCTCTAAAATCGGGTCCACAATCGATCAGGTAAGAAAAATCATCCCATGAGACCAATACGGAGGATCGCCATCTAGTATCTTTGGGATTTTTCGAGTGATTGACAGGATGATCTGACAAAATCATGGGAACTCCCTGGGAAGTTCCTGTGCCCAAAAACTGTATTTTAATTCTCTTTTTCATGTGATGAAATTTATTTCTAACTACCAAAAAACACCCGTAAAAATACCATAAATTTTGAAAAACCACTTTGTAAATTCCTATTTTTGCTTTAAGACTCTTACTTTACATTATGGCAATTACACTCAAAGGCGATCAAGAAATTAGCAACACACCCACAATAGAAGCGAAAGCATTGCGCATCAATTTAAACAAAAACATCTACGGAACTTTTTCTGAAATTGGTGCTGGGCAAGAGACCGTTCGTAACTTTTTTAGATCTGGTGGTTCCTCCGGAACCATTGCCAAGGCAATGAGCGCTTATGATAAAGATTTTTCAGATGCCATTTACGGAATAGAGGACGACAAAAGGTATGTGACAGAAACACGGTTGAAAAAAATGGTGAAACATGAGATCAATCTCATGGAGCAGCGGCTGAGCAGAGCCAAAGACCCGGATAAATTATTTTTCAGCTATGCCAATACCGTACAAACCATTGATTTTGCCAAAAAATTCAAAGGTCATGGATGGGTGGGTATCCGATTTCAACTAGACCCATTAGAAGACTACAACGAAATTATTTTACACCTAAGATTCAGAGAAACCGATGCCACTTTACAGCAGGAGACATTGGGAAAATTAGGTGTCAATCTTATTCATGGTGCCTTTTATCTCAATGACAGTCCTAAAGATTTACTCATATCTCTCTACGACAATTTGCACAAAGACCAATTAGAGATAGACATGATCAACTTTTCTGGACCTCGTTTTATGTATGTTGACAACCGTCTGATGAGTTTACAACTCGTAAAAAATGGAATGACCAATGCGGTGATGTTCGATTCATCGGGAATCAATCTATTGCCTGCACAAGAACTCTACAAAAAAAACATCCTAACACTTCGAGGAAGTTTTCGTCCCGTAACAAAAGTAAATATGGACATTTATAAAAATGCCAAAAAACTTTTTTTTCAAGAAAACAAAGTGGATGAGGCACAAACAAAAATTATTTTCGAAATTACCTTGTCCAATCTACTCGCAGATGGAAAAATTAATGAACGTGATTTTTTAGACCGTGCAGAATTGCTGTGTTCTTTGGGGCAAAATGTGATGATTACCAATTTTAGTGAATACTACAAACTCACAGAATACCTAGGAGAATTTACCAAAAAAAGAATGGGCTTGGCCATGGGGGTCGATAGCATGGTAAAAGTATTTGACGAAAAATATTACCGCGATCTGAGTGGTGGAATTTTAGAAGCTGTCGGTAAATTATTCTTTAAGGATCTTAAGATTTACATGTATCCTTCCCAACAAAAAGACAATCCTGACATTGTCACGAGTAAAAACCTCACAGTACATCCAAGAGTGAAAGAATTGTACAAATTCTTCAAACGAAATGGAAAATTGGTGGATATCAAAGGCTATGATCCAAAAATACTCCATGTCAATTCAAAAATCATACTTGACATGATTGCAAAACGAGAAAACGGTTGGGAGGAAATGCTCCCGGAAGGAATTTCTGATTTGATCAAAAGAAGAAAACTTTTTGGATACACTCCGCCAAGACCTTCTAACAACTAAGTCCTTTTTTCTTTTCTAACAATCCTCAAACAGTTTGTGAACCAAACTTTTAAGTCTTTCTTCACATGATTCTAAGAAAATTCCATTAAAATTGCACCCAAATCAAATAGAAACTTAAAATTTTCATAAATTCTATTAATTTTTTGAATAGTTTTTTTGAAAATCAAAGAATTTTCCTATCTTGTTGAACGAAATAGGAAATTTGTGAAACAAAAAGTTTGATCAAAACGAAAATGTCACTCAAAAATCCAGTATAAATCATATTTACAACATGGAAATTATAAAAGAAGCGTTAGAATTCACAGAGAATGAATCGAAATTCAAATCGAGAGACGAAAGAATCAAAGCATCACATGCGGCGAAAACTCTTGTATTGGGATTGAATGAAATCTACAAAGAGAACAAAGACCCTAAAATCATGGACATCATGAAAAGGATTACCGTAATCAAGCAGAAATTTGAGAAAAGATTGAAAGGTAGACTGACTGCCTAGGCTGTTAATTTTTCTTTCAAAATTTCGACAACATAGAGCAAATCATCCCACTGTGTAAACTTGCTGAAAGAAAATCGCAACGAAGTAAAACCACTTTCTTTTTCTGAGAGCAAGCGATTCAACACGTGTGATCCTTGATTACTTCCACTCTGACAGGCACTTCCTCCTGAAAGACAAATGCCCAGCATATCTAGCTGAAACAATAATAATGGCAATTCTTTAGGAAGCCGCACACTTACCATTGTGACGGTACTTTTTTGCAAATCAGCCGAAGCACCGTTAAATTTTACAGCAGGCAATTCTGCTTGCAAATGGTTTACAAACTTTTTCTTAAGATCATAGAGATACAAAACATCTTTTTTTAAATGGACCATAGATTGGCGTAAGGCCAACTCCATTCCAACAATCAAAGAAACAGCTTCTGTACCCGCCCTTGCTCCTTTTTCTTGTGCTCCACCAAACAACAAGGGCTGTATACCAAATCCTTTTTTAAAATACGCAAAACCAATTCCTTTCGGACCGTGAAACTTATGTGCACTTGCCGCCATAAAATCAACAGACAGCGCATTCAGATTGATATCGAAATGTCCTACCGCCTGCACAGCGTCCGTATGAAACAACGCCTCGTATTCCTTGCAAATAACGCCCACTTTTTCGACGTCTAAAATAGTACCAATTTCATTGTTCACGAACATTAAACTCACCAGCGTTTTGTGGTTTTTCACTGAAAGCAAACTTCTGAGGTGTACCAAATCCACCACACCATCGTCGGTGGTCTTCACATACTGAACAGCTATTTTTTGCTGCTTTTTCAGTTGTTTTACCACATTCAATACGGCATGATGCTCCAATTCTGAAGTAATGATCTGAGTTACCCCTAAATTCGCTACTGCATTGTGCAAAATCAGATTGTTTGCTTCACTTCCTCCAGAGGTAAAAATAATTTCACTAGCGGAGACGCCAAACTGCTGGGCGATTTTCTTGCGTGCATTTTCAATAGAGGCTTTGGATGTTCTTCCATACTGATGTATCGAGGAAGGGTTTCCAATGACATCGCGCATGGATTCTGCAATCGCATCAATCACATCCTCGTATACAGGTGTGGTAGCAGCATTGTCTAGGTATATTTTTTTCATCACAAAAGGCTCATGTTACAAAGAATACAACCGCAAAAATAGGGGTTTTAAAATTAACGAAAAACACTTTTCACGTTCCTGATAAAACCCTTACATTTGTTTGGGCCTAATACAAACAACATGAAAAAAATTTGCCTCGCACTTCTAATTTTCACTTTCTCTTGTGATGATGGAGATTTTGATGTTCCCTCTTTTGATTTTGAAGATGTCAGTTTGACGAACTGTGGAGATTTCGTGCTCCACAAAATAAGTAGTAGCGGTACGGAAGCCCTCATTTTGCATTTGGATGAAAAAAACACAGAAGATGTTTTTTTTAAAACACCAATGACCAATGAAGCTTATGCCATTTCAAGTTCAGGAAACAATCGTTTCCTCTACCGAATCTTTGAAGGACGCGTTCGCAGTGATTATTTCTGTCAAGAAGTTCCCCCAATAGATCCCACTGTCTCAAAAGAATGGACAGGGGAAGGCAATTTGCTTGTAACCAATGAAATCACACTAGACGACGAAGATAAGGTACCGACCGAAATCGAAGGAACCATTCTCGATACCGATAATGATGGATACCCCAATTATATTGACATCGATGATGATGGAGACAACATCGCAACACTTGATGAAGATTTGGACGGCGATGGCGACCCCACCAATGACGACACAGACAATGATGGGATTCCTAATTATCTTGATACGGATGATGACAACGACGCTATTCTGTCAATCAACGAATCAAAAACCGCAGATGAAAACAACAATTTGATTGTGGACTACTTAGATCCCAGCACCACAACATTTACCGAGGCAAGCACGGCGCTTTCAAACGCCTACAAGCAGAATTATGTCATTACTTTTGAATTTGAAACGCTCAATTTAACGAACGCTGACAACGAAATTAATTACACAGACGGTTTTCTATTTGGAACAAAATCCGGTAGCTTCACTACTTCCGAAATCCCTGAAAACTAAACTTTTCTTTGTTTTAGCTGTACCTCAGTGGCACCCATCCCGTATTTTTGGTAGGAGGCTTCCATCACTTTTACAGGATATTTTGCAAATAAATAACTCAACTCTCTCTGCAATACACCTTCTCCAACACCATGGATAAAAACAAGTTTGGGAATGCGTTTTCGAATAGCAAATTCCAGCTTGTGCTTTGCGGTATCTAATTGTAAATTGAGCATGTCAAAATTAGACATACCACGCGGATTTTTTACCAATTGCTCGATATGAAGGTCTATTTCCATCGCGGGACTTACCGCTTCTTTTTTCGAAACTTTTCTAACCTGAGACTTTTTCTTTTCAAAAGCATTTATTTTTTGCAACAGCAGCGCATTGTCAATGTCCGAAAATTTGGACAGTTCATGCTGAGCGGTTTCTATTTTTACCAATTCTTTTTTGTGAAAGGTCATTTCAAACCCACTTTCTTCAGCGATGGTAATGGTATCTGCCTGAACATTCACAACAACCCCCTTGAGCACATCGTCCAAAACAGCCACTTTATCTCCTTTTTGAAATTCCATCATACCGCCCTTTCAAAAGTTCATCAAACTTCCCTCTTTTTGTCGTAAGGAATCTGCTTCAACAAATATTCAATAGAATTTATTCGAGCCAGTGATTTTCGATTCGCATTGATAATTTCCCAAGGGACACCTTTCTGATCTGCGTGGTCAAACATTTTCGATTTATATGCTGTATATGAATCCCACAATTCTTGGGCTTTTTTATCAACGGCAGTCATTTTCCATTGTTTCAAAGGATTGTTTTGAATCTCTTGAAACCTCTTTTCCTGTTCCTTCTTAGTAATCGACATATAAATCTTCACCAAACGAATTCCCGACTGTGTAATCATTTTCTCAAACGCATTCACTTGACTCATAAAAACCTCGTAGTCTTCTTTCGAACAAAAGCCATTGACTGGTTCCACGACGGCTCTGTTGTACCAACTTCTGTCAAAAAACACAATTTCACCTGCCTTCGGAAACTTATTGATATACCGTTGAAAATACCATTGGGTTTGCTCTTCTTCCGATGGCTTTGATAAAGCCACTATTCGAAAATGCCGTGGATTGATACGCTCTGTAATTCTACGAATAGCGCCTCCTTTTCCCGCTGCATCTCGACCTTCAAATATAACAATAACGCGCTCGTCATTTTCAATAATTGACGTTTGCATCTTAATCAGCTCGGCTTGCAATTTTTTTAATTTTTTCTCATAACCAACCACTCGCAAAGCCCGATCAACATTTACCTCTTTCCTAGAAAGCAATGCTCTGATACCTATTTTGGTATTCAACTTTTTCAAAATTTCTGGTTTCTTATCGATTGATTTTTCCATAGGTTAGTCGATTTGGTGTGAAGAACGGAAGTAATGCATAATGACATTGGGATCTGGAAACAACGGCGTCGTGGCTTCATTTTTCCCATCGTAATCAAATTTTGACAAGACATATCGAATGGATTCCAATCGTGCAATCTCTTTGTTATTGGTTTTAACAATAACCCAAGGGCTGTAACTGGTATGGGTATTGCTGTACATTTTTTCTTTGTAAAATGTATATTTATCCCATAATTCTTGACCTTTTTGATCTACGGGACTAAATTTCCATCGTTTCAATGGATTTTTCATTCGAGAATCAAATCTCCTTTTTTGTTCATCTTTTGAAATAGACAACCAAAACTTAATAATAATCAAACCGTCCTCGTAGAGCATATGTTCAAATTCTGGAACCTGAGACATAAATTCATTGTATTGTTTTTCAGAACAAAACCCCATCACGGGCTCAACGACTGCACGATTGTACCAACTTCGATCGTAAAAAACGATTTCACCCGGATTTGGGAGTTCTTTGATGTAACGCATAAAATACCACTGTCCTTTCTCAATCGCTGTGGGCTTATTCAAAGCTACCAAACGAGAGGAACGTGGATTCAAATGTTCCATAAATCTACGAATTGCACCACCCTTTCCGGCAGCATCTCTCCCTTCAAAAATAACGGCCACACGTTTGTTGTTCTTCGAAATCCAATTTTGAAGTTTCACAAGTTCTACTTGCAGTGCCCGAAGCTCTGCTTCATATTCGACCGTATTTATGATTTTTTCAAACTTACCGCCTTTGCCTCGGATCAATTCTTTGAGCTGCGCACTGGTGGTGTGTTTTTCTATTTCCTCCAGTGTCAATCGGGAGTTTTCCTCCATAACAATTCACTATTTTATTTCAACGATAGGCATCAATACGATAGCCCATCTCATTAATTTCCTACTTCACTTAAAAACTTGATTCTCATCAAGCGCATGTCTTCTTCCTCATAGTCACCCTCAAACTCATCGATTGCTTCTTGTATATCGTCTGTTTCGGCTTCCATGAAATAATCGATAATTTCTTCTTGCTGCTCTTCATCAAGAATGGCATCTACACAATAAGAAATATCCAATTTGGTCCCTGAATAAACAATGGTCTCAATTTCTTTTATCAACTCTTCCATTTCAAGACCTTTGGAACTGGCGATGTCTTCCAATGATAATTTTCGATCTGTATTTTGAATAATGTAAAGTTTCAAGCCTGATTTCAAACCTGTTCCTTTTACGATCAGATCGTCAGGACGCGTGATGTCATTTTCTTTGACATAGTTCGAAATTAGTTCTAGAAAATCTTTTCCAAATTTACGTGCTTTTCCATCGCCAACACCATGCACATTCGACAGCTCTTCCATCGTAATTGGATAACGAAGTGTCATCGCTTCCAGAGAAGGATCTTGAAAAATAGCAAACGGAGGAATTCCTTTTCGCTTCGCAACTTTTTTCCGTAATTCCTTCAATAGCACCATTAAATTTTTATCACTTACGCCTGTTACCTGTCTTGAGTTCACTACTCCTTCACCAACAGCTTCTGTCCCTGAATATTCATGATCTGCCGTCATCATAAAAGAAGATGGCGATTTTATAAAAGCATGCCCGCTCTCTGTTAACTTCAGTACACCATACTGCTCAATTTCTTTTCGAAGGTAATTGTGAACAAAGGTTTGACGAATCAAGGCCATCCAAAACTCAGATTTGTGTTTTTTACCCACCCCAAAAAAGGGTCGTTCGTGGGTTTTATGTGAATTCAACATGGCATTTTCTTTTCCAACTAAGGTAGCTACAATGTCTTTCGATTTGTACTTTTCTTTGGTGTCTCGAACGACCTTCAATAACGTTTTCACCTCTTCTTTGGCCTCTATTTTTGGTTTTGGATTTCTCGTATTGTCATCCATATCGGCTCCCAAACCATTCACCTCGTCAAATTCCTCTCCAAAATAATGCAACAAATATTTTCGTCTACTCATTGAAGTCTCAGCGTAACCTACAACTTCTTGTAACAAAGCATGTCCTATTTCCTGCTCAGCGACCGGCTTACTCGACATAAACTTCTCAAGTTTTTCGATGTCTTGATAAGAATAATAAGCCAAACAATAGCCCTCACCATCGTCTCGACCAGCCCTTCCTGTTTCTTGATAATAACTCTCCAAACTTTTTGGAATGTCGTGGTGAATAACAAAACGCACGTCTGGCTTGTCTATTCCCATTCCAAAAGCAATGGTAGCCACAATGACATCCGTATCCTCCATCAAAAACATATCTTGATGTTTTGCTCGGGTCTTTGCATCTAGCCCTGCATGATAAGGCAAGGCCTTGATTCCATTTACCTGCAAGATTTGGGCTACTTCTTCTACCTTTTTTCGACTCAAGCAGTAAATGACACCTGATTTTCCTTGATATCCTTTCACAAAGCGAATGATATCGCTGTAAATATCTTTGGTTTTTGGTCTAACCTCATAAAAAAGATTGGGTCTGTTAAAGGAAGCCTTGAACCTTCTGGCATCGGATATTCCCAAAGTTTTTAAAATGTCTTCTTGCACTTTTTCCGTAGCCGTTGCAGTCAATCCAATCACGGGAACATTATCGATGCTCTGAATGATATTTTTTAGGTTTCGATATTCTGGCCGAAAATCGTGTCCCCATTCTGAAATACAATGCGCTTCATCAATAGCTACAAATGAAATTTTTTGAGATTTTAAAAAATCTACATATTCTTGCTTGATCAGTGATTCTGGAGCAACGTACAACAATTTGGTAATTCCCCCACGAATGTCATCCATTACTCTTGCGACCTCTGTTTTGTTGAGTGATGAATTCAACACATGCGCTACCCCTTCATTGTCTGAAACACCTCGAATGGCATCTACCTGGTTTTTCATCAATGCAATCAATGGAGAAACGACGATGGCAGTCCCTTCTTGCATCAAAGCTGGCAACTGATAACACAGCGATTTTCCACCACCTGTCGGCATGATAGCAAAAGCATTTTTACCCTCAATAACACTTTTAATGACTTGCTCTTGCAACCCCTTGAATTTTGAAAAACCAAAAAACTTTTTCAGAGGACCGTGCAAGTCAATTTCCTTACTATTCATTCTCTACTTAATCTATTTTTAGATACATTTGCACTTAAAGGTATCATTTTTTATTCTAACAAAAATTAAAGTTTTTGAAAAAATCAAATACAATTATTGACATCGCATTGCAAACTATTGACATAGAAAGCAAAGCAATTGCTAATTTAAAAAATTTAATCAACACTGACTTTGAAAATGCAGTGAAATTTATATTTAATTCGAGCGGCAGAGTCATTGTAACCGGAATTGGAAAAAGCGCCATCATTGCACAGAAAATAGTAGCCACAATGAATTCGACAGGAACGCCGTCAATTTTTATGCATGCTGCGGATGCCATTCATGGCGATTTGGGAAATATTCAAAAAGAAGATACTGTCATTTGTATTTCCAAAAGCGGAAACACTCCTGAAATAAAAGTCCTGGTTCCACTCATTCAAAATTACGGGAACAAATTGATTGCAATTACGGGAAATACGGAATCTTTTTTGGGAACACAAGCCGACTTCACACTGAATTGTCATATTGAAAAAGAAGCCTGCACAAACAATTTGGCACCCACCACGAGCACAACTGCTCAATTGGTTATTGGAGACGCATTGGCGGTTTGCTTGTTGAATTTGAAAGACTTTTCGAGCAATGATTTTGCAAAATACCATCCCGGTGGTGCACTTGGAAAACGCTTGTATTTACGTGTGCGTGATTTGGTGGACAAACACGAATTACCTAGGGTTACTCCTAGCACCAAAATAAAAGATGTTATTTTAGAGATTTCCAACAAACGACTGGGAGCAACTGCTGTTATTGACAAGGATCAAATTGTAGGAATGATTACCGACGGAGACCTGCGTCGCATGCTTGAAAGCGAAGGAAATTTAGGGCAGTTGATTGCAAAAGATGTGATGAATTCAGATCCAAAAACAATCAATGCCAACGATATGGCAATCGATGCTTTGAACCAATTGGAAAATCATGGGATTACTCAAATATTGGTAGTGGACGACAAGAAAAAATACATGGGAATTGTTCACTTACACGACTTAATCAAAGAAGGGATTTTTTAACATGCCGCAACAAAAAAAACAAATGTCTTTTTTAGCGCATCTCGAAGAATTGAGATGGCATCTCGTAAGATCTACTGCGGCTATTTTTATGTGTGGTATTGTTTTATTTGTGTTCAAATCAACCGTCTACGATCATTTTTTACTCGCACATCTAAATTCGGAGTTTGCCACCTACCAGTGGTTCTGTGATGCGTTTCAAGTTTTCGGAGTCGAAAGCAATTTTTGTGGTGTACAGTTTCCTCAAAAATTACAGAGCCTTTCCTTAACCAACCAATTAATGAATGCCATTTGGTCGTCCCTTATTTTGGGGCTTATCATAGCATTTCCTTATGTCTTGTGGGAATTTTGGAAATTTATTTCTCCTGGCCTCCATACAAATGAAAGAAAAAAATCAAAAGGGTTTTTGTTTATCACCTCACTGCTATTTTTCGTAGGCGTACTTTTTAGTTTTTATGTCATTGTTCCCATGTCTGTTTATTTTTTCTATCATTTTGAAATTACAGACACCATACAAAACAATTTTACATTGTCTTCGTACATCTCGATGGTTACCAATACACTTTTGGGCGTTTCTCTTGTGTTTGAATTGCCCGTACTTATTTTCTTTTTAACAAAACTAGGACTCGTTACGCCTTCCTTTTTAAAAACCTATCGAAAACATGCATTGGTCGTCGTGTTGCTCTTGGCTGCCATTATTACTCCACCAGATGTTGCGAGTCAGGTAATTGTATCCATACCCATCATGCTTTTGTACGAAGTCAGCATCCATGTCGCCAAATTTGTTGTGAAAAAACAGGAAAAATCGTTGTAAACTAATCTCAGCCGACACAAACATTCATTGGAAATTTTTACTTTTACAATCCCTAAATTCAATTCATGAAACTCAGAGCCAACAATATTCAAAAAATATACGGAAACCGAAAAGTTGTAAAAGGAATTTCTTTGGAAGTGAATCAAGGTGAAATTGTGGGGCTTTTGGGACCGAATGGTGCTGGAAAGACAACTTCTTTTTACATGATTGTGGGCATGATACAACCCAACCATGGACACATTTATTTAGACGCTCAGGAGATTACAGAGTACCCTATGTACAAGAGAGCAGAGCATGGTATTGGGTACCTCGCTCAAGAGGCTTCGGTTTTTAGAAAGCTATCTGTAGAAGACAACATTCGCTCCGTTTTGCAATTTACAGGAAGAAGCAAACAGGAAGAAAATGAAAAATTAGAATCCTTGATTGAAGAATTTAGTTTGGGACATGTAAGAAAAAATAGAGGCGATTTGTTGTCCGGTGGAGAACGCAGAAGAACAGAAATCGCTCGATGTTTGGCGTCTGACCCCAAATTCATTTTATTAGACGAACCTTTCGCAGGTGTTGATCCTATTGCTGTGGAAGACATTCAGAGTATTGTAGCTCAATTGAAAAACAAAAATATCGGAATCCTTATCACAGACCACGACGTACAAGCAACTTTGGCGATTACAGATAAAACGTACTTGATGTATGAAGGAGGCATCTTGAAAGAAGGAACTCCTGAAGAATTGGCAGACGATCCAACAGTCCGCAAAGTATACCTTGGAGAAAGCTTTATTTTACAAAAGAATAAATTCAAGTAAATCCGATTCCTTACCAACCAAGAAAAAACCATCCTCTCATTTCAAGAGTTGAAAATAAGAGTTGCTTTTAACGTTTACCTGGATCAAAAAATATACTTATTTTTACTCCACCACAAACAGAACTGCACCCATTTATGACACTCTCCCTAGAAAACCTTCAACAGAACCTAGAAGGAGAAATCCATTTTGATGCTTTGCACAGAGGTATGTATGCCACGGACGCCTCTGTTTATAGAAAAAAGCCTCTTGCCGTCGCTTTTCCCAAAAACAAATCCGATTTAAAAAAGCTACTCGCCTTTGCCAACAAAAATAAAATTGGATTAATTCCACGAACTGCGGGAACCTCACTAGCAGGTCAATGTGTAGGTGAAGGGATTGTCGTAGACGTTTCAAAGTATTTTACCAAAATCATTGCTTACGACCGAAATAAAAAAACCGTACGTTTGGAACCCGGAATCATTCGTGACGACTTGAATCGTTTTCTGAAAAAAGACGCTCTTTTCTTTGGTCCCAACACCTCTACTTCCAACCGATGTATGATTGGAGGCATGGTAGGAAACAATTCCTCAGGTACTACCTCCATTCGCTATGGAGTTACTCGTGATAAGGTTCTCGAAATAAAAGCACTTCTCAGTGATGGAAGTACCGCAATCTTTCAAGAAATCACTTCCGAAACTTTTCTAAAAAAAGCAAAAGAAAAAACTTTGGAAGGCTCTATTTACAAGACTGTCTTCCAAGAGTTGTCTCAAAAAAACACACAAGAAGAAATACACAACGAATTTCCTAAAAAAAATATTCATCGAAGAAATACGGGCTACGCTGTTGATAGCCTGTTGTCCTCTGAATTGTTTGGAGGAACTTCCAAAACGATCAATATGGCAAAACTGCTTTGTGGTAGTGAAGGAACACTTGCTTTCACCACAGAGATCGTGCTTCAATTAGACCCTATTCCTCCCTCCTTCGCGGTTATGGTAGGCGCACACTTTCAAAGTGTTCAAGAAAGTTTAGAAGCGGTGGTAATTGCCATGAAGCACAAATTGTACAATTGCGAATTGATGGATAAAATCATTTTGGACTGTACCAAAAACAACCGTGAACAGCAAAAAAATAGATTTTTCTTACAGGGGGATCCTGAAGCAATTTTAATGTTAGAAGTCGCCGCAGAATCTCTAGAGTTGGCCGAAGCAAAAGCAAATGCTTTGATTTTAGACCTAAAAAAACACGAATTTGGATTTCATTATCCCAAAATTTTCGGCGAGGACATCGCCAAAATTCATGACCTGAGAAAAGCGGGATTGGGACTTTTAGGAAATATTGTTGGCGATAACAAGGCGGTAGCTTGTATAGAAGATACCGCAGTGGAATTAACTGACCTTCCGAGTTACATTGCTGATTTTACAAAAATAATGGAGCGCTACAAACAGAAGGCAGTTTATTATGCACACGCCGGAGCGGGAGAAATTCATTTGAGGCCTATTCTTAATCTTAAGAAAAAAGCCGATGTCGTATTGTTTCGAAAAATCACATACGAAACAGCACAACTAGTAAAATCCTATCAAGGATCTTTCAGCGGAGAGCATGGAGATGGTATTGTTCGATCTGAATTTATTCCATTTATGATCGGTGCAAAAAACTACCAACTTCTAAAGAAAATAAAAGCCGTTTTTGACCCTACAGGAATTATGAATCCTGGAAAAATAATTTCGGCACTTCCCATGGTTGAAAATTTACGATACCGTCCTGACAGAAAAGAACCTGAAATTAGCACCCTTATGGATTTCAGTGATAGCAAAGGAATTCTGCGTGTTGCCGAAAAATGCAATGGTTCTGGTGATTGTCGAAAATCTGTGGAAGCAGGAGGCGTTATGTGTCCGAGCTACCGAGCCACAAAAGATGAAAAAGACACCACACGAGCCAGAGCGAATGTGTTGAGAGAGTTTTTAACCCACAGTCCTCAAAAAAACAAGTTCAATCACCAAGAATTAAAAGAAGTATTTGACCTTTGCATAAGCTGCAAAGCCTGTGCAAGCGAATGCCCGAGTAATGTGGATATTGCTAGTTTAAAAGCTGAATTTTTGCACCAATACTACCAAGAAAACAAACGATCTTGGCGCGATTTTATTTTTGGAAAAAATGCGAAAATAATTTTTTTTGCCTCTAAGTTTCCAACGTGGAGTAATTTTATGAACACACGACATATCACAAAAAAAATCCTTGGAATTGCCCCACAACGAAGCTTGCCGCTTCTCCAAAAAACAACACTCATAGCTTGGTATGACAAAAATAAAAACCGTTTGCACGATGGTCAAAAAAAACAAGGGAAAATATATCTTTTTTGTGATGAATTCACCAATTTTTACGACGTTGATATCGGGATTGATACATTGGAATTTCTTTCATTAATAGGATTCAAACCGCTCATGGTAGCTCATGAAGAGAGTGGCCGAAGTGCGATTTCAAAAGGGATGTTGTCTTATGCCAAAACAATTGCGGACAAAAATATAGAAACGTTCAAAGACCTACTCTCTAAAGAAACACCACTTATTGGAATAGAACCTTCTACAATATTGACATTTCGAGATGAGTACCTCCGACTCGCCACTGACAAAGAGACCGCCCAAAGAATTGCGAAACATTGTCATACTTTGGAGGAGTTTATTCATAAGCTGACAAAAGCTGGTTCTTTAACCTCAGATAGATTCACAAAAAAATCAAAAAGCATCAAAATTCATGGTCACTGTCATCAAAAATCATTAAGCAGTACGCAGCCCACCTTTGCGATTTTGAATCTTCCTGAAAATTACAAGGTATCTATCTTAAACACGGGTTGTTGCGGGATGGCAGGTTCTTTTGGCTATGAAAAAGAACATTATGAATTGAGCATGCAAATTGGAGAAAACTCCCTATTTCCTAAAATAAGAAATTGCACGCAAGATACTGTGTTGGCCGTTTCTGGAACAAGTTGTCGCCATCAAATTTCCGAGGGAACAAAACGGAAGTCCCAACATCCCATAAGTATATTGCGAGAAGCATTGCTCCCATAATTTAAATTTTAAACGTACATCGAACCTGCTATTTTTTTTAACTTTACAAGCGTCTCGAAGCACTAAAATTATTTCGACCCACACAATGAATTCCTAATTTCTTTGCACAAGCCTATTCCCTATGAATTTATTGAAGTATTTTTTTGCATTTCTTTTCTTTACCTGTCAACTTTCTTGTGACACGAAAAAAAAGTCGGACACTACCATTCGTATTGCCACTGCCGCAAACATGCAGTTTGCCATGCACGAATTGAGCAAAAAATTCACACAAAACACCCATATTTCTTGTGAACTGATTGTGGGCTCCTCAGGAAAATTAACGGCTCAAATTGCAGAAGGTGCTCCTTATGACTTATTTGTAGCTGCGAACGTAAAATACCCACAAAAAATTTTCGACCTAGGGGTATGCCGAAACAACCCTCGTATTTATGCTTATGGGCGTCTCGTATTGTGGACTGCGGGAAACATCGCACCGAAACTCAAGGTGTTAAAAACCGACAGCATAAAGCACATTGCCTTACCCAATCCTAAGGTAGCACCCTACGGAAAAGCTGCTTATGACCTTTTAACAGCATTGCCCTACTTTCAAAAAATCGAAAAAAAACTTGTCTATGGAGAGAGCATCTCTCAAACCAATCAATTCATCAGCACACAAGCAGCCGAAATAGGATTTACCGCATTGTCGGTAGTGCATTCAGAGCCCTTTAAAAACAAAGGAAAATGGACCGCTTTAGCTTCGGAAAAACAGCCTCTCATTCCCCAAGCAGCGCTGTTATTAACCCAAAAAGAATCTGCTGAAAAATTCTTCCAATTTCTTTTTTCTCCAGATGCTAAAAAAACGCTTAAAAAATTCGGATATTTGACAGACGAATTGAATTTTTAACTATGCATCAATTCCTGAACAAAATAAAATTTTGTTTCCCTAAGCAAAAATAATGACTGCACAGAAAAAGTGGCATGACCAAAACAAATTCTTTGACTGAAAAATGAACTGGGATCCAATTATATTGACTTTTCAATTGGCGAGTGTGACAACGTTCCTTTTGTTTTTCATTGCGCTTCCTTTAAGCTATTGGCTCGCGCATACCCAAAACAAATGCAAACCATTTATTGAAACATTGGTCAGCATGCCTTTGGTTTTGCCGCCAACCGTTTTGGGTTTTTACTTTCTGATCGCCTTTAGCCCGAGTAACGCTTTTGGAAATTGGCTAAACGAATATCTGGGTATCAAATTGGTGTTTTCCTTTTCAGGTCTTGTCATTGCCTCAATCCTCTACAGCCTGCCTTTTATGGTACACCCCATTCAATCTGGACTTGCAAACCTACCTTCTTCCCTTCGTGAAGCTTCTTTGCTCCTGGTAAAATCAAAAACAACCACTCTGATGAAAGTCTTGTTGCCCAATTGCAAAGCTTCTCTGCTGACGGGAATTGTTCTTTCCTTTGCGCATACCATAGGAGAATTTGGCGTTGTACTAATGATCGGAGGAAACATTCCGGGACAAACCAAAGTCGCCTCTATCGCTATTTACGATGAGGTAGAAGCATTGAACTACAGCTCAGCCAATTGGTATGCATTGATCTTGTTCGTGAGCACATTTTTAATTCTATTATTCGTTTATCTTCAAAATGGAGGTTTTTTAAAAAAACACAGAGAATGATCGAAGCAAATCTTAGTAAAATACTGGAAACAAACAACCATCGATTAGAAATTGATTTGACCTTACAAATTCCTACTGGATCTTTTTACAGTCTCTATGGCCCCTCAGGTGCTGGAAAAACATCTACGTTGCGATTGCTCGCAGGACTGTTACAACCTGATCATGGATTGATTCGTTTTCACGATGATGTTTGGTTTGATTCGAATAAAAAATATTCTAAAAATTCAGCGCACCGCAATATTGGTTACGTTTTTCAAGAAGGCGGCTTGTTTCCAAACATGACTGTTTTCGAGAACCTGGAATTTGCATTGACAAACAAAAAAGACAACAAACAACTTCATGAATTGATTGGCTTGATGAGGCTAGAGACACTCTGCGATCGAAAACCAAACACGCTTTCAGGCGGTCAAAAACAACGCGTAGCACTTGCTAGGGCATTGGTTCAAAAACCAAAACTACTCTTACTAGACGAGCCTCTAGCGGCCCTTGACAACGCCTCTAGAATGGAATTGCAAGACTGTCTCATACAAACACACAACACATTAAAAACGACCACACTTCTCGTTAGCCACAACAAAGAAGAAATTTTGAAACTTTCAGACCATGTACTCGTCATGGATGACGGAAAAATAAGACGGCAAGGTTCTCCAGAAATAATTTTTAAAGAGAATACCCCTCAAAAAAACATGGAGCTTCAGGGGAAAATTTTAAAAATAGAGCCCAAAGGAACGCTCTTTCTTGTCACTGTTAATATTCAAGGAAACACCCTCGAAATCTGTGCGCAAAAACATGAAATTGACACCCTAAAAGTAGGTGACGAAATTTTGATCGGCATCCAAGATTTCAATCCTTTTTTACGCTCCACGCCAAAATAATAGACTTTTTTATAATGCTACCCGACAATGAATTCATTTTGAAGTCCTTATTTTAAAACATTTATTTTCGATTGAAAACCTCCTATTTACTCCATAAAAACCCTTTATTGATTGCGGTGAAAACAATTCCACAGAATAAGTATCTTTGTGGAAACAATTCATAAAAATGTCGATCCAGATAAATTTAGAAAAAATTTCAAAAAACATTCCTGAAGAAGTCACTTTGGTTGCAGTATCAAAAACCAAACCGATAGAAAAGCTTCAAGAGGCCTATGAATCTGGTCAGCGTATTTTCGGCGAAAATAAGGTTCAAGAAATGGTTGAGAAGCATGCCGTACTCCCCAAAGATATCCAGTGGCATTTGATTGGACATTTGCAACGGAATAAAGTAAAATACATTGCCCCATTTGTGCATCTGATCCATGGTATTGATCGTTTTGAAACCCTCGTCGAAATCAACAAACAAGCCTTGAAAAACAATCGGGTTATTGACTGCTTGTTACAAGCAAAAATTGCTACGGAAGAGAGCAAGTTTGGCATGTCTTTTTCTCAAATAAAAAAAATCTTAGCCTCCAAAGAATTAAAAGCACTTCAAAACATTCAAGTGGTAGGTCTGATGGGTATGGCTAGTTTTACAGAAAACAAAGAGCAGATAAAGCAGGAGTTCAAATCATTAAAAACATTTTTTGACGATACCTCACTAAAAATATTGTCTATGGGAATGAGTGGAGATTACCCGCTTGCTATTGAAAATGGCAGTACCATGGTTCGTGTAGGAAGTGCTATTTTTGGAGCTCGCAATTGATAAAAATATGTACGCAGTTATTGACATAGAGACAACAGGAGGAAAATTTAATGAGGAAGGTATTACTGAGATTGCCATCTATAAATTTGACGGACATACCATTGTTGACCAGTTTATCAGTTTGGTAAACCCGGAACGATCCATTCAACCCTATGTGATGAAGTTGACGGGAATTACAGAAAAAATGGTCAAAACAGCACCGAAATTTTATGAAATTGCCAAACGCATCGTCGAAATCACAAAAAACTGTGTTTTTATCGCTCATAATACCTCATTTGATTACAGAATTTTAAGAACCGAATTTAGCCGTTTAGGATACGACTACCACAGAGAAACGCTTTGTACCGTAGAATTGAGCAAACAATTAATTCCCGACATGGCATCGTATAGTTTGGGAAAATTGTGCAAATCCTTGGGAATACCGATGAATTCAAGACACAGAGCAAGTGGTGATGCCCTAGCTACGGTCAAACTTTTTGAACTATTACTTCACAAGGACTTGAAAAAAGAAATCATCAAAAGCACTATCAAAATACTTGAAGACTCGAAAAAAGTCCTTTCTAACAAAGTGTTAAAATTTGTGGAAGCCTCCCCTACGAAAACGGGCGTGTTTTACATTCACAACAGCGATGGAAAAATCATTTACGTCGGTCGAAATAAAAACATCCAAAAAGGAATCAACCAGTTATTTTTAAGAAACTCAAAAACAATAAAATCATTATATCACGAATCTTTTTCAGTCAGTTATGAAGAAACGGGAAATGATTTGTTTGCCCAATTAAAATATGATTTGGCGTATCGAAAACACCGACCCAAATTTAATGGCTATCGTAAAAAAAAGACGGACACTGTGGTTTTCAACTCAGACAATATGATTGTCGTGAACAAAGGACGAAATTTAGGAGAAAAGGCAGTCTTGTTAATCGAAGAAAACCAGGTTTTAGGAATGGGATATTTGAACTTCGCACAACATCTTGAAAATATTGAAATTATCAAAAACGCGATCACACCCACAGAAAACAATTTGACAACCCGTTATGCCATAAAGAAACACTTAGAAAAAGGCCAGGCAGAACGTATTATACGATTTTAAAATAGGCTAGAATGAAAAACAAAACAACCACTTGGAAAGACAAACTTCACGAGGTTATCTATGAAGCAGACACTAGAGCAGGAAAGCTTTTTGACGTTTTGTTATTGATTGCTATTTTGGCAAGTATTGTACTTGTTATGCTGGAAAGTGTGCCCTCCATCAACGCAAAACACCATGTTTTTTTTAACAGTGCTGAGTGGGTCATCACACTGCTATTTACCGTTGAATATTTCCTCAGAATTGTATCGATTAAAAAGCCAAGAGAATATATTTTTAGCTATTATGGAATCATTGATTTTTTGGCCACCATCCCGAAATACCTCTCTTTATTCTTAGGAGGAACTCACGCGCTGCTTGTATTGAGAGCCCTTCGTTTGTTGCGCGTATTTAGAATTTTAAAAATCACACGATACATCGGAGAATCCAATAAATTGGCAAAGGCATTGAAATCCAGTCGTCCTAAAATCGTTGTATTTTTGTTGGCCGTTATGGTCATTTCAATCATTCTTGGAACTGTGATGTACTTGGTAGAGGCCAATGCCGATAGTGGATTTACAAGTATTCCTAGAAGTGTTTATTGGACAATTGTTACACTCACAACGGTAGGCTATGGTGATATTACCCCCCTCACAACCCTCGGACAATTGATCGCTTCCATTGTAATGGTATTAGGTTACGGCATCATCGCTGTACCTACAGGAATTGTTTCCGCTGAATACGCCAACCAAACAAAAAAAATTGCTACCAACACCACTGCCTGCAGAAATTGCAGTTTTGAAAATCATACCGATGACGCACAATTTTGCAGTGCCTGTGGAGCAAAACTATAAACACAAAGCACATTTGTTTTAAGGTTTCGCGCTGCTGTTTCCGCTTATTCGGCACCATCCATTTCTTAATTGCCGCTATGTGAGGGCATTCCCTTTTGTAAAATCCAGGAAAAAATTGAAGTTCGTGCCTAAAATGACGCAAATCAAAACTATCTTTGTAACTCAACACCTACTTACATGAAAATAGTTTTTGCGACACACAACCATAACAAATTAAAAGAAGTAGCTGCCTTGCTGCCCTCCGTTGAGTTGATTAGCTTGGATGCTATAGAATGTTTTGAAGACATTCCTGAAACAGCAAAAACATTGCACGGAAATGCTCAAATTAAAGCAGACTATATCACGAAAAAATACGGATACAACTGCTTTGCAGATGATACTGGATTGGAGGTAGCAGCCTTAAATGGAGCTCCAGGCGTATATTCTGCTCGGTATGCAGGTGAAGAATGCGACTCGCAAAAAAACATGGAAAAATTACTTGACAATATGAGTCATAAAACCGAAAGAAGTGCACAATTTCAAACAGTTATTTGTTTGAATATCAATGGACAACAATTTTTTTTCGAGGGAATCTGTAAAGGAGAAATATTAAATGCCCCAACCGGTGAACAGGGTTTTGGCTACGACCCCATTTTTAAACCTGAAGGCTTTGATCAATCCTTTGCAGAGATGTCGATGAATGAAAAAAGTACAATCAGTCATCGCGGAAGAGCCATTCAAAAATTGATTACTTTTTTAAACGAAAACGAATTTGAACGCATCTAAAACATATCTAGGCACTTTTGGATTCTTGCTATTTCTCTTTTCTGTAGCTTTTTTCACAAATCTTAGTTTGGGCTCTGTTTCTATTCCGATAAAAGACATTTTCAATATTTTGTTTTTTGAAAATGCTCGAGAAGAAAGTTGGCATTATATTGTTTTAAACTACAGACTTCCGAAAGCTTTTACCGCACTCTTGGTTGGGAGTGGTCTCGGTGTCAGCGGTTTGCTTATGCAAACCTTTTTTAGAAACCCCTTAGCAGGGCCATTTGTGCTGGGAATCAGTGCTGGAGCGAGCTTAGGTGTTGCCTCACTGATCCTAGGAACCTCCTTCCTTGGCGTTGTATTAGGAGGATTTACCATCACGAATTGGAGTCTTATTGTCGCTTCGAGCACAGGATCATTTCTCGTATTGTTTGCCGTTCTTATCGCGATTAAAAAAATCAAAAACACTATGTCGATATTAATCATCGGTTTGATGTTTGGAAGTATCAGCGCTGCCATTATCAATGTTCTAAGCTATTTTAGTGCTGCCGAAAAACTGCAACAATTTATTTTTTGGAGTTTTGGCAGTCTTGGGAATTTAAACTGGGCAGAGGTAAGTGTTTTTGGAGGCATTGTTGTTTTTTGTTTTCTGATACTTTTAAAAACGATCAAACCCCTAAACAGTTTGCTTTTGGGAGAGAATTATGCGATTAGCATGGGCGTAAACATCAAACAAACACGCTACCTAGTGCTTGTATGCACAAGTTTACTCACAGGGGTTATCACGGCATTTGCAGGGCCAATTGCTTTTGTGGGTCTCGCTGTACCGCACCTATCAAAATTATTATTTACGACTTCAAACCATCGAATTTTGTTACCCGCAGTAACTATTGTTGGCGCCACATTGCTGCTATTGTGTGACACAGTTGCCCAATTACCCGGCAGCGAATACAGTCTGCCAATCAATGCCATTACCTCTATTTTTGGTGCCCCTATTGTCATTTGGTTATTAATCAGAAAAAAAACAGCGTAAGGCCTATGGGTGCTAAAAAACAAATCGTTTTAGAAACTAAAAATTTAGACATTGGATATTGCACCAAGAACGGCTTGCATTATCTGGCTAAAAACTTAAATATTGTTGCTGAAAACAAAAAGCTTATTTGTCTTCTTGGAAAAAATGGCGTCGGAAAATCAACTTTACTGAAAACCATTTCAAAAACGCTACACCCCTTAGGAGGCGATGTCTTTGTCGATTCTATCAATCTAAAAAAGGCAGCTTCCGGATACCTAGCAAAAAAAATGGGGCTGGTATTGACAGAAAAAATTCCCGAAGGACAATTGACTGTTTTTGAATTGGTCGCTTTGGGAAGACAACCCTATACCAATTGGCTGGGACGACTAAGCCACCACGATATACAAAGTGTAAATAAAGCCATGGAACGGGTGCATATTTCGAACATTCGTGATAAAAAATACGACGAATTAAGTGATGGACAGCTCCAAAAAGTGATGATCGCAAGGGCACTAGCGCAAGACACCGAAATTATTATTTTGGATGAACCCACGGCCCATCTGGACATACATCACACCATAGAAGTATTTAAGTTGTTGCAAACACTTGTGCAAAACACAAACAAAACCATCATCATATCCACACATGAAATAAACCTCGCTTTAAAATTAGCCGATGAATTTTGGTTGCTCACAGAGCATGAGTTTATTTCTGGAAACTTGAATCAACTCATTGAAAAAAATGCCTTTGAAAAATTGTTTCCCAAAAAACAAATTCTATTTGACGCCAACACGAAACAATTTCACATTCAAACTTGAAAATTATTTTGAACGCAGTCCATATTTTAATGTCCAATATTTATGAAACAGCTTCTTCCATCCGTATTCTTCATCGCTCAGTTGTTTTGTTTGAGTGCTTTCCAACCACCGGAATACCCGATACTCAAAAATGCGAAACCATTTGCCCAATCCATTACTCTTACCGAACTAAAAACAAATTTATTTCACTTTTCTTCTGATTCCTTTGAGGGTCGATACACAGGGGAATTAGGTCAAAAAAAAGCTGCGGAATTTATAAAAGAGTCCCATAAAAAAAATCGTGTTTTGTCTCCTTTTGGTCAAGACCATTATTTTCAAGCCATTCCTAGTTCCTTTTTACCAGAAAATACCAGCACTTCTGAAAATGTACTGGCTTTTGTAAAAGGAACTGAAAAACCGAACGAAATAGTGGTAATTTCCGCTCATTACGATCACTTAGGAAAAATCGGCAACAAAATTTTTAATGGCGCCGATGACAACGGTACCGGCACTGTGGCCTTGCTAGAAATTGCAGAAGCTTTTCAATTGGCCAAAGAAAAAGGGTTTGGACCGAAAAGATCCCTTCTATTTTTGCATCTGACAGCTGAAGAACAAGGCTTATACGGCTCAAAATGGTATGTAAACAATCCGGTTTGGCCTTTAAGAAATCATATTGTCAATCTCAATATTGATATGATTGGACGTGTGGACAAAAAACACCTTCACAATCCCAATTACGTTTATTTAATCGGTTCAGACAGGTTGAGCTCTGAACTGCATACGCTCTCGGAGGAAACCAACAACGCTTCACTAAATTTAGAACTAGATTACACGTACAACCGCAAAAAAGATCCCAATCGCTTTTACTACAGATCTGATCATTACAATTTTGCCAAAAACAACATTCCTGTCATATTCTACTTCAACGGCATACATGATGACTACCACCGCGATTCCGATACACCCGAAAAAATCAATTACGAACTGCTACAGAAACGAATACAGCTTATTTTTTATACCGCTTGGAACATTGCCAACCGCGAAAAGAAATTGACCCTCAACAACTAAATTCTGCTTACACTTGATCCAAAATAAGCTGATCAAACAAAGCCCCCTTCTCAATAAAACGCGTTTGAATTGCCCAATAATACAAAGGAAGTTCAAATTGTTCAAGGCGCACAAAGTCTTTTTCAGTGGTCAACAAAATCTTTTTATCCCCTGATAAATTCTGATATTCTTTTTGAATAACCTCAATATCTTTCTTTTCAAAATTGTAATGATCTGGAAATTTCAAATGTTTGAATTGCAAATCACATGCTTCCATTTTTTGCAACAAGGGTGTTGGGTTTGCAATTCCAGTCACGAGCAGAATCTCATAGTCTGAGAGTTCCGAAACAACTATTTTGTCAGTCTTTGAAACAAGGCAATCAGCGTAGGAAATGGTGCTAAAAAAAACCGTTTGATCACTCCTTGGCGAAATTTTTTGCACTATTTTTTTTCGTGTCTCCTCCGATATACTTGATGGGCATTTTGTCACCACAATGACACCTGCCCTATCCGCTCCGGACTTTGGCTCTCGCAGTGTTCCAAGTGGAAGCATGGCATCCTCGACATACAAATCGTCATAGGCTGTTAATAAAATAGACAGTTTTGCTGTCACATAACGATGCTGATAGGCATCATCTAACAAAACAACTTCCAAACCCGGTACTTCATTCGACAATCGTTTGATACCGTTTACACGATTTGCATCAACCGCAACGGAAATTTCAGGATGATTTTTATAAAACTGAAAAGGTTCGTCTCCAATAGCTTCTACTTTTACATTGGGTAAGGCACGTAAAAACCCCTTGGTTTTTCGTTTGTACCCCCGACTCAAAGTAGCCACTTTTCTTTTCTCTTTCAAAAGACGGATCAAATAGTCTATTTGTGGAGACTTTCCTGTTCCACCCACACTCAAATTCCCAACCACAATCACTGGTATCTGAAAAGCAGTCGTTTTTAGAACCCCTATATCAAACAACAAATTTCGGAGTGAAACGATTCCCCAATACAACAATGAAAAAGGAGCCAATACCAAGCGTCCATAGGTCAATAGAGATGTTTTTTTCATGGGAATTGAATTTCAGTAAATATAAACAACTTGGCAAACTTACAGAAATTGACAATGCAACTCGAAGGTATTCAAGTATATTTTTATAAATTTGAAGTTACAGAAGTAGACCATGACAAAAATAAAAGATATTACCCAAAGCATTGAGGAATGGGCTCCGCTCTCATATGCCGAAAGTTTTGACAATGTTGGCCTGTTAGTCGGAAACGAAGAGGAAGAAGTAACAGGCGTACTTGTGACACTCGATACATTGGAAACCACATTAGAAGAAGCGATTGCAAAAAAGTGCAATCTCATTGTAAGCTTTCACCCCATTATTTTTTCTGGATTAAAAAAATTAAATGGAAGCAACTATGTGGAACGTGTCGTCATTAAAGCCATTCAAAACAACATTGCCATATATGCCATTCATACGGCATTGGACAATTGCTTTACCGGAGTAAACGCAAAAATTTGTGATGTTCTCGGCATACAAAACAAACAAATTCTCATTCCACAAAAAAACAATATTAAAAAATTACTGACCTATATCCCTGTTGAAAATGCCAACCGATTGCGAAAGGCGCTTTTTGCACAAGGTGCAGGAAACATCGGGAATTATGATAGTTGTAGTTTTAATGTGGAGGGATTTGGCACCTATCGAGGGAAGGAACATTCCAACCCCACGATTGGCAAAAAAGGAGAGTTGCAAACGGAAAAGGAAATCATCATCGGAATCATTTTTGAGAAACACCTTGAAAAAAAGATTCTCAAAGCCTTGTTTGAGAACCATCCTTACGAAGAAGTAGCCTACGAAATTACCACTTTAGAAAACACCCACCAACAGATTGGTATGGGCATGATCGGCGAATTTGAAAATGAAATGTCTGAGATTCAATTTTTGACGCATGTAAAAACAAAGATGAAAACTGCTTGTATTCGGCATTCCAAACCAATGGGCAAAGCTATTAAAAAAGTTGCTGTTTTAGGAGGTGCTGGAAGCTTTGCTCTAGAACACGCAAAAAAACAAGGAGCCGACGCCTATATCTCGGCAGATTTCAAATATCATGAATTTTACAAGTCTGAAAATGAGATTCTTATTACAGATGTTGGTCATTATGAAAGTGAGCAATTCACAAAAAACCTCTTAGTTGACTATCTTACAAAAAAATTCACTAATTTTGCCATCATTTTATCAGATAAAAATACAAATCCTATTTACTACACATAGACATGGCTAAGACGAAAGAACTGACAGTTGAAGACAAATTAAGATCCCTTTACAAATTGCAATTGATTGACTCTAAAATAGATGATATTAAAAATGTAAGAGGTGAACTTCCATTAGAAGTAGAAGATTTAGAAGATGAAATTGCAGGTTTGACGCAAAGACTTTCAAACTTAAACGAAGAGGTAGTAAAACTTCAAGACGATATTAGCGACAAAAAAAACGCAATCGAAGAAGCCAAAGCATTGGCAAAAAAATACGAAGAGCAACAAAAATCTGTTCGTAACAACAGAGAATTTGATTCGTTGACCAAAGAAATTGAATACCAACATCTGGAAATTGAATTGGCAGAAAAACGTATCCGAGAGTACAACGCAAAGATTGAACAAAAAAATGAGATCATTACAGGCACTACAGAAAAACTGGAAGAGCAAACTTCTCATTTAGATCATAAAAAAAGCGAATTGGAGGCCATTTCAAAAGAAACAGAAAAGGAAGAAGAATTGATGAATAAAATGTCTGAAGAACTTTCTGAAAAAATAGACGCACACTTATTGAAAGCCTACAGAAGAATCCGTTCAAACGTTAAAAATGGCTTGGCCGTTGTTTCTATCGAAAGAGGTGCGGCAGGCGGATCGTTTTTTACCATTCCGCCACAAGTACAAATTGAAATTGCTTCTCGCAAAAAAATTACGATTGACGAGCACAGTGGTCGTATTTTAGTAGATGCCACTTTAGCTGATGAAGAGGCCGCTGCTTTGGAGCAAATTCTAGGATAATTTATTTGGAAAGCCCTAACTAAAAAAAACCGCAATGAATCCATTGCGGTTTTTTTTGTGCCTTATCTCCTGGTATCAATCACTCACAAAAAAATCCCAAATCAAGATGAAATGGGATTTCTTTTTAAAATAAAAAATTCTTTCATTAGGCATTGAACAACGGTCGGCCGCTCATCAAAGCGTTTACTTTTGCTCCAACAGCTTCCAGCACAGCTTCGTCTTCAAAATTTACAATTACCTCATCAATCAAATCGACCACAGTGGCCATATCTTCCGCTTTCAAACCTCGGGTTGTAACTGCAGAAGCACCGATGCGAATTCCTGATGTCACAAAAGGAGATTTGTCATCAAATGGAACCATATTTTTATTCACGGTAATATCCGCTTTTACTAAGGCCTGTTCGGCATCCTTTCCTGAAATATTTTTGTTACGCAAATCGATTAACATACAATGGTTGTCTGTACCTCCTGAAATCAATTTGTACCCTTTGGCTACAAAAGCAGCTGCCAGAGCCGCAGCATTTTCTTTTACTCTTATCTGGTAGTGCAAGAAATCGTCTGTCAAGGCTTCCCCAAAAGCAATGGCTTTGGCAGCAATCACATGTTCCAAAGGCCCACCTTGCATTCCTGGAAAAACGGCGGCATTTAACAAACCTGACATTTTTCTCAAAGAACCATTTTTCAATTTGATTCCCATTTTGTTCTCAAAATCTTCTCCCATCATAATCATTCCACCTCTAGGCCCTCTCAAAGTTTTGTGAGTTGTGGTCGTTACAAAATGACAATGCGGCATTGGATCGTTTAACAAACCTTTGGCAATCATCCCTGATGGATGCGAAATATCTGCTAGCAAATAAGCATCAACACTATCTGCAATTTCTCTAAAACGAGCGAAATCTATATCTCTTGAGTAGGAAGAAGCACCTGCAATGATCAATTTTGGCTTTTCTTCCAAGGCTATTTTTTGAATATTATCGTAATTCAAACGCCCTGTCTCCTCTTCCACGCCATAAAAAGAAGTTTGATATGTTTTTCCTGAAAAGTTTACCGGAGATCCATGTGTCAAATGACCTCCATGCGACAAGTCAAAACCTAAAATCTTGTCTCCTGGCTTCAAAACCGCCAAATAAACTGCAGCGTTCGCTTGCGATCCTGAATGTGGCTGTACGTTTACATAAGCAGCTCCAAACAACTCTTTTGCCCTGTCGATCGCAATTTGCTCTACGACATCTACCACTTCACATCCTCCGTAATAGCGTTTTCCTGGATATCCTTCCGCATATTTGTTTGTCAATACAGAACCTTGCGCTTCCATCACTTGTTCGCTTACAAAATTTTCCGAAGCGATTAATTCCAGTCCTTCTAGTTGTCTCTCTTTTTCGTCTTGAATTAAGTCGAAGATGATTTGATCTCGTTGCATTCTTTACGATTTACAGTTGATTAAAAATAAAACGCAAAATTACAAATTCTCTTTTGTATTTGATAACAGAAAGGAAAGAAAAATTAACAGGATATAAACATTTCTTGACTCCTTTAGAAAACATACCCTATCGGAGATTCCACAAGAAAAGAGCAAGCAAGTTTCTAAAGAATCAGAAAACACAAAATTTGCTTTGAAGTGACCGTTACTCCGATAGATTCAAATAGGCCTCTAAATCAATGTTCAAAATATCGTGGTGAGAATCATGGGTTCCCAAAACCCCATTTTGAAAAACCAAAAGTTGTGGCGATTGATGCGTTACATCAAATTTTTCTGCAACAGCAGCAGACAGAGGTCGGTGGTTCAATAAATCCAAAAGATAGAAATCAACCTGTCCATTCAACGATTCGTATTTGTTCTCAAATTGTCGCAAAACACTGCTGCTAATTCCACAACGTGTACTATGTTTGAACAAAACAACAACCTTGTCATCCGAATTTTGAATGGTTTCCAATTGCCCTTCTGAGACCAACGAAATCCAAGCTATTTTGACTTTTTTTTCCTTTTCTCCCCCAAAAACTTTGTCCAATAAACCCATATTTTTTGATTTTAAGTTATTTCAGTGCAAAAATACAAGATTCTTTTACCACAAAACCAAAAGAATGAACAAAATTATCTTTGATTTTTTGACGAATCGTCATTTTTCAAGCCAAATTGTCTCGTTTTTTGATTCGTTTCAAGACAGTTTGACCTGTAACAGCCCAAAAAAAACCTTGGAATGCTCTTTGAGCTTTGAATTACAAAATTTTAGAAAGAAGTGTTATGAACTTAAATAATTTTACCATAAAAGCACAGGAGGCTGTTCAAAAAGCGCAACAAATTGCACACGAACACGAACACCAACTCATCGAAAACACACACATTTTCAAAGCAATCTTAGATGTTGACGAAAATGCGACACCCTTCGTCTTGAAAAAACTAGGGGTCAATATCGCCGTTTTCAAACAAGTGATTGCAAGCAGTTTAAAAAACTTTCCGAAAGTAACCGGAGGAACCGTAGCCCTGTCTCGTACTTCAAATACGACCCTACTCGACGCCAATAGCATCGCAAAAAAAATGAAGGATGAATTCGTTGCTATTGAACACATACTTATGGCCCTTTTAAAAAACAAAGACCTTGTTTCTCAACAACTAAAAGACCAAGGTATCAACGAAAAGGAGCTCAAGGCTGCCATTGAAGAATTGAGAGGTGGACAACAAGTGAAATCCCAATCCGCAGAAGACACCTACAATGCTTTGAGCAAATACGCAAAAAACTTAAACCAATTGGCCAGTGATGGCAAACTGGATCCTGTTATTGGAAGAGACGAAGAAATTAGAAGAATTCTTCAAATATTGTCGAGACGTACCAAAAACAACCCCATGCTGGTAGGAGAACCAGGCGTGGGTAAAACAGCCATTGCTGAGGGATTGGCCCATCGAATCATTCAAGGCGACATTCCTGAAAATTTAAAAACCAAACAAATTTTCTCTTTGGATATGGGCGCATTGATTGCCGGTGCAAAATACAAAGGAGAATTTGAAGAGCGTTTGAAATCAGTTGTGAAAGAAGTAACCTCCTCTGATGGCAACATCGTTCTTTTTATTGATGAAATTCACACATTGGTTGGCGCAGGCGGAGGCGAAGGTGCTATGGATGCCGCCAATATACTGAAACCCGCACTGGCAAGAGGTGAACTCCGTGCAATTGGAGCCACAACTCTCGATGAATACCAAAAATATTTCGAAAAAGACAAAGCATTGGAACGTCGTTTTCAAAAAGTAATCGTAGACGAACCTTCTGCTGAGAGTGCCATCTCTATCTTAAGAGGAATCAAAGACAAGTACGAAGTGCATCACAAAGTACGCATCAAAGACGAAGCTGTGATTGCTGCCGTGGAATTGTCGCAACGCTACATAACAAACCGTTTTTTACCTGACAAAGCCATTGATTTAATTGACGAATCCGCATCAAAAATGCGTATGGAAATCAATTCAAAACCGGAAGAGCTAGACGTTTTAGACAGAAAAATAATGCAACTCGAAATTGAAATCGAGGCCATCAAACGTGAAAAAGACAAAAACAAATGGAATCATTTGAAAAAAGAACTCGCCAATCTCAAAGAAAACAGAGATGACTTGTACAGCAAATGGAAAAGCGAGAAAGACCTTGTCGACAAGGTTCAAAAAATTAAAGAGACTATTGAAAACCATAAACTGGAGGCAGACAAAGCCGAGCGAGAAGGCAACTATGGATTGGTAGCCGAACTGCGATATGGGAAAATTAAAAATGCCCAAGAGTCGCTTGATGAACTTCAAAAAAAAGTGATTGACAATCAAGAAAATGCCTTGATAAAAGAAGAAGTCACCTCAGATGATATAGCTGAAGTTGTGGCCAAATGGACAGGGATTCCCGTTCAGAAAATGCTACAAAGTGAACGCGAAAAATTACTTGTGCTCGAAGATGAACTGCACAAAAGAGTAATTGGTCAAGACGAAGCCATTGAAGCTGTCTCTGATGCTGTGCGACGCTCAAGAGCAGGCTTACAAGATGAAAAGAAACCCTTGGGATCCTTTTTATTTCTCGGAACCACAGGCGTTGGAAAAACAGAGCTCGCCAAAGCACTCGCTGCCTATTTGTTCGACGACGAAAGCGCCATGACAAGATTGGATATGAGTGAATACCAGGAACGCCATGCCGTCAGTCGATTGGTAGGAGCTCCCCCGGGTTACGTAGGTTATGACGAGGGTGGGCAATTGACAGAAGCTGTGCGAAGAAAACCTTATTCCGTCGTTCTGCTCGATGAAATTGAAAAAGCACATCCCGATACCTTTAATATTTTGTTGCAAGTATTGGACGAAGGAAGACTGACCGATAACAAAGGAAGAATTGCCGATTTTAAAAACACGATCATCATCATGACTTCCAACCTAGGGTCAGACAAAATTCAAGACCGTTTTGAGAATGTCAAAAATGAGAGCAAGGACCGAACTACTCAAAGAGCAAAAGAGGATGTTATGGGGGTTTTAAAAAACACCATTCGACCAGAGTTTTTAAATCGAATAGATGACATCATTCTATTCACGCCTTTGGACAGAAAAGAAATTCAAGAAATTGTATGCATGCAACTCGAAGGGCTTTCGGAGATGTTGTTAGAAAAACAAATTTTTCTCGAAGCGACCGAAGATGCTATTGAAACACTGTCAGAAAAAGGATTCGACCCGCAGTTTGGGGCGCGTCCTGTGAAGCGTGTGGTTCAAAAAGAGGTGTTAAATGCCTTGTCTAAAGAAATATTGGCAGGAAATATAAAACCCAGTCAACATATTTTACTCGACGCGTTTGACGGAAAATTTGTTTTCAGAAACAATTAAAAACGAAACTAGACGCGCTTTGCATTTTTTTGCGAGGCGCGTATTTTTTGTGCAATCTAAAACACTTGACGCGATTAGACTTTCACTTGCTGATTTGCTTTGATAACAAAATAAACACCCGTCAAAACGAGTGGTATGCTCAACCATTGTCCGGTATTTAAAACCCACGCCCCTCTTTCATCAATTTGAGCTTCTTTCCAGAACTCAACGAGGAACCTCAAAGACCACAGGGTTGCAAAAAAGAGACCAAACAAATAACCTTGTTGTTCTTTTTTATTGGTATTCCAGTACATTTTCCACAACAAAATAAAAACGAGCAAATACCCAAACGCCTCATACAATTGCGTCGGATGTCTAGGAAAATCTTCTCCCAATTGCTGAAATACAAACCCAAAATTCGTCCCCGTCGGCTTTCCGACAATTTCGGAATTCATAAGGTTTCCTATTCGAATAAAAAAGCCTGCCAAGGCCACGACAATCCCCAAGCGATCAAGGATAAATAGCAAAGGCTTTTTTAAAATTTTCTTACTGTAAACATACAAGGCTGTAATGATACCAATGGCCGCACCATGACTTGCCAACCCCGCAAAACCGGTAAAACGAAAAGGTGAAAATTTCACAGGCAACAAAATTTCCGCCAAATGATTTTTAAAATAGGCCCAATCGTAAAAAAACACATGACCCAAGCGAGCCCCGACAATGGTCGCCAAAACAGTATACACAAAAAGCTTGTCTAATTTTTCTAAAGAAATCTGATCGTTTAAGTATATTTTTTTCATCAATCGCAAGCCAATTCCAAAGGCAAGAACAAACATCAGACTGTAATAGCGGACGGTAAAAAACCCCAAATCAATCCCCAAAGCAGGATCCCAATTCACAGAAAGTAACGGCATATGTAGTAATTTAAATTTATTTGTTTTTAACGCTGACGAATACTCTTTTTTTAAGGCACTGGATCGTGTCCTTTTCCTCCCCAAGGATGGCATCGTAGTATTCTTTTCAAAGACAACAATCCACCTTTTAAAATTCCGTGTTTCTTCAATGCTTCAAGGGCATACTGCGAGCATGTTGGATGAAACCTGCAAGCAGCGGGTGTGTAAGGAGACACCGCAACCTGATAAAACCGAATCAACCCTACAAAAGGAAATATTAGAATTTTTTTCAACATCAATTTATGGAAAAAGTAGTCCCCTCTTTTCCGTCTTTTAACTGAACTCCCAGTGCCAGAAGTTCGTCTCTTATTTGATCAGAAAGCGCCCAATTTTTATTCTCTCTAGCTTCTTTTCGCAATCGTATCAAAAGCGCAACAACGCCGTTTAATGTGTCTGAGTTGCCCTCTACTGCCTCATTGACCAAGCCCAAAACGTCGTAAACAAAATTGTTCAAGGTATTTTGCAACAAGGCCAAATCTTCGGCATGCAAAGTTTCTTTGCCATCGTTTAACAAATTGACATACTTCACCCCTTCAAAAAGATGGGCAATCAGAACAGGACTATTGAAATCATCGTTCATGGCCTTGTAACAATTCGCTACCCAATTTGAAATATCCAAGGTTGACTCCAAAGCAACAGGTAAATCCTTCAATAGATTCATTCCTTGCATCAGTTTTTGAAAACCTTTTTCTGAGGCTTCCATGGCTTCACTTGAAAAATCTAGTATGCTTCTGTAATGTGCCTGTAACATAAAAAAACGAGTGACACTAGGAGAAAAAGCTTTGTCTAATTTGTCATTTTCTCCTGAGAAAATTTCGTTGGGTAAAATATTGTTCCCTGTAGACTTCGCCATTTTTTGGCCATTCAAAGTCAACATATTTGCGTGCATCCAATAATTCACAGGGGCCACACCATTGGAACATGTCGCTTGTGCAATCTCGCATTCGTGATGCGGAAATTTTAAATCCATGCCTCCCCCATGTATATCAAAATGCTCTCCTAGATATTTCGTGCTCATCGCAGTACATTCCAAATGCCATCCCGGAAACCCATCACTCCAAGGCGAGGGCCAACGCATGATATGCTCTGGATTGGCTTTTTTCCAAAGGGCAAAGTCTTGAGGATTTTTCTTTTCAGACTGTCCTTCTAAATCTCTTGTATTGTGAATGGAATCTTCTATATTTCGTCCGGAGAGTACTCCATATTGATCGGATTCGTTGTATTTGAGAACATCAAAATACACGGATCCATTCGCCTCATAGGCCATTCCCTTTTTTAGGATATTTTTAATGATTTCTATTTGTTCTAAAATATGGCCTGTCGCTGTCGGTTCAATACTAGGCGGTAAATTATTGAATTTTTGCAAGGTCTTGTGAAAATCGACTGTGTAACGTTGTACCACTTCCATCGGTTCAATTTGTTCAATACGTGCCTTTTTCGCAATGCGGTCTTCTCCACTATCGGCATCATTCTCCAAATGTCCTGCATCCGTGATATTTCGAACGTAACGCACTTTGTACCCCAAGTGTTTTAAATACCGAAAAATCAAATCAAAAGACATAAAGGTACGCACATTGCCCAAATGCACATTGCTGTACACTGTTGGACCACAAACATACATTCCTACATTTCCTTCGTTTATAGGTTTGAATACTTGTTTTTCTTTGGCCAATGAATTGTAAATCTTAAGTTGATTTTTCTTGTATAATTCCATGAAGTACTAATTGTTTTTAACGAGGGTAAATATAACAACTATTTTGAATTAGATAACGGAAATAGCGAGCCAATAACGCAAAAAGAGACGCTTTTTAATAAAAATAAAAACGTCTCTTTTGGTGCTTTTGATATTCAACGGCTAGTAATCTCTAAAAATAGCGTGCATCATTCGTTTTTTATCGTTGATGCTTTCTTCCAAAGAAATCATTGTTTCCGTTCTATTCACTCCAGGAACATCGTCAATTTTAAAAATAATGTTCTTGGCATCTTCGGTGTCTTTTGCTCTTATTTTACAAAAAATATTGAATTTCCCTGCCGTTACATAGGCAACGGTCACATTTGGTATCGTTCGTAAACTCGCAATGACATCTTTGGTCATGGAAGTTTTTTCCAAATAAATTCCGATGTGCGCAATAAAAGCATAGCCCATTTTTTCATAATCCAACGTCAATGTAGACCCCTTGATAATTCCTTCTTCCTCCATTTTTTTTACACGAACGTGAATCGTTCCTGCAGAAACCAACAATTTCTTTGCAATGTCTGTAAATGGGGTTCTTGCATTTTCAATTAAAAGGTCTAAAATTTGGTGATCTACCTCGTCCAAATGATATTTTTTCATTTCTTACGATTTTGTTAAATATTTAATATAATGCAAAATTAATAAAACATTTTTAAAATTTTCGATACAACCTTGCAAAAAATTCAATTTAATTCCTCTCCAATGACTTATTTTTGAAGTCCTTCTCTTTGTGCCCAACAAAACCTGTTAAATCTCCTCTTGTAACCTCTTCTTTTTCAAGCACTAAATTGTCTTCCTTTACGATGTAATTGTACTGATAAGCAATATCCAACACAACATCCCCTGATATCTTTACATTGCGGTAAATGATGTCATAACATCTTTTGTCATTGTTTGGTATAGAGAAATAAGGTTCGTAGTGGGTGTACTCTGAGTTGTCAGCTACAGACAAAATCCCTTGCAAGAGCGCATAAAAATTAAATTTACGAACTACTTCTCTGTCGTAATCATCGTAATAGTGCCCTGCTTCAATCAAAATTGTATTGTGTCCTAATTTTTGAAAATTATCTCCTGTAGCCGTCGGGTAAAACTCATCCGTATAACGGCCTACATGACCTGGAATCATTTCTTGTAACAAAGCATTCATTTCTACAATGACACTCATCGTTTCTTTTCTACCATTCGTAAGCGTTCGTTCTTCATCTTCCGAGGGTGCTAAAAATGAGATTGTAGCTGGATTTTTGGTTCCTTCTACATTGAAAATGGTACGTTGATCGTGCAGGTTAAAACAAAAATGAGGATTGAACGCATCCAAAAGAGACCGCAATAATTTACTTTCTTTGGCTTGCAAATCCACCGCATCTCTGTTCAAATCTATCTCATTTGCATTCACACGTGTAAAAGCGGATGAACCGTCAGGATTTAACATAGGAACAAAGCAAATGGTGCAATTGTCCAAAATTCTTTGACACGCTTCCTTAAAAACACCTGGATTCTCAAAAAAACGAAACAAATCAAACATCGCTTTGGTACCTGTACTTTCATTTCCATGCATCTGAGACCAAACCAAAATTCGTTTGCTTCCGCTTCCTATTCGTACTTGACAAATGGGATTGTTTTTTTCAGAATTACCCAGAACACTTTTTTCAAACACCTCATCCTTTAAATTACTTAGCAAGGGAGAAATGTCCTCAAATAAAATTCTTCTTCCAAACAATTTATTTTGAAAGTGAGTCGTGTACCAATTTTCAAGGGCTGCAATTTCTAGTATTTTCATGTTGCAAATGTAAATAAATTGAAGTTTACATTTGTAACAAGACTTTTTCGATGTATTGATTACATATGTAAACATTCGAGCCAGACCTTTTCCAACCCAATTCACATTTGAAAACGCTCCAATCTTATTTTTATATATTTTATTTTTATTTTACTTATAATCATTATTTTATGATTGCTTACTTAAACCTTTGGTGTATTAAATAAAAAGAAAACTAGTGGTGGTTGTTTTGTTTTTACAAATAGTTTACATTTGTAAAAACAAAAAATTGTTACAATGTTAAACAGTTCAGATTTCACAAAAAGGCTCAAGAAAATAATTGATTTTTACAACATTTCTGCTTCCAATTTTGCAGATAAAATCAATGTCCCTCGTTCTAGTATCTCACATATTTTGTCGGGAAGAAACAAGCCCAGTCTGGAATTTATCTTAAAAGTCATCGGTACTTTTGAAGATGTCGATATCAATTGGTTGCTTTTTGGAACAGGAGATTTTCCAAGGATCTCCCCTACTCCAAACCAAACAAAAAACACGTTGACAGAAACCTCTTTGAAAATGGAAGAACATTTTCAAGCCACAAAAAAATCAAATTACGCTTCGTTGCCGTCGATTGAAAAGATTGTGATTTTCTATAGTGATGGTACTTTTCAAGATTTTTCTGAGAGGAGTTAGAAACCTGCATTTCAGCATAAGAAAACAATCGACCCCATTCCGAGAATCTAAAACGTTGTTTTTATAAAAAATTTAGGCAGTACAGATCAATTGTCCATCAACTCGACCAAACCGTAGTTTACCAGTGTTACAAGCTGTTTTTTATTGGAGTTCTTTTGCTTTTCTTGCGCACGAACCATTTCGCGCATCAATTGAATCATTTTTCGATCAAAGCCGTATTGCTTGTAACGGATTCCTTTGGAGACCATATCATCGATTAAATTTTTGTACGCGTCAACATCATTGCTTTGCGCCACCCAATGAAAAGCCTTTTCAAACAATTGATGATTCTCCTTATCTGTTCCAAGATGCATTCCCTGAATGATGTAATTCGCAACAAAAGACATTTCAGAAACCGCTCTTTGTTGGATATACATTTTCGCCAAAGGCATAGCAATGGCTTTTTTAACGCTTACAGGCAACTTTTTTGCCTTCTCCATTGCCCTGTCTTCATCTAGATAATACAAAGCTTCCAACGCACTTGCTTTCACCTGATTGGACTTACTATCGATACTTTTTTCAAAAAAATCTTGATAATCAAAATACACCAAACGCCCCAAAACCCGGATTGCTGCTGCTTTTACAAAATTATTGGAACTCGTTTTTGCCAAAACTTCTATTTTAGCGATTACCTGTCTTTTTGAATGCTTATAACTAAGGTCGATATGCTCTAAAGCAAAAACCTGCAATTCGTAATGCGCGTCGTCAAAAGCAGCAACGACCGTCTCGAACACTTTTTTATCCTCCTGTTTTCCGACCAATACCTGCAAAGCCTCTTTTCGATCCAAATGATGTGATGCGTTTTTGTATTGATAGATATATCCTTTTAATGATTTGTTCTGAATGAAATCTCCTAAGACCACATGATCTGAATTCACCAAGATCAAATCGGGATAATCCTGGTACGCATACACAAATGACTTCTCACTGGCATCCACAAACAGCTCTTGCACCGTTTTTCTTCCTTTTTCAAAAATTGCTATCTGTAAAGGAAAATAAAAGGTGTTTTCAACATCTTGCTTGAAAGTGATGGTCATGGTTTTATCCAAAACATTGAAATCTTTGGTAACAACAACTGCAGGGTGCCCTGCACCAAAATACCACTGATCAAAAAACCAATTCAAATCTTTACCAGAAACTTCTTCAAGTGCTATTCTCAATTGAGCCACTTCCGCTGCTTGGAATTTGTTCTGTGTTAAATAATTCTGAAGTCCTTGAAAGAAAGCTGCATCTCCCAAAACACCTCGAAGCATGTGCAAAATCAACCCTCCTTTGCTATAACTCACCGCATCAAACACATCTTCTTTGTCTTCGTAATAGGGTCGCACCAAATGTTTTTGCGGGTTTTCACCACTTTTATACACCATAGTTTCTTGAAACAAATGCGCATCTGCTTTTTCTTTTCCATAGGCATGCTCCAACCACAAATACTCGCTGTAATTCGCGAAGGATTCATTCAATGTGATGTTTCCCCAGTTTTCCGAAGTTACCAAATTACCAAACCAGTGATGAAACAATTCGTGCGCAACGATGGTTTCCCATTTGTTTTCATCTATCAAATCTCCCTCTGACTGATAGGCACGCTCTCCGTGCACCACGGCTGTGGTATTTTCCATGGCACCACTCACAAAATCACGGACCACAATCTGACTGTATTTGTCCCATACAAAATCGACCCCTGTAATTTCCGAGAAAAAATCCATCATCTCCGGGGTTTTACCGAAAATCTTATGTGCTAGTGACTCGTAGGCTTCCTCTACGTAATAATTAACTTCTTTTCCTTTCCAACTATCCTTTACGACAGAAAACACACCGACTCCCATAAAAAAAAGATACGGCGCATGTTTTTGGTCCATTTTCCAATAATCAATGCGCTCTTGATTTTCTGTAAAAGTTTGAGAGACCAACCTACCATTTGACAAAGTCCTGTACTTTTCTGGCACACGAATGTATATTTCCTGCGATGTTTTTTGATTCGGTTTGTCTATGGTAGGAAACCAACAACTACTGGCCTCTGTAGCTCCTTGTGTCCATACTTGAGTAGGCTTCCCATTGGGAAGCTCTTTGGAATTGATAAAATAAAGTCCTTTTGCACTCGCAATGGCTTTGCTTCCTGTTTGTTTTACCTTGTTTGGACGTGCTGTATAGGAAACAAACACCTTTAAAGAGTCTCCTTTTTGACGAGTGACTCCCAAATCAATATAAATTTTCTCGCCGTCATAATGAAACTCCAATTGTTTTTCATCGATAGAAACTTCATGAATCAGCATGGATTTCGCATCCAAAACCAATTGACTCGTATTGTAAAAATGAGGAGTGACATCGAGCCAAGCCTTTCCTTCCAATTCTTCCTTTTCAAAATTCAAGCGAACCGCTAATTTGGTATGTACCAAATCGAAATGTTTATCGAAAAGCTTTGCGGTGCGATAGCGCCGCGCCTTTTCAGAGTTTTGAGAAAAGGAAATTGCTCCGCTAAAAAAAAGGATACCGCAAAGAAGGAAGGCACGTAATGTCATTCAAAATAAGTTTTGGCTAAAATAAAACAGAAAACCTTTTTAACCTCTAATTTATTGTTAAATAGGTTTTTTATCTGTCATATTTCATAGGCGTCATTTTTGCATCGTATTTATCTCGCATGTAGGCATACCCCTCTTCCCACCATTGGGTCATTTTTTTTTGATCAAAAATCAAAGAATTTGTGGTCAACACCGTGGGTGTGTAATACAAATTCAATTTCACATCTTTGTTTTTGGCAGCCAGCTTTCCAATGGTTAAATTGTGCTTTTTTACATGCTCAAATAAAAAACCAAACACACCAGAGAGCAAAGAAAAAGGATTTTTAGAGGGCATTCTGCTCAGTTGTTGCACTTCTGTATCCAAAATAATCACATCTACCTCCTTAGCGCCACGCTGAATTGCCTCTCGAACAGGCACCACACAACCAAAACCACCGTCGGCATACTCACAACCATCTTTTATTAGAAGACTCATAAAAGGTACGTAATTACACGAAGCCCAAATCCAGTCGCAAAAATCCTCGTATGAACAAGCTCTTAGGGTTTTGTATTCTATCTGATTCGCGGTTAAATTTGAAACGGTCACCACGATATCTTTACTCGTTTTTTTGAGAGCCAGGTAATCTTTTTTTGTAACACTTTTCCGAATTAATTTTCGCAAATTTTTGCTCTCTCCGAAGGTTTTACGTCTCCTTATAAAATTCCACAACACACTAAAATGATTGATATTTACCACTTTTTGTCCATGAACTTTTTTGATATAAAAAGGATTGTTACTAAAAATACTTCGCTGATTTACCTGTGTATACAGTTTTTTTAAGGCTTCGATTTTACCCAAGGCCAAATGAGAGATGAGCAAACTTCCCGTAGACGAACCCACGTACAAATCGTATTCTTTTTGTTGCTCTTTGACCAGATACTCTGCAACACCGCCAGCAAAAGCCCCTTTACTACCTCCTCCTGATATAACCAACGCTTTCATCTTTTTCCAAATGTTTTTTAGTAAGTTTGATAAAGCTAGTTAAAATAGTTTTGACTCTAAAAAAAATCTTAGCATTTCTCAACAATGAAATCGTTTTTCAAGACGCGTTACGCTATCATCCTCTGTATACTCCTCGCAAACTGTTCAAAGAATGACTTGCAAAGCAAACTCAATTTTCAATGCAATGAAAAAAACAAACTGGAAGCACTGAAAAAGTTGACAGATGTCAAAAACACGTTTTCCATAGAAATTCCCAAAAATTGGAAAAGAGAATTTTATGTAAGCTCTGAAGAGTCGAGACTATATTTCGCAGACACCACCAGAGCCCTGAGCGACGCTTTTATTTTTGATATTGGATACTTACAAAAAACACAGCGCTCAGACAGCAGTTTTCTCTCAGAAATCAAAAAAGAGCTCGACACAGAACACAGGATTTTCCTTCAATCAGGAAGTTTCCTACGTGATGATGAAAAGAGCTATTTTTTTCTTACATCTTCCGTTGAATTTGGCTTAACAGCCCAGAATTTATGGATTTACATTCCTCGAAAGACCTTTTTTTACCATGTGAAAATTGACGTTTATGGGAACGAAAACATGGAAACACGTTTTTGTGAAGCCTTGCAATTCTTCCATCGCATTTCTTTTCACAAATAACACCATCGCGCCAACACTCTTCAGTCATCACTCTATTTGAAATTCACTTTTTTTTTAGGAATTTCTTTTTGCTCCCAATGAACACTCCGAGTCCTACCCGCATTCACTTTCGCTTCCAAATTGAAAGATTTTGAATTTCTTTTGGTTGCTATTTTTTGCTTTTGCACCAATTTTTTAATGGTAAAACCCGCTTTTTTCATAAGAGCAAATATAAAACATCTCTGTGTACCAATCGTTTTGTATGACAAAATAAAAGTGACTTGCATTTTTTTTACTATCTTTAATACATTCATAACGATAAAATGAAAGTCATATGAAAACAAACAAACTTATCCTCCAACACGCGCTAAAAATCTACCTAGGAATTGTTCTTTTCTTTTTCTTGGTGAAACTTCTGGGCTTGAGTCATATCGTCGAATTGAGAATTTTCAATGCTCTTTTTGTAGTAATGGGTGTGAACGCTTGCATCAAAAAGAATGTTCTTGACAATCTAGACAACAAATACCTAACCAACTTATCTATTGGCTTTTCGGCCTCTGTTTTGGCAGTACTGGCCACCTCTTTCTCCCTTATTTTTTACACAATGTTCTTTGACGAAAGTGTCATTACCTTTATGGAAAATAGCAGGTTTTGGGGCAACAACCTAACTTTAGGCACAGTCGTATTTGCGCTGCTTGCAGAAGGTATTGCTTCTTCTGTTATTTGTACATTTATTGTCATGCAGTATTGGAAAAAATACAAATTGGAAAGTTTGGCTTAACAACATACCCCTCAGTAAAAACCACTGATGAATCGAAAGATTTTTCGGTGGTTTTTTTTAGGTCTTGAAATCAGTGCGGCAAGTATTTTTTAACCATCCCATATACCAAAGTACCGAGCACTGCACTTGCGATGATGGGTATAAAAACAGTAATTCCATTCCCTATCAATGTGTACATAGGACCAGGACAAGCTCCGGAAAGTGCCCAACCCAATCCAAAAACAATTCCACCGAAAAGATAGCGCAATGTCCCTTTCTGTAAAACCTTCTCTCTTAGAGAACCTCCTTCTAAAGTTTTGAAGTTGTATTTCTTCATAAAAAACAACAGCACCATTCCCAAACCTGTAGCGGTCATAATAATACCGTACATATGAAAAGACTGAAAACGAAACATTTCTTGAATGCGATACCATGAGATGGCCTCTGATTTTGTCATTACGATACCAAACAGAATTCCAATAAATAAGTATTTCAACAATTTCATCACTAAAATATTAAAGGAAACAAAACATGTGTCATCAATAGACCCCCAATAAAAAAACCTATCACCGCAATAAAAGAAGGCAATTGCAAATTCGAGAGCCCGGAAATGGCATGCCCAGAGGTGCAACCGTCAGCCCAACGTGTTCCAAAACCCACCAAGAAACCTCCACCCATCATTAGAGCAAAACCTTTCCAAGACGAAAAATTTTCCCAAGAAAAAATACCGTTCGGCGCTAGCTGGCCGTCAAACACGATTCCTAAAGCACCCAGATCATTAATGGTTTGTTGAGAAATCGCAATCGCATTGCCATCACTCAAATAATTGGTTGCCAAATAGCCCCCGACAATTGCACCACCCACAAAAACCAAATTCCAAGCTTGCGCTTTCCAATCTCCTGCAAAAAAAGCAATTTTTTTCCCTGCACCACCGATCGTACAAACGGTCTTTAAGGTAGACGATACGCCAAAACGACCCCCTGACCACAGCAATAAAAACATGATCAAAGCAATCGAGATTCCTGAAGTATACCAATTCCATGGCTGACTCACAAATTCAATAATTTTTTCCATAAATACATATTGATGTACAAATATACATTGTTTCTTGAAACCCTCTCACAGAACAAACAAGGTTTGTTATCTTCTTCAAAAAACAATGAGTATCTCTACGGATAATTGGTTATTTTTGTAGCTTAAAATCGATCGATGAACTTAAAAGAAAGACAACAAGCATTCATACAACTGGGCATATTTCTGAGCCAGTTCACCACCGCAGGAATTGAAAAAAAAGAAAACATCCCTCACAACGATCTTTTCTTCGAAGCTTTTGAAATGCAAATCAAACGAGCCAAAGAATACAACGGTTGGTTTACAGAAGAGAATGTCTTGTTTTCATTGGAAAGTTGGAGTTTATCCCTCACAACAAAGAACATCGAGCAATGGTGTTCTTCGTACAGCTTTCCTGACAAGGTCACTGAAAAAAGAATCGCGGTCATCATGGCGGGAAACATTCCACTCGTGGGTTTTCACGATTTTCTTTGTGTTTTGCTTTCGGGACACGCCATCGTAGCCAAACTGTCTTCCAACGATAAATATTTTCTTCCACTCATCGCGAAATACCTCGAATACCTTGCGCCCGAATTCAAAGGAAAAATTTCATTTATAGAAGAAAAACTAGAAAATTTTGATGCAGTGATTGCCACAGGCAGCAACAACACCGCTCGTTATTTTGATTATTATTTTGGAAAATACCCGCATATTATTCGTAAAAACAGAAACACTGTAGCCGTTTTGTCAGGAAAAGAAAGCTCTCAAGAATTGGAGGCCATGGTCGATGATGTGTTTCGATACTTTGGATTGGGCTGTCGAAGTATCTCAAAAATATTTATTCCCAAAGGCTATGATTTGAATTTAATTTTCAAAGCCGCCTACAAACACAAAGATATCATTGGTTATGAAAAATATGCCAACAACTATGATTACAACAAAGCTGTTTATTTAATGAGCCTGTTTGAGATTTTAGAAAATGGTTTTCTCATGCTAAAAGAAGACCAACGTTATTCTTCTCCGATTTCTTCCTTGTTTTACGAATATTACGAAAACACAGACGCCCTAAAAGATAAATTAACACAAGATTTTGAACAAATTCAGTGCATTAGTTCCAATCTAGATATTCCAAACGCCATTCCACTTGGAAAGACACAAACCCCACAATTATGGGATTATGCCGACGGTGTAGATTCTATGGATTTTTTGTTGAAAATTTAGTTCACATTTTAGCACAAAAAACATGGTAGTTTGAAAAAAAAGTCTAAAATTTGCAATTCGTTTTTACCCCAATTATTGAAAGAAAACTTATCTCATGAAAAAACATAATTTTAGTGCAGGACCCTCGATTCTTCCTCAGGAAGTTTTAAAAAAAGCAAGTGAAGCAATCGTAAATTTCAACGGATTGGATTTGTCTCTTATCGAGATTTCTCACCGTAGCAAAGAATTCATTGCAGTTATGGACAAAGCCCAAGCTTTGGTCAAAGAGTTGCTAGAATTACCGGAAGGTTATTCTGTCTTGTTTTTACAAGGAGGTGCGAGTACCGAATTTTTAATGGCACCCTACAACCTTCTGACTGTTGGAGGAAAAGCAGCTTACTTAGATACCGGATCTTGGAGCTCCAAAGCTATTAAGGAAGCGAAACTTTTTGGTGAAACTGTCGTTGTGGCTTCTTCGAAAGACAAGGGATACAACTACATCCCGAAAGGATACGAGGTACCATCTGATGCCGATTACATACACTTTACCTCAAACAATACCATATTTGGAACACAGTTAAACGAGTTTCCTGGTGGAGATGTATTGAAAGTGGTAGACATGAGTTCGGACATTTTTTCTCGAAAAATAGATTTTAGCCAATTTGACGTGGTCTATGCTGGAGCTCAAAAAAATATGGGGCCTGCAGGAACTACCGTGGTGATTGTCAAAGACGCTGTACTTGGAAAATCTGGAAGACAAATCCCTTCCATGCTAGACTACAAGACGCATGCAGACAAAGACAGCATGTTCAACACGCCTCCAGTTTTTGCGATTTACGTATCTATGCTTACCTTGGAATGGTTAAAAGCCAAAGGTGGTGTTTCAGCCATCGAAAAAGAAAACAGAGAAAAAGCAGCTCTTTTGTACCAAGAAGTAGACAACAACCCTTCTTTCGTCGGTTTCGCTGCAAAAGAAGACCGTTCTATCATGAATGTAACTTTTAACTTGACAGACGAATCTTTGAAAGAAAAATTTGACACCATTTGTCAAGAAGCAGGTATCAGTGCCTTAAACGGTCACCGATCAGTGGGCGGATACCGTGCGAGTATCTATAATGCCATGCCTATTGAGAGCGTGCAAGTATTGGTAAAAGCAATGCAAGATTTGAATAAATAATGAAACCTATTTGAAACGACACTTTCCGAGTGTCGTTTTTATTTTTTATATAAATATCAGAAAAATGAAAGTATTAGCAAACGATGGATTGGCACAAAGTGGTGTAAGCGCTTTAGAGGCTGCTGGATTTGAAGTCCTTTTAACAACTGTTGCTCAAGAGCAATTGGAAAACTTCATCAATGAAGAAAACATAGACGTAATTTTAGTACGAAGTGCCACAACCGTTCGTCAAGAATTGATCGACGCATGTCCTTCTATCAAAATTATTGGTCGTGGTGGTGTAGGAATGGATAATATTGACGTTCAATACGCGAGAGATAAAGGAGTGCATGTAATCAATACGCCTGCAGCATCTTCTCATTCTGTTGCCGAATTGGTATTTGCTCATTTGTCAGGAATGGTGCGTTTCTTGCACGACTCAAACAGAAACATGCCTTTGGAAGGCGAGTCGAACTTCAAAGGTCTGAAAAAAGCCTACGCCGGTGGAATTGAGTTGAAAGGAAAAACATTGGGTGTTTTAGGTTTTGGCCGTATCGGTCAAGCAACTGCAGCGATTGCCCTTCGATTGGGTATGAACGTAGTCGCTTTTGACCCATTCATGGAGGCCGCAACAATTACACTCGATTTTATCGACGGACAATCTGTAGACGTTACAGTAAAAACAACTTCCAAAGAAGAAGTGCTGAAACAAGCGGATTTCTTAACCTTGCACGTCCCTGCCCAAGACGAATACGTAATTGGCGCAAGCGAAATTGAATCAATGAAAGACGGCGCCTATATTGCCAACGCTGCTCGTGGTGGTGTTGTTGATGAAGTTGCACTAATTGCCGCACTCGACAGTGGCAAATTGGCAGGAGCTGCTTTGGATGTTTTTGAAACAGAACCAAAACCAGCTGTAAAAGTATTGATGAATCCGAAAGTTTCTGTAACGCCGCATATTGGTGCAGCAACGGGAGGAGCGCAAGACCGAATCGGAACCGAATTGGCATCGCAAATCATTGAATTGTTGAAATAATTACATGATTTTATAGACTTAAAAAACCACCTTTCGAAAAAAGGTGGTTTTTTTTTTACAAAATAATTGTGCGAACCGATAATTTCTTAAACTCATTTTTATTGCGATGTTTCAAACCAACAACCGACAGCATTTCATCCAACATGGCATCCTTTAATAAGCTGTGAATTTCGTTTTTCGATTTCATCGAAGGCCCTTTATTAACCTCACAAATCACAGGATTTTTATTTGAATCTAGCAAAACATCCACACCAAATATTTGAAAACACTGTGCCTTTTGAAGATGCTCGTATCGACCGAACTCATGATAACAAGCGTCTAATAGCGCAACTATTTTGGCCTCTAACAACTCAAAAAACGCTGTTTTCGACCCGTCCAAAGCCACTATCATATCTTGCATGAGTACAGGGAAACCGTCGGGAACTCCATTTTTTACATGAGTAACCATTCGTTCAAATAAATTTTCAGCATCACCAGGTAGTTTCCCATAAATACACAATCCTTCCTTGTACAGATAAGACACAAGTTTGTTTTCATGTAAGGTCAACAACACATATACACGAAAATTAAAAGAAGTTCCCTGATAACGCTGAAGATAGGTCATCAAAGGTTGTGCAATTTCAAAATACTGCTTTTGTTCAAACACCTTCTCAACCGTCTCTACCAAAACAAGACCCAACCTGCGATGCTTGTTGCTTTTTAAAATGAAATGATTTCTAGCATCTTTTTTGAGTAGCTTAAGATCTTTGTCTTTTCTCAAAACAAACGTTTCTGGCATAATCGCTGCGGCTTTTTCCCTACCATAAGCGCGTACTAAATTTCGCCAAACACCGGCTCTATTTACCATGCAATCGGTACCGCTCACTACACCAATATACTTTCCTTTTGTCGCTTTGAGCGCTCCCAAGGCTACTTCGTTTGATTTTTTGGGTGATGGAAAAAAAACATCCCAATTTGAAGCATCTGAAGAAATTTCAATTGCATTCCTTTCAAAAAGATCCAAATAGCGTTGCGACAACTTTTTTTTACTCCAACAAATAATAGGTTTCAACATTGCGTTTTGGTTCGTTACCGCCCTACGAGTAGCCGGTTGTTTTTGTAGAACAACGTGTTTTTGTAGAATCTTCTCTTTAAAGATAAACATTCTAAATTCATTCTAGTATTTTTTGGACATTCCTACCCTTCTCCAACCGAAAATTGAGAACACATCGCATTAGTCATACCAAAACGTATGTGTCATTTTTTATATCTTGCACAGACGGAATCGTGTTTTTTATCATAAAAAAAAACACCACGACGCCAATCTCAAATTATTGTAATTTCATACATGGAGCATTTGACATTTCTTACGCAATTGAAGGCTATTGCAAAAGCACCGCTCGGCGGTTTGGACGCACAATTCAAACTCGCTCCGGCAACCCGGAAAATCGTTAATATGAAGACCCCTAAAGACGCAAAAAAAGCCGCTGTTTTGGTTCTTTTTTATCCTGGCAAATACAACAAAACGAATACAGTACTCACACTGAGAGCCAAATACCAGGGGACCCATAGCGCTCAAGTGAGTTTTCCCGGTGGCAAAGTAGATAAGGACGACCAAAATCTAGAAGAAACAGCCTTTCGAGAATGTTATGAAGAAATCGGTGTTCCGACTGAAAAAATAAAACTCCTTAAAAAAATGACAGAAGTTTACATTCCACCGAGCAATTTTTTAGTCACTCCTTTTCTAGCCTACACCATCGAAAAACCCTCTTTTTCGTGCAACAAGGAAGTGGCTCAACTTATTGAAGTGCCGCTCAATGAAGTGCTCGATGACGATGCCATCCGTTTTGAAAGCAAAAATTTATCTGGAGCCACAAACGTAGAAATTCCTTATTTTAAATTTGACAATTTCAAAGTATGGGGAGCTACAGCCATGATTATCAGTGAAGTCAAAGAACTTTTAAAATCGCTTTCATTCTAAATAGTTTTTGTACATTTACTCCCTTAAAATCAACGTTTACGAATGAAACTTATTAAGAAAAATCCTTTTGGCCACATCCTATTTATCAAAAAATGGCTGATCAGAATTTTAGGAATCATCTCACACAGGCGTTACAATAAATTCAACAAACTTCAGATTGAAGGTTCTGAAATCATTCGCGATTTACCAGATAGCAACGTGTTGTTTATTTCCAATCACCAAACGTATTTTGCAGATGTGGCTGCCATGTTTCATGTGTTCAATGCCGCACTGAAAGGAAGAGTAGATTCCATCAAAAACATCGGATACATCTGGAATCCTAAATTAAATGTCTACTATATTGCAGCAGCCGAAACTATGAAGGCAGGTATTTTACCAAAAATATTCGCTTACATCGGATCGGTTTCTATTCAACGTACCTGGAGAAGTGACGGAAAAGACGTAAAAAGACAAGTAAAAATGTCTGACATTAGCAATATTGGGACCGCATTAAACGATGGTTGGGTCATTACCTTCCCACAAGGAACCACCAAGCCATTCAATCCCATCCGAAGAGGAACAGCACATATTATCAAAACCTACAAGCCCGTAGTCATTCCGATCGTAATTGATGGATTTCGTAGGTCCTTCGACAAAAAAGGATTGCTCATCAAAAAAAGAGGCGTTCTTCAAACTATGGTCATCAAAAAACCATTGCAAATAGACCACGAAAACGATTCGTTCGATGAGATTGTCGAAAAAATTGAATACGCCATAGAACAACACCCCTCGTTTCTAAAAGTAATTTCAGTGGAAGATTACAAAAAACAAGAAGACGCATTGAATAAGAAACGTGAATTTTGGCAATCCTAAATCTTCGCTCACAATATAGTTCAAATCAATAGTTTTTTGTATTTTTATTGTCAAAAATTATTCTATGACAATTACTCAATTAAAATACATCTTGGCCGTTGCGGAATACAAAAACTTTACGGTTGCCGCCGAACACAGTTTTGTAACACAACCCACCTTGAGCATGCAAATACAAAAACTGGAGGACCAATTAGATGTTCAGATTTTCAATCGCAATAAAAAACCAATTGAACTTACCGAAATTGGAGAAAAAATTGTGGAACAAGCCAAGATTATTGTCAACGAAAGCAATCGAATTACAGACATTGTTCATCAACAAAAAGGTTACATTGGCGGCGATTTCAAATTGGCCATGATTCCGACCATCATGCCAACCCTGCTTCCGATGTTTCTCAAAACCTTCCACAAAAAGTATCCAAAAATAAACTTACAGATTGAAGAGCTCACCACGGAAGAAATTGTTAAAAAACTAAACGATGGCAATATAGATGTCGCCATTGCCGCCACGCCGTTGGAGGAGGAAAACATCCATAAAAAACCGCTGTATTACGAGCCTTTTGTGGGATATGTCCCAGAGAACCACGCGCTTTTCGAAAAGAAAAATATTGCAATTGATGATTTGGAAATTGACAACTTATTACTCCTAGAAGACGGTCATTGCTTCAAAGACAGTGTGTTAAATATTTGCAATGCTGCTGGCACAAACAAAGAAAAAAATTTCAGACTAGAGAGCGGTAGTTTTGACACCTTGATCAAATTGTCCAAAGAAGGTATGGGCATGACTCTTCTTCCCTATCTTCATACAATTGACATTCCATACAGTGACAAAAAATTTCTACGAAATTTTGAAAAACCTGCACCGGCGAGAGAAGTGAGTCTCATTTTTCACAAATCACAACTTAAAATGCAATTGATCGAAGCTTTGAAAACAACCATTGATGGCATCATAAGAGGAGCTATTTCTTTCAACGATGTTGAAATTATCAGCCCGATTTATCAAAAAAAATAAGAAAGCACAGCAATCATGGTTTTTACATCAAAAAAAAAGACTGTTATAAAACAGTCTTTTTTTTTTACTTTGCCCAATCCAATCTTTCGGAAAGCTCAGGCTTTTCAGCTACAAAACCTTCTAGCCAAATCTTTAACTCTTGAATTTCGTGGGGTAATAAGGTATCGTAGGCTTTTTCCAATTCTTTGTAAAATAAATCCGCGTTAAAACTCACTTTTTGTAGTACTGTTTTCGTATACGCGTATGCTTGTCTCGCCATAATTCTCTTTCGTGGTTTAAATAAAAACCAAACATAAACAAAAAAGACTTTCTAAAAAAATACAAGAGGTATTTTAACAAATGTTTAAACCAAATTTCTTACAATTTCGAAATTTTCCCGGCCAAGTCTATCGCTATTTTTTCCAAATCTTTTTGAATGGATTGAAAATGTGCTTTTTTCGAAAGTTCATTTTTTTCATGAATTTTATCCATCAAAGTATCAAAACTTGCAATGGCTTTGTCGATGATCTTTTGAGATTTTTTGGTATCGGCATTTGGCGTTACAAATTCCCATACATAACATGCTTCGATCAAATCTCCTAATGTGTTGTGAATGTCTTTCTTTAAATTTTTAATAGAGGCCATTTTTTCTGTTGTTTTTAGTTTGTATTTACTTTTTCCACAAGCTTTCCAACTCTGTTATAGAACAAAGCGTTGGGTACAAGGTAGTGGATTTTTCTGATTCGCATACTTTTTCGTGCTCCCAAGTGGTATGAAACGGAATGTGCACAGCCTTTGCACCAATTTTAATCACAGGCAATACATCTGACTTCAAAGAATTACCCACCATCAAAAACTCAGATGGAGAAATTTCGAGGTGCTTGAGTATTTTCAGATAATCCGATTCTTTTTTATCGCTCATCACCTCTACGTGGTGAAAATATTTCAACAAGCCCGATTTTTGTAATTTCCGTTCTTGATCCAACAAATCTCCTTTGGTGGCCACAATCAAACGAAAATCGCGACTCAAATATTTCAATGTTTCCGACACTCCTGCCAGCAATTCAATAGGTTTGTTTAACATTTCCTTACCAATCGTAAGAATTTCCTCAACCACTGAGGGATGCACCTGATGGTTTGACAATTGGAGTGCAAGCTCAATCATAGACAATACAAAACCTTTGACACCATATCCGTAATGGGGAAGGTTTTCAATTTCTAGTTTGTACAATTCTTGATTGATTTTGTTTTCCGTTTCGTAAACGGATAATAATTTCGCCACTTTTTGCTCGGCCTCTCTGAAATAAGGCTCGTTTACCCATAGGGTATCATCGGCATCAAAAGCAATTACTTTTATATCACGAGGGTTTATTTCCATCCTTCATTTGCTTTCTCCAGATCTTCCGGGGTATCAATACCGATGACCTTGTGTGGCGTTTCCACCATTTTTATTTTTTTTCCATATTCTAAAAAGCGGATTCCTTCTAGCTTTTCTGTCGCCTCATTTTGTTGCATAGACATGGTTGAAAAGTCAAGCAAAGCCTGCTTTCGAAAAGCATAAATTCCAATATGCTTGTAGTAAATGGTGTCTATTGCTTTGTTCTGCGGATACGGAATCGGAGCTCTCGAAAAATACAACACATGGTTCTCCTTATCCATCACTACTTTTACATTGTTTGGATTTTCTATTTCCTCTATCGATGTCATCGGATGTACCAAAGAGGCCAAATCAATGCGCTTTGCAGTATCCTCATGAAAAACCTGTATCAAATCGTGCAAAGGCTCTTTTTTCGTGAACGGCTCGTCTCCCTGAACATTTACGATAATATCAGCCGCTACATTTTTTGCAGCTTCGGCAATTCTATCAGAGCCTGTTTGGTGTGTTTGTTTGCTTACAAAAACCTTTCCTCCATGTTTCAGAACCTCTTCCTTAATCATTTCGCTATCCGTCACCACATATACAGCCTCAAAAAGTCCAGTAGCAACTGTTGCTTCGTAGGTCCTTACAATCACTGATTTTCCCGCTAAGTTCTGCATTAATTTTCCTGGAAATCGGACTGCATCATAACGTGCAGGAATCATGGCAATGACTTTCATAAAGTATTTTCTTTGGTTGTAAAGTTAATTTTTTTCTTCTAAAATTTAGTGCTTTGTCTCCTTTTGAAGCCTATCATTTTATTTTTTTGACACGCTTTAAATAAAGATGATTGATAGGATTGACACCTAAATTTTTGACATTTTTATGTGCAAACCGCAAGGCAACATCATAATACAACGGGACCACAGGCGCCTCTTCAATTAAAATTCGATCCATTTCTTGATACAACAATTGACGCTTCTCAGCATTCACTATTTTATTCGCAGCAACATAAAGACTGTCGAATGCCTTGTGGGAAAAATGGGTATAATTCGGTCCATTTGGTGAAAAGTAGTTGCTATGAAAAATAAACAAGTAATTCTCAGCATCAGGATAATCGGCTATCCAACTGCCTCGGAACAAACTCAGCTGTCCATTCACCTTTTTTTGACGTAAGGTGGAAGGTGGCATCACATCTACCTTAACTGTCAATCCAACTTTTTCGAGTGAGCGCTGAATATAGGCGCACAAATCCACATACTGATGGTCTGTACTGATTGTAATTGTAGGAGTCAAATCCCCTGTTTCTTCGATGTAAGATTGTACCAATTGTCTCGCTTTATCGGGCTGGTATCGGTATCCTTTTTCATGGCAAAAAGAAGGCAACCCTTTGGGTATAAAACCGTTTATCGCTGGAGTTCCTATTCCATTTCGCAAAAACAAAATCATTTTTTCACGATCAAAACCATGATTAATAGCTTGTCTAATTTTTTTTGAAAATACGGCTTGCTCCTTCGAATTGTCTAGACAAAAACCAAGATATTCTGTATTCAAAAATGGACTAGAAATCAAATGCAACTTGTCTTGGTAGCGCCCTTGGAGCTTTCCGTCTTGTGTCAACAAATCATCTTTGTAAGATACATCAATACTGTTTAAAAAATCCAAATTCCCTTGAACAAATTGCAAGAACTCACTTTGTTTGTCCGGCAAAAATGAAATGGCCACTGCCTCCAAATATGGCAAATTATTCCCCATACTATCTTTCTCGTAATACAGAGGGTTTTTTCTAAAGATCAATTTGGTATTCTCGGCCCAAAATTTGACTTGAAAAGGACCGGTTCCTATGGGGTGAGATCGAAATTCATCACCAAAAAAACGAACCGCTTCTTCCGGAACGACAGAACAATACTTCATACTCAATAGACTCAAAAACGGTGGAAAAGCCTGTTTCAATTGAATGCGAAAAACACGTTCCTCCAAAGCCTCAAAAGAAGCTACATAATTGAGAACCCATTTGCCTGGTGACGCAATTTTTGGATCTGTCAAACGATGAAAACTATATTCAAAATCTTTGGCGGTTACCTTTCTTGTTTTTAAAACACCAAACAACTCGTGTTCGTGAAAATACACATCATCTCTAAGATAAAAAACGTACTCCAGTCCATCTTCCGAAATTTTCCAAGATTTTGCAATATCTGGCAAAACGTCCATGGCATCGCTCAACTGTACCAATCCGTTAAACAATTGTGACGTTGCCCATATTGTCCGTAAATCTTTTGAAAATGCAGGATCAAGTGTGGTGATATTCGCATGCTCATTGTATCGAAAAACTTGAAAGTCCTCAAATTTTTTTTCTTTTTTTATACATGACACGAGGGTCAAAAATACCCCTAAAAAAAACACAAATGGCTGCTGTAACATAATGCGAAGATACTAAAATCAGACCGTTCCCTGCGTTGGAATAAAAACTTCCCTCTACCCAAGGAAAACTATCCTTTTTTTCTTTTTAAACTTAAAAATATATAACTTATTTTTGCAGACCCGAATTGTCAAAACATGCACAGCCCAAAAAAAGTAGCTTTTTACACACTCGGATGTAAATTGAATTTTTCAGAAACATCCACCATCGCACGCAATTTTACCGATGTAGGATATGATCGCGTGGGTTTTGAGGAAGTTGCCGACATTTATGTAATCAACACCTGCTCCGTCACTGAAAATGCGGACAAGCGTTTCAAAAGTATTGTAAAAAACGCACTTAAAAAAAATGACAATGCCTTTTTAATTGCTGTCGGGTGCTATGCGCAATTGAAACCAGAAGAATTGGCAAATGTAGCCGGTGTAGATCTTGTTTTAGGAGCCACTGAAAAATTCAAAGTAACGGATTATATCAATGACCTTTCAAAAAATGACATGGGAGAAGTGCATTCCTGTGAAATTTCAGAAGCAGATTTCTATGTAGGCTCCTATTCTATAGGAGATAGAACACGTGCTTTTTTAAAGGTACAAGATGGTTGTGATTACAAGTGCACCTATTGTACCATTCCACTTGCGCGAGGTATTTCTAGAAGTGACACCCTTGAAAATGTTTTAAAAAACGCAAAAGAAATTTCTGAAAAAGGCATTCAAGAAATCGTACTTACTGGCGTAAATATTGGTGATTACGGAAAAGGGGAATTCGGAAACAAAAAACACGAGCACACCTTTTTTGAACTCGTACAAGCACTGGACAAAGTAGAAGGCATCAAACGCCTGCGAATCTCCTCAATAGAGCCCAACCTCTTAAAAAATGAGACCATTGATTTTGTAGCCAATTCCAATAGTTTTGTACCTCATTTCCACATCCCTTTACAAAGTGGAAGCGATGTACTATTGAAATTGATGAAACGCAGGTATTTGCGACAGGTATATACAGATCGTGTGGAAAAAATCAAAGAAAAAATGCCAAATGCCTGTATTGGAGTAGACGTCATTGTGGGTTTCCCTGGTGAAACGGACGAACTGTTTTTAGAAACCTACCACTATTTAAGTGAACTCGACATTTCTTACCTACATGTCTTTACCTACTCTGAAAGACCGAATACCGAAGCGGCAACGATGCAAGACGTGGTGCCTCTCAAAACAAGACAAAAAAGAAGCAAAATGTTACGGGGTCTCTCGGTAAAAAAACGACGTGCCTTCTATGAAAGTCAATTAAATACCTCACATACGGTTCTTTTTGAAAACGAAAACAAAGAAGGATACATTCAAGGATTTACTGAAAATTATGTCAAAGTAAAAACTCCATGGAATCCTGCCTTAGTAAACACCACACACCGAGTTCAATTGACCGAGATTGACGAAGACGGTTTGGTGCGATTCGATTGGTTGCCAAAGGCCTAACAAAGGAATTTCTCTATTTTGTTTGAAATTACCCAAACATTTCCCAACTTTGAATCAAAGAACTCTAAGATCGCTTTGTTTTGAACCCTAAAAAAAAACACCTCTATTTTATCCCAGGAACCGCAGCCAACGCCAAAATATTTGAACATCTAAAACTGCCCTCTGACCGATTTGAACTTCACTATTTAAAATGGTTGATTCCGATTTCCAGAAATGAAAAAATAGAAGATTACGCCTCGCGAATGAGTTCACAAATAAAACACAAAAACCCGGTACTTATCGGAGTTTCTTTTGGAGGGGTTCTAGCACAAGAAATCAGTAAAATAATCACTTGTGAAAAAATTGTTCTGATTTCAAGCATCAAAAATCGCAACGAACTGTCAAAAGCGTTGACTTTCATTCAAAAAACCAAAGCCTACAAATTATTTCCCAGTAGTTCCTTGCCCACCATAGAAATCCTGATGAAAAGATTGTACGGTGAAAAAATAAAAAAGCGCATACAACAATACAACGATTACTTATCCTTTCGAGACCCGCTGTATTTGAATTGGGCAATCCAACAAGTATTGTGCTGGGATCAAAAAAACAACCTTCCCAATTGCCTTCATATTCATGGAGACAAAGATCCTATATTCCCTGTCAAGTACATCCAAAACTGCACAATAATTCCAAATGGCAGCCATATCATGATTCTTACCAAAGCCAAAGAAATCAGTAAAATTTTAAACAACGAACTTCGCTAAACGGGTATTTCTACTCGAAAATAAACACCCGCGCCCCCTTGTTTAATTTTTTTTAAAAACTCATAAACAAAACGGATAAAACGGACAGATTGCCACAGAAAATGTTTATTTTTGTACCTATGATTGCACACGAACAGCTTGGCAAACTAGCGAACAGAATTGAAAAACTTAAGTCGTATCTCGACATTGATAAAAAAAAGATTCTGATTCAAAATGAAGAAGAAAAAAGTGCCAACCCCGATTTTTGGAACCACCCGAAAGAAGCCGAATTGGTGATGAAAAACCTACGAGGGCTAAAAAAATGGGTTCACGATTACGAGAAAATCGTGGGATTGAACGACGATTTATCGGTGGTGCTCGATTTTTACAAAGAAGGAGAAGCTTCGGAAGAAGAAGTGGATCAGTTGGAACGGGAATTACTCGATTGTTTAGAAGCCATTGAATTCAGAAACATGCTTTCTGACGAGGGAGATGACTTGAGTGCTGTTTTACAAATTACCGCAGGGGCTGGAGGAACCGAAAGCTGTGACTGGGCCCAAATGCTAATGCGCATGTACATGATGTGGGCCAAAAAACAGGGTTACAAACTGAAAGAGCTGAATTACCAAGAAGGAGATGTTGCAGGGATAAAAACAGTAACGCTTGAAATCAATGGTGATTTTGCTTTTGGTTATCTAAAAGGTGAAAATGGAGTGCATCGTTTGGTGCGTATCTCACCTTTCGACAGCAACGCAAAAAGACATACCTCCTTTGCTTCTGTATATGTCTATCCCTTGGTCGATGATAGTATTGAAATCGTCATCAACCCTGCTGACATCGAGATCACCACAGCAAGATCCAGCGGCGCTGGTGGCCAAAACGTGAACAAGGTGGAAACCAAAGTACAATTGACACACAAACCCTCCGGTATTCAAATTTCATGTTCAGAAACACGCTCTCAACACGAAAACCGTGACCGTGCCATGCAAATGTTAAAATCACAATTGTACGAAATTGAGCTTCGAAAGCAACAAGAAGCTCGTAGTGATATCGAAGCCAGTAAAATGAAAATTGAATGGGGTAGCCAAATCCGAAATTATGTGATGCACCCCTACAAATTGGTAAAAGACGTGCGCACGTCACACGAAACAGGCAATGTCGATGCCGTGATGAATGGAGAAATTGATTCGTTTTTAAAAGCTTTTTTAATGTTGAATTCAGAAAGTGAACAAACAAACGATTTGTAAAAAGAATAGCCTATTCGGAAACAAAACCCGAAAGAAAAGAAAAAACACCATGATAAAAATATACCACAACCCCCGTTGTAAAAAAAGTCGTGACGGAGTTGCGTATTTAGAAAATGCTCAAGTCGATTTTGAAATTATCAAATACTTAGAAACACCTCCGACCACAGAAGAAATACAAGAGCTCTTGGAAAAACTCAACTACACGCCTATTCAATTGGTGCGAAAAAATGAGGCTGTTTGGAAAGAAAACTACAAAGGAAAAGAATGGACCGACAACGAAATCGTACAAGCCTTGGCCAAATTTCCAAAGTTAATTGAACGTCCTATTGTCATTAAAAAAAACAAAGCAGTGGTGGCAAGACCCACAGAAGCCATTGAAAATATATTGAAAAACGAAACGGTTTAAAAAAATCCCCTAAAGAAAATAAATGATTGTAAAAAAGAAAGGCCTTTGGAAAAGCTGGAATGAAAACATACAACATTCCTACGACAATTTGTACCAAATAACCACCGAACAAGAATTACAAAAAATCATTCAAAAGTCCGACAAAGTTCGCTTTTTCGGAAACAAACAATCTTCAGCAGACATCGGTGCCGGAATCGATACCTTGATTGACATTCGTTCCTACGATAAAATCTTGTCCTACGACGAAGAAAAGAGACACATCACCGTACAAGCAGGAATTCGACTTGTGGACCTTATTGAGGCGGTAGAGGCCAAAGGTTGGTGCATTCCTTGCTTGCCTGACATCAACACCGTAACCTTGGGAGGCGCTTTGGCCACAGGAACCCATGGTACGAATGGAAAATTACTCGCAAGTTACGTACATAAATTGCGTGTCATCTTAGCAGACGGTTCCGTAAAAGAAATTTCAGAAGAAGATTCCTTAATGGACGCTTTCCGCGTTTCTTTAGGTGTTTTGGGTGTATTTTCTACAGTAACCTTTGCGTGCAAACCGAACTATACATTGCATGTAAAAGAAGCGCCTCAAAAAGACAACGACTGGATGGAAAACATGTCCACCAACTTAACAAAATTTGATTTCTTACGAATTCTATGGCTTCCTCATACAGGCAAAGGATACCAAATCACCGGAAAAAAAATTCCTGCAGATACAGAAATTACAGAAAATTTGGGCCCCAATTACTTGCAATACCGCCGATCATTTTCAAAATTTCTTTACAAATACACCCATATTTTCCCATGGTTTACGGCGATTGCCAATAAAATTCTAGGCCGCTTGTTCTTCAGTAGCAAGCGAGAACTCAAAGGATCTTTGTACCAAGCCACTGTGACCAAATCGAGAGGATCCACCATTGAACTGGCTGAATGGACTGTGGACCTTGCTGTTTTTCCTCAAGTTTTTAAAGAACTCAAGAAAACCATCAATCAATGGAACAACAATGCTTTTATTCACATTCCCATGGATGTCCGATTTTTGGAAAAAGACACTTCTTGGTTGAGCTATGCCTACAACCGTGAAACAGTGACCATGGGTTGCGTTTCAAGAAATGCTTCCACTGCCGACAGCTATGAGGCCTTTAAAACCATTGAAAAAATCTTTATCAAATACAAAGGCCGACCCCATTGGGGAAAGCGTTTTCAAGCGAAAGATGCACAGTTGAATGAAATTTACCCAAAATGGAAAGACTTTAAAAAGTTGCGAAAAGAACTCGATCCTACGAACAAGTTTCTCAATGGATATTTGAAGGAAGTCTTTAATGAAATGAATTAAGATGACGAACGTGCCATTTCCTCCAGCAGTCCTTTTCGATTTTGACGGCGTAGTCGTTGACAGTTTTCAAGTCCACTTCAACGCTTGGCAAAGCGCTTATTTTGAATTGTTTGGTAAATCTAAATTAGACTTTCCTCATAAAGAACTCTCCGGAAAGTCTCCCCTACTCATTGCAGAGTACATCTGTGAACAAATCGATCAAAAAGACAAATCGGAACTATATTTTTCAACAAAAGCCGCGCATCTTCACAGCAACACCACGCCGCCTAGACTACTTCCTGGTGTGAAAGAAATACAGTCTTTTTTACAAGGTCTTAATATTCCGCATGGTATTGCAAGCAATGCAACCCGTCGTTTTATCAAAAACAGCATCTCACAGCTCGAACTGGGATTTTCAGAATTTTTAGGAATCGAAGATTACACGTATCCCAAACCGCATCCTGAGGCCTACCTCTCGCTGGCAAAAAAATTGGAAGTTCCTACCGATAAATACCCACACACATGGGTTTTTGAGGACAGTATTACAGGTACAGAAGCCGCCAAAGAAGCAGGCATGTTCCCGGTGGGAATTTTAACCGTGAATTCAAAAGAAACCATGGAAGCCGCCGGAAGCCAATTGGTATTCCCATCTTTACTAGAAGCTTGGAAATTCCTCAAAAAAAACGCTTAATTCTTTTTTGCAGTCAGAAGAGACGTTCTCTGTTTTTTTAAAACACCTGCAAATCTTCCAATTCGATTTGAAGATCGTATTGCAAATCTTCATGCAAAGCATGGATTTTATTCTCAATAGACTTCAGCTCTCGCAGGTACAAATTGTTGAGCAACCTATTGTATTTTATGGACGGACGAACCGCTTTTAGCTTATCACAAAAATACAACAACAAAACCACCTCTGTTTCCTTGTTTTTTGCATAACGAATGTTTGTCTTGACCCCTCTTAAAATTTTCCGAATGGTTTTTTTCATGTAGAAATAACTCTTCGAATTGATGGTTTCAAACTGAGCGTCTATTTCTTTCTGTACTGTATGAATAAAACGATCTTGATCGTGGGCTTCAAAGAGCAAATAGGTAAGCAATTCCTTGTTCTCTTTTTTAAATTTTGCCAATTGCAAACACAAAGACAATAAATCCTCTCTATCTGCATGTATCAACTCAGATTTCAATTCGCGCAAAGAAGCTGCTTTCATAGAATAAAATTAAGTGTGGAATGGAAAATTACAAAAAATTGCGAAAGCAAGAGCAAAAACAAAAAAAGGACTGCAATTTAAATTGCAGTCCTTTTTTACGCGCTTTCGTCAAGCCTTTATTTTTTTGACTTCGCTTCTTTTCTCAATTGTAAGTTTTCCATAACCGTACCTCCTATCCAGTAAGGCACAACAAAGGTTAACAAAAATATCAACAACCAAAAACCAGCTGTAAACACAAAAAGAAAAGCTAAAAATCCGAAGTATTGAGATGCGTCCATAATAATTTTAACAAATAGTTTAAATACAGTACAAAAATACTACTTTTTTCAAATTAGCCACCATTTTACGATGCTATTTTTTCTGGAATCTCAAAAAGAAAATCCCACAGCTACAAAAAATAAAATTTCGCAACTTCAAGGCAGTGCATTTCGTATATTTGTATCGTTTGAAATGCTCTGGATGTGTAAAAAGATCCATTGTCATTCCAAAAAATTACAGAATTACAAACACACCACAGATGGATTATAGAATAGAAAAAGACACCATGGGAGAAGTAAAAGTTCCCGCGGACAAATATTGGGGTGCACAAACAGAGCGCTCTAGAAACAACTTTAAAATAGGCGCTAGCGCTTCCATGCCACTTGAAATTGTGTACGGTTTTGCGTACTTAAAAAAAGCGGCCGCACATGCCAACTGTGATTTGGGAGTTTTGGAAGCGAAAAAAAGAGATTTGATATCCCAAGCCTGTGATGAAATATTAGCTGGAAAACACGACGATCAATTTCCTTTGGTTATTTGGCAAACAGGTTCCGGTACCCAAAGCAATATGAATTGCAATGAGGTCATTGCCAACAGAGCTCAAGAACTGGCCGGTGGAACCATTGGAAAGGGAGAAAAAACCATTCAACCCAATGATGATGTAAACAAATCGCAATCATCAAACGACACTTTTCCAACGGGAATGCACATTGCTTGCTACAAAATGATTGTGGAAACCACCATTCCTGGTATCGAAAAACTACGCGACACACTGCAAGCCAAATCAGAGGCTTTCAAAGATGTGGTTAAAATTGGTCGTACCCACTTGATGGACGCGACGCCTTTGACAATTGGACAAGAATTTTCGGGTTATGTTTCCCAATTAAACCACGGCTTAAAAGCGCTAAAAAACACCCTAGCACACTTATCGGAACTGGCACTTGGAGGAACAGCCGTAGGAACAGGCTTAAACACCCCAGCCGGTTACGACGTTTTGGTTGCCAAAAAAATAGCTGAATTTACCGGTTTGCCCTTTGTAACCGCTGAAAACAAATTTGAAGCATTGGCAGCACATGATGCCATTGTAGAATCACATGCCGCACTCAAACAAATTGCCGTGTCGTTGAATAAAATTGCCAACGACATCCGTATGATGGCCTCAGGGCCTCGTTCTGGAATTGGAGAATTAATTCTCCCCGCAAATGAACCAGGATCTTCCATCATGCCTGGAAAAGTAAATCCTACGCAATGTGAGGCCATTACTATGGTTTGTGCGCAAGTAATGGGGAACGACGTTGCTGTAACTGTGGCAGGGACACAAGGTCACTACGAACTAAATGTTTTCAAACCTGTAATGGCAGCCAATTTGTTACAATCGGCAAGACTCATTGGTGATGCCTGTGTTTCTTTTGAAGAAAACTGTGCTTACGGAATTGAACCAAACCACAAGGTCATCAAAGAATTGCTCAACAATTCCCTCATGCTTGTCACGGCTTTGAACACAAAAATAGGGTACTACAAAGCCGCTGAAATCGCCAATACCGCGCATAAAAACGGAACCACTTTAAAGGAAGAAGCCGTTCGTTTGGGTTATGTAACACCGGAAGAGTACGACGCATGGGTAAAACCTGAAGACATGATTGGTAGTTTGCAATAAACTACACAAATTCTACAAATAAAAAGGGTACTGAATAGTACCCTTTTTGTATTTTTTATCTCAGAAAACACGCTGAATGCACCCCTAAACTTTTCCGTTTGTCAGTGTGCGAAAAGTCAAGTTGATCCGTGGCGTGTGTACTTTTTTTGTTTTTGGCAAACTGTGTACCCAATGTTTTTGGGTTGTTCCTTTCATTACCAACAAACTTCCTTTTTCCAATACAAGTGCTACTTTCTGTTTGCGTTCTTTGTGTTTGAAAACAAAATTTCGTTCGGCCCCAAAACTCAAGGATGCAATGGCTCCATATTCTTTCATTTCCCTTTCGTCATCTGCGTGCCACCCCATTCCTTCATTTCCTGTTGGATAAAAATTCAACAAACAGGAATTGAACCATTCACCTGTTTTCTGCTCCACCAATTCTTTCAAACGCAATAAGGCAGGGATCCAAGGCAAAGCATCTCTCTTGATATTTGCATAAGTATACGATACTTCTTTATCTGCGTACAGGGCGACTTTTCGCGTCAAAACGTGGTGTTGCCCAAAAAGTTGTACTGCATCATTTTCCCAGGCTATATTATCGGAAAATTCACGCATGTAATGTTGCGCTTCTTCTGAGGAAAATAAAGGCCCATAGTAGTAGACCTCACCGTCAAAAGGCAACTTATTGGACAAAATATTGGCGTCAAATAAGTTCATAAATATCACATTTGCATCCCTTCCAAATCTAATAAAAATACATAATCTCTCGCCACTTCTTTCAACGCATCAAATCTTCCCGAAGCACCTCCATGTCCTGTTTCCATATCGGTATGCATCAATATTTTTTGATTGCCGGTATGATGTGCTCTCAACTTGGCAATCCATTTGGCAGGTTCCCAATACTGCACCTGTGAGTCGTGCAATCCTGTGGTGATCAAAATATTTGGATAGGCTTGTTTTTTGACATTGTCATAGGGAGAATAGGATTTGATGTACTCGTAGTATTCTTCCGCATTGGGGTTCCCCCATTCATCGTACTCACCGGTTGTCAAAGGAATGGATTCATCGAGCATGGTAGATACCACGTCGACAAAAGGTACCGCAGCAATGACCCCCTTGTACAATTCAGGATTCATATTCACCACAACCCCCATCAACAGACCTCCTGCAGAACCTCCCATCGCATACAAATGTTCTTCAGATGTGTACCCTTCAGAGATCAAAAATTTACTGCAATCTATAAAGTCTGTAAACGTATTTCTTTTTTTGAGAAGTTTTCCATCCTCATACCAATTTCTTCCCAAATATTCACTTCCGCGAACATGTGCAATGGCATAGACAAAACCTCTGTCTAAAAGTGTCAATCGCGTGGTACTAAAACTCGCATCAATGGTATGTCCATACGACCCATAAGCATACAATAGCAACGGCGTATCTTGATTCATTTTGGTGTTTTTGTGATACACGAGAGAAACGGCTACTTTTTTTCCGTCTCGAGCTGGGACCCATATTCTTTTGGACACATAATTTTCCTTGTGAAATTTCCCTCCCAAAACTTCTTGTTCTTTTTTGATTTCTTTGGAACGATCGTCCATATGGAAATCAATTACAGAACTTGGCGTAGTCATCGAATTGTATCCATAACGCAATACTTCCGTATCAAATTCTGGATTGGCATAGACATAAGCTGCATAGGTTTCTTCACCAAATGGCAGGTAATAATCTTCGGTACCGTCCCATTTTTTGATTCTAATTTTGTTCAGACCATCACTACGCTCTTCGAGTACCAAATAGTTCTTAAAAATAGAAATATCTTCCAAAAGAACCGCTTCTCTGTGCGCAATTACCTCTACCCAATTTTCTTTGTCCGTTTGAGTTACCGGGGTTTTCATCAATTTAAAATTTGTAGCCCCGTCTTTGTTAGTAAGCACATAGAATGCGTCTTCGAAATGGGCAATACTGTATTCCAAATCCTTTTCTCTGGGTTGGAATACACGAAACTCCCCTGCCGGATCGTCCGCCTCTAAAATTCGATATTCTGTCGATAAGGTACTGTAGGCTCCTATTACCAAAAAGGCTTGAGACTTTGATTTTGTTATGTAAACCCCAAAAGTGTCGTCTTTTTCTTCGTATACCAATACATCGTCGGAAGCTGGAGTACCCAAAATATGCCGGTAAATTTGACTGCTTCGCAAGGTTATCGGATCTTTCTTTGTGTAAAAAAAAGTTTGATTGTCATTGGCCCATACACCTCCTCCTGTCGTATTTTCAATCACCTCTGCATATACCTCCTCCGTCTGAAGATCTTTTACATGAAGCACGTATTGTCTTCTACTCACCTTATCTACACCATAAATCACTTTGGTATTATCCGGACTCACTGAAAGCCCTCCTAAGTTGAAGTAATCATGACCCTTTGCCATTTCATTCACATCAAAAAGAACTTCCTCTTCTACATCCAAAGAACCTTTTTTACGTGTATAAATGGGGTATTGCCCACCTTTCTCGTAGCGAGTGATGTAGTAATAGCCATTTTTATAATAGGGAACAGAAGTATCGTCTTCTTTGATTCTGGATTTCATTTCTTCAAAAACTTCTTGTTGAAATTTTTGAGTATGTTTCAATTCTGTTGCTAAATACTGATTTTCCGCTTCCAGATAAGCCACCACTTTTTGAGTAGCTTCATCGGGAGTATCTGCATTCTTTTGCGCATCTGTCAAACGCATCCAGTGGTAGTTGTCAATTCGGACATCGCCATGTTTTTCGAAGGTTGTTGGAATTTTTTCAGCAATGGGAGCTGACAGCTTTGTTTCTATCATTTTGTTTGAATTACAAGAGGACACAAAAATAAGTGATATAATTCCCAATCCTGCATTTATTTTAAACATTTAAAAAAGTTTTCTATGCGATACAATTTAGTAAATTTGTAAAAAAAAGAAATCATATGTTTGGAAAAATGGGTGATATGATGCGCAAAATAGAAGACGCGCAAAAAAAAGTAGCTGACACAAAGGAACGTTTGGATACTGTTTTCGTGGATGGTATTTCTGGAAATGGGATGGTTGTGGTTACAGCAACAGCCAACAGAGAAATCAAAAACATCGCCATTGACGATAGTATCCTAGAAGACAAAGAAGCCTTGGAAGACTATTTGATTTTAGCTACAAACGATGCGATCCAAAAAGCAAGTGCGATTAACGAACAAGAAATGGCTGCCGTGGCGAAAGAGAACATGCCAAATATTCCCGGAATGGACCTGTTCAAATAACAAGGTATTCGCTAATTTATTCTTGCTTTTGGCTTGAGATTGCTTGTGACTTCAAAATTTCACAATTTCTTTGCTACCAACTCGTAAATCAAAGAGAATTGTGCTTCTTTTGTCAGATCAGAATTGTCAATTTCAATAGCATCGGGCGCTTTTACCAGTGGCGAATCTTTTCGGTTGGAATCTTCGTAATCTCTGGTAACAACGTTTTCAAGAATGTCCTCGTATCGAACCTCTTCTCCTTTTGCCCGCAATTCGTCAAAACGTCGTTGTGCCCTTTTATCAGCTGAGGCCGTTAAAAATAATTTGAGCTCCGCATCTGGAAAAACAACCGTCCCAATATCTCTTCCATCCATCACCACTCCTTTATTTTTACCCATTTCTTTTTGAATAACTACCAATTTCCTACGCACTTCTGGAACAGAGGCTACCTTACTTACATAATTGGACACCTCCAAACTTCGGATTTCCTTTTCTACACAAACGCCATTCAGATAAGCCTCCGCAAATCCGGCTTGCTCACTAAAAACAAAATTCAATTCTATCGATGCCAAAGAAGCAATTAATTTCTCCTTAAAAAATTCGTGTGCATTGATGTAATTGTTTCGCATAGCAAAAAGCGAAACCATCCGATACATGGCTCCTGTATCTACATACACATAGCCCAATTTGTTTGCAAGTTCTTTCGCAATGGTACTTTTTCCAGTAGAAGAATAACCATCAATGGCAATTGTAATTTTTTTTCTCATGACTTATCTAGATTAAGAACCAAACCGAAGGTATTTGAATTGGCACTGGGGTGAAACCTACTCAACGCATAATTGAATTCAAAGTTTTTCATTTTCAAGCCAAATCCATAGGACAAACCATTGAACGATCTCTGATCGACAATGGTCAACTCTCTCGCTTTTTTAAAACTGTATCCTAGTCGAAATGTCAGTTTGTTTTCTGGAAAAAATTCGAAGCCAAAAACCGCATGTCGAAAAGCATTGTTTGCGAATGAAATTTCTTCCTCTCGCATGGTATTGGTATCAATATCAAAAACTGCTTGGGAAGGATTGGGCTCAGAAATATCCCATTGCTGCAAATTGTCTAAAGTCACAAACCATTGAATCGGTACGTGTTCTAAGCGTGAGGACAGCTCAAACAAAACCCGAAAAGGAAGCGATTCTTTTGTTCCGTCGAACGTGGTTATTTGCGTTCCTATATTGCGAAGCACCAAGGCTATTTTCAGCGGAGTTCGTTGGTGCTTGTACATCAAAGCAAGGTCAAAAGCGATACCAAAAGAAGAATACGTGTCTATGCGGGTATTGATCAATTTTGCGTTCAACCCCATTTGTAAATTTATTTTTTTTAGAACCTGTGCATACCCCATTGATAGCGCCAAGTCATAGGCTTTAAATGTTCCCAGCACATTTCCGGTCTCATCTGCCCTTGTCAATTCACCGTAATCCAAATACTGAATCCCAGCATGAAAAAGTCCAAATTTCTTGTGAATTGGAGTCACAAATGCCACCGAACCCAAATTGATACCCGCCAAATAACTCGTGTAATTTGCCGCGATTTTACCTTGCATTTCTGAGGCAATGGTTGCGGGGTTCCACAATGGCTGATTCACATCCTCTTCAACAGTTAATGTAGCACCTCCTAAAGCGATTTGTCTTGCGGAAGTCGGCAAGTTTAAAAAGGCATATACGGACTGGCCCGCTTGTGCTCCACAAATTGTGCTTGTCAGAGTAAATAATACATAGAGTGTCTTTTTCATCCAATACAGGGGAATATCATGCCTTACTAAAACGTAAAAATACTATAATATTTTATAAAACATCAAAACTTATGAGGTGCTGTGGTCTGAAGTCTAAGGGCTCGTACAACCGTCTATCGCTTAATGAAACTCCTCCTCTGTTTAAAACAATTTGGGTTGAGAAGCATCGGTACCCTCCACCGATTCCTCTTCTACTTCAATAGCATCCAAAACCGGGGCTTCATAGGGATGGGATTCCAATAGATTTACCTGTTTTATTTTTTCAGTAGTGAGTTGATTTCCAATGGCCTTAATTCCTTTGACAGCAATAAATTTTTCAAAATCTACCGTGGTATTTTGCAAGCTTCTCTTTGAAAAAACTACCTCTGCATTGGGACGGTAATCGGTGGCCACAATTTCCAATTGGGTTTTCGGGTGTTCACTGATAAATCGCTCTTCTTTTTCTGGATGATCAATCATAAAACGCTTTACATAATAACGTTCTTTCTCCCCTTCAAAATAAATAACTGAAATAGGTTTCATAGGATCCCATTTCTCCAATACAATCATATCATTTTCAAAGTGATAATTCAAGGTGGGCTTGATGGTTTTTACAATACCGGACTGGGTGGCAATCAGCAATTTGTCTTCGGCAGTAAATTCTCCTAACAAGTCTCCACGTTCATCGACATTCAGGCGCTGCACCGTATCGTCGAACCAAATTTTTCTGGGTTTTAGGGTAGACACTCCCGCAGATTTAAATTCGATATTTTTTACAGAAAATTTGGTAATTAAATTCCCTTTGGAACCCCTTCCTTTGATCATTAAATCAGAGAAATCAATATCCCACTTGAGCTTTTTTACACTTCCTACAGCTCTTAAATTCACGGTAACTACTTCCGCTTCACCATTTGGATTTGCTGTGAAATAATGCACCCTAGAACCTTTGTTTCCCGCGGTTAAATCGTACATCTTATCGCGTGTAATCCCAGTGACATGAAATCTTTTCATATAACTCGGTCCCGATTTTCCATCGCGGTACATCATGTTGTACACGGTGCGTTTGTCTCCTTTTTTGAAAATTGCAATGTGAATGATGTCTTTTCCCACGAAGGTTTTTGCGGCTACTTTTGTAATCATCAAAGAACCGTCTCTTCGAAACACAATGACATCATCAATATCGGCACAATCCGTCACATATTCATCACGTCTAAGCGAAGTTCCGACAAAACCTTCGGCCCTATTGACGTAAAGTTTGGTGTTTCGCATCACCACTTTGGTCGCTACAATATCATCAAATACTCGAATTTCTGTCTTTCGTTCTTTTCCTTTTCCATAGGTATCTTTCAATCGCTTGAAATACGAAATGGCAAATTCCACCAAATGGGCCAAATTGTCTTTAACAGCCGCTATTTTTTCTTCCAAGGCCTCGATCAATTGATTTGCCTTCTCAATGTCAAATTTTGAAATTTTCTTAATCCGAATTTCTGTCAACCTCAAAATATCGTCTTGCGTCACGCTTCTTTTCAAGTGTTTGGTAAACGGCTTTAAACCGGTGTCTATGGCCTCCAATACCCCCTCCCAAGTTTCAACTTCTTCAATGTCTCGATAGATTCTATTTTCTATAAAAATACGCTCCAACGAGGCAAAATGCCATTGTTCTTCCAGTTCACCGAGTTGAATTTCCAATTCTTTTTTCAGCAATGCTACGGTATGATCTGTAGAAATTTTCAACAAATCAGAAACTCCGATAAAAATAGGTTTGTGATCTTCAATAATACAACTCAAAGGAGAAATGGAACTCTCGCAGTTGGTAAAAGCGTACAAAGCATCAATGGTGGTATCTGGGGAAACATTGGGTGGTAGGTGTATCAATATTTCTACGGCTGCTGCCGTGTTGTCTTCAATTCGTTTGATTTTAATTTTCCCCTTTTCGTTGGCTTTTAATATCGAATCGATCAAAGTAGAGGTTGTGGTTCCGTATGGAATCTCACGAATCACCAGTGTTTTTTTATCCAGCTGGCTGATTTTGGCTCTTACGCGTACCTTTCCGCCTCTTTTTCCATCGTTGTAATTTGTAAAATCAGCAATTCCTCCTGTCAAGAAATCTGGTAAAATCTTGAAACTTCTTCCTTTCAAGTACTTGATGGAGGCTTCGATCAATTCATTGAAATTGTGAGGAAGGATTTTGGTAGACAAACCCACGGCAATTCCCTCCGCTCCTTGTGCCAGTAGCAACGGAAATTTTACGGGCAAATGAATGGGCTCTTTTTTTCGTCCATCGTAAGAGGCTTGCCATTCTGTCGTTTTTGGATTGAAAATAACATCCAACGCAAATTTTGACAAACGCGCTTCGATGTATCGCGAAGCTGCGGCACGGTCTCCTGTAAGAATATTTCCCCAGTTTCCCTGCATGTCAATTAACAATTCTTTTTGACCCAACTGTACCATCGCATCGGCAATGGAGGCATCTCCATGCGGATGGTATTGCATGGTATGCCCTACCAAATTGGCCACCTTGTTGTAACGCCCATCATCGAGGTCTTTCATCGACTGCATGATGCGTCGTTGTACGGGTTTGAAACCATCATTCAAGGCCGGAACGGCTCTCTCCAAAATTACATAGGAAGCATAGTCCAAAAACCATTCTTTGTACATTCCTGTTACTTTGGTAATGGTTTCTTGCTTTCCTTCGGCTCCGTTTAGTTCTTGATCGTTTTCTTCTTGCATTTGTATTCCATTTCTGGTCGTTGGTACTTATCTTTTCTTATTCGGACACTACATCCAGTTCTACTTTCAAGTTCTCAATGATAAATTTTTGTCGATCTGGGGTATTTTTCCCCATGTAAAATTCTAGCATTTTTTCCGTGGACATTTCTTTGTCTAGCATCACTGGGTCCAAACGAATATTCTCACCGATAAAATGTACAAACTCATTGGGTGATATTTCTCCCAATCCTTTGAATCGAGTAATTTCCGGTTTTCCGGTCAACTTTTCAATGGCCTGCATTTTTTCTTCTTCTGAGTAGCAATACACGGTTTCTTTTTTGTTTCTGACACGGAACAGAGGCGTTTCTAAAATAAACAAATGCCCCTCTTTGATGACTTCTGGAAAAAATTGCAAGAAAAAGGTAATCAGCAACAAACGAATGTGCATCCCATCCACATCGGCATCGGTAGCAATTACAATATTGTTGTATCGCAAATTTTCCAAACTTTCCTCGATATTCAAGGCGGCTTGCAAGAGATTGAACTCTTCATTTTCATAGACCACTTTTTTGCTCATTCCGTAGGAATTCAAAGGTTTCCCTTTCAGACTAAAAACGGCTTGTGTATTTACATCTCTCGATTTGGTAATGGAACCACTGGCCGAATCTCCTTCTGTAATAAACAGTGTGGTATTCAGTCGGTTGTCTTTTTTTAGATCGCCCAAGTGTACGCGGCAATCGCGCAATTTTTTGTTGTGAAGGTTGGCCTTTTTCGCGCGTTCTCGAGCCAACTTTCGAACACCTGACAATTCTTTTCGTTCTCGTTCTGCTTGTAAAATTTTACGTTGAATTTGCTCGGCTGTTTCGGGATTTTTGTGCAGGTAATTGTCCAAATTGGTTTTGACAAAATCATTGACAAAGGTTCGAACCGTAGGCAGATCACCACCCATTTCTGTGGAGCCCAATTTGGTTTTGGTTTGACTCTCAAACACAGGCTCCATCACTTTTATACTGATGGCACTGACGATGGATTTCCGCACATCAGAGGCTTCAAAATTTTTCCCAAAAAACTCACGAATGGTTTTTACAACGGCTTCTCGAAAGGCCACTTGGTGGGTTCCTCCTTGTGTCGTGTGTTGTCCATTGACAAAAGAATGGTATTCTTCGCTGTACTGGGTTTTGCTATGTGTCATGGCCAACTCAATATCATCGGCTTTCAAATGAATAATTGGGTAAGCAATGTCTTCCGGATTGCTATTTTCTTCCAACAAATCTTTCAATCCGTTTTCAGAGTGGTATTTTTCTCCATTGAAAACAATCGTAAGTCCTGTATTCAAATACACGTAATTTTTGATCATTTTCACCACGTATTCCGTTCGGAATTTGTAATTGGCAAAAATACTGGGATCAGGTGTAAAATTAACACGGGTTCCTCGACGTTGACTCGAAGACATCTCCTCACTTTTTTCAATTAAATTTCCTTGCTCAAACTCGGCAAAGACCGTTTTCCCATCGCGGAACGATTGCACACGAAAACTCGTAGAAAGCGCATTGACCGCTTTGGTACCTACCCCATTCAATCCGACCGACTTTTTGAAGGCTTTGGAATCGTACTTTCCTCCGGTATTCATTTTGGAAACAACGTCCACCACTTTTCCCAACGGAATTCCACGTCCGTAATCACGGATAATAACATGGGTATTTTTCACCGAAATTTCAATGGTTTTGCCCGCATTCATCACAAACTCATCAATAGAGTTGTCCAACACTTCCTTAATTAAAATATAGATTCCGTCGTCTTGCGAACTTCCATCTCCTAATTTCCCAATATACATTCCAGGACGCATACGAATATGTTCCTTCCAATCTAGCGATCGTATATTGTCTTCTGTGTATTTGGTTTCCTGCGCCATGTAAAAAAAATTCGTTGAAGTGTTGCTAAAATAGCATTTTACCTATAAAATTAAAATGACGCTCTAAAATAATTATGAACAAGTTATTCAGAGTGTTTCTTTCAGACAAATTCCCAAACATTTAATGATCCCAAAATTTAGATAACTTAAAATTTCACAGCCATTCAATCACTCAAAATAAAAATTTTAAGACGCTACCCACAAATGCAAGACCTCTGAAAGATGAAAAAACAAAAAAGCCGCTGTCTATTTCTTGAGAATTGTGTATTTTTGCGGCTCAATTTCAATTTAAAAACATGTCATTATCTAGTTTAAACGCCATCTCTCCGATTGATGGAAGGTACCGAGGAAAAGTTGCCTCCCTAGCTGCTTATTATTCTGAAGAAGCTTTGATCAAGTACAGAGTCAAAGTAGAAATCGAATATTTTATTGCCCTGTGCGAAATTCCTTTACCTCAGTTGGCCGATTTTGACAGTGCTGTGTTTCCAGCCTTGCGAGAAATTTACGAGCAATTCTCCACGGAAGATGCACTAAAAATCAAAGAAATTGAAACTGTGACCAACCACGATGTCAAAGCAGTGGAATATTTTATCAAAGAAAAATTTGACAAGCTGCATTTGCAGTCTTACAAAGAATTCATCCACTTCGGATTGACATCTCAAGACATTAATAACACGGCCATACCCCTTTCTATCAAAGATTCTTTGGAAGAGGTATATTATCCTACTTTGGACGAATTGACGGCTAAATTGGCCGATTTATCTGAAGAATGGGACGACATTCCGATGTTGGCACGTACCCACGGCCAACCGGCTTCTCCCTCACGTTTGGGGAAAGAGCTGTTTGTCTTTGTAGAACGTGTCAACCAACAGGTATTGCAGTTGCAACACACACCCCATGCCGCGAAATTTGGAGGAGCGACTGGAAATTACAACGCACACAAAGTGGCCTACCCAGACATTGATTGGAAAGCCTTTGGAACGCACTTTGTAGAAAATATTTTGGGCTTGCACCATTCATTCCCAACCACTCAAATCGAACACTACGATCATATGGCAGGTGTGTTTGACGCCATGAAGCGCATCAACAATGTCATTATGGACCTCGACAGAGACATCTGGACGTACATTTCGAGTAACTATTTCAAACAAAAAATAAAAAAAGGAGAAGTGGGTTCTTCGGCCATGCCACACAAAGTAAATCCAATTGACTTTGAAAATTCTGAAGGAAACATCGGAATTGCCAACGCTTTGTTCGAGCATTTGGCCGCCAAATTACCCGTGTCTCGTTTGCAACGCGATTTGACAGATTCCACCGTATTGCGAAACGTAGGAGTTCCATTTGGACATACCTTGATCGCCTTTGCTTCTACCCTCAAAGGATTGAACAAACTGTTGTTGAACAAAGAAGCCTTCGAAGAAGATTTGGAAAACAACTGGGCCGTGGTTGCAGAAGCCATTCAAACGATTTTGCGAAGAGAAGCCTATCCAAATCCCTACGAAGCTTTGAAAGGCCTGACAAGAACAAACGAGCAAATCAATCAAGAATCCATTGCCAATTTTATCGACACACTCGAGGTATCCGACGAAATAAAAGCGGAATTGAAAGTCATTACACCAAGTAACTACACAGGAATCTAACAAGATAATTTTCAAAAAAAATGAAGAGAAATCTGACAAGCATTGAGCTTCTCAGGTTTTTTTTTGTAGAAAAACCTGCACAACGTTCGCACCGTGCAGATTTTTAGTTTACATTTACCTTATGATACCAAAAGTCAGCGCTTTTCTTATTTGTGGTCTCCTGTTATGGGCTTGTAAAAATGATCCCAAATCTTTTTCTTTCAAAGAAGGAAGGTTTAAAACCTATTTGGAAAACAAATCAGACAGCTCTTACTTCTACAGAACTGAAAAATTTCAGATTGAAACCTACAAACAAAAAACAGACACTTTCCACATAACGTGGAAGAATCAGTTTGAATTTCATCTGAAAAAGCAGCACCCAAAGACAAAGCTGGACAGCACCAAATTCATTATAAAAATCACGAAAATTAAAAACAACTCTTACGAATTTTTGGGCTATTACTTTGGAAGCAACTTCAAACAAAAAGGCAGCACTTTTCGACTCGAAGAGGAACAGCAACAATATTAAAAATATACATCCACAACAATAGCACATCATTGATATGGAAATTTTCACACAATTTGACACTTGGGTTGCACTACTTACCCTTACTTTTTTAGAAATCGTTTTGGGAATCGACAATATCATTTTCATTTCCATTACCACAGGAAAACTCCCCAAAGAACAACAAAAAAAAGCGACCCATATTGGATTGTTGCTAGCCATGGTTTTCCGAATAATTTTGTTATTCGGTGTTTCGTACTTAATTGCTATGAAAGAGGCAATTTTCAACATAGAAACCTCTTGGATTACGTCGCATGTCTCAGGGCAAAGTATCATTTTATTTGCTGGAGGATTGTTTTTACTCTACAAAAGTACCCGTGAAATCCATCACAAAGTGGAGGGAGCAGAAGAAAAAAACCCTTCCCGTTCGAGAGCCACGACACTATCCAAAGCCATTGTACAAATTGTATTGATTGACCTTGTTTTTTCATTTGATTCTGTTCTCACAGCTGTGGGAATGACCAACGGCATCGAAGGAGCGCTGACTATCATGATCATCGCGGTCATCATTTCCATACTTATTATGATGCTGTTCGCCAACCCAGTTGGACAATTTGTAAACAAACATCCCACCATTCAAATGCTCGCATTGTCCTTTTTGATTTTGATCGGTTTTATGTTGATCACAGAAGGGGCTCATTTGGCACAAACGGAAATTTTTCAGCAACACATCGGAGCCATTCCAAAAGGGTATTTGTATTTTGCGATTGCCTTTTCTCTCGGTGTAGAAGCATTGAATATGAAAATTAGAAAAAAGTAAAAACCCAACGCTGACACCTTCATTCACAGCGCCATTTTCACATTCACTACTTTCATTCTAAAGGATTTCAAACCGTATTTTCATCGAAAAGCAACAAAAACAATCCTGTTGATAAGCCTTTGAAAAAAACTGCCTTTACCGCTTGATACAGCCCTTTTTTTGAACATTATTTTGTAGATTTGTGCTTTTAAAAATTTCGAAGCAACAGCGCTTAAATATGCAAAAATCCATGATCCTATTTTTTCAACGCAAGACTACTGTATTTGCTGTACAAACCAAAGAACTCTCCTCAGAGAACATTCAAAAATTAGTTTGGTTGTTCGGCAACGCATCGCAACTCAACACAAGCGAAATAGAAGGCTATTTTGTGGGACCCCGGAAAGAAATGATTACACCTTGGAGTACCAACGCTGTTGAAATTACGCAAAACATGAGTATTGAGGGAATTCTCAGAATTGAAGAATTTACACAAGTCGCTTCCAACGAAGTCGAAATTGATCCCATGCTTCAAGTATTGTACACAGGTTTGAACCAAGCTATTTTTACCATTGACATCAAACCAGAAGCGGTAATAGAAATCGAAGACATTCAAGCTTTCAACCAAAAAGAAGGACTTTCTTTGAGCCAAGAAGAAGTGGCTTATTTGGAAGAATTAGCCACAAAAATCGGAAGAAAACTAACCGATTCTGAAGTATTTGGATTTTCACAAATCAACTCAGAACACTGTCGTCATAAAATATTCAACGGAACCTTTGTCATTGATGGAGAAGAAAAAGAGAGCTCGTTGTTTAAAATGATTCGCAAAACTTCGGAAACAAACCCGAACGGCATTGTTTCAGCCTACAAAGACAATGTGGCCTTTGTAAAGGGGCCGAAAGTAACCCAGTTTGCCCCGAAATCAGCAGACAAACCGGATTTTTATGAAATCAAAGATTTTGAATCAGTCATTTCATTGAAAGCCGAAACACATAATTTTCCAACCACTGTAGAGCCCTTCAACGGTGCTGCAACCGGTTCTGGAGGAGAAATTAGAGATCGATTGGCCGGTGGAAAAGGTTCGTTGCCTTTGGCGGGTACAGCGGTGTATATGACCTCCTACTCACGTTTGTCAAAAAACAGACCTTGGGAGACCATGGAAGAACGCGATTGGTTGTACCAAACCCCTATGGAAATACTAATCAAAGCCTCTAATGGAGCCTCTGATTTTGGAAACAAATTTGGACAACCTTTGATCTCAGGTTCCCTATTGACCTTCGAAGCAGACGAATCTGCCGCTAGCTCAGACTCTCTGCGGAAACTAGGATTTGACAAAGTGATTATGCAAGCCGGAGGAATTGGTTACGGTAAAAACGAACAAGCGCTTAAAGACACTCCAGAACAAGGAGACAAAATTGTGATCTTGGGTGGTGACAATTACCGAATTGGAATGGGAGGTGCCGCTGTTTCTTCTGCCGATACAGGTGGAATGGACAGTCAATTGGAGTTGAACGCTGTTCAGCGTTCAAACCCAGAAATGCAAAAACGTGCGGCCAATGCGGTGCGTGGTATGGTCGAAAGTGACGCCAACCCGATTGTATCGATTCACGATCACGGAGCGGGTGGACACCTGAACTGCTTGTCGGAGCTTGTAGAAGACACCGGAGGTAAAATTGATTTGGACAAACTGCCCGTCGGAGATCCAACACTTTCTGCCAAAGAAATTATCGGAAACGAATCGCAAGAGCGTATGGGCTTGGTCATCAACGAAGAAAGCGTGGCGTATTTAAAACGCGTCGCAGACAGAGAACGTTCTCCCATGTACACAGTAGGAGATGTCACCAACGACCATCAGTTTACATTTGAATCGGCGACAACAGGCGAAAAACCAATGGACTTGGCCATGAACGATATGTTTGGGAGTTCTCCAAAGACAGTATTGCACGATAAAACCATTCAAAGAGACTATACGCCTTTAAACTACGACTCAAAAAATATCCACGAATACTTAGAGAACGTTTTACAGCTAGAAGCCGTTGCTTGTAAAGACTGGTTGACCAACAAAGTAGACCGCTGTGTCGGAGGAAAAGTTGCCAAACAGCAAACAGCAGGTCCTTTGCAATTGCCGTTAAATGATGTTGCCGTCATGGCGCTGGACTACGATGGAAAAGAAGGAATCGCCACGAGTATTGGTCATGCTCCTGTTGCGAGTTTGATCAATGAGGTAGCCGGTTCTAGAAATGCCATTGCAGAAGCATTGACCAACCTCATTTGGGCTCCTTTGGAAGACGATTTAAAAGCCGTTTCCTTGTCTGCAAACTGGATGTGGCCTTGTAAAAATGAAGGTGAAGATGCCCGTTTGTACAATGCTGTTGAGGCCGTTTCGAACTTCGCTATTGAGCTCGGAATCAATATTCCGACAGGAAAAGATTCGCTTTCCATGAAGCAAAAATATCCAAATGAAGAAGTCATTGCCCCAGGTACGGTGATCATCTCAGCTGCTGGACATTGCAACGACATCATAAAAGTGGTAGAACCTGTCTTTCAAAAAAATGCGCAAAATAAAATTTACCACATCGATTTTTCAAACGATACTTTTAAACTAGGAGGTTCTTCTTTTGCACAAGCCGTGAATGGTATTGGAAACGAGAGCCCAAATATCAACGATTCGGAAAAATTCAAAACAGCGTTCAATACCCTTCAAAAATTGATCAAAGAAGAACGAATTTTGGCGGGACACGACATTTCTGCGGGAGGTATGATTACCACTATTTTGGAAATGTGTTTTGCACAAAACATGGTAGGTGCTAATTTGGATATTTCTGCCTTGGGAGAACCAGACACCATCAAAGCATTGTTCTCGGAAAACAGTGGTGTCATTATTCAATCTTCGGATGAAGAAATCGAACGCATCTTAACAGAAAATGATGTCAAGTTCACCTATCTCGGAAATGCGGTGAGAAGCAACGAAGTTTGCATCACAAACCATGGAGCCACTGAAACGTTTAATGTTGCCTATTTACGAGATATTTGGTTTGGTACTTCTTACTTGTTAGACGACAAGCAAACCGCCAACGGTTTGGCTACTGCGCGTTTCAACAATTACAAAGAACAGCCTTTATCCTTTGAATTCCCTGCTGGTTTTGACGGGAAACTTCCTGTGATTGACTCGAGCAAACCAAAACCCAAAGCCGCTATCATTCGCGAAAAAGGGTCCAACTCAGAGCGCGAAATGGCCAATGCCATGTATTTGGCTGGCTTTGATGTCAAAGATGTGCACATGACCGATTTAATTTCAGGTCGTGAAACGTTGGAAGACATTCAGTTTATTGGTGCTGTTGGAGGGTTTTCCAATTCCGATGTTTTGGGTTCTGCCAAAGGTTGGGCAGGTGCATTCTTGTACAATGAAAAAGCAAAAACAGCCCTGGAAAACTTCTTCAAAAGAGAAGACACGTTGTCTATTGGAATTTGCAACGGTTGTCAATTGTTTGTAGAATTGGGATTGATCAATCCTGACCATACCGAAAAACCAAAAATGCTACACAACGAATCACAAAAGCATGAAAGTAGTTTCACTTCTGTCAGCATTCAAAATAACAATTCAGTAATGTTGCATTCTTTGGCAGGAAGTACTTTGGGCGTATGGATTTCTCATGGTGAAGGAAAATTCCATTTGCCAAAATCGGAAGACCACTACAACATTGTTGGAAAATACGGCTACGAAAGTTACCCTGCCAATCCAAATGGCTCCGATTACAATACGGCGATGATGACCTCGAAAGACGGCCGTCATTTGGTCATGATGCCACATATTGAACGTTCCATTTTCCAATGGAATTGGGCACATTATCCAAACCAGAGAAAAGACGAAGTTTCGCCATGGCTTGAAGCTTTTGTAAACGCAAAAAACTGGTTGACAAAATAAAAGGTATTACCCCCCTTCATTTAGAAAAAAACACTGTAAAAAAATCTTTTGTAGATTCGCATAAAGAGAAATTGAAATCATGGAAAAAAAAGGGTCTTATTTTTTACAAGCGGCTATCGGATTGATTTCCACCGCCTCACTTTTGTATTTTTTCAACCAAAAATGGTTTGGTTTTCTCATAAAAGAAGATGGCGTTTTAGAAAACCTTACGGCACTCATACTGTTGGTAAGCTCTGTTTTGCTTTTGCTTCGTTTTGTTCGCGTTAGAACAGACAAAAATATGCTTTGGAAAGCGTTCAATATCCTGATGATCGTAGGCTTGTTTTTTGGGTTTGGAGAAGAAATTTCTTGGGGACAACGAATTTTTGAAATCGAAACGGGTGATTTTTTTAGTCAAAACAACACTCAAAATGAAACCAACCTTCACAATTTAAAAATCAACGGTGTAAAAATAAATCGCATCATTTCTGTTTCGTTTTCAAGTATTTTTGGCGTGTATTACTTTTTTCTACTAGGACTGTACAAACGCATCCCCTCCCTAAAAAGACTCGTTCAAAAAATTGGAATCCCAGTTCCCACACGTTACCAGTCTTTGTGGTTTGTAGGAGGAACTTTTTTAATTTTTATGGTTCCGCATTCCAAAAAGTGGGAAATATGGGAATGTATTTTTGTACTTTCTTTTTTATGGATTTTAATTGCTCCTTACAACAAAGAGGAAAAACTTTTTGTTTCTAAAAAATAAGAGACCCATCAATAGTGTTGAATTCGGCATAATATGCATTCACAACTTCCTTTTTTTTACAGCATTTCAAATTATCCGATTTACTAGCTTTCGAAGATAGCAAAAATCGCTTTTCTAAAAACGAGACCTCGTTGCCGTGATTTTTATGCGTTCATCATAGAGCCGGCAAAAATGCAAGTCAACGCAACTAAAATTTAGATTTGCGCAAAACCGAATACTCCCTTTTGCAAATCCTCTAAAATTCACTATTTTGCGGTAACCATTTTTACTACGAAACCAAACCCATGAAAAACATCAAGTTCATATTCGATTTTCCAACGCACCAATTGGAAAATTTCAATCTCAACAAAGCTTTCACAACCAAATACAACGGAAAATGGGAAAGCATCTCTACAGAGGAGTATATTTCACAATACAACCATGTCAGTCGAGGCCTATTAAAATTAGGCATACAGGCCAATGAAAAAATTGCGGTTATTTCCACCACCAACAGAACCGAGTGGAATGTATTGGATATGGGGGTTTTGCAAATTGGCGCACAAAACATTCCCATCTACCCTACCATTTCAAAAGAAGATTACGAATACATTTTGAACCACTCTGAAGCGAGCTATTGTTTTGTTTCTGACAGTTCAATCCTAGAAAAGTTGAACCAAATCAAAGGGAATACCCAACTCAAAGAAATCTATACTTTTGATGAAATTTCCGGTGAAAAGAATTGGAAAGAGGTTTTGGATTTAGGAAAAGACACCTCTCTTGATTCGGAACTTGACGCTCGTAAAAAAAACATACAACCTCATGATTTGGCAACCATTATCTACACATCAGGAACGACAGGAAAGCCCAAAGGCGTCATGCTCTCACACAACAATCTTGTGTCCAATGTATTGGACAGTATTCCGAGAGTTCCATTGGAGCATGGAAATGCCAAAGCCTTGAGCTTTTTGCCTGTATGTCACGTGTTTGAAAGAATCATTCTTTATCTCTACCAAGCATGTGGTATTGAAATTTATTTTGCAGAATCGCCAGAAACCATCAGTGACAACCTAAAAGAAATCCAACCGAACATCATGACCGCGGTTCCTCGATTGTACGAGAAGGTCTATGACAAAATTGTAAGCAAAGGTGCTGAATTGACCGGTATCAAAAAGAAATTATTTTTCTGGGCCGTCGAACTAGGCCTTGCATTTGAACCTTTCGGAGCGAACGGAGCATGGTATGAGTTCAAATTAAAAATTGCTCGAAAATTAATTTTCAGCAAATGGAAAGAAGCTTTGGGGGGAAATATCAGTACATTGGTATCTGGATCTGCTGCTTTACAACCTCGTTTAACCCGTGTTTTCTCAGCTGCTGGCATGCCTATCTTGGAAGGCTATGGACTTACAGAAACTTCGCCTGTTGTATCGGTGAACTGCCCTTTTAACAAAGGCATTCGTATCGGCACGGTTGGAAGAATTATTGAAAATGTGGACGTAAAAATTGCGGATGATGGCGAAATTCTTGTCAAAGGCCCCAATGTAATGCTAGGTTATTACAAAGACGAAGAAAAAACAGCCTCGGTAATGACGGGTGATTATTTTCATACTGGAGACATTGGAGAGGTATCGGAAGACAATTTTCTAAAAATTACCGATCGTAAAAAAGAAATGTTCAAAACCTCTGGAGGAAAATATGTGGCACCCGCACTGCTAGAAAACGAGCTCAAACAATCGCGATTTATCGAACAAATTATGGTGGTGGGTGAAGGAGAAAAAATGCCTGCAGCACTGATTCAACCCAATTTTGAATTTGTTCGCGAATGGGCTCACCGAAAAAATATTTCTTTGGGAGATTCAAACGAATCTGTCATTTCGAACGAAAGCGTGATTGAAAGAATCCAAGAAGAAATTGACAGCTGCAACGCCAACTTTGGAAAATGGGAACAAATTAAAAAATTCAAATTAACGCCAGAGGAATGGAGTATTGATGGCGGACATTTGACGCCCACACTAAAAATGAAACGAAAGATTATCAAAGGTATTTACCAAGACCTTTACGATAGCATTTACACGAAATAAAGAAAGAACCTCTTTTCGTAAAAAAAGAGATTCTTTTATTTTATTTTGATTTCAAAAGCCTGATTTCCCTCCAACAATCCTAAAAGTACATCATTCTCCTTTACCTTTCCCACACCTGCCGGTGTTCCTGTGAATAGTACATCTCCTTTTTTTAGGGTTAAAAACTGAGACACATACGCGATCAACTCATCGATGGTCCAAAGCATGTGATTGGTATTTCCTTCCTGCACCAATTCATTGTTTCTTGAAAGCGAAAAATTTATATCTTGAAGATTTTTAAAATCTTGCTTCGGGTAAAAATTTCCAATCACCGCACTACCATCAAAGGCCTTGGCTTGCTCCCAGGGATGCCCCTTCTCTTTTGCTTTTTCTTGTATGTCTCTCGCCGTAAAATCGATTCCCAATCCAATTTCGTCGTAATACTTGTGTGCAAATTTTGGGCTGATGTATTTTCCTACTTTGTTGATTTTTACCAATATTTCCACTTCATAATGGATATTATCAGAAAAAGAAGGGATAAAAAAAGGCATTTTTTTTGGTAAAATGGCAGAGTCGGGTTTAAGGAAAAACAACGGTGCTGTTGGCTTCTCATTTCCCAGTTCTGAGATATGCTGCGCATAGTTCCTACCAATACAAATGATTTTCATAGATGGGGGTTTGAGATTTGTAACTATTCTCCCGTTTCAGGAAAAACAATCGCCTTGTTTGCGTCTACAATAATTTGGTTGTTCAAATGACAATTCACGGCACGCGCTAATACAAGCGTTTCGATATCAGCCCCTATTTTCTTTAAGGAGGCTGCGGAACTTTCGTGCGTTACTCTTTCCACTCCTTGTTCAATGATAGGACCTTCGTCTAGATCTTCTGTGGCGTAATGTGCGGTTGCGCCAATAATTTTCACTCCTCTTTCATATGCCCGTTGGTATGGATTTGCTCCTTGGAATGCGGGCAAAAAGGAATGGTGAATATTGATAATTTTATTTTCGTAATGCGCTATAAATCTAGTTGACAAAATTTGCATATAACGCGCCATAATAATCAAATCAATTTTCGCATTGTCAAACAATTCCATCAATGCTTGCTCTTGCTGTTCTTTGGTTTCTTTGGTTACTGGCTTGTAGTAAAACGGAATGCCAAACATGGCAGCAATGGGTTTTAGTTTTTCGTGATTGCTCACCACCATGGAAATGTCGCAATTTAATTTTCCTTCTTTGTGTCGGTGTAACAAATCGTAGAGGTTGTGACTGGTATGCGATACCATAATGGCTACTTTCTGCTTTTTTCGACCGTAATCGACACGCCAAGAAATTTGATAGGCTTCTGCCAACCTTTCGAAACGCTCCTCCAACTGTTCTTTACTTAATAGAACGGAATTATCGACGGCCAAGCGAATTCGCATAAAAAATTTTGCGGAAGTTGCATTGGTGTATTGCTGTGAGCTCACAATATTAAAGCCTTCTGAATAGAAGAAATGCGTAAGTTTGGCAATAATCCCCTTTTGATCTGGACATTTTATTAAAAAAGTAACTATTTGTGGTTTCATAAATTCTTTGTGTCAACTAAATAAGCGAAAGCCTCAACGACTCGCTCTTTTTTACATTTTTATTTTCGTTCTGCGCTCGGCCAAAGCTTTCGCATCGGCTTAAATTTTCGAATAGGGATTAAACGATGTATTTTTTGTCAAAATTGGGCTTTCTTTTTTCTAAAAAAGCATCCCTTCCTTCTTTTGCCTCATCGGTCATATAAGCCAAACGAGTGGCTTCTCCTGCAAACACCTGTTGACCTACCATGCCATCGTCGGTAAGGTTCATCGCGAACTTCAACATTTTGATAGAGGTTGGCGATTTTTCCAATATTTCTTGCGCCCACTGGTAGGCGGTTTCTTCCAATTCGTCGTGAGGAACCACAGCATTTACCATGCCCATTTCATAGGCCTCTTGAGCCGAATAATTTCTTCCGAGGAAAAATATTTCTCGTGCCTTTTTTTGTCCCACCATTTTTGCCAAATAAGCAGAACCATATCCGCCATCGAAACTCGTGACATCGGCATCGGTTTGCTTGAAAATGGCGTGTTCCTTACTCGCCAATGTCAAATCGCAAACGACATGCAAGCTATGACCTCCTCCTACAGCCCAACCAGGAACAACGGCAATGACTACTTTTGGCATAAAACGAATCAAACGCTGTACTTCTAAAATATTCAACCGATGACTGCCGTCATCACCGACATACCCTTGATGCCCTCTTGCTTTTTGATCTCCTCCTGAACAAAAGGAATAAACACCGTCTTTGGTAGAGGGTCCCTCTGCCGACAATAATACCACCCCTATTTCGTTATCTTCTTGCGCATTGTAAAACGCATCGTACAATTCCGAAGTTGTACGAGGTCGAAATGCATTTCGCACATTGGGTCTGTTAAAGGCTATTCTGGCAACATTTCCGGATTTCTGATAGGTAATATCTGTATAAACTTCTCCCAAATGGTGAGAAGGTTTTACAGCTACCCAATTTGCTTGACTCATAGGATTGTTTTTAATTAAACACGTTTGTCGAGTGTAAAGATATAACTATTGAAAAAACTAAAAAAATTAGTACATTCGAATAATTTTACCAATGCTCTTTTGTTCATGAGAACACGCTGTTTGTCTTTTTTATTCTTCCTATTTTTCGGGGCGGTGTTCGCGCAAAAAATTATTGAAAAAGACTTTTACTCAATTTCCTTAAATGAAATAAAAGTACTGCGAATTTTTATTCCCGAAGATTACGAGCTTTCCAACGACAGTTACCCGCTCACCGTGGTCTTGGATGCGGATGATTTGTTTGACACCTATGTAAGTATCTCTGAATTATTTGCTAAAAATGACCAGGTGCCCAATCAAATTGTGGTAGGTATCTCGCAAAAAATTGCCCCTTACAGAGCGCGTGATTATGGCTATGATCGCACCAACAGCTATCCAACACAGAAAAGTATGCAAGTCTTTCAATACATTGCCCAAGAGCTTGTCCCTTATTTTGAAGAAGCGTATCGAATTTCTGATTTTAAAACCATTGTAGGTCGTGAGATAACAGCCAATTTCGCCACGTATTTTTTGTTCGAAAAAAAACCTGTTTTTAGTGGCTATATCAGCTTGTACCCTTCCCTAGCTCCCGATATACCAAACTACTTACAAACCGCCATTGCAAACTTGAAAGGCAAAGATTATTTTTATTATGTTTCCAATGCAAAAAACACGTATTCTGAATTTCAAAAAAGAATGGAACAAATCAATGCAAGTATCAATTCAATAGATAACAGCTATTTCTTTTTCCAATTTGAAAATTTTAAAGAATCGTCAGAACTTTATTCCATACCCAAAGGAATTGCCGGTGGCTTGCAACACATTTTCTCGAAGTACGCTCACATTACTGAGAAAGAATTCAACAATGAAATTGTTTATTTATCCCCTTTGGCTGCGATGGAATACTTGCAATTTCGATACGAAAATATCGCCTATTTGTTCGGCAAAGAAATGGACATCCGTATCGATGACTTTATCGCGATAGAACCTATTATTATTGACAAAGAGGCGGGGCGTTATCTAAAAGAATTCGGAGAAATGGCTCTTGACCAGTTTCCAAAAGAACCTTTGGGAAATTATTACATCGGTTTGTACCACGAAAAGAATATGGCCTACCGTAAAGCCTTGATTTCCTATAAAAAAGGATATGCAAAAATTCCTGAAAACTCTCCTCGATCCATCGATTTCTATGCAAATATCAAACGGGTACTTCAAGCAAAAACAAAATCGGAAAACAACCAACCATAGCTTTGGTTCTTATTTTGCAGGCAATGCTTTATTTTTTTCCTGCTTCGGTAAGGTAAATCCCTTTGCTTGCAATCACCAACAATTTTCCTCTGTACAGACTTCCAATGGCACTTTTGAAAGACTTTTTACTCATCTTGAGATGGTATTTGATTTCTTGAGGATCGCTTTTGTCATGCAAAGGCAAGAACCCTTCTTCTGTTTGTTTTAACTTTTCCAAAATTGTGGCTTCGTTACCTGCAATTTTATTTACGAAGCCTATCGGCTGTAGAGAAATATCTAATTTTCCATCTTCTCGAACAAACTTGACATATCCTGTCAGTTTTTGTCCTTCTCGAACTCTTTGAAAGACTTCATTCTTATAGAGCATCCCCTCGTATGCTCCGTCAACCAATACGCTGATTCCCACATTGGTAAATCGACCAATCACCAATTCTACTTGTGCTCCTACTTCTAATTCCATTTATTTTAATTTCTTTAAATAATCTTTCAATACGAGATCATTGGTTTCACTTGGTGTTTTTATTTCTAACAACTTCGGCACAGAAGATTCTTTGTAAAAACTTTGCAGTGCATTTTGCAGCTCCTCTTCTGTTTCTGCGCATTCATATTCCAAATCATGAAGGGCACATAAATGACTTGCTTCCAATCCATGCGGTGTTTCAAAATAATCCAGTGCTCCACTATTTTTAGGTCCGGGAATGATTTTAAAAATACCTCCTCCATCGTTGTTGATCAAAATGATGCGGAAGTTGGAGGGTATATAGGGATTCCACAAAGCATTGCTGTCATAAAAAAAACTGACATCTCCTGTGATAAAAAAAGTAGGATCTGTCGTTGTCATCGCTGCCCCTATGGCTGTGGATGTACTTCCATCAATACCGCTAGTTCCTCGATTACAAAAGACTTTTATTCCTGGACTAATTTCAAAAAATTGGGAGTACCGAACAATGGAGCTATTGCTCAATTGCAAATTCCCATTCTTTGGAATGGATTGCATGACCCTGTCAAAAACCTTCAAATCTGAAAAAGCCACGGTTTTTAGGAAGGTTGTGTGCAATTCCTGTCTCAATTCTTTCAACGCCAAACCTCGTTCTTGGTAATTGGAATCTAGGGGTTTTGTCAAAAAGAAAAACTGACTGAAAAACAATTGTGGACTTGTTTTGAAGTGTTTGGTCAAACAGTGGTAAGAATCCCACGCTTTTTTTGAATCCACATGCCAGTGTTCCTCAGGTTGATATTTTCGCAGGAATTGTTTTATTTTTTTTGAAACAACCATACCTCCTATCGTCAGCAAAATTTCAGGCTGAAAAGTCTTTAAAGTTTCCTCCTCCAAAGGAATGATCAATTGATCGATTTGGTTGATAAATTTGGAATGTCGGCTGTTGGAAATGGTTTCTGTAAACACGAGTACTGAAGGATCTTTTAAAAAGTGTTCCAACTGCTCGTTTAACAGCGCATCTGGTGATTGTGCCCCCACCAAAACCATTTTCTTTTTGGCTCGATTCCATTGATCGGCATATTTTTGTAGGAAATCCACGTCGAGTGGCATTTCTTGAGACTCCGATTCCACCATCGGTTTTTCAGATACTATTTCTGGTATTTTTGCAATGGTATCATACAAAGGCTCATCAAAAGAAACATTCACATGTACCGGACCTTTTTGATCAATCGAAATTTGCAAAGCTGTTTCTAGCCATGCTTCGTTTTCTTGTTGATTGTTTTCTTCTAAATTGGCATTGTAAAGCGAATGCGATTCAAAAACATTTTTTTGTCGAATGGTTTGTCCATCACCGATATCAATCAAATGTGCAGGACGATCTGCTGAAATAATGACCAACGGAACATCACTGTAATAGGCTTCTGCCACCGCCGGATAGTAATTGAGTAAAGCCGAACCAGAGGTGCAAAGTGCTACCACAGGTTTTTTGGTTTGCTGGGCCATTCCTAAGGCCAAAAAGGCTGCAGAGCGCTCATCGACAATACTGTAGGTTTCCACAGCAGGATGATTCGTAAAACCAATGGTTAATGGGGCATTTCTTGATCCTGGAGAAATGACCACCTGTTCAACCCCTTTGGAAACACATGAAGCAATGACCAATTGGGCCAACTCATTTTTTGGATATTTCATACAGACGAAACGTCAAAATTTTGAAGTTGTAAAATTACGAATAAATCAGCTATTGAAATCCTTTTTCACTTGAAATTATATGGGTGTTTGACCTGCCACTCAAATCTTTTACAGCAAATGGCTATTCATCAAAACATTTACAAGGTTCTTGACAACCCTATCCCGCAAATGACTACAAGCAACGCTCTATCGTTTTGGCCTTTGCCACTGTTTCCTCCCACTCGTTTTCTGGAATACTTTTGGCAGTAATCCCGCCACCTACATACAAATTCAATTGCTTCGACTGTTCAAACTCTAAACAACGAAGATTGACATACAAATCAGAGGTTTGGTCCGGATTAACTTCCCCTAAAAAACCTGTATAAAACCGACGATCAAAATTTTCATTTTGAAGAATAAATTCAGACGCTTTTTCGGTAGGAAAACCACAAACTGCAGGAGTGGGATGCAAGAGTTCAACGATTTCTTTCAGACCCAGACTTTGTTTCAATCGCCCAGAGATGGTTGTCTTTAAATGCCACAACGCGCCTGCTTTTACACTTTCTACTTCCGAGGAATCCAAAATTTCGCAAACTGGTGTCAATTTTGACAACATGTAATCGGTTACCATTTGTTGCTCTTCGATCTCTTTTTCTCCCCAAACTGCTAATTTGTCTTGCACAAACCTTTGGGTTCCCGCCAAAGACATGGTATGAAATGTTCCTTTGGTATAAGACACCAAGGTTTCTGGGGTGGCTCCCGCCCACATACCTACTTTCGGATGATACCAAACATAAACAAACGCCGCGCCATAGCTCGCCAACAGACGTTCAAAAACGTTTTCAAATGCCACCTCTTTTTTGATTCTTTTCTTCCTGGCCATCACAATTTTCGAAACTTCTTGTTCTTTTAAGAAAGAAATGGTTTTGGACACCAAATAAATGTGTTGTTTTTTTTCTGCCTCTTTTTCTTGAAAAAAAACAGTTCGCAAAGGCACCGATTGCGTGTCAAATTCTGTTGACAACACCTCGTCGGGCGCAATCAAATATGCCGCTGTTTTTTGGAAAGGCGCAAAAACAAATCCTTTTTCGGAATAGTCATTCACGCAATGAAGCACGGCATCTTTTTGAAAAATGGCACTGGTCAATTTTTCATGGGGTTTTCGATAAGCTACAAAAGGTTGCCCTGAGTGAAAAGCTTTCACAAGTCGAGCTAAAAAAAGTTGTGTTGACATCAATCGGTCACTTATTTGGTCTTTGGCAATACGATGTTGGTCAACTTGCAAAAAGAAACAAGTTGGTCATTTTCATCTTTGATTTCAATCTTCCAAAGGTGCGTTGTTTTTCCTTTGTGCAAAATCGTGGCACGAGCGGTCACTTCACCGTCTCTTTTACTTTTGAGATGATTGGCTGTAATTTCTATTCCTTTGACCATAAAATTTTCATTGTCAATAAACATGTGTGAAGCAGCGCTTCCCACACTCTCTGCCAAAGCAACTGAGGCTCCTCCATGCAATAGGCCCATCGGTTGGTGAACCGCAGGAACTACTTTCATTTTTGCTTCTAAAAAATCAGCACCTATGTCCGTATATACGATCCCGAGCGTTTGCATAAGGGTGTTTTTCGTAACGGCATTGGCGACGGAGAGCTTTTCTGCTTTTGTCATCTTTTTTCTGTTTTGAGCATAAAAATACGTATTTATTGGATACTAAAGTTTATTTTTGCAACGAATAATTTATAGGAAATCATGGTTTTTAAAATTAGAATTGTTTTAGACGTCAAAGAAGACATTATCAGAACCATTGCCATTGAAGGTGAAAAAACATTGGAGGAGTTGCACAAAACCATTGCGGCTGTTTTTGGTTTTAACGGACAACAATTGGCTTCTTTTTATAGAACCGATGATGATTGGAACCAAGGAGAAGAAATTCCTTTAATTTCAATGGATGAAAGCCCCAATGCTTTGTGCATGGCCAATACCACAATTGCACAGAATATTGAGAACACAGGTGAAAAACTAATTTATGTCTATGATTTTCTCGAAATGTGGACCTTTTTTGTAGAATTGATTGACGTTTCCGATACCACTGAGGAAGATCTTCCCAAACTAATTCTCTCTATTGGTGAGGTTCCAGAGACGGCTCCTGACAAAGAATTCAAAGCAGCATCTTCGAAGGAAGATCCTTATGGATTGGAAGAATTTGGTGATGCCGACACCTTTGGAACGTTTGAAAACATAGACGACATGGATCTCGATCAATACTAATGAATTACATAATGGTTTACATTTTCGTAGTTCCGAACGACAAAATCAAAACCAACTCTTAAAATACTCCCCATAGAATCGCATTTCTTAAATTTCGCATCTTTGGTATATTCACAAAGTTGTCTTTTTAACACGTTTATCTTTTCATCGGAAGATATGGAATCTTGTGACATGCAATCGAGCAAATATTGAATTCGATCGTAAATTCGAATGATTCGTTTGGAAATGGCAGATCGCTCTTCGATTTTGTATTGTTCAATTGATTCTTCCCTAAGATTGGCATGTACCATTTCGACAAATTTGTTGTTCTCTACCAAAAACTGTGGCATGTAAACTTTAAGCCTTCCTTCGTACGATTGCTGATCAAAATCAATGGCACGTATACGGTACTGCACTTGATCAAAATCGTGTGTTGGGACAATGACATAATTGTAAGATCGCATATCTCCTAACAACCGAATAATACTGCGTTCGTTAAATTTGACAAATTCTTTGGACAATTGCTTCTGATCTCTGGATGAGAAATGTTGGTAACCATCTCTGATAAACACGTCTCCAGGAATGCCTTGAATATGACTTTCGACCAAGGTATTTTCAAAAACCAAAAAATTGATCCGATCTGGAGAAAGCAAATGCTCCAATTCCAACCCATAGACACGCGAAGCATCGGCGACTTTGATATACATGTACATGTAATTGTCATTCAATACATTTCGAATTTTTACACGAAAAGGTTTGGAATTTCCAAACGTGCAATAATCAATTTCATCAACATTCAAATAAGGCAAAGAGCTGTCGCTACCATCCGCATGCAAAATTGTGTAAATCTTCTTCAAACTTCTATCAATCTCACTGCGCTCGTGATCTGGATAATATACTCGTAGCCAAAGTGTATCCATACCGGATTTATCATACACGGCAACCGCTCCAGAATAGCGCAATAAATCCTCGTAAAAAATGGGCATTTTTACCTTCCTGCTGTACTTCGTCAAATATTTACTGAACTTCGCACTGATGGGATAACTCGGCTTTTTTTTTGAAATCAATTTGTCCGCCATATTCAAGGTTTTTATTGGAGTTGCGTACTCAAATTTACTATAAAAACACGAGTTCTTAATAAAAACCTTTCCGTAAAATTAGAATACAAAAACTATTTTAGCACAATTATAGAAGAAACTATCACTTAGTACCAGCGTTTCTTTTTCTTTTTGGAAGCTTCTGATTTACGTCCTTTCTTGTATTTACTTCCTTTCTTTTTATGCACTTGAGGTTTCGCTTTCGGATCCAATGGATACGGATGCTCTTCTTCAACCGTAATGGGCCTACCCATCAATTTTTGAATGGCGAGTACATAGCTTTTTTCATCTGCCGAACAAAAAGAATGGGAAACCCCGGTGTCTCCTGCCCTCCCCGTTCTTCCGATTCGATGCACGTAAGTTTCGGGAACATTTGGCAAATCAAAGTTCACCACAGCGTCTAAATGCTTGATGTCAATGCCACGGGCAGCCACATCCGTCGCAATTAAAATATTGACTTCCTTTTTCTTGAAACGATCCAAAGCCAATTGTCGATTTGTTTGGGATTTGTCTCCGTGAATACTATCGACCAAATAGCCATTTTTTAACAAGGTTTTTTCCAATTTGTCAACCCCGAATTTGGTTCTTCTGAAAATGAGCATATTTCCTTTGATGGTATTGCGCAAAAGGTGCAAACACAATTCTATTTTTTTAGGTTTGGGAACATAGTACAAAACCTGACTTATATTTTTGGTCACAGAAGAAGTCGGCGCAATTTCAATCAAAGCAGGGTTGTTCAAAATGCCTGCCGCCAAATCTTTTACCTTAGGTGGCAAAGTAGCCGAAAATAACAGGTTTTGCTTGTCAGAAGGACACAAACGCTCAATTTTTTTCACATCATCAATAAACCCCATGTCAAGCATCAAATCGGCTTCATCCAAAACAAAAGTCTCTATATAATCGAGGTTGACCTCATCTTGTTTGTGCAAGTCTAAAAGTCGGCCTGGCGTTGCAATCAAAACATCCACTCCTTTTCGCAACAGGTCTTTTTGTGGTTCCATAGAAGTTCCTCCATAAACTACCGCAGTTCTCAAATTGGAATACGTTGCATAGTTTTGAAAATTTTGGGAAATCTGAAGTGCCAATTCACGTGTGGGACTTACAACCAAAGCTCTTATTTTTTTCCCCTTTTTGGGCGCATCTTGCTTGTCAAAAAGCAGTTGTAAGATAGGCAAAGCAAAAGCCGCCGTTTTTCCTGTTCCCGTTTGTGCAGAAACCATGACGTCTTCTCGATCTAAAATTCTAGGAATTGTCTTTTCTTGCACCAATGTTGGGCGCTCGTAACCTTGCTCGGCAATCGCTCTTAAAAGCGGTCTGTTTAATTGCAATTCTTTAAAATTCATGCTTCTTCATAGGCTTTCATTTCCGCATCGTAAAAAGCAGAAGCTTCTTCAATATATTGAGCTACAAGCAAAGACAGCTCCTCCTCATCATTTCCAATCAGGTCGTCCCAAAGTTCCATTTCGTCGTCCTTTAGATTGATGACAAACCTTGGAAATTCTGTATGGATTACGAAAATATCTTCTTGATCTGCCTGGGTATTATCGCCCAATAAAAATTTCGGTAAATTCATTTTGTTTCTATTTTAGGTGGCTGTATTTTTTTCGGATTGATTTCTTTCAATCAGATTGTTGGACAGCTTTTGAAAGCGAAGATACAACATAATTGCAGATGCCGTGAGCCCTACCAACAACCCGATCCATATTCCTATGACACCCAAATCCGTTTCAAGTCCTAGATAATAACATATCGGAAACCCTACCAACCAATAGGCCACAAAAGTAATGCCCATGGGTTTTTTTACATCTTGCATCCCTCTCAACGCCCCGATTAAAACCACTTGTGCACCGTCAGAAATTTGAAACAAACCACCGATAACAAGCAACGAGGCAGCCATTTGAATCACTTCAAAATCACTGATATAGGCATGAGGAAGAATGTCTTTGAATAAAATAAATCCTGCGGCAAAAAAAATGTCAATGAGCACCATTAACAAAAAGACTGAAAAACCAATCCGCTTCAATTCCTTGAAATTTTTCAATCCTTTTTGGTTGCCCACGCGAATGGTTGCGGCCACTCCCAATCCAACCGCAATCATAAATGTCATAGTCGCCAAATTCAAAGCGATTTGATTGGCCGCTTGCGCCAAGGTTCCCAGAACACCACTTAACAAAATGGCCGTTCCAAAAATTCCAATTTCAAAAAACATTTGCATGGCACTAGGATACCCCAAATAATATACTTTTTGAAGGATTTCTTTTTTCAGACTTGAAAACCGAATACGCGACACAAAAGGGGCAAATACCGCTTTTTTATGCACCATATAAATAATGAATCCCAACATAGCCACTCTCGAAATAAACGTTCCAATTCCAGCTCCTACCAACTCCAAACGAGGAAAACCAAACTTTCCATAGATCAATACATAATTCAGTAAAATATTGATCAAATTAGCGATGATCGCGGCGCGCATGGCATATTTTGTTTGTGACATTCCGTCGGCAAATTGTTTGTAGGCTTGAAAAACCAACAAAGGGACCATAGACAGTGCAATGATATCAAAATAAGGCAATGCATAAGCCAACACCTCCTCAGGTTGGCTCATGTGTGACATTACAGGTTTTACCAAAAATAAGAGCGCACAAAGTAACAACCCCAATAAAAAGGACATCAAAATTCCGTGTTGAAAATAAGCATTGCCATTCCCTGTATTTTTTTCGCCGTCGGCTTCTGCGACCAAAGGTGTAATGGCCAAGGTAAAACCGATGCCCACACTGAATGCAATAAAGGCAACACTGTTTGCCAAAGAGACAGCTGCCAAAGGAGCGGCTCCCAGTTCTCCTACCATGATATTGTCAGCAAAACCAACCAATACATGGCCTAACTGACCTAACATAACGGGATAGGCTAACTGCATATTTCTTTTAAACTCGGAGGTATATTGCTGAAAATTCACAGGGTATTTCTTTGTCTTACATGGGTTGCAAAGTTAGGTTATTTCCAACCGATAGTCGTGTTTTACAGGAACAAGTCACTGCTTATTCTTCCCATTTGCAAATCGTGAATTTCTGCTCCCACGGAGACAAGGCATCAAAGAGTTTTGGGATGAACTCCTTACCATAACAAAGGTAAAACTCTGAAAAATTCACATTGCGCTCTTGCAAACCGTTCCGAGGAAACAAGCTTTCTTTGAGTCGTTTGATTCTTTGCGCGTGTTCTTGGTGCTTTTTCTTTTCCGCACGTAGCAACTTTTTCTCTAGATTTAATAGCCCTTTCCATTGTTTTTTTTCTTGAGCATTCAAAGCCCCTTCAAAAGATTTGTCTGTTTGAACAGCCAATTTTCGCAACTCCGAAAACTGCGCTTTTAAATTCTTTTTCTGGAGAGAAAAATCCAACGAAAGCGCCGAACGCTCTTTGATTTTATTTGTCACGAGGGTCGCCTCATCCCAAAACAATTCTCGACTTGAAATTTTTAATTTTTTTTGTTTTTGACTCTCTTTCTGAGACATGAGCAGGGCCGAATTTCTCAGAAACAATACAGGAAATGGAACTTTGGCAACTTGAAACAGTTGCTTGAGCTGCAACCAATACGCCAACTCACCGCCACCACCAACATAACAAAGGTTGGGTAAAACAACCTCTTGATACAACGGACGTAAGATCACATTGGGGCTAAAATTCTCCGGGTTTTGCGCTAATTCCTTCAAAATAGCCGCCTCGGTAAATTGTTTTTTTGTCTGCAAAACACGGTAATTGCCCTTGTCAAAAACAATTCTTTCTCGCAGATCGTTTTCCATATAAAACAAATTGATCTCACGTGGATTGACTTGCAGCTGATATTTTTTCGCTAAAAACGCATTCGTTTTTTCAACACTCTTTTTTGCAAATTGTGTCTGCAATTCTTTGGCCATGAATGGCGCAAATTGGCGCTTCAAACTTTCGTCATCACCATCGACAATAAGCAGGCCGTAACTGCCAAACAATTCGTTTACCAAATAACGAGTGGCCGCTGCCAAATTGGGTTGCTCTACATAAGCTTTGTAGAACATTGATTTCAGCACTTTCGCTTGTTCACTATCTCCTATTTCTTTTGAAAACACCTGCCACAAATTGTTCATATCTCCAAGCGGCTTACGACCTACTGGACCTTTGCTATTCGACTCCCAATGGATTTTCTTATGGTGCACAAAAAAATGATTGATCTCCTCAAAATCATGGTCCTCCGTAGCCATCCAATATACTGGCACAAAATTTTGGGCTGGAAACATTTTTTTGAGTTCTTGAGTCAACTGAATCGTTGTAATAATTTTATAGATAAAATACAACGGGCCTGTCATCAGATTGAGCTGATGTCCTGTGGTCACTGTAAATGTATTCGCTTCGGAAAGTTGCGCCGTGTGCTGTTTTATTTTTTCAGAGATTGCAAAACCTTGGTATTGGTCATGGACTGCTTTTTGCAAGGTTTTTCTAACACTTGTCGAAAAATGTTCACCCTTGGATTTTATTTGTTGTTGAAATCCTATTTTATTCGGGAAATTTTCGTACAAATCATCCACGTCAGGTTTCTTTTCAAGATAATCTATAATCAATTTTGAAAAAAATCCAGTTTCGGAAAAAGGAATCTGTTCTGTTTGCATGTACTCTTTTTTCTAAAGTATAACGTCTTATTTCAGTAACCTGACTTTGGAAGTGCTAAAATACTTTTTTTTGTGGAGTTGACCCTATTTTGAACTTCCAACGTCCATTTAATTTTATGTTAAAGTAAATGCCTTTCTTTTTTTTCAAAGTGTTTTCAAACTATCTTTGCGAACAAAAAAGTTTTTCCATGAAAAAAATTAGCTTGTTGTTCGTTGTATTGGTGGTGGCCTGTAACAAGACGCCTAAAAATTATGCCATTTTACAAGGCCAAATTCAAAACGCAACGTCCGAATCAGTCCTTATTCAAAATAGAGATTATACCAAAGAAATCAAAA
>CAXRIA010000003.1:0-9721 GCA_964230805.1 Flavobacteriaceae bacterium
ACACCTAAGCACTTATTTAACTACAATCTAGAATACAGTTACGGCAAAGTCTCAACGTACATACAAAAACTATATCAGAGCAAAGTATTCACAAATGAAATAAATATTGATTTCTATTCCTTGGAAACTGTAAATGTTCTCAACTACGGGATTTCCTATGACTTTCTACGAAAACAAAATTCCTCCCTTTCTATTGGGCTAAAAATAAATAATCTCTTCAATCAATTGTATTATTTCTCAAACTTACGTCCAATGCCAGGACGAAACTTTCAAATAAATATGAACTATAAATTTTAAACAAAAATGAAAACAACAAAGCTAATTTTAAAATTGATTCTCCTGAGTATCTTTGTCAGCTCGTGTAATGAAAATGACACTGTAGAAGAAGCACTAGATACTTATACTGACGGTGTAATCATTAGTGCAGAAGGAAACTTTGGTAATAAAGACGGTTCCATTTCTTATGTTTCTGAGGACTACAGTATTGCATCTAATTTTATTTATTCAAATGTAAATGAAGCGCAATTGGGTGGATTGATTCAATCCATTGCTTTTTCAGAGGACAAGGCTTTTGTCGTATTAAATGATGTCAATACGATTGTCGTAGTGGACAGATATACTTTTAAAAAAGAGGCAGTAATTACAGAGGGCTTTGAAAACCCAAGATACATGGAAATTGTAGGTGACTTTGGTTATGTGACCAACTGGGGAGATACTACCAACGAAACAGACGACTACCTAGCTGTTGTTGATCTGAATACATATACAGTAAGCGCTAGTATTCCAGTGGAATTAGGTCCTGAAAGAATCTTAAAAAACAATACGAAATTATACATCTCTCACAAAGGGGCTTTTGGTTTGAATAATAAAATTTCTGTCCTTGACACAGATGCGACAGAAAACATTGAAACCATTACAGTCAACGACAGACCTGATGAGTTGGTGATCAATTCTTCAGGCGACTTGGTCGTTTTATCTGAAGGAGATCAAGAATGGGTGAATGGTGATGATGGTTGGTACGTTGCATCGGAAACAAAAGGAGCTATTCAAACCATCGATCTAAATACGAATACAGTGATCAAAACCATCGAATTCGCTGATGGGGTGCATCCAAACTTATTGGCGGTTGACAATGGAAACATTTATTATCATATCGGATATCAAGGTGTATTCCGTATTGCTGAAACTGCAAGTCAATTATCTCAAGAAAGTCCAATTTCCACTGAAAACCTGTACGGGCTGAATGTAAAAAATGATTTGATTTATGGAGTGCAATACTCATTTACCCAATTGAGTAAACTAATTGTAACTGATGCTTCCACAAAAAGCGTCGTTTATTCAACAGGTGTTGGTTTGGGAGCTTCCAAAATATACTTTAACTAGTAGTAAACATTTCATTACGTGAAAAAAGGCTCCCATTTGGAGCCTTTTCTATTTCCTTTCATGATTTAATCTTCGAAATTTCAAGCACAACCACATACCCTAAGTTTCCCATAAAAATTCTCATAACATGTCGATAACTTTTATTGTAGAAAAGCAAACGAAGACTTATTTTTGAGGGATTGAAGCAGCGCAAGTACATTTCAGAAAAAAAACTTGCCATTACTCACGAAAAAAACAACCATTATTTTGGCCAATTATTTAGATCAATTGAATCCCTCCCAAAAAGAAGCCGTATTGCAAAAAGAAGGTCCGATGATTATCATTGCCGGAGCTGGATCGGGAAAAACAAGGGTACTCACCTATCGCATTGCACATTTAATGCAACAGGGCATTGATGCATTTAATATTTTGATCCTCACCTTTACCAACAAAGCCGCCCGAGAAATGAAAGAGCGTATTGCGGGTGTTGTCGGTGCGAGCGAAGCAAAAAATTTATGGATGGGAACCTTCCACTCTGTTTTTGCAAGAATACTTCGTTCCGAAGCAGATAAATTGGGGTTTCCTTCAAATTTCACCATCTATGACACCCAAGACTCTGTGCGATTGATCGGCGCAATCATCAAAGAACAAGGCCTGGACAAAGATAGATACAAGGCAAAACAGGTACTTGGCCGGATTTCTCAATTCAAAAACAGTCTGATCACAGTAAAAGCCTATCAAAACAACCCAGAACTGCAAGAGGCAGACACCATGGCGAGTCGTCCAAAAATGGGAGCCATCTACAAAGAATACGTAGACCGTTGCTTTAAATCAGGAGCCATGGATTTTGACGATTTGTTGCTTCGAACCAACGAGTTATTGGCGCGCTTTCCAGATGTCTTGGCAAAATATCAAGACCGATTTCGCTACGTGATGGTAGATGAGTATCAGGACACCAATCATTCTCAATATTTGATCGTGCGAGCACTCGCAGATCGTTTTCAAAATATTTGTGTTGTGGGTGACGACTCGCAAAGCATTTATGCCTTCCGAGGGGCAAACATCAATAATATTCTAAATTTTCAAAAGCATTACGACGGAGTTCAAACCTTCAAACTTGAACAAAATTATCGCTCCTCTAAAAATATTGTAGAAGCGGCAAACAGTTTGATTGAAAACAACAAAACCAAATTAGACAAAGAAATTTGGACAGCGAACCAAGAAGGTCCCAAAGTAAAAGTAATGCGCACGCTTTCGGACGGTGAGGAAGGTCGCTGGGTCGCAAATTCTATTTTTGAAAACAAAATGAACCACCAGCTAACCAACGATAAATTTTGTATTCTCTACCGAACCAATGCACAATCCAGAGCCATGGAAGATGCCTTGAGAAAAAAGAGAATTGCCTACAAAATATACGGTGGTACTTCTTTCTACCAAAGAAAAGAAATCAAAGACGTGCTCTCTTACTTGCGAATTTTAATCAATCCCAATGACGAAGAAGCGTTGAAGCGTATTATCAACTATCCTGCGCGAGGCATTGGTCAAACCACAGTTGACAAACTTGTACTCGCAGCCAACCACTACAACCGCCCTATAATTGACATTATTAACAATATTGACAATGTTGATCTGAAAGTAAACAATGGAACAAAAAACAAGCTTCGCGATTTTTCCGAAATGATCAAAGCTTTTGGTATTGAATCACAAAAAATGAACGCATTTGAAATTGCCGACAGCATTGTGAAACGCGTCAAAATTGTAAAAGATTTAGAAGCCGACGGTACACCAGAGGGCATTAGCAAAGTAGAAAATGTCCAGGAACTTTTAAATGGAATCAAATATTTTATTGACGATGCAAAAGAAAAAGGATTGGAAGATTCCTTGGCGGTATTTTTAGAAGATGTTGCTTTGAAAACGGATATAGACAGCGACAAACCCGAGGATGAGCCCTCGGTTTCTCTGATGACCATTCATTTGGCCAAAGGATTGGAATTTCCCTATGTATACATCGTTGGTATGGAAGAATCCTTGTTTCCCTCAGCCATGAGTATGAATACTCGGAGTGAGTTGGAAGAAGAACGACGTCTGTTTTATGTGGCACTTACCAGAGCAGAAGAACAAGCTTATTTGAGCTACGCAAACACAAGATACCGATGGGGAAAATTAACAGACGCGGAACCCAGCCGCTTTTTAGAAGAAATTGACGACAAATATTTGGAATTTTTGACACCACAAAGACTGACTCCAAGAACCAACAACTTTGTTGACAGCAATCTGTTTGAAGACGACATCCCAAAAGACCGCATTCGTTACAGAAAACCAATAACAAGAACAAGTGTTAGAAAACAAAAAACTGAAACACCGAAAAAATCATTGATCAATCCTCCCAGTAATTTTAAAAAAGTAAGTGAAACCAAAACTGCTGGAAATTTGTTTGATTCGAAAATTACCGTTGGTAATTTTGTAGAACACCAACGCTTTGGCAAGGGAAAGGTTTTGAAATTAGAAGGTACAGGAGGTGATATCAAAGCTGAAATTCAGTTTGAAAAACAAGGAGTCAAAAAATTAATCTTAAAATTTTCCAAACTCAAAATTATTGGTTAATATCTCTCAACTAAAATTCTCGAATTCGTAATTTATGATGCGCAACGCTTCTTTTAAAAAACACATCCTTCATTTCAAACAAGCCAGTGGTACTTCGCGTGGAGTACTAAAGACAAAGGAAACCTACCTTCTCAAAATATTTGACAACCACAAAGAAGGCTATGGAGAATGTGGCATTTTCAGAGGACTAAGTATAGATGACAAACCTGATTACGAAGAAAAATTGCAATGGGTTTGTGATCATATTGAACGTGGAAAAGATTTTTTAATCTCAAAATTAAATGAATTTCCATCCATTCAATTTGGATTGGAGCAAGCTTTTTTATCCTTTCAAAGCCACCATCCTTTTGAATTGTTTCCAACATCTTTTGTGACAAAACAGCAGCCGATAGCGATTAATGGACTCATCTGGATGGGAGAACCCAAATTTATGCAAAAACAGATTGAAGAAAAGCTCGCGGCAGGTTTTAAAACCATCAAATTAAAAATTGGAGCCATTGAATTTGAAAAAGAATGTCAATTATTGCAAGGAATTCGGAAACATTTTTCCGCAGAAAAAATTGAATTGCGTGTGGATGCCAATGGTGCCTTTACTCCAAAAAATGCGCTTGAAAAATTAAAACGTCTGTCTGAATACGAGCTGCATTCCATTGAACAACCTATTCGTCAAGGACAAATTGAAGAGATGGCAGATCTTTGCAGTAGAACCCCCTTACCCATTGCTCTTGACGAAGAATTGATTGGTGTTACGGATCAAAACAAAAAAGAGGAACTTCTCAAAACCATAGAACCACAATACATTATTTTAAAACCGAGCTTGGTTGGAGGAATCCAAGGAAGTAACGAGTGGATTGAAATTGCTAAAAAACAGCACATTGGATGGTGGGTGACCTCTGCCTTGGAATCCAATATTGGACTCAACGCCATTGCGCAATGGACCGCTAATTTAAAAACCACCATACCCCAAGGCCTAGGAACGGGAAGCTTGTTTACCAATAATTTTGAAAGTCCGCTCTACGTTGAAAACGGTTATCTTTGGTATGATTCCAAAACCCCATGGGATTTTAAGTGGTGACTCCTTTTCAATGGCATCAAACAATTCCGAAACTCAATAATGATCAACGTCAATTGCCAATCGGATGGCTCGAAAATTAGGAACTGCTTGAAAGGTTTTTTTAATTTTTTCAATGTGTTCTTTCGTCCCCTTCAAGGACTGCTTGGGAGGTATTTTAACAATGATCTGTTTGATATATAGGTTTCGAACTCTTGACACTGCAGGTGAAGCCGGCCCTAACACATTTTCTCGAAAAGTATTTGCCAGTGATTTTCCTAGCCACTCAGCCGCTTCTTCCAAACGAATCAAATCTCGGTGTTTCAGAGTCATACGCATCACTCGATAGTACGGAGGATAATGAAACTGCCATCGATCTTGCAGTTGTTCCTCATACATTTCTTCATACGCATTTGAGGATACTTGTTGCAGAATTTGATGGTAGGGATTGAAGGTCTGAATCAGTACTTTTCCTCTTTTGTGAGAGCGCCCAGATCTACCTGCCACTTGCACCAGCATCTGAAACGTACGCTCATGTGCTCTAAAATCAGGAAAGTTTAACAAGTTATCGGCATTCAACACTCCGACCAAACTCACATTCTCAAAATCGAGCCCTTTTGACAACATTTGCGTTCCAACCAGAATATCGATCTCCTGTGCTTGAAAAGCCCCGATAATTTTTTGATAACCATATTTACCACGTGTCGTGTCTAAATCCATTCTACCTATATTGTAAGATGGGAACAGCTCTTTGAGTTCCAGTTCTATTTGCTCGGTTCCAAATCCTACGGTTGTCAACTTTTCAGAACCGCAAGCACCGCAATGTTTCGGAACAACCTGTCGATAATTGCAATAATGACAGCGCAATTCTTTTCGAAATTTATGATAGGTTAAACTTACATCACAATTGGGGCATTGAGGAGAAACAGCACAAGTTTCACATTCCATTACCGGAGAATACCCTCTTCGGTTCTGAAATAGAATCACTTGTTCTTTCGCATCTAAAGCCTTCTGAATGTGTTGTATCAAAGCATCTGAAAAATGCCCTGTCATTCTTTTCTTTCGATGTTTTTCTTTGATATCGACCAACTCAACTTCTGGCATTTGTACGTTTCCAAAACGTTTTTTCAGACGCACCAACCCATATTTGTCATTTTTTGCATTAAAAAAACTTTCAATGCTCGGTGTTGCAGAACCCAACAATACTTTTGCTCCATGAAGCTTCCCTAATAAAATTGACGTGTCTCTCGCGTTGTAGCGAGGCGCTGGATCAAACTGTTTGTAAGACACTTCGTGTTCTTCATCTACAATGATAAGACCCAAATTAGCAAAGGGAAGAAACAAAGAGGAACGGGCACCGAGCACAATTTGCGCTTTTGTTTTCGATTCCAAGACATTGTTCCAAACTTCTACCCTTTCGTTCATGGAATATTTGGAATGATACACTGAAATTTTACCCCCAAATAATTTTTTCAAACGATCAATCAGTTGCGTTGTTAACGCAATTTCCGGTAATAAAAACAAGACTTGCTTCCCCTGATCTAAGATTTCTTGAATTAACTTTGCGTAAACTTCCGTTTTTCCACTACTTGTGACGCCATGCAACAAGGTCACCTCTTTTGTTCCAAAACACCTTTTAATTTCTTCAAAAGCAGTTTCTTGGGGCTCACTTAAATCTTTTAAACGATCCTCAGCTTCACGAAAACGAACCCGATCTACTTGCAATTGATACACCTCCAATATTTGCTTATCTACCAAGCCTTTGACAACGGCTGGAGACGCGCCTGATTTTTCTTGCAAATCTTTCACCTTAATTGGTTTCTTGGTCTCACCTTCCATAGAAAAGTAGGTCATCAAAGCTTGGTGCTGTTTTTTTGCTCTTGAGACAAGTGTCAACACTTCTTGCAAAGCCTCTGAATTTTTATACTTCTCGGCCAGTTGTATGTAATTGACTAATTTGGGTTTGTACTGCGCATATATTTCTTCACGAACAACAATCGCCCCTTTTTCGAGCATTGATTTTAAATAAGGCAGTACGTTTTTTTTATTCACTACTCCGCTTATATCACTAGCAGACATCTGGGCTTGCTGTTGCAAAGCTTCAAAAATTAAAAATTCTGGATCTGTCAGTTCGTTTTGACTTTGAAAAGAATTGTTAATTAGAACAATGGTTTCACTCTCTAGTAAAAAGGCGCTTGGCAATGCAGCTCTGTAAACATCACCAAGGGAGCACATGTAATAACTCGAAATCCAATGCCAAAGCTCCAGTTGTTTTGCATTTACTACTGGACTTTGATCTAAAATTTGATGAATGGCTTTTGCCTCATAGGCATCGGGAGGGTTTTGATGTATCGCGGCCACCAACCCTGTATAGATTTTAGATTTCCCAAAAGGGACAGCCACACGCACTCCTGGTTTTAAAAATGAAGCTTCTGCTTCCGTGATGCGATAGGTAAATAACTTCTCGAGCGGAAGCGGCAAAATCACATCTATAAAATACACAGCAGTTGTAAATGACAATTTTTCTAAAATCTTTGATTGAAATTCAAATATAAGGGAATCTTCTTATTTCAAAAGTGTATTTTCAAACAACCCAACACGAATGGTCGATTGGTCGTGGTTTTTAAAAACACAAAAAACTTGTATTTTGAAAAAAAATGAAAATCCATAAAAATTAAATTTCTAATATCTGTTCGCTGTGTTCTTTGGTTTTTACTTTTTTGATGACCTCCTCAATCACTCCGTTTTCATCAATGACAAAAGTTGTTCTGTGAATTCCTTCGTATTCTTTGCCCATAAACTTTTTAGGCCCCCAAACACCAAATGCCTCGATAACCGATTTGTCTTCATCTGCGAGCAATGGAAAAGGCAAATTGTATTTGGCACTAAAATTTTGCTGGCGCTTTGCTGAATCGGCACTCACCCCTAATACCGCATATCCCTTTTCTAAAAATAAATGATAGTTGTCTCTTAAATTACACGCCTCTACAGTGCAACCGGGTGTACTCGCCTTTGGATAAAAAAACAAGACCAACTTTTTTCCACTGTAATCTTTGAGTGCTACTTTGTTTCCTTTTTCATCGAAAGCTGAAAAATGAGGTGCTTGATCTCCATTTTGTAATGTTGTCATAATTTGATGTGCTAAAATTAGAAATCCGAAAGTTAAAAAGGTTTCTTCCAAATGTAAAATTTTTAAGACTTTAATGTGAAAAAACTTTGTACATTTAATTTTTAATATTTTTCTTTTTGTAGCATGAATAAACAAGAAAAAGTACAATTTGTACTGGACACACTGGAGAAGCTATACCCAGAAACACCCGTTCCACTAGATCATAAAGACCCGTACACCTTATTGATCGCGGTGCTTCTATCAGCACAAAGCACGGATGCAAGAGTCAATACAATTACCCCTTTGCTCTTTGAAAAAGCTGACAATCCTTATGCTATGGTAAAACTATCCGTAGAAGAAATTCGTGAAGTTATCAAACCTGTGGGACTCTCACCCATGAAATCAAAAGGAATTCATGGCTTGTCAAAAATATTGATTGAAAAGCACCAAGGAAAAGTGCCTGCTAGTTTTGATGAATTGGAAGCACTTCCTGCTGTTGGACATAAAACAGCGAGTGTTGTGATGAGTCAAGCCTTTGGCATTCCAGCCTTCGCGGTAGACACCCATATTCATCGTCTGATGTATCGATGGGGATTGACCAATGGAAAAAATGTTGTACAAACAGAAAAAGATGCCAAACGTTTGTTTCCAAAAGAGACCTGGAACAAATTGCACTTGCAAATTATATTTTACGGAAGAGAATACTCTCCTGCACGCGGTTGGAACTTAGAAAAAGACATCATCACAAAAACGATTGGAAGAAAGTCGGTATTGACAACCTACGCGAAAAACAACACTTCGAAATAAGAACGATTCTTGGGATTTATAAAAGTCCAAAAACTAAAGTTTCACACATTGAAAGAATACATAGAGAATCCAATTCTTTCAGAAATAATACAAGCCACTTTGGTTTCCCAAAGTGGCTTGTATGCTTGTACAACTTTTCAGTACTGTACTTTTTAGTGCAAAAATTATTTTACTTCTTCGAAGTCCACATCTTCTACACTGTCTTCTTCCGCATTTGCTTCTGGTTGTGCTTCCGCTCCTCCTTGTGCTTGCTGTTGTGCAGCAGCCTGAAATTCTGCAGCAGCTCCTTGCAAAGCCGTGTTCAAAGCTTCAATAGCGGTGTCAATCGCAGCGACATCTTTCGATTCATGTGCTTTTTTCAATTCTGCTAACGCCGCATCAATCGGTGCTTTTTTATCTTCTGGAAGTTTTCCTTCTACTTCTTTCAATTGTATGTCTGTTTGGAAAATCATTTGATCCGCAGTATTCAACTTTTCAGCAGTTTCTTTCGCTTTTGCATCTGCATCTGCATTTGCTTCTGCATCTGCCTTCATTTTTGCAATTTCTTCTTCAGACAAACCAGAAGAAGCTTCGATCTTAATTTCTTGCGATTTATTTGTCGCTTTATCAACCGCTGAAACTTTGATAATTCCATTGGCATCAATATCAAAAGTCACTTCAATCTGTGGCGTTCCTCTTTGTGCTGGTGGAATATCCGTCAATTGGAAACGTCCAATTGTTTTGTTATCCGCGGCCATTGCTCTTTCTCCTTGCAATACGTGAATATCAACTGAAGGTTGATTGTCTAC
>CAXRIA010000004.1:0-45520 GCA_964230805.1 Flavobacteriaceae bacterium
GCTCTATCTACTCCTCGATTAATATCTGGTGATTGTTCATGGATAGCTGAAAGTACCCCACAAGAACTTCCATCAAACATGTATTCGCTTTTAGTATATCCAATCTTATTGATCACATCTCTAGCTATTTTCTGTACGTCTAAATAGGTTTTAGATTTTACTTCACCAGCCAAGATAACTTGTCCGGTGGTAACCATAGTTTCGCAAGCTACTTTAGATTCTGGATCAAAGGCTAAAAAATTATCAATTAAAGCGTCAGAAATTTGATCTGCAACCTTATCAGGATGTCCTTCTGATACAGATTCTGAAGTAAATAAATATGACATAGTTTCTCTTTTAAATTATTGAGAAATTTGGTCTGATTGGGCCATGAAAGTAGTAGTGAATTACTGCTTTAGCATTTTTTGTTTCCTGAAATCTTCAGTACAAAGAGGTTGCAATCAGTCAAATTTTTCCTCCAATTAAGTCGCAAATTTACACTTTATATATAAAATGTGCACTTAATTATAAATTTATTTCACAGATAAGTCATTTAAATAGGGAACTCTTTTAAAGATAATTTAATATAAGAGCATGAAAATTATGAAATGCATAAAAATTAAAAAAAAATAAGGGAATAGTTGGAAATTAAATTTTTCTGACTGAATATTTGTACATCAAAAGTTCAAATACTTACTGAATATTGTTATCAAGAAAGGTTGAGGGATTAGACCCAGTGACGCCTTAGCAACCCTTTGTTTTTAAACATACTTAAAATATAAAGAAGGTGCTAAATTCTACTTCATACCATTTGCTATTGTAGTTAAATGATATTTAAGATAGATAACTCAAGAAAAATTACATCCAGTAACTTTTTCTATGATTTCTTTTTAACATTTTTCTTATAAGCAACTCTTTTAGAGTTGGTTTTTTTGTCTTTTAAATATAATTATTTAATCATTCAAACTAGAAAAATGAGTACACAAAAATTTTCAACAAACGCATTACATGCAGGGCATGACGTAACACAAACCTCAGGAACTAGAGCCGTTCCTATTTATCAAACATCCTCGTATGTTTTTAACAATGCAGAGCATGCAGCTAATCTTTTTTCATTAAAAGAATTAGGGTTCATTTATACCCGTTTAAACAATCCAACCAATCAAATTTTACAAGAACGCTTAGCTACTTTAGAGGGGGGCACAGGAGCTGTTGTTTTTGCTTCAGGTTCTGCAGCAATAGCTACAGGCTTATTAACCTTACTAAAATCTGGTGACCACATCGTAGCTTCAAGTAGTTTGTATGGTGGAACCTTCAATTTATTAAATGTAACTCTACCTAGGTTAGGCATTACAACAACTTTTGTAGATGCTTCTGATCCTGATAGTTTTGCTGAAGCAGTTCAAGAAAACACAAGAGCTTTCTTTGTAGAATCTCTTGGAAATCCAAAATTAGATGTTCTAGACCTAGAGGCAATTTCTCAACATGCTAAAGTAGCTAGAGTTCCATTTATTGTAGACAATACAGTAGCAACACCAGCGTTGTTAAATCCTATCAAGCATGGAGCTAATATTGTAATTCATTCGCTTACAAAATATATTGGAGGACATGGAACCTCTCTTGGAGGAGCTATTATAGATGCGGGTACTTTTGATTGGTCTAGTGGAAAGTTTCCGGAATTCACAGAGCCATCTGCAGGATATCACGGTTTAGTTTACCATGATGTTTTGGGCGCGGCTTCCTTTACTTTTAAGTTAATTTTAGAAGGGCTGCGTGATTTTGGTGGTGCTTTAAGCCCAACAAATGCATTTCAAATTCTTCAAGGTTTAGAAACCTTAGAACTGAGAATTGATCAACATTCAAAAAATGCATTAGCATTAGCCACCTGGTTAGAAGCACAGGATGAAGTTGCTTGGGTAAATTATCCTGGATTACAGTCGAGTAAGTACAAGGAATTGGCAGATAAATACTTGCCGAACGGACAAAGTGGACTTGTTACTTTTGGAGCAAAAGGTGGCTATGAAGCTGCAAAAACTATTGTAGACAATGCTAAAATATTTTCTCTTTTAGCTAACATTGGTGATACAAAATCTTTGATAATTCACCCAGCTAGTACCACTCATCAGCAATTAACTGAAGAGCAACAACTTGCAGCAGGAGTTTCAAGTGATTTGATAAGACTATCTGTTGGATTAGAAAATATTGATGATTTAAAGCTTGATTTAAAAGAAGCATTTTCTAAAATTCCTAAAGAAGTTTTAGTGTAAAAATTTGAATCAAGGACTCTCATACATACAAGTCAAAGATTTTACAACTCAGAGTGGTTTTCACATCTCTACCCTTCAATTAAGCTATGAATTGTTTGGGTTAGAACTGGGAACCGCTCCTGTAGTATTAGTAAATCATGCCTTAACTGCAAATAGTAATGTGGTTGGTGAGACTGGTTGGTGGAAAGACATTATCGGAAGTGGAAAAACAATAGATACAACAAAATTTACCGTCTTAGCATTTAATATTCCAGGAAATGGATATGACGGTTTTTTGATAGATAATTACAAAGATTTTGTTGCTAAAGATATCGCAAATGTATTCTTGCTAGCTCTAAAAAAAATGAGCATTAATAAATTACATGCTATTATTGGAGGTTCTCTAGGAGGAGGGATTGCATGGGAAATGGCGGTTTTAGATCCAGTTATTGCCTCACACATTATACCAATAGCTTCAGACTGGAGATCTACAGATTGGTTAATTGCCAATTGCTGTATTCAAGAACAGTTTTTATTAAACTCAAGTAATCCAGTTCATGATGCTAGAATGCACGCCATGATGTGTTATAGAACACCAGCATCCTATAAGGCTAAATTCAATAGATCTATTCATAAAGACCTCAACATCTTTAATATAGAAAGTTGGTTATTTCATCATGGAAAAAAACTACAGAAAAGATTTCAGTTAAGTGCATACAAAATGATGAATCATTTGTTAAGAACAATTGAAGCAACTGATTCTGAAAATTACTTGAATAATTTGAGTAAAATAAGGGCACAAATCCATATTGTTTCCATAGATTCTGACTTATTCTTTTTAGCGGCGGAAAATAAAGAAACCTACAAGGAATTATCAAAAACATCTGTTGAAGTATTTTATAATGAAATAAAATCTATTCATGGGCACGATGCTTTTTTAATAGAATTTGATCAATTGGATAATATTTTGAGACCAATTTTTAAATTAGTATAAAATCGTTAAGAAAAAATAGTATATGAATTTTGAAACAAAAGCAATTCGGCTGCAAACAGATCGTTCACAATTTCAAGAGCATTCAACCCCCTTGTATCTGACATCAAGTTTTGTATTTGAAGACGCAGAAGATATGAGAAGTTCTTTTGCAGAAGAAAAAGAACGGAATTTATATAGTCGTTTTTCAAATCCAAATACTGCTGAGTTTGTCAATAAAATTGTTTCCCTAGAAGGTGCAGAGGCAGGTTATGCCTTTGCGACAGGTATGTCAGCAATTTTCTCAACATTTGCTGCTTTATTATCTTCAGAAGATCATATAATTTCTTGTCGTTCTGTGTTTGGATCTACCCATAGTTTATTTACTAATTACTTACCAAAATGGAATATTTCTACTAGTTATTTCAATGCAGATGAGACTAATTTTATTGAATCTTTAATAACTGATCACACCAAGATATTATATGTTGAAACTCCAACAAATCCAGGAGTTGACGTGTTAGACTTGGAAATAATAGGTTCTATTGCAAAGAAACATAATCTATTGTTTATAGTTGACAACTGTTTTGCGACACCTTATTTACAAAATCCAATACAATATGGGGCAGATTTAGTGGTCCACTCAGCAACTAAGTTAATAGATGGGCAAGGAAGAGTTTTAGGGGGTGTAACAGTAGGGAAAAAAGAATTAATGAGAGACATTTATTTATTTTCAAGAAACACTGGCCCAGCGATGTCACCATTCAATGCTTGGATATTGTCAAAAAGTTTAGAAACCTTGTCTGTTCGTGTAGAAAAACATTGTGAAAATGCTTTAAATCTAGCCCATTCTTTAGAGAATAATGAAAAAGTAAACTTTGTTAAATACCCTTTTTTAAGATCACATCCAAACTATGAGATTGCTAAAAAGCAAATGAAGTTAGGGGGTAATATTTTAGTTTTTGAAGTTAAAGGTGGGATAAAATATGCCCAAAAATTCTTGAATAATCTTAAAATGTGTTCATTGTCTGCCAATCTTGGAGATACAAGAACTATAGTTACTCATCCAGCTTCCTCAACTCACAGCAAGCTATCCATAGAAGATTTATTGAAAGTAGGAATAACTGAAGGATTGATTAGAGTTTCAGTTGGTTTGGAAAACAGCGACGATATTATTTATGATTTAATACAGGCCTTAGGAGATGAGTAATATTTATAAAGAAATCCAAAAGCGAATTCTAGTTCTAGATGGAGCTATGGGAACGATGCTTCAACAATATAAGTTTAGCGAAGAAGATTTTCGTGGAGATCGATTTAAAGATTATACATCTCCTTTAAAAGGAAATAATGATTTGTTGTCTATTACACAGCCAGAAGCAGTAAAAGAAGTTCATAGAAAGTATTTTTATGCTGGTGCAGATATTGTTGAAACCAATACTTTTTCTGGAACAAGGATAGCCATGGCCGATTATAAAATGGAAAATTTGGTTTATGAGTTAAATTATCAATCTGCAAAAATTGCGAAGGAAGTTGCGCAAGAAGTAACTCGAAAAGATCCTTATAAGCCAAGATTTGTTGCTGGATCTATAGGCCCTACAAATAGAACAGCTAGTATGTCACCAGATGTAAACGATCCCGGCTACAGAGCAGTCACTTTTGATGAATTACGAATTGCATACAAAGAACAAACTGAAGCTCTATTGGATGGTGGAGTAGATCTTCTATTAGTAGAGACAGTTTTTGATACATTAAATGCAAAAGCAGCATTATTTGCAATTGAAGAAGTAAAATCAGAGAGATTAATTGATGTTCCTGTCATGGTTTCAGGAACTATTACTGATGCTTCGGGAAGAACTTTATCTGGACAAACAGCAGAAGCATTTTTAATTTCAATATCACATATTCCTTTGTTAAGTGTTGGTTTCAATTGTGCTTTAGGAGCCAATTTATTACAACCACATCTAGAGGCTATTGCATCAAAAACTGTCTTTGCAATATCTGCACATCCCAATGCGGGGTTACCAAATGCTTTTGGAGAATATGATGAAACTCCAGAAGAAATGGCTACACAAATTGAAGAATACTTAAAGAAAGATCTTATCAATATTATAGGAGGCTGTTGCGGTACAACCCCAAATCATATTTCTGCAATAGCAGGAATAGCTAAGAAATATCAACCAAGACCAATAAAGATAGTTGTATAATGACCAAAAATTCCGAAAGATACATGCGACTTTCAGGTCTAGAACCACTAATTATTACTTCTGAAAGTAATTTTATTAACGTTGGAGAAAGAACCAATGTTGCTGGTTCACGGAAATTCCTACGGCTTATTAAAGAAGAGAAATTTGATGAAGCATTAGCTATCGCAAGAGATCAAGTAGATGGAGGTGCACAAATTCTAGATATCAATATGGATGATGGTTTGATTGATGGAAAAGAAGCCATGGTTCGTTTCCTTAACCTTATTGCTGCTGAACCAGATATCTGTAGAATTCCATTGATGATTGATAGCTCAAAATGGGAAATCATAGAAGCAGGATTACAAGTTGTTCAAGGGAAATGTGTAGTGAACTCTATTTCCTTAAAAGAAGGAGAAGAAAAATTTATTTGGGAGGCGACACAAATCAAACGCTATGGAGCTGCTGTTATTATTATGGCATTTGATGAGGAGGGTCAAGCAGATAACTACCAGCGAAGAATTGAAATAGCAGAACGATCGTACAAAGTTTTGGTCAATAAAGTTGGTTTTACACCTGAAGATATCATCTTCGATTTGAATATTTTTCCAGTAGCAACAGGAATGGAGGAACATAGGCAAAATGCAATAGATTTTATAGAAGCAACACGTTGGGTTCGACAAAATTTACCTCATGCAAGTGTCAGTGGAGGAGTAAGTAATGTTTCATTTTCATTTAGAGGTAACAATAGAGTTCGTGAAGCCATGCATTCTGTTTTTCTCTATTATGCAATACAGGCAGGAATGAATATAGGCATTGTAAACCCTACTATGTTAGAAATTTACGATGATATACCTAAAGATTTATTAGAATATATTGAAGATGTAATTTTAGACAGAAGAGATGATGCTACAGAACGATTATTAGATTTTGCAGAAACTGTAAAAGGAGTCAAAAAAGAGAATGATGAAAAAGCATTAGAATGGCGAAATCTTCCATTACAGGAGAGAATTACACATAGCTTAGTTAAAGGAATAGACGCTTTTATAATAGAAGATGCAGAAGAAGCGAGGCTAAGCCTAGAAAGACCATTGCATGTTATTGAAGGATATTTGATGACAGGTATGAATGTTGTTGGAGATTTATTTGGAACTGGAAAAATGTTTCTACCTCAAGTAGTTAAATCTGCTCGTGTTATGAAAAAAGCAGTATCATATTTAAATCCATTCATCCAAGCCGAAAAAGGAGAGGAACAAAAAGCATTAGGAAAAGTATTAATGGCAACTGTAAAAGGAGATGTGCATGATATTGGTAAAAACATAGTGTCTGTAGTTCTTGGTTGTAATAATTATAAAATAATTGATTTAGGAGTAATGGTTCCACCAGAAAAAATTATTGAAACTGCTAAAAGAGAAGATGTTGATGCAATTGGTTTGAGTGGGTTAATTACCCCATCATTAGATGAAATGGTTTACCTCGCAAAAGAAATGGAACGTCAGAACTTTGAAATACCATTATTAATTGGAGGTGCAACCACATCAAGAGCACACACCGCAGTTAAAATAGATACAGAATATAATAATGCTGTAGTTCATGTTAATGATGCTTCAAGAGCAGTAACAGTGGTTGGTGATTTACTTAATAAAAATTCTAAAGCAGAATATATTGCTAAATTGAAAGAGGATTATGAAAATTTTCGCAAGAAGTTTTTAAAACGAGGTAAGACTAAAGCATACATTTCTTTGAAGGATGCTCGAAAAAAAAAGTTTAAGATTGATTGGCAAGAGAGTACTATTTCAAAGCCAAAAGAACTGGGTATACAAACTTTAGAACAACTGAGTTTAAAAGAATTAGTACCATATGTAGATTGGAGTCCATTTTTTAGAAGTTGGGATTTATATGGTAAGTTTCCAAATATTCTAACTGATGAGGTTGTAGGAGAACAAGCTGCAATCTTGTTCGATGATGCAAAAAAAATGTTGAAAGAAATTATTAGTAAACAATCTTTAAAACCAAAAGCAATTTTTGGATTATTTGAGGCAAACTCAGTAAATGATGACGATATTTTAATCTCAAAAAAAGGGAAAGAAGTTGCCACATTTAGAACTTTACGACAACAATTGAAAAAGCGAGAAGGAAAATTAAGTTTTGCTTTAGCAGATTTTATTGCTCCATTAGATTCTGGGAAACAGGATTATATGGGTGCATTTTGTACAACAATTTTTGGTGCTCATGAATTAACGGAAATTTATAAAAAACAAGAAGACGATTACAATGCAATTATGGTACAAGCATTAGCAGATCGTTTAGCGGAGGCTTTTGCAGAATATTTACACTTTAAGGTAAGAACAAGTCATTGGGGGTATGCATCAAACGAAAATTTAACAAATGAAGAGTTGATTGAAGAAAATTATAAAGGAATTCGCCCAGCACCGGGGTATCCAGCATGTCCAGATCATTTAGAAAAAGAAACCATATGGGAATTACTTAAAGTAGAAGAGAAAATTGGAGTTAAACTAACGGAAAGTTTAGCTATGTGGCCAGCTGCAAGTGTTAGTGGTTATTATTTTGCAAATCAAGAAGCACGGTATTTTGGTTTGGGAAAGATTACAAAAGATCAACTTACAGATTATGCAAATAGAAAAAATATCACAGAAGTAGAAGCTACAAAATGGTTAAATCCTATTCTAAAAAACTAAATTTATGAACGTATTAGATCATATAAAAAACGCCAAAGATAAAACACAATTCTCTTTCGAAATTTTACCACCATTAAAAGGTCAGGATATCCAATCTATATTTACAAGTATAGACCCTTTAATGGAATTTAATCCACCATTTATTGATGTTACTTACCACAGAGAAGAATATGTTTACAAAGAGATGGAGAATGGTCTTTTAAAAAAACAAGTTGTTAAAAAAAGACCAGGAACTGTTGGTATTTGTGCAGCCATACAGAACAAAGATTCTGTGGATGCCATTCCACATATTTTATGCGGCGGTTTTACCAAAGAGGATACAGAGAATTTTCTTATAGATCTTGGTTTTTTAGGTATAGACAATGTAATGGCATTAAGAGGTGACGCTGTAAAAAGTGAAACGTATTTTAAACCAGAAAAAAAAGGGCACAGATATGCCAGTGAGCTAGTGACTCAGATCAATGATATGAATCATGGAAAATATTTAGATGATGCTTTATTAAATACCACTAATACCAATTTTTGTATTGGTGTTGCGGGATATTCTGAGAAACATTTAGAGGCACCAAGTAAAGATTCAGACATTCATTTTTTAAAGGAAAAAATTAATAACGGTGCTTCGTACATAGTTACTCAGATGTTTTACGATAATAAAAAGTTTTTTGAGTTTGAAGAGAAATGTAGACTTGCCGGTATTAATGTTCCAATTATTCCAGGATTAAAACCAATCTCAACCAAAAGACAATTAAATTTAATACCACATCGCTTCAGTGTAGACTTGCCAGATGATTTAATCATGGAGGTTGTAAAATGTAAAGATAATGATGCCGTAAGACAAGTTGGGGTAGAATGGTGTATTGAGCAAAGTAAAGAGCTATTAAAATACGGTGTTCCTTTCCTTCATTATTACACAATGGGAAAATCATCAAATATTTATCAAGTTGCTTCTGAAGTATTTTAAATTGATAGATAAACTTCTTCGATAGACTCATAGCAAAAAGTAATTTTAAGACCCTAGTAAAGAGAAATATTTAACTATTTTTGTAATGTAAAATTTAAAATAAAAAAAGATGGCATTAGAAATTACGGATGCAAATTTTGAAGAGGTAGTGTTACAATCAGACAAACCCGTATTGGTAGATTTTTGGGCTGCTTGGTGTGGACCTTGTAGAATGGTAGGACCCATTATTGATGAAATTCACGGAGAATATGAAGGGAAAGCCGTTGTTGGGAAAGTAGATGTTGACTCAAATCAAGAATATGCTGCTAAATATGGTGTTAGAAATATTCCTACTGTGTTATTATTCAAAAATGGAGAAGTTGTAGACAAACAAGTAGGAGTTGCTCAAAAAAATGTCTACACAGACAAAATTGACGCCAACTTATAAAACATAAAATAATAATCAGAGATAAAAGGTTTGGCAAATGTCAAACCTTTTTTTATTTTAGGTATCAATGATTGAGCTTTCAAACATACAGAATTCAAAGATTAAAAATCTAGAATTATTAGCTAGACAAGTTGTAGAGGGATTTATTACAGGAATGCATAAAAGTCCTTTTCATGGCTTTTCTGTAGAGTTTTCTGAGCACAAGTTGTACAATAAGGGAGAAAGCACGCGCCATATAGACTGGAAACTCTTTGCAAAAACTGAAAAGTTATACACCAAGAAATACGAAGAGGAAACCAATTTACGCTGTCATATTATCATAGATAATTCTGCCTCTATGCATTATCCTATTGTAAAAGAGCAACACTTAAATCGATTAAATAAAGTTGGTTTTTCGGCAGTAGCCTCGGCTGCTTTGATGGAAGTATTAAAAAGACAGCGTGATGCTGTTGGCCTTAGTATTTTTGCAGACTCATATCAATACTATGCTCCAGAAAAAGGAAGTGATCGACACAGAAAAATGCTTTTTCATCAATTGGAAAATCTTCTGACAAGCGTGTCTAATGCCAAAACTCAGACCCACAAGTACTTACATGAAATTGCTAAAAAAATTCATAGACGCTCTTTAATTTTTTTGTTTACTGATATGTTTCAAAACCATATAGGTAAGGAGGAAATGTTTGAAGCTCTGCGACATTTAAAACATAATAAACATGAAGTTGTTCTGTTCCATACCTATGACATGGAAACAGAATTGAATTTTGATTTTGATAATACTCCAAAAAAATTTATTGATATTGAAACCGGTGAAGAGATTAATTTATTTGCTCAAAATATTCAAGAAAAGTACAAAGAGATGGTAAATTCTTATTTTAAGGAATTAAAGAATAAATGCCTACAATATAAGATAGATTATGTTCCTGTAGATGTTAAACAAGGTTTTTATCAAGTATTAACTAGCTATTTTTTAAGTAGACAAAAAATGCTGTAATTTTCACTCTTTCTGTTTGGATATACAAAAAACTGACTTATATTTGCAACCGCTTTAAGCAACGGTCTGGTAGTTCAGCTGGTTAGAATACCTGCCTGTCACGCAGGGGGTCGCGGGTTCGAGTCCCGTCCAGACCGCGAAAGCATCTCAAATGAGATGCTTTTTTTATTTTTATTACCTTAAGCTTTTTATTTTTATTCATCATGAGAAAAGTTTTTCTAGTTTTTTTATTTGTTATTGTTTCATGTAAAGATTTGAGTACGAAGAAGTATGAAGTAGGTCATATAAACACTTCATACGGAGATATGTATTTTTGGCTCTATGATGAAACTCCATTGCATAAAGCGAGTTTTATAGAATTATCGAATGATAAGTATTGGGATAGTTTGAGTTTCAACAGAGTAATTGAGGACTTTGTTATTCAAGGTGGATGCCCAGATGTTCCTGAGGGGTTTTCAAACTCTCCTTATCTTATCGAGCCAGAATTCATAACTAAAATTAAACATCAGTATGGTGCTGTTGGTATGGGAAGAGACGATAATCCTGAGAAACTCTCCGCAGGATGTCAATTTTACATAGTTCATGATGCTGAGGGTATTCCTAGACTAGACAATAATTACACTGTTTTTGGTCAATTATTTAAGGGCTTTGATGTTTTAAATAAAATTGCAACACTACCAACAGATTCATTGGATAATCCAAAAAACAGAGTTTCTATTAAAGTAAGAACGCTCCTCTTAACTAAAAAAGAATTAACTAAATTCGGAGGATTAACTTTTTTAAAATAATAATTAACTTTTTCTGCATTATTACTAAAAATCTGTTTTATTGAATGCTTTATGTTTAAAAAAACAGGGCTAACATTATACAAAATTTGTTTTTCATTTCATTTTTATAAAAAAAAAATATATTTTTGTTTTGTGTTGTTTTGGTAAAAGAAACATACACAGTAAAAAGAAAACCCCTAATCTCCTCATTAAATGGAAACTAACCTTTCTGTACTAATACCTCGTGTAAGTAAACTTTCACAGAAATTTGACAATACTTCTCTAATAATTAGCCATCATTGGGTTTTAGTTGATGAAATTAATTCCAAAAAGAAACTATATATTTTTAGAAAAAATAAAGAACTTTTAATCTCTGAAGATGGTAAAGTAGATATCTCATCTTGGAGATATTTAGGAAAAAACACACTTCTTGTTGAAAAAAAGAGTGTGAAAAATTTATATAAACATGGGTTTTTTGATGAGAATTTAATTGCGATAAAAATACAAGATGAAGAAAATTATTCATTTTTTGTTAATGAAGAAAAATATGATCATGGTTTAAATTCTGAAAATAAAATTGCTAAATACCTTTACAAAAAGTACCTCAATAATACCATTAAAAATAAAGTATCTAGACGTAAAAGGAAATCTTATTCAAACCGAAAGAATAGTGGTTACTATAATTATAATTTTAACTATAACTATGAATACAATGTTTTAGATAAAATTAACAACAAAAGCGCTATTCGAAAGTTTAAAATCTTCTTAATCAATTTTTCTCTAGTTTTTTTCGTCTCTGTTTTTGTTTTATTGTTCCTTCAATATGCACGTTTGTTTTAGATAATTTATATATTTTTTAAAATGTACTAAACTTGTACTAAAGTAAAACTAACTTTAGTTTAAATTTAATTTAAATTTATCTTTCCCCTCAAAAAAGATTTCTACCCCAAACGTATTTACTACCCATAAATAGGTTATTACCCCAGTAATATCATTACCCCACTAATTTTTTTTATTTTTTAAATTCATGTAGTGTGAATATTTATCAACTAATTAATTAAAAACCAAAAACAAACATCATGAAAAAAACAGTACTAATTTTATTATTGGTTATCCCTAATTTACTATTAGCTCAACAAAAAAAAGATTTTGTGCGAAGTTCACTTCACATGCATTTAGTTGATGATTTTAGTTTTGACAATGGAGACAAAGTATTGAATTCCTATAATAAATTTCAATTCCCTCAAAATTATAATGACCATCGCATAGACCTAAACAAAATTAAATTATCTGAATATGAACTAACAGATGAAGAAAAAGCAGCTTCTGGTAAGAAAAAAAGTTTATTAGGTGATGCTATTGCTGATGCAGCTAAGGGAGCTGTTGAGGGAAGTACAGCTGGATTAGTAAAAGTTCAGGACAATTCTATGGTTAAGTTACAACTTAACAAGTACAATACATCCAATAAGATGGCTCATGAAATCATTAAAAAGTGGTTCAACATAGAAGATGATGGTTCTTATAATATGGCTACAGTTACTTTAAGAGCATTGCAAACTAAAACTATGGAAATGGCGGCAATAGCTGGCGCATCTGGAACAGGAGGTATTGACCAAATGAATTCGTTAATTAACAATACATTTGTAGTATACACTCGATTAAATTATGTAAGTAACGCTATAGCCGCTGAAGCGATAAGACAGGTTGCATACCAGCAGGTTACTAAATTACCTGCAATGTTACAGGCTAAAGCTTACAAAGTAGCTGATAAAATATATGAAAAAACTTCTGAAGGGTTTTCTGTTTGGACTACAGCTTGGTTGTATAGATTAAAATGGGACCAAGATGTATTTAATTTATTTTTAACTACAATTGATCAAGAGAAGAAAAAAATTGACTTAGAAAAATTTGCTGCAGCTAATTTTGAATTGGAGTTTATAAGTCAAGAAAAAGCAACTTCATTGGTAACTTTTTCATTAAAAAAAGAAGATAAGGGTAGAACTGAACAAGATGTTTTTGATTTGTCTACCATAAGAAATATGGATAAGGTTCTGGTTAAATTACAAAAGAAAAATGATATATTTAAACCAATTTTTCCTTTAAGAGATAATTTTTCTTTAGCTGCTGGTAAAAAAGAAGGTATTGAGGGTGGAGAAACCTTTGAAGTATTAGAAACAAAAAATGGAAAATATAAAAGGATAGGTACAATGAAAGTTGACAAAAAAAGAGTTTGGGACAATACTTGGACTGGAGAAGACATTGAACCTGGGCTAACTTATTTCAAGAAGGGTAGTAAAAAATTTGTACCTGGAATTCACTTTGTAAGACTAATTAAATAATAACATATGAAATTTTTAAAAATCTGTATAATAGCTCTATTAATAGTTCCTATTAATTCTCTATTTTCTCAAACAAATAGTAATAGAAAAGTAACTGAGGAAAGAACAAGAAACTGGCAATATGAATCTATATGTAGCGAGTCTGGAGGAACAGGAAGTTCCTACTTAATTCAAGTTACTTCTTATGTTGGTGATGTACGATTGGCACTCAATCAAGCTAAAAAAAATGCTATCCATGCTGTTTTATTTAAGGGAGTTGCCGGAAATAATTTAGGATGTACTGCCAAAGAACCATTAATTAAAAATGGAGTCTACAATGATAACTTTGAATACTTTGAGGATTTCTTTTACAATACAAGACAATACAATCAGTATGCAACTGCGCCCTCTGGTACTGCTGAATCTTCAGAAAAGTTAAAAAGAAAAATGAATAAAGTAACATTCATCATTTCTGTAAATGTAGACGAGTTAAGAAAAAAATTAGAGTATGATAAAATTATAGAACCGATTGGTGCTGCATTAGGTGGAGGCAGTGGAATGAAGCCTACGATTATGATTTTTCCAAGTGATGGATGGTTGAAAGATAATGGATATGCTAAGTTTGTAGACAATCAAGGTGTGAAAACTTTAGTACCAGATTATGCTTCAGCTCTATTAGATAAAAACTTAAATATAGCCATTAGTACTTTAGACAAGATGGTATCTGAAAGAGGGTACCCTACTGTGAGGTTAGCTGAAACTATGAAAAGTATAAGTCAAGGAGATGCCATGGATAATGCAGTTGAAGGTAGAGATGGTGGAGCTCAAGAGACCAGTATTTTAGATGAATTATTAAATGTAGCAAAAGCTGATATTACATGGAAAGTAACTTGGTCTGTTGAGACCAATGGTATTCAAACATGGGTATCTTACGGAATAGACGCTTTAGATTCCTATACCAATAAATCTATTGGTGTTGCCAATGATGATGGTCCAAAGTCTATGAGTGCATCTGTAGGCGCATTGCTTAGACAAGCAGTAACAGATAAAATGGATGGTTTCTTAGCCAGACATCAAGATCATTTCAAAAATATAGCTGAAAATGGCAGGGAAATTGCTTTAGACTTTAGAAGATTTGATAGTTTTGAATATTATTTCAATGACGATGTTGAGTTTAAAGGTAGAGAAATGGAGTTTTCTTCATTAATTAGAGGTTTCGTAGGTTCAATTGCTAAAGACAGAAATTTCTCTTTCAATCCTGGTGAAAATAAAATTGGAATTACGCAATTAAGAATAGAAATGAATGAAGAAGTTGAGGATTTATTTGGTGGAGGAGATCCAGTAATTGAACCCATGGATGCCACGAAGTTTGCAAAGAAAATCTCTAGTTTTATAAAAAAGCAATTTGGGTATCCTTCTAAGGTAACCACTTTAGGATTAGGTAAAGCAAGAATAACAATAGGAGAAAAATAAATATTATGAGAAAAAGTTTAATAATAGTTTTTTTATTATCATTATCACTTTCCATTCAATCGCAAAATGACTTAGGAAAGAGTGATGACGAAGCAAGAATAGTGTTAAATACATTTGTTCCAGATGACATTCTTGAAAATGCACCAAGTGCTCGAAAATTATTTGTTACTAAACTAGGGCAAATTGCAAGTAGAAATGGTATGGGTGGAGGTGGAGCTTCAGGGAATAATAGATTTATTATTTCTGGAGATATTAATATTTTAACCAAAGATATTACTGCTACTGCGCCACCTAAATATCTAGTTACCATAGAAACTACTTTAGCAGTTGGTGATGGAATAGACGGGAAAGCATTTAGTTCAGAATTTGTCGAATTTAAAGGAATTGGTAATTCAGAAGACAAAGCTTTTATTTCTGCCATCAGAAAAATTAATCCAAGGCACAAATTAATTAAACAGGCTATAAAGGAAGGAAAAGAGAAGATCATTGAATACTACAATTCTAAGTGTGATTTTATTTTAAAAGAAGCTTCTGCTTTGGCTGATTCTAGGAAGTTTGATGAAGCTGTTTTTTTACTAAATCAGGTACCTGAGGTAACTAAAGAGTGTTATGATAAATCTATGGATTTAGCGGTAGAAATTACCAAGAGAAAGTTTGAATTTGAATGTCAATCAAAAATTGCTGAGGCCAGAGCCTTAATTGCTAATGGAGATTTTTCTGGAGCCTCTCAAATTTTGAATTTTTTCACTCAAGATATGGATTGTTACAGTGATGTAGCAGCACTCTTAAAAGAAATTAATGTTGGTCTTTGTTCTAAATATTTAGGAGAGGCCAGAGGGCATTGGGCAAATAGAAATTCTTCTTCTGCAGCAAATGCACTAGCAAAAATTAATGCAAGCTCACCCTGTTATCAAGAAAGCCTTCAAATAGCTCAAGAAATATCTAGTTTATTAGACGAGAGAGAGCAACGAGAGTGGGACTTAAATTATGAAAAATATAAAGATAGTCAAGCGATCAAGAACAGAAAATTAGACAATGCGGCTGCCATGATTCAAGCAGCAAGAGATGTTGGAGTTGCTTATGGAAAAAATCAACCCAAGACCGTAACCTATACCCGTATTATTAAATAATGATTCACAGGTTTAATAGCTTTAAAGAGTCACCTTTTTCGGTGGCTCTTTTTAGTTTTATTAGTCATGTTTATAGGTTTAATTCAAACCTGACTTTTCGAACACCGTGATCTGTATCCCATTGTTTAACCTCTTTGAAACCAAAATTTTTATACAAGGTTGATGCAGGTATATTTTCTAGGCCCGTTTCAACGGTAAAAACTTTGGAAGAAAAGTGTTGCAAGACATGTTGTATGAGTTTTCTTCCTATACCTTGTCTAAAAAAATGAGGACTCACTACTAAACTATTAACGTGTATAGTGTTTTCATTAGAGCTAACTTCAATAATTCCAACAATTTCCCCTTCGATATGGTACCCGAAAAAAGTAGTTTTACTTTCTATATAACTTTCGAGAGGTCTTTGTAAAGGTGGAAAATTTTCAGCATTTAGCAATACAGCCTCTACAGTATATGATTCCTGAAAAATAATACGCATTTTAGTAGCAATTGCAACATTATTATGGTCTAATTTTTTAATCATAGTAGGTTTTACTTGAACTAGAGTAATTCGAATATAAGGAATCCTATAAAAATAAAACTGAGGCACTACTCAACACAAACAACAAAGTCCAAATCATGGTTCTGATCCAATTCATTTGTACTAATGTTTTTAGGAGTTGAATTTGCGTATTCCCTTTAGAAATTTGCTGATGCATAGGCGCAAACTTTAATAAAGTGATGCCCCATAGAAAAACCACAAATACAATGCTAACTAAAGTATAGCTATTTTGTACAAGGAACACCTGATATATGGCTATACCTAACTGCCCAAGCATAAGAGGAATCACAATAAGAGCAATAGCTTTGGTATAGGTTTTATGCCACGTAAGCAGTTGGGTATTCTTATAAAAAGCAAAGCTTGGATATACTATTAATTGCACCATCCATATCAGAATACACATGCCAAAGTCTAGAAGTAAACGCGTAATTTCAATCATTTGAAGTCTGTAAATTAAAAATTTATTTTATAATTTAAATAGTAATTTTACAAATAACTTTTTAATTGAAGCGCATTGCATAAAGAAGATTTTAAAATTTATATTATTGGAGCAGGAGTTAGTGGTTTGGTAGCAGCTCAGGTTTTGGAAAACAAAGGCTATCATCCAATTATTCTGGAAGCATCAGCCAGAGCAGGAGGAAGAGTGAAAACAGATATTACCGAAGGTTTTCAATTAGATCATGGGTTTCAAGTGTTACTATCTTCGTATCCAGCAGCTCAAAAATATTTAGATTTTAAAGCGCTTAAACTTCAAGAATTAAAACCTGGTGCCGTTATTTTTAACAATGGAAAACAACAAATTATTGGAGACCCTTTAAGAGATATTTCTACACTTTTTTCTACACTCTTTTCAGGAGTGGGAACCTTTTCTGATAAGTTTAAAATTTTTCAATTAAATATGAAATTGAAAAATAAGTCTATTGAGGCTATTTTTTCATCTGATGAAATAAGTACCAAAGCGTATTTGCAAGAGTTTGGGTTTTCTTCCCAAATTATAGCTCAGTTTTTTACTCCATTTTTCACAGGAATATTTTTAGAAAATGAGCTAACAACCTCTAGTAGAATGTTTGAATTTGTGTTTAAAATGTTTGGAGAAGGTTTGGCGGTTCTTCCTAAAGGAGGTATAGAAGAAATCTCGAAACAGTTAGTGTCAAATTTAAAGCACACAACTTTTCAATATAACACCCAAGTAAGTTCGGTGTCTAATGATGAAATTGTACTGCATACAGGAGAAAAGTTGGCAAGTACTGCAACAATTATTGCTACAGATGCCAGTAAACTGGTAAGCAATGCGCCTCCAAAAAATCTTATTTGGAAATCTTGTCAAACCCTTTATTTTACAGCTAAAAAAAGGATGATAAATAAACCTATGATTGGTTTATTGTCTAATGCACATGGTCTAGTTAATAATATTTTTTATCATACGAGTGTAGCTACTGATACCAATAATACTGAAGAATTATTGTCTGTAACTGTAGTTAAAGCACATCAGTTGTCTGAAAAACAATTAATAGCTGCTGTTACGAAGCAATTAAAAGAAGAGTGCACTATAGACCACCTTACTTTTTTGGCTATTTATCACATAAAAAGAGCATTACCAGATTTAAAAGATATTAAATATGAAGTTTCGCCCTCAGAAACACAGCTATCTTCTGGTATTTATTTAGCAGGTGATGTACACTTAAATGGCTCTTTAAATGCGGCAATGATTGCCGGAGAAAAAGCTGCGATGCAAGTTATAGCCTCTCTCAAATAAAAAAGGCTTTCTACACATAGGCATATTGTTGCAACAATTCTAATGAGGCATACTGTAATGATTTTTGATGAGTAGCCTCTAAAACAATAGGCGGAGCTTTTCCTACTTTTTCGGCTTCTAACCATCTAGAAATACACAAGCACCATTTGTCTCCGGGTTGTAAGCCCGGAAAGTTCCAATGCGGTATGGGTGTCATTAAATCATTTCCTCTTGATGCAGAATAGGTTAAAAACGCTTCAGTTACTACAGCACAAACCGTATGCGTTCCGGTGTCTTCTGAAACGGTTCTACAAAAACCATCTCTAAAATATCCGGTCATGGGATTGGTGCAACACGGAATAAGTGGTTTCCCAAAAATATTAAGCTCCATAGTATTATAAATTTTATACCTTCTCTAGGGTAATAAATTTACGAATTAAAAAGCATATCCGAGACCAACACTAAAGATGCCCAAAACACCAGCTTTAAGCTTAAAAATTAAGCCTCCTTCAGGTTTTTGGTATCGGTATCCCACATCTAATAAAGGCAGTATAAAAGGATCGTTATTATCTTTTCCAGAAAAAATTCCTAGGTTAAATTCCATATGAGAATTTCCTTTTCCAGTAAGCATAGTTGCCGCACCTAACACACCACCACCTCCATCTCCTAAAATCATTCCGGCATAGCCAAAACCAACTCTACCATACAAAGAAACAGCATTCGATTCATGAATTTTTCGTTCATAATTCATAAGAACATGAGCACCAGGAAAAATTCCTGTATCAAAATAAACATTGTTTTTTGCAGGTATAGAGATCATGTCTGAATTGGTTTGCGCAGAGGTATTCATACACAAACACATAAGAATTGTGAACGTTATTGTTTTAAAAAAGGAGTTTCTTTTTTCTTTTTCAACGTTTTTCATTTTTTTACATTAAGGATTATTATTGTTTTTCAAATTTATTAATTTTTGGGAGTTGGTAAGTACCATTTAACTCATTTTCACCAGGCCCATAAATACGCAAAACAGTATAGAAAGGCCCGTTAGGAGTAGGTAACCAATTTCCTTCCTTTTCTTTACCGGGAGAATCTGTTTGAAAATAGATAGTTACAGCACCCTCTTTTCCTTTTTTTAGTGATGTAGACAGACTCCCAATACTGTATCGATTTATTGGGTTTTCTATCAAGAATCGATCAGGAAGATCATACATGGTAAAGGACCAAAAGTAATCTGCTTGAGGCAATGCTCCAGGAGGAAAGGTTAAGGCATAATTGTATAGGCTACCATCGAGCAAATTTCCCTCACTATCTTTTTGAAATCCTGGGTACATGGCTTGAGATGGATAATTGCCAAATTGACCAACAATTACACCCACGGTCCTATTCAGATAATCTTCACCAATAACTTCTCTGGTGTTAAATAATTTCTTTCCGTCTGAGGTCTTTGCTACCTGCTGCTCAATTTCTTGAAGTGCCTCACCAATTCCATTGTTAACCGCCTTTACAAATACACTATCCACTTCATTTGGAGGCCATGCTTTGCCAGCTTCTACTCCAATTTTCTTAGCGTTCAGTAACATGGTTTTGTCTGCTGCGTTAGCTAGGGTATAGTTGAGCATAAAATTGGCATACCTAAAGAAGTTGATGTTTTTAAGATCAGAATCATTATAATGGATCCAGTTAATCTTTTCTATTTCTTTTTTAGGTTCAGCTCCAATAAAGCTACTCAAGGGCTGTAAAACATATCCGTTTTGAATTTCTTTCATGGCTTGTAGGTCTGCTAAACCATTTACTCCAGTTCTTGTTAAGGTTCCAACAAATTGAGATTCAGAATAAATAATGCGTTTTATTCCTTGAGGCATTTTTTGGTCATAATCTTTAGTTGCCAATAAATAATTGCCTCCGTTTTGTCCGTCGATGATAGAACCTGGGGCATCTATTACATAGCCCCACATGTCATCCCATTGACAGACGTAATAACGGTTCCCATCAGATGGGGGCATTGTTAATACCCAGGGTTCTGCTCGTAAATCAACCCATGCCCAAGAATAAGGCGTATTATTGTTTGGTGTTGGAATGTCTCTGTTTTTTGGAGATGATAAGCCATAATGTTTGTAGACACCAAAACCACCAATGTATTCTGGTGCGGTCTTATTAATTGCTTGCTTGTACATGGTGCCATAGTTGTATACTAAGGGGAATAAGGCAATGTAGGTCTCTTTGGCAATCTGCTTTATTTCTTCCTGATCTAAAGACGAATCTACAAGTTTTTCACTTTTTTTAGGTTCAGCGTCTTTACAGCTTACTATAAAAAATAAGTTTATGGATAGGATGATAACTAAGGATCGCATAGGGGTTCAATTTTTACAAATACTTCGTAAAGTCTAGCTTATATTTTTGTTACTAATTTAGTAAATACAAACCGAATAGAAAATGGCTAAAGATTTTTTTTAAGTAGGCAGGTGAGGGCTAGCAATAGATTATATTGGTTGTTGTTATTTTGTTGTTTTATTCAGTTTTATTATTTTCTTTTTTCGCTTGTTTTCTCAAATTATATCGAGTCAATACTCCCATAAATATTCCAAAAAATGAAGTGTGGAATATAAATTTCCAAATTTTGAAATCTTGTCCATCGGCAAAGTTAAATCCAGCCATCATGCTGGCGTAAACAACTCCTCCAACTACTCCTCCCATTATTATCGATTTTGTTTGTTTATTCATATTTATAAAACTTGAGTACGTTTTTTCAATGAATGCTAACACTGGATAACGGTTTTCATATGGCTTGTGGCGGTTTCGAAGCACTTTCTTGTCCTCCGGATTAAAGCTAGCAACGAAGCGAAAACCTTGCTGGTAGCCGTTCACCCGCCATAAGCTATATGCGTTGTTCTATGCAGTTTTTATGTACTTCTAATAACTGCAATTTGACTATGAGCACTCCCACCATGTGAACATCTCCTTCCAGTGTTTCTATGTGTCCATCCATTAAATGGAACTCTTCTGTAATTTGCATGGCTACATGCTTGAGATAGGCTTCCATCACCTCTATGGTAATTGTAATAGTTACCATCAAATGATGTGTTGTGAACGTAGTAGGTTGTCAGGAATTTTTGTAATGAATCGTCCCATTCATATCTGCTTTCATCTTCAACGTCATCTTGATAATCATGATTCAAGTATTCTTCTGTTATGAACTCTACTTCTTTAGGGTCACTTATTCCAAAGTGTTCCATTGTTAGTTTTTTTACTTCTTCTACATTTTTGTTAGACATAATATTTTCCTTTTAAATAAATGCTTACTCCATATTTAAAGTGTTTTTTCAGCTTGTTCACACTATCATTGTGGGTTGCCAACCCTTTTTGGTTTTTCAAATTATCTACAACACTGGCTAAACACCAGTGCGGTTTATATCCTCCTTATATAACCTCTACTAAATAGCTGACTATTAAGTTTTTAGATAAAAAAAGTTACGATCGTATTTTGGTAGAGATGAATTGCAATTTTTTAATAAAAATCTAAAAAATATAGCACCCATACAATCCCCATAATTAGGGAAATGTGTAGCTCCCTATTTTTAACGAGAAGAGAAGATTTTAGCGTTGCGTGTTTAACATCTCGTGTATGAGTAGTAGCGAATTTATAAACACTACTTTTCAGAAAGTAATTTTAAAAAAAAAAGTAATAGCGACTTGAATTAAAACTCAAGTCGCTATTACTTATACACGTTGTTGGCGGTAGTTTTTTATTTATTTGCCTCTTTAAGTAATTCAGTTGCGGCTAATTTTCCAAAATCATTAGCAGCGAAAGGACTAGCTCCTGTAATTAATTTTCGGTCTTTATGAACTGTATTATCAGCTTCTTCGTTGATGATTGTAACTCCCAAGTTGTTTAATTTCTCTCCATACTTGTATGGCATATGACCTGGTGTATAACCAATCATAGGTCCTTGTTCGTCTGCAGCATCTGGAAATGAAGCGATTTTATAGCCTTTATATATATAATTATCTTTGTTACTATCTAAACCTGCTGCTAATAATGCTGCTGGACCATGACAAATTGCTAGTGTAAACATATCATTATTGTGCGACCATTTTATTAGTTTATTCACATCTTCGTTTTCTGGTAGTCCAAGCATTGCTCCATGACCTCCAGGAATAAAAATAGCAGCATAATCTGAGCTTTCATTCATAGAGTTGGCAACAAAATCAGATAAGTTTCCTGGGTTTTCAAATTTCTTTTTGAATTCAGTATATATTGTTTTTACATGCGCATCGTCTTGGGGAATTGCCCATCGTTCAATGACTACTGGCTTTCCATTGGGTGTTACCACATCGACATCAAAGCCGGCATTTATCAGATGAAGCACCGGTAAAAATATTTCGACAGGATGATTTCCAGTTGAAAACTTTTTACCATTGGCCATGGTCATATTTTTTTGCTCTGTGCAAATCATTAACACCTTTTTATTTCCTATGTACTTGTTTTCATAAACAGTATTATCAAAATTTGTAGTCGGAGATGTGGCTAATTTTAAGGCTAAAGGTGATGGAATATAAGATCCGTCTTCCGTTTCTGTTGGTCTTGTTGTAAAGTATAAGACAACAAAAGCGAGTAAGATGATGCTTGCTATTGTTAATAGTACTTTTTTCTTCATGGTTTGATTTATATAAATGTTACTAATTTTTCCATCGGTTTTCTAACCTTTACAAGGTTGACCAACCAATCTTTGTTTGCATCCTTATAACCTATTGGCAATAGAAGTGTACTTCGTAATCCTTTTTCGCGCAACCCTAGAATTTTATCTAAAGCTTCAGGGTCAAATCCTTCCATTGGTGTGCTGTCTAAACCTTCGTACGCAGCTTGCGTCATGGCCGCCATAAAGGCAATATAAGTTTGCCTTGCAGCATGTTCAAAGTTCGTTTCAGGATCACGTTTAGGGTAACCATCTAACAACATTTGACGATAGTTTTCCCAACCTTCATTTTTAAAACCTCTTATTTCGTTTGTTAAATCGAACATATAATTAATACGTTCTGCTGTGTAATTGTCCCAAGCTGCAAATACCAATAAATGGGAACAATCTGTCACTTGCGATTGATTCCATGCAATTTCTTTGATACTCGATTTCGTATCACTATTTGTAATTACGAAAACTTCAAAAGGCTGTAACCCACTCGATGTTGGCGCTAACCTAATGGCCTCTAAAATATTATCTATTTTTTCTTGAGGAACCACTTCGCCATTCATCGCTTTGGTGGCGTATCGTTCATTTAATTTGTCTAAAAAACTCATTGTCATATTTTTAATTATCGTACAAATTTAAACGATAATCAAAACGCACATATGAATCTAGGTTAATAAATCAGTTTTTGATTCTTTCTTTTCTAATTCTGCTTAGACTCTGAGGAGTAATCCCCAGATATGAGGCAATCTGATAGTTCGGGATTATTTTTTCGAATTCCGTATAATCTTCAATAAACTGATTGTATTTTTCAGCAGCAGTTAATGCTAATAAGTTTAAAATTCGTTTTTGAAGTGCCGAAATTCGCTTTTCAAAATTCTTCCGCTGAATGATTTCAAATTGAGGAAATTCTTGATAAAATTTTTCAACGTTAGAATTATCGATTATTAAAACCTTTGAATGGGTTAAGCTTTCGATGGAAACAACAGCTTTGTTGTCTGTATAAAGTGTTATATAATCGCTTATCCACCAGTTTTTAATAGCAAACTGTAGGGTGTGTTCTTTGCCGTCTTCCGTTTTGAAAAAAGAACGTAAACAACCACTTACAACAAAAATATGCTCTTTTTTAATAGCGTTTTCAGTAAGTATTTGTTCTCCTTTAACCAAGTTCTTTTCTTTGATTATTTCACTTAGTTTGCTTTCTATTTCAGGAGAGATTGAAATCGTATTTTTAAAATAATCTAAAAGTTCGTTCATATTTTCAAATTACCCCCAACGGTCTTGGCTATGCGTAGTTGGGTGTTTTGCATTTAACTTTAAAAGCCTTCGGACAGGCAGGCAATTACTTACAGCCATTGTTGGGCATCGTTTTTATTGTTCGGTTATTCTTTTTTTCAAGTCCATTCGTTCGTGCAAAATCCTAGTTATTTCAATTGGGTTTGATTCTGATTTTCGATAAAATATGACGTGTCGGTTAGCTTTTAGTCCGAAAAGTTCAGATTTAATTCCATCATAGTTTTTTCCCAATTCTGGATTGTTGGCTATGTCTTGGCAAATGGCAAGCAGCATATCGTAGTATCTGTCAGCTTGATTTTCAGACCAATTTTCGAGCGTGTATTCCCATATTCCGTTCAAATCCGCTACGGCCTTGTTGGTCAGTTCATATTTGGCCATTCTTTTTGCGTTTCGCTTTTAATTCCTCAAGATTTTTTTTGGGGTCGAAATCGTGCGCAATTCCGCTATCAATTCCTTCTTGAATAGCATTTCTTAACGCAATTGCTTTGCTTTCTTCATTTTCTAAAAGTCGAAGTCCTGCTCTGATTACTTCACTGACATTTTTATAACGTCCGGCAGAAACTTGTGTCTGTACGAACTGGTCAAAATAATTCCCAAGCGATATTGATGTGTTTTTCATAAAAAACTGAATTTTCTCAAAAATACCAAAATTTGGTATCAACTCAAAGTTTTGTTTGGTTTTTAATAAAAGACAACGGTCTCGTATAATCGTCAGTTATGATTAATATGCGTTAATTTTCGATTTAGCACTAGCTAACGGATTCGGAATTAGTCAAATCCGCAGTAATTGGGGTTATTCATTGTTGTGTGCAGTACTTTTTTATTCAGTTTCATTGTCAAAATCCATTTTCGTCTGGTTTCTTAACTCTCTGTTCCTTTTCTTTCGTTTAGTCTCTATTCTTTTCGAGTCTTCAAACACATCAGTAACGTTAAATATTGATATCGTTCCAATTTCAATCTCTCCATCGTCATTCATTTTTTGCTCAAACTCAATATCGGCTATTATACTTGTTCCATTTGAAAAACTAATTTCTTTATTAATTACAGATGTTGAAAAAATCTCCTCTTTTATTTAAACATCGAAGAACTAAATATTCCCAAACATGTTTTATTGTCCAGACTCCAAAAAAATTGTACTGAAAAAACTCTCGACTTTGATACCTTATTCTATATTGTATTTGTTATTTCCCTTGGAGCTCAAATAAATCCATCGGAATCTCATTGAGCGATTCTTACCTTGATCGACTTGCTCGCAGGGGTATTGCTTTGCCTTGCGGTTTCCGATATGGGAATCAAAGGATTGCATTCGGGGAAATAGGTAGCCACACACCCTTGCGGAATGTCATAAGGAACCATAGTAAAGTCCTTCACCTCTCTCCTTTTGTTGTGGTACTCATTGTATATTGTCACGGTCGAATTCAAATCCAAGCCCAAGTGTTTGATGTCCATCGCATTCATCAACACCACTTTTCGAATGCCATAAATTCCACGATAGCGATCGTCCAAACCGTAAATGGTGGTGTTGAACTGATCATGACTTCGAATGGTCATCATTAGCAATTCCCCTTGTTCGAGCTGATGATTTGAGAGTGCATTTGTGGTAAAACGTGCTTTCCCTATAGCATTGGTAAAAACCCCCTCTCTGGGACCGTTTGGCAACTCAAAAATCTTTTCGTTTTTTAATTTTTCGTTAAACGACTCAAATCCTTTGATCGATTTTGAAATCAAGTCACGAATGCGATCGTAATTGTCAATCAAACCAGTCCAATCAACAATTTTATCTCCAACGGTTTTCGCGGCGATCTGGGCTATGATATGTGGTTCACTCAATAGAAATTTGGATCTAGGAGCCATATTTCCGCGGGTACTATGAACAATCCCCATGGAATTTTCCACCGTTAATTTTTGTTCTCCTGACGCCTCCACAATCCGATCGGTTCGTCCCAAACAAGGCAAAATCAACCCTATTTCTCCGTGATGCAGGTGCGAACGATTTAATTTTGTAGAAACGTGCACTGTCATCTGACAGTTTTCCATGGCTTTCGCTGTAAAGTTCGTATCCGGAGCCGCTGCCAAAAAATTACCTCCCATCGACATGAAAATTTTGCCCTTCTCCTTATGCATCAACTGAATCGCCTCTACAACATCTACCCCCTGGTTTTTTGGAGGTGTAAAATGAAATGTATCGGCCAAGGTATCTAAAAATTCTTGACTTGGTTTTTCGTGAATTCCCATGGTGCGATCTCCTTGCACATTGCTGTGCCCTCGAACGGGACAAGTTCCTGCTCCTGGTTTTCCGATACTGCCTTTTAACAACAACAAATTCACAATTTCTTGAATGGCATCTACTCCATTCACATGCTGTGTGAGTCCCATGGCCCAGCAAGCGATGATCTTTTTGCGGGAGGCCAGGAGCTCAACAAATTGGGTTATTTCGGAAACTTGCAATCCGGTTCGCTCTATCAATTCCTCCGAATGTACCTTGTCAATCTCTCTTTGAAACTCTTGAAAACCTTCTGTTTTGTTTTCGATAAAATCGTGATCCAAAACATCTGGATTCTTCACTGACAACGCTAGCAAATCTTTGAGCACTATTTTCAACAAAGAAACATCTTCATTGATTTTTATTTGCAAATAGAGGTCTGCAATGGCAACCCCCTTCCCCAGAACGCCAGTCACTTTTTGAGGATTTTTAAAACGAAGCAATCCTGCCTCTTTTAGCGGATTTATGACCACTACTTTTGCCCCGTTTGCTTTTGCTTTTTCCAAGGCAGACAACATTCGTGGGTGATTTGTTCCTGGATTCTGACCAAAAATCAAGATGAGTTCGGACTCATAAAAATCCTCTAATTTCACCGTTCCTTTTCCAATACCCAAGGTATGATTCAATGCCACGCCACTTGATTCATGACACATATTTGAGCAATCGGGCAAATTGTTGGTTCCAAAAATTCGCACAAACAACTGGTATAAAAAAGCCGCCTCATTACTTGTTCTACCCGAAGTGTAAAAAATGGCATCGTCAGGTTTTGGAAGAGATTTCAATTCCGCTGCTACCAAATCAAACACCTTTTCCCAACCAATCGGGCTGTAATGGGTTTCCCCTTTGCGAATGCACATGGGTTGCATCAATCGACCCTGCTGGCCAAGTTGAAAGTCTGTTTGCGTTTTAAGGGTTGCCACCGAATGCTTGGAAAAAAAATCAGCATCGCAATCGGCCTTCATGGCCTCTTCAGCGATGGCTTTGGCTCCATTTTCACAATATTCTCCTAGGCTGGAACGCTTTTTAGGATCGGGCCATGCACATCCCGGGCAATCTGTTCCTTCTTTCTGATTCAAATTTTTGAGAAGCTGAAACACTTTCAAAGAGGAACCGATGCGTCGGGTCATTTTTAACGCATGAAAGATTCCCTTGGCTCCTGCAGCACTTTTCGCTTGGTTGGTCAGTTTCATAAAATAATCAAGTGATGGATTTCAAAGATACTACATGCATCTGTAAATTACTGGAATTCTAACCACAAATGAATCCCTACGCGAGCAAATTTCTCTTATTGAACGGCTACAGCACAAAACAAAAATAATTTCATAATCCTAAAATAAGTACCCTATTCTAGGATTTTCACATTTTACTATTGAAAATATTATGTTTTTAAAAGAAGGGTGTTGCAATGATTTTCTTAATTTTGTCATCATAATTTTATAAGATCGTAAACTATGAGTAAGTATGATGTTGCCGTGATTGGATCAGGTCCAGGAGGCTATGTTGCCGCCATTCGTTGTGCACAATTGGGATTGAAAACAGCAATCATTGAAAAGTATAGCACCTTAGGAGGTACTTGTTTGAACGTAGGTTGTATTCCTTCGAAAGCGTTGTTAGATTCTTCACATCATTACTATGATGCCAAAAAACATTTCGAAAAACACGGAATTGGTGTCACTGGACTCAGCTTGGATTTTGAAAAAATGATTGCTCGAAAAGGAGAAGTTGTTAATCAAACTTCCGGAGGAATCAATTATTTGATGGACAAAAACAATATCGATCTCTATGAAGGTACAGGTACCTTTTTTGACACAACTCACATCAACATCTCGAAATCAGATGGTTCGGTCGAAAAAATTGAAGCCGCAAAAACCATTATCGCGACAGGGTCAAAGCCCGGATCGCTTCCTTTTATAAAGCTTGACAAAGAAAGAATCATTACCTCAACTGAGGCATTGAGTTTAAAAGAGGTTCCCAAACATTTAATTATCATTGGTGGGGGTGTCATCGGACTTGAATTGGGGCAAGTATACGCTCGTTTAGGAGCTCAGGTATCGGTCATTGAATACATGCCTAAAATTATTCCTGGTATGGATGGCATGCTTTCTAAGGAATTACAAAAATCACTGAAAAAACAGGGACTTAAATTTTACACAAGTCACAAAGTAACTTCCGTAACCAACACTGGCGAGGAGGTCATTGTAACTGCAGAGGACAAAAAGGGAAATGCTGTAGAATTTAAGGGGGATTATTCCTTGGTATCTGTGGGAAGAAGACCCTATACGGAAGGACTTGGTTTGAATGCGATTGGCGTCAAAGTCACCAAAGGTGGACAAATTGAAACTAACGAACATTTGCAAACCAACATCTCCAACATTTATGCTATTGGCGATGTCGTAAAAGGAGCAATGTTAGCTCACAAAGCCGAAGAAGAAGGAACACTTGTTGCAGAAATCATCGCCGGTGAAAAACCGCATATCAATTACAATCTAATTCCCGGTGTCGTATACACTTGGCCAGAAGTGGCAGCGGTAGGTAAAACGGAAGAACAATTAAAAGAAGAAGGAATTGCCTACAAATCTGGGAGTTTCTCAATGCGTGCATTGGGTAGAGCAAGAGCGAGTATGGACATTGATGGACAGGTGAAGGTATTGGCAGATGCCACTACAGATGAAATACTTGGTGTACACATGATTGGTGCAAGAGCTGCCGACATGATTGCCGAAGCGGTTGTTGCGATGGAGTTTAGAGCCTCAGCAGAAGACGTTTCTCGCATGTCACATGCACATCCAACATATACAGAGGCTATTAAGGAAGCCTGTCTTGCCGCTACTGCGGATCGAGCACTGCACTCTTAATATTGAAATAAATAATCTGGCCCTTTGAGGCCTAAATCGTTAAGATGTATGGAAAAACCAATCCCTACTCCGAAGGCTTGTTTGTTAAGCAAAGACAAAGCTTACGCTTATTGTACTTGTAAAAAATCAAAAGATATGCCTTTTTGCGATGGAACGCACAGAGCGCTTAAAGAAGACATTGCCCCTCTATTGTTCAAAGTTCCGGAGGACACGAAAGCCTTCTTGTGTACCTGTGGAAACAGCCAAAACAAACCCTATTGTGACGGTTCTCATTAAAAAAGGTGGCCTTGCATTCGAAAAAACGTCCCCTACCCCTAAAGAATTAATTTTCTCGTGATTGCATTCACAGCCACCTTTTCATAAAATCTAAAACATTATCTGAGGAACAGACTCAAACCTTTTTGTAAAGATATTCTCCCTAAAAAATATGCTTTCACTATAATTTCGTTAGGAGTCTGTTTTTATCCTCAAGATACCAATTCCCTTTTCACAAAAATTATCTACTACAAATGTAGCGGACTCGGTTGTTCCAATAAAATATTAGTTGTCTCATCACAAGAAATGAGACTATTTTTATTTTTAAAACGCTTTACATCAGGTGTTTATTTTTAACAATAAGACGCTAAACAACTCTTATTGAGACACAAAATAAGACGAATTATACTTTTGAGACATAGTCACTAGGTGTTCTCCTAGTTACTTTTTTAAAAACTCTGTAAAAAGAGGCCCTACTATTAAAACCAGACTCCAAACCAATGCCTTCCATTGTCAATCTTTTTGAATTATTCGTCAGTTTCTTTTTTGCTTCTTCTACCCGGAGTTCATTGATTAAAGTCAAGAATGATTTATTGAGTTCTTTATTGATAAATGCAGATAAAGTTCGGTGATTGGAATTGAGTTCTTTCGCCAAGTCAAAAATGGTAATCGCTGGGTTCAAGTACAACTTTCCTTGCTTTAGTACCCTGTTTATCTTCTCCACTGATAAATCATGATTTTCGACAACCTCTGGGCTACAAGCTACTTTTTTAAGCAATTTCATATCGTTCAAATAAGATTGATAGCCTTGCTTGTCAAACAACGCTTTTTGTTCCAATGTGAAAAACAAAAGAATACTAAAGGCAATCATGGCTTTGGACGGAAAAAGAAGGAATTGAATTTGATTGGTGGGAAGCACAAACAACAAAATTGTGAAAACCAAATTCAACACCCAAACAAATGAAATAAATTTAACGGCAAAATCATTCCTTGTTCTACTTCTGGTAGAAAACACATTTTTCAATACGGTTCTTATTCTTACAACCTGTATCCATAGAACCGAAAAATACAATTGTTGCAAAGCATCACGTGAACAATAAAAGTGAAACATCTGTTCTGGAAAACTCGACTCACTTTGCAAATCAACAATGTATTTTTCCTTTGCTACTTCTGAGAAAGTCAAGTAAGAATACCCTTGAAACAAGACATACAATAATAGGAAGGCACTCAACAAAAACAAAGGGTTCCAAATTTGAATCTTATTCCCAGATATCAAATTGATGTAATAGTATATGATCGGTGCTAGCAAAACACTGGCTCCTTGACTTATAAAAAAGAACGCAGAAAAAGCGGGGGGTAGAAAATCAAGCAATACCAGACTATTTCCCCATAGAATCAGACCTAGAAGAAACAACAAGAGCGACAACAATTTGTTAAATAAATTGTCATTGCTATGCTTGTAAATAAACCAGGAAAAAAGTACTGTTTGGAAAGCACCGATTGTGTTGATGTAAATCATTTCATTTCAGATTTTATAAATCTATAAACGAAAAAAATAATCATAATTCAACAAAATTGTTTGCCGTTTATAACAGCAAACCGCCCAGTTATTCCTTCGAAAAAAGAAATTAAGAAAACAGAGATTTCATTTTGGCTTTGATCTTGTCCAATCCTAGATTCCCAACGGACCCGATATGTGTATGATTTACTGTCAAATCTGGTTTGAACATCCCTTTTTCAATTTTCTCTCCTACAATTTTGTAGGCGTCTCGAAAAGGAGTCCCTGATTGGACCATGGCATTTACTTCTTCCACACTAAAAATGTATTTGTACTTCTCGTCAGATACAATATTTTCAGTAATCACAATATTTTCCAAAGAGAAAACCATCATGTCTAAGCAGGATTTCAACGTAGATACCGAGGGAATCAAACCTTCTTTTACCAATTGTAAATCACGGTGATACCCGCTTGGCAAATTGTTGGTAATCAATGTCAATTCATAAGGCAAGGCTTGTAGTTTGTTGCACTTTCCACGTATCAGTTCGAATACATCTGGATTCTTTTTGTGAGGCATTATACTCGATCCTGTTGTCAGCTCGTCAGGAAAAGAAACAAAACCGAAATTCTGACTCATATACAAACAAATATCCATACTCATTTTTGAGAGTGTGGCGGCCAAACTTGCCATGGCAAATGAAATCGATTTTTCTAATTTTCCACGTCCCATTTGGGCGGCTACTGAATTGACTTTCAATGTGTCAAAACCAAGCAATCTTGTGGTCATTTCTCTATCAATAGGAAAAGAACTTCCATAACCTGCCGCAGATCCTAGTGGATTTTGGTCGGCAATTTTGTAAGCGGCTTCTAAAAAATAGACGTCGTCAATAAGACTTTCCGCATAAGCAGAAAACCACATTCCAAAGGAAGAGGGCATTGCTACTTGAAGATGCGTGTACCCTGGCAACAAATGATTTTTGTATTTGTCGGCAAGCTTCATCAACAAATCAAACAATTTTTTTGCCCATTCTTTCAGCTCTAAGATCGCATCCTTAGCGTACAAATGAACATCGAGAAGTACTTGATCATTTCGAGAACGAGCGGTGTGAATTTTTTTTCCGGCATCTCCCAACTTTTCTGTCAACAACCACTCTACTTTTGAATGTACATCTTCAAAAGTATCTTCAATGGTAAAGGACCCGTCCTCCACTGTTTTTAAAATGACATTCAGTTCGGCAACCAACCCCTCCAACTCCTCGTCGGAAATCGTACCGATAGAATGCAACATTTTGCTTTGAGCTATGTTACCCAGCACATCATATTTTGCCAACTGCAAATCCAATTCTCGATCGTTGCCAACGGTAAACAAATCAATTTTTTTATCGGTGGCATAGCCTTTGTCCCAAAGTTTCATGTTTTCCTATTTTTCTGTTTTGTATGCTCTCTTCTATTTTGAAAATCAAAGATAGTATTTATTTATAGCTCAAAGAAGTTTCTTGAAAAAGGCTTTTTGTCAAACAATTTTGGACAAGAGCTCAATATAAAAAGACACCCCTTCTTCTATTTCATGCACATAAATGAATTCATCGGCCGAGTGGGATCTCAATGAATCCCCTGGACCTATTTTTAATGATGGACATGACAACCGGCATTGATCGGATAGCGTCGGAGATCCATATGTTTTTTTTCCTAACGTCAAACCTGCTTTTACAATCTCGTGATCGGGGCTTATGGAAGAAGAATTCAATCGAAGGGATCTCGGTATGACCTCACACTCCGTATTTTTAGCTACGATCTCCGCAATTTCTTTATTTGTGTACGTATCTGTCACTCTACAATCGACCACAAAATTCAATTCCGATGGCACCACATTGTGTTGTTTTCCTGCTTTTATTTGAGAAACCGTCATTTTGACCTCTCCTAGTGCTTTTGAAACCTTTGGAAATTGATAGTTTTGAAACCATTCCAAATCTTTCAACGCTTTGAAGATAGGATTGTCTTCATTTTTTATATGTGCCGCATGTCCCGGAGTCCCTGAAACTTTGGCATCGAATACAACCAACCCTTTTTCGGCAATGGCCAAATCCAGTAACGTGGGTTCTCCTACAATCGCAAAATCAATTTTCGGAAAAATAGGTTGCATGTGGGCAATCCCATTTTCACCTGAAATTTCCTCTTCGGCAGTGGCTGCAAAAACAAAATTATACTTTAAATTTTCCTTGTCGTAGAAATAAACAAAAGCGGAAATCAAGCCTACCAAACAACCGCCAGCGTCGTTCGACCCCAAACCAAAAAGCTTGCCGTCCTCTACTTTTGCTTCAAACGGGTTTCTAGTATAGGCTACATTTGGTTTCACCGTATCATGGTGAGAATTTAACAAAATGGTTGGTTTGCTATCATCAAAATGTTTGTTCACAACCCAAACATTGTTCAATTCTCTTTTTACAGGAATCCCTTTCTTCTCAAACCAAAGTGCCAGCAAATCTGCCGTTGGTTCTTCTTCTTTTGAAAAAGACTGCGTTTCAATGAGTGATTTTAAAAGCGCAATCGCTTCTTTTTGCAAAGTGGCTATCATGGTATTCTCTTTTAAGCTTTGTTCGATCCTATTTGTTAATTCTTTCTATTCCAGCAGAGGCCTTTGCGGCAAATTCTATGAATTAAAAAAAGAATTACATATTCTTCAATCCGTTTGTTACAAGGTCAAAGTTGTAAAAAGTTGTTCTTTGTTTTTTACAACTGTGGGATTCCCAATAATCACCTCTGAAACCCCATTTTGCAAGGCATCGAAACAATTTTCTATTTTTGGCAACATGCCGTCCGCAATAATTCCTTCTTTTTTCAATAGCTCGTATTTCGTCGAATCGATTCGAGTAATTACAGAGGCAGCATCTTCTACCGATCTCAACACACCATTTTTCTCAAATACATAGACCAAAGAAACTTGATACAAAGCAGACATCCCAACTGCAATTGCACTGGCAACAGTGTCTGCATTGGTATTCAACAATTGTCCTTTGGTATTGTGTGTAATTGCACAAAAAACAGGGGTCATTCCTCCTTTTAGAAAGGTTGCGATGTTCTCTACATTGACACCATCTACATCGCCGGCGTAACCATAATCAACATTCTTCACCTCTCTTTTATGTGCTTGAATGGAATTTCCATCTGCACCCGACAACCCTATGGCATTGCAATTGAATTTCTGCAAAGAAGCTGTTACGTTTTTATTCAGCAAACCTGCATATACCATGGTCACAATTTCCAAAGTTGCCTCATCAGTTACCCGACGACCGTTGATCATCTTGGCTTCCAATCCAAGATCTTTTGCCAACTGGGTAGCCCGTTTTCCTCCCCCATGTACCAAAATTTTGGCCCCTTGCAAACTCGAAAAATCACCTAAAAATTCATCCAATACTTTTGGATTATTGATGACATTTCCTCCGACTTTGACAATTGTTAATTTTTCCATTTTCTGATATTCAACTGCGTTTCTTCTTTTTGGATGCGGCTTTCGTTATTTCGTACCACAAAAATGTTTTCATCTTCCCAATTTACAAATTAGCGCAATTCATCTAAAATTTTCTTTAAGACAATTTGCGCGGAATACGTTCTGTTGTTTGCTTGCTCAATGACCATTGAGTTTTCAGAATCAATTACTTCATCTGCAACCACTACATTTCTTCGAACAGGCAAACAATGCATAAATTTGGCATCATTGGTAAGAGCCATTTTTTCTTTGTCAATTGTCCAGGATTTGTCTTTACATACAACCTGTCCATAATCCTTATAAGAGGACCAATTTTTTATATAAATAATATCTGCTCCTTCAAACGCTTTCTTCTGATCGTATTCAATGGTGGCACCTTTTGTTTTTTCTGGATTCAATTCATATCCTTCTGGGTGTGTAATCACAAATTCAAAATTGTCTTCGTGAGCAAGCGCCATTTCGGCAAAAGAATTTCCAACTGCATGTGGCAGGGCTCTTGGATGTGGCGCCCATGAAAGCACCACCTTTAACTTTTTGTTCTTTGGTGCAACCTCCTCAATAGTGATTGCATCTGCCAAGGCCTGTAGTGGGTGTCCGACAGACGATTCCATGTTTAAAATTGGTACCGATGCATATTTTACAAAAGCCGACAAAACCTCTTCAGCTTCGTCTTTTTGTTTGTCTTCTAAACCTGCAAAAGCCCGGATGGCAATTACATCGCAATACTGAGAAATCACTTGAGCAGCCTCTTTTACATGTTCGGATTTTCCTTGGTCCATGACACGACCATCTTCAAATTCCAACTGCCAACCTTCGGAACCAAAATTCATAACAATTGGTTCCATTCCCAAATTTAATGCCGCTTTTTGAGTACTCAAACGGGTTCGCAAACTGTTGTTAAAAAAAAGCAACCCAATCGTTTTATTTTTTCCTAACTCTTGATGTTGTAAGGGCTCCTTCTTTAACGCAATTGCTTCCAATACCGTTGATTTGATACTAGGCAGATCTTTTATGGATAAATAATGTTTCATCGTATCTTGATTTGTAACTATGGACTGACTTTAAAGCCGTTTTATTTCCTTCAGAATGTGAATCTACACTATCTTTTTCAATGCTGCAACAAACAAATCAATATCTTGTTTGGTCACATTGAGTGGAGGCAATATTCTCAATAAGTTTTTGTTCATGGCTCCTCCGGTAAATATTTTTTCGTCGTATATGAGTTTTTTGCGAAGTTCTCCTACCTCAAAATCAAATTCTAGCCCCAGCATTAATCCTTTACCTTTGACTTTTTTGACCCCCGGCAAACTCGCAATTTCTTTCTTAAAATACTCAGAAATTTCAGTGACATTGTCCAACAAATTCTCTTTTTGAATCACATCTAAAACCGCTATTCCAGCCGCACAGGCCAAATGAGACCCTCCAAATGTTGTTCCCAACATTCCGTGCCAAGCTTCAATGTGTTTTGCAATCAGTACTCCTCCTATCGGGAAACCATTTCCCATTCCTTTTGCCATGGGAATAATGTCCGCTTTGATTCCATGAAATTGGTGTGCAAAAAACTTACCACTTCTTCCAAAACCTGTTTGCACTTCATCTAGAATCAGACACACATTATGCTCTTGGGTAATTTTTCGAATTTCTTTTAAAAAATCGGTCGTAGGTTCGTCGAGACCACCAACCCCCTGTATTGGTTCTACGATAACAGCCGTCACATCGCCTTTCTCAATTTCCTTTCTGACTGCCTCCGCATCGTTCAAAGGTAAAATGGTCACCGGATTGTGTGCATTTACAGGGGCAATAATTTTCTTGTTATCGGTGACTGAAACAGCCGCTGAAGTACGCCCATGAAATCCGTTTTTAAAAGCGATCACCCTTGACTTTTTGTTGTGAAAAGAAGCTACTTTGATTGCATTTTCATTGGCCTCTGCTCCTGTAGAACACAAAAACAACTCGTAGTCTTCTCCACAGCCAGAGAGCGCTCCCAGCTTGTCCGACAATTCTTGTTGCAACGGGTTTTGGATGGCATTGGAATAAAATGCAATGTTCCCAAGCTGTTTTTCAATCGATGCTTTGAAATGTGGATGGGTATGACCGATGGAAATAACGGCATGCCCTCCATACAAATCTAGGTATTTTTCGTTTTGATCATCCCACACATAACATCCTTCTGCTTTTACCGGAGTTACCTTGTACAAGGGATATACGTCGAATAGTTTCATCTTTTTTGGTATTGATCGATATTACTTTCTTTCTTTTCTAAAAACTTGTTCCTTTCAAATGCAGGCCTTCCGTCTCCTCAAAACCAAACATCAAATTCATGTTTTGAACAGCTTGTCCTGAAGCGCCTTTCAACAGATTATCAATGGCTGAATAAACCAACAAATAATCTCCGTGCTTTACCAAAGAGATTGCACATTTGTTCGTGTTCACCACTTGTTTCATGTGAACAGGTGCATCTGTAAGATGGACAAAAGGTGCTGCTTTGTAAAAATCTTGGTACAATGCTTTTGCTTCTTCCAAGCTTCCTTCGTATTTCGTGTAAATAGATGCAAAAATTCCACGACTAAAATTTCCTCTGTTCGGAATAAACAACAAAGACCCGGTGGCATCACCTTGCAGTGCTTCCAGCGTTTCTGATATTTCTCCTAAATGTTGGTGCGTAAAAGGTTTGTACACTGAAAAGTTATTATCTCTCCATGGAAAATGAGAAGTTGCCGACGGAGAAACCCCAGCACCGGTCGCCCCTGTTGTTGCATTGATATGTATCTCATTTTCTAGTTTTTTAGCTTTTGCCAAAGGCAACAAACCAAACTGAATACAAGTAGCAAAACAACCTGGATTGGCTATATAATTCGCTTTTTTGATGGCATCCTTCGACACCTCTGGCAAACCGTATACAAATTCCTTTCTTTGAAAAATCATGTCCGCATTCAATCGGAAATCATTCGATAAATCAATAATTTTTGTTTTGGATGAAAAGGTGTTTTTTTCTAGAAATTCGGTGGAATTCCCATGACCCAAACACAAAAAAAGCACATCTACCTCTGGATTGATAGTACTGGTAAAAAATTGTTCTGTCTCACCTAACAAATCTGCATGTACGGCGTACAATTTATTTCCTGCATTCGAAGTGCTGAATACAAAATCCAATGTCACTTTCGTATGATTCAGAATCACTCTAATCAGTTCTCCAGCTGTATAACCAGCGCCTCCTACTATTCCTGCTTTAATCATATTTTTAACTTTTGGCCACTACCGCAAGGCTGATGGCAATTACAATCCTCTATTATTAGAAGCTACTCACTGTACATTTACAGGTTTTGTTATGCGTCTAATAAATCTTTGTTTACGTGGTAGAAAATTTTGTTTTGCATCCCGTAAATTTTAATAAATCCTTTGGCGTCCTCAGAAGTCCATGCATTGTTTTCTTCTCCATAATCTGCAAAGCCCGAGGCCATCAAATCAAATTCTGAATCAATTCCCGTAACCATGAAGTGATAAGGACGTAAAGTCACATAAACATCTCCGTTCACTGTCTTTTGAGAATCTTCTAAGAATTTTTCAATATTCCGCATCAATGGCTCTAAATATTGCCCGTCGTGAAAATAAGTCCCATAGGTATTTGCCAAGGGCTCTTTTGTCAGTTGTTGTGCTTTCGACAAAGTATGTTTTTCTAACAAATGATGCGCTTTGATTATTACTGTGGCTGCGGCTGCTTCAAAACCTACTCGCCCTTTGATCCCCACAATGGTATCTCCAACATGCGTATCTCTACCAATGGCAAACTCAGATGCCACGGCTTCCAATTTCAAAATGTTATTCACAGGGCTATCTTTTTCTCCATTGAACGCTACAAATTCTCCCTGCTCAAAAGTAAGCGTTACTTGGGCTTCGTCGTTTCTTTTCAATTGACTTGGGTAAGCAGCTTCTGGCAATGCTTTCTGTGATGACAATGTTTCCACACCTCCCACTGAAGTTCCCCAAATTCCTTTGTTGATCGAATATTTTGACTTTTCCCAATTCATATCCACACCGTGTTTCACCAAATAATCAATTTCTGTCTGACGTGACAATTTCAAATCTCGAATGGGGGTAATGATTTCTATTTCTGGCGCGATGGTCTGAAAAATCATGTCAAAACGCACTTGATCATTTCCGGCACCTGTACTTCCATGTGCGATGTAGGTTGCATCGATACTCTTTGCAAATTTTACTACCTCAATCGACTGAAAAACACGCTCTGCACTTACCGAGAGTGGGTAGGTATTGTTCTTCAATACGTTTCCAAAAACCATGTATTTAATAGCTTTTGTGTAATAATCTTCCAAAATATTTTTACTCGTATGAGAGGTAACTCCCATTTCGTACGCTTTTTCCTCGACTACTTTCAATTCTTCTTCTGAAAAACCACCCGTATTGACCAAAATACTATGTACCTCTAATTTCAATTCATTGATCAGATATTTTACACAATACGATGTGTCCAAACCTCCACTATATGCTAATACTACTTTTTTCATCTTTATTTACTTTTCACCCTTTGTTGAATACCTAAGGCTTTACTTGTTCTTTTTTTTTAAAAAAAGTGCTTGCTTGATTTTTTTCAATCTTGTCAAGACTTTTTTATTGAATTTTTGCGCTTCTGTTGTCGCTTTGGGATCATGCAACATTCCTGTACACAAACACATTTTCCGATCGTTTCTTTCCAAAATATCGTAATTTCGACAGGCTTTGCAGCCATTCCAAAAAGCATCGTCATCTGTCAACTCAGAAAACGTCACAGGCTTGTATCCTAAATCGGCATTGATTTTCATCACAGCCAAACCCGTTGTGATTCCAAATATTTTTGCATTTGGAAACTTCACTTTCGAATGCTCAAATATTTTTTTCTTGATTTTTTTTGCCAACCCTAACTTTCTAAAATCAGGATGTACAATCAAGCCAGAATGTACGACATATGTCTTATTACTCCACGTTTCGATATAGCAAAATCCTGCAAATTTATCACCCTCCAAAGCAATCACCGCATTCCCACTCTCGATTTTGGAAACGATGTATTCTGGCGATCTCTTCGCAATCCCTGTTCCTCGATCTTTGGCAGAATCTTCAATGGTCTTGCAAATGGCATCTGCATATTTGCTATGTGAACTATTTGTTGTTACTATTTTCAAGGTTTCTTTTTTAACGTAATTATTCTATTCTTTGGCTTTTTTTCAAGCCCGTTTTACTCCAATCATTCTATCCAAAGCCCCACAGGGCGCTCTCTAAAACGAAATAGAACTGCTACGAAATCAATAGCAAAGATAGGCTGAAATTTGTTGTTAAAAAAACGAGAAATGGTTGGCATTTCGATTTGGATAAAAATATAAATAAAACTTAAAATTAATCGGGATTAGTGCTCCCTACTCGGCTAGAGAAGAATTAGCGAAAACAGCGAAAGCGCACAAAGAATAGTGCGTTCCTATTGGTTTTATTTAACATTGTTTTTATCATCGTTGCAAAGATACGAATTAATTTCAAATGATTGCCTTGATTTGAGCAGGAATCGAGCCTCCATACTCTAGAGCTGAGTGCATTCAGCTGAATTTTTATCTCTTGAAATAAATTCGACCACACAGCCGTAAACTCTAGAAAACATCTTACATTTGTAAAAAAAATGATGGACTTTTCAAACATAAAATTGATTGTCAGCGACATGGATGGCACCTTGTTGAACTCTGACCACAACGTGAGTGATTCTTTTTTTACACTATTCCGAAAACTTCAAAAAGAAAACATCCATTTTGCCGCGGCTAGCGGACGTCAATACCAAAGTATTGTTGAAAAACTCAAGGCTATTAAGGAGGACATTACCATCATTTCCGAAAATGGTGGTTTTGGAAAAACGGGAAAAGAGGACTTGTTTGTTTTTGACCTTCCTGCGAACCAGATAAAAACACCGATTGAACTGTTGAGAAAACAAGAAGAACCCTGTATTGTTTTGTGTGGTAAAAAAGCAGCGTATGTAGAGTCCAAAGATGAAAAATTCATCTCAACTTTTAGCCAGTTTTACAGTAGTTTCCAAGTGGTTGAGGACTTGACAAAAATTACGGACGACACCATTTTTAAAATTGCCGTTTATCACAAGGAGTGTTCCGAAACCCACATTCTACCCTTACTAAAAAACTTACCGAAAGATTTTCAAATATTGGTTTCAGGGAAAAACTGGCTCGATATTTCACATTACAACGCAAACAAAGGAAAAGCATTGACACTTCTTCAAGAAAAATTAGGTGTTTCAAAAGAGGAAACCATGGTTTTCGGCGATTACAACAACGACCTAAAAATGTTGAGCCATGCCAAATTTAGTTATGCCATGGCCAATGCACACCCGAACGTAAAAAAAATAGCACAATTTCAAACGAAAAGCAACGATGAAAATGGAGTGGAAACTGTTCTAGAACAAGTATTGAATTCAAGGAAATAGTTTCTCACGTATTTTTAAAATGGCACCCTGTTTTCTTCGAAAAAACAAATAACGATATTTTCAATGAAACGAGTCTAACTCCTTTCAAAGTCCAAACGATGCAGGCACAAACCAGATGCGGGAGCCAGCTCTTTCAGTGTCTCCGAACTTGGATTTTTTAAGGTGTCTTCTATCATGTCAAGATCGAATTCTCCTTTCCCTAATTGCGTAAGTATGCCCATCATCAAACGAATTTGGTATCGCAAAAATCCATTTCCTTGCACTTTGAATACGTAGGTCTTTTCCGGAAAAAAACTGGCCGTCAATTCCGTATTTTCAGTGATTTCAGAAAGAAATATCTCTCTTTCAAAAACCGTTTTTTCAGTAGGCTTGTAGGCATACCGCTGAAAATTGTGCTGACCTTCAAACATCTTTGCCCCTTCCTGCATCAAAGGTATATTCAAATTCTCGTGAACGCCCCACAAAAAAGGTGCACAAAAAGGATGTGGTTTTTCACCGCAGGAAAATAAGTAACGATATTCTTTACGCTTCGCATCTTGAATGATATTGAAATGAGCCCCTACTTTTTCAATGGTCAAAGCGCGTATATCGTTAGGAAGGCTCTTGTTAAATTTTACTAAAAAAGTGGCTGCTTCCAATTCTTCCTCTAAAAACAATTCAAAGGCAGCTGCACTTGCTGAAACCATCATATCCGTTCTGCTTGCTCCTAGAATTTTAAAATTGGAATGTTTCAGTACAAAGGCCAAGGTGCGTTCCACCATTTTTTGCACCGTTTTTACCTTTGGCTGCACTTGCCAACCATGATATCGAAATCCAAGGTATTCGATTTGAATAAAATAGGAGTGTTTTTTGTTCATTTTAATTCGCCATAACAATCCAAAACGAGCTATCGAATGCGACTCATCTTCCGTTTTACAACCTCCTCGACAGGTACTCCTTCAATATTCGATTCTAACCATGAGATAATATCTAAATACAAAAAGGCTCTTTTTTCGTAAGGATGGTTTTCAAACTGCTTGAGCTCTGAATGCAGCTTTCGGAAAGCTTCTTTCAGTTCGTGTGGATACATCTCAGAGAGATTTCTCAAGAACTTGATCATTTTACGCTGAACATCATACAAATTATCCATTTTCAGCAAAAACTTATACGTCGATTTTACCAAGTCATCTATATTTTCATCAAACCCCGATTCGTAGTGAGCTACCAAATTTAAAACGCGCGTATAACAAAGCAAATCTTCTCGCATTTTTAAATCTTTGTTTTGAATAATTTTGCTCAAATATTTTATACAATTCTCATAGTCACCTGCGCCAAAGTACAAACAACCTATTTTGTAATAAAACAGCATCACATGATGTTGGTCTATTTTTTTTCCAAAGGCCGAGATTTGCTCTAAAATTTCAGGAACAAATGCAGTTCCTTTTTCAAATTCGCCCTCCAAATAATACAGGTTTATTTTGTGTTGATAAAAATAGAGGTTCGACAAGACCTGCGTGTTTTCATTCACAAAAAAACGCTGATATTCGATAGAATGCTCCAAAGCAATCAATGTTTCATTGAACTTATAGGTTTGTTGCAAATAAAACAACGATTCTAGAGAATAATTGACTGCCTTTAAGTAAAAAACGGGGTGCAATAGCTTCATATCTGCATACTCCTCGAAAAGTGCCACAAGCTTCTGCGAATATCGATAACAAGACAAAAAATCTTGTGTGATAAATCCATACCAAAGCTTGGACTGGAACAAAAACATTTTCCCCGTGAATCCTAAACTCGAGAAATCATAGGTTGGCAATCGAGCTTCGTAGTAGTCATTCACCGTTTTGTAATCTTTGTCATTTCGGACATAGCCGTATTTCAAAAACCAACTATACAATTGCAAGGAAAGGTTCGACAATTTGCTTAAAGTCACATTCTTTTGGCTGATGTTTTTTGCCTCTACGGCCAATACGTCTGCACGATCATTCATACTTCGAGTGATGTATTGAGATTCAATAACTTTTTCTAATTCTATCATCTCGTAGGCCAGCGTGTACTCCTCTTTATCAATCGCTAAAAATTTTGCTTTCTCCAAAATTTTCAAACTCTGTTTGTACAAACCCTTGTTGTATAATATTGTAGCAAAATCAAATTGTTCACGCAGCTGTGTGCGCGTATTTTGATGAATAGGACTCAGCCGAAGACTTACCAATATTTGTTTGTACAAATGTGCTTTGGTATTCGATATTTGTTGTTTTTTTATGTTGGTTTTTTTCAAAACCAATTGTTCATCATAGGTAGCTGACTTGTCGAGTAAATTAAACAATGACATGAAATTTGCATCTGCATTCCCCCCAAGTCTCCCTACATACAATTTGAATTGTCTCTTTTCAGATTTCGAAAGAGATTTAATCAAAGTAAACAACGTGTCTTTTTGCTCAACTGGCATTTTGTTCGTTTCGTTAGAAAGCGTAAAAATAGCAATTTTTATGTTCCTTTTTCACAGATCTCCAGTTTAGATACCCCCTAAATTAAAAAAAACTAAAAAAATTAATAAATCATATAGCCATCGTAACACACTTACACCTAAACCATTAATGCACAAATATTTAAAACACCTGCGGCATAGTTTGATATAGTAAAACTTTTATGAAAAGCTGAGAACAAAACAATCGAAATCTTATTTTTGATTTTTATACGAGATAAACAGAACTAAAGATGAGTGATAATACAATTCAAATTTTTGACACCACATTACGAGATGGAGAGCAAGTCCCTGGTTGTAAGTTAAATACAGGTCAAAAATTAATCATTGCAGAACGTTTGGATCTTTTAGGCGTCGACATTATTGAAGCAGGATTCCCTGTTTCTAGCCCAGGAGATTTTCAATCCGTAGAAGAAATTTCGAAACTCGTAAAAAATGCCACGGTGTGTGGACTAACAAGAGCGCATGAGAATGATATCAAAGTTGCTGCAGAAGCGCTAAAACACGCAAAAACACCGAGAATTCACACAGGTATTGGAACTTCAGAATCACACATCAAATTCAAGTTCAATTCGACTCCAGAAAAAATTATTGAACGCGCGCAAGCTGCGGTAAAATACGCAAAAGGTTTTGTGGACGATATCGAATTTTATGCCGAAGATGCCGGTAGAACCGACAACGAATATCTAGCAAGAGTCTGTGAAGCGGTTATCAAATCCGGTGCTACTGTTTTGAATATTCCAGACACCACAGGATACTGTCTTCCCGAAGAATACGGTGCAAAAATCAAATACCTGAAAGAAAACGTCAAGGGAATCGAAAATGTCATTCTTTCGTGTCACTGCCACAACGATTTGGGATTGGCAACCGCAAACGCCGTAGCAGGAGCCATCAATGGAGCTCGACAAATTGAATGTACCATCAACGGAATTGGTGAGCGTGCGGGTAATACGGCCTTAGAAGAAGTGGTGATGATTTTCAAACAACATCCCGATTTAGGTCTGCAGACCAATGTCAACGCTCAACTCCTATTCAGCACAAGTCAAATGGTCCAAGAACACATGGGAATGTATGTACAACCCAACAAAGCAGTGGTTGGAGACAATGCCTTTGCGCACAGTTCTGGAATTCACCAAGATGGTGTCATCAAAAATCGAGAAACCTATGAAATTATGGATCCTGCAGATGTGGGAGTTACAGAATCTTCGATTGTATTAACGGCAAGAAGTGGTAGAGCGGCGCTCGCCTACCGATTGAAAAATAACGGTTATGAATTGACAAAACTAGAATTGGACGCAACCTATCCTGAATTCTTAAAATTTGCAGATACCAAAAAAGAAATCGATGATGAAGATTTGCATATCCTCATGGAAAAGTGCAATATCAAAGCCTAAGATTTTGAATTTAAGACAACACCAAGCCTCTCTCAATTTTTTGAAGAGGCTTTTTTATTTGTCTCTGAATTTTTTCTTAAAAACACAAAAAAAATAAAAACAGTACCTTTGTCGCTTTAGAGATTTAAACAATGAAGTCAATTATCACAAGACACTCAAATTTCTTTCCACAAAAATTTTCTTTTTTGTGTTGTTATGGTTGTCTCTAAAAATACCGTACTTTTATTTCAATTTTTTCATTAACATTACAACACTATAATCATGACAAAAGATCTGATTATCAAAAATATTGGTTCCTTAAAAAAACATACATCCATCAATTATGGAATCAAAACAAAGACAGAAAAATTTACCGAAAAACTGTTTTACACCTTGTTCGACAGCCACGCTGAACTGACAAATAGTATTGACGAACTCGAAAAACAGTTTAAAGAAATTGCCAC
>CAXRIA010000005.1:0-63932 GCA_964230805.1 Flavobacteriaceae bacterium
CACCACTTTTATCAATCGCTATTTTATACCAAGTGCCGCTGGACAATACAGATGCTTCGGTTTGGGCGCTCGCATCTCTTTTCGATTTTTTTTCGTTTTCTAAAACATACGCCAAATCAAACGCTTCCAGTATTTTGAACTGCCCATTTTCTTTGACAATCGGCTGCAAACTCAAAGACATCAAATGATTGGATTTTTCTTGCGAAAGGGTCACATGAGATTGAAGCGTTGCAAACAAATGTTCTTTTGGTAGCTCGCCCAAAAAAGAAGAAGACACCACACGATACACTTCATTCGTAATTTGGTATTCACGAATGCTACTAAAATTTCCAACTTTCCATGTCTCTTGAAATTGTGGAATTCCTTCTTCGTTGATCCCACTTCCCTTTACAAAGGGAATCTGATACACTTCTGAAATGCTCGTTTTTACACCGCTGCTTGAATCCCAAGCCAACCGAAACGTTTTTTCTTGGCGTACTTGCGACCAACCACAAAATGAAAGACAAAAAAATACAAGAAATGGTAGTTTTTTGGCTTTTTTCACAACCGCACTGATTCGACTCATTTTGACAATTTCTTTTTTCATTTGGCAAGTTACTACATAATAAAGAAATAATCCTATCGTTATTGTGTTCCTAAAGAAATATATTTTTTCGTCTAGCATTGTAATTTAATAGCAAGTCATTGAAAAAACACATAAATATTGTACATTGCGTTGCTCATAACCGCAATCAAAAGTATTCGTTACCTATGAAGAATCTATGGAAGTTTTTCGTTTTTTTATGCATCACTTCAAACCTATTGCCTAGCTGCAGTAAATTTTCGTCCTCGCCAGCATCCAATACCTCCGCGCTTACAGGGTGGAAATTTAACGATGATCGCTACGGCAATTTCGCAATAAATCAAAACTACCAAGAGCAAAAAACACCTCCAGGCATGGTTTTGATTGAAGGAGGAACGTTTACGATGGGAAGTGTTCAAGAAGACGTGATGGCCGATTGGAACACCACCCCAAAAAGAATGCAAGTGCGTTCTTTTTACATGGACGAAGCGGAAGTAACCAATGCGGAATATTTGTTGTACTTATTGTATACGGAAAAAGTGTTTCCCCCTAGGAATGAAGATTACCGTCACATCTACGAAGCTGCTCTCCCAGACACACTTGTTTGGAGAAGTGAGCTCGGCAGTAATGAAACCTTGAGTAAAACGTATTTGAGACATCCTGCTTATGCCAATTACCCGGTTGTCGGGGTTTCATGGTTGCAAGCAAATGATTATTGCGAGTGGCGCACAGACATGGTAAATCAAAAAGCACTCATGGACATGGGACTTTTGAAACCCTTGTTTGAAAACGACAGCCTACAGGCTGAAGGAAAAAATCATTTCAATACAGAAACGTATCTGTTGAATCCCAACTCGGTATTTGATGACGGAACAGCTATTTACAATGATGCACAAACTTTACCCCAAGGAAAGCACGTTAAAATACACCACGGAGTCTTTACACCTGATTTCAGACTTCCCACAGAGGCTGAATGGGAATACGCTGCGAAAGCGGTCATTGAAAACCGAGAATACAACACAATTCGTGGGAGAAAAAAATATCCTTGGAACGGGAAGTACACCAGAAACAAATCAAAATCTAAAAAAGGAGATCAATTGGCAAACTTCAAACAAGGTAAGGGAGATTATAGTGGCATTGCCGGCTGGTCTAGCGACGGAGCAGACATTACCAATAAAATCAAATCGTACCCGCCAAACGCTTTTGGATTGTACGATATGGCGGGGAATGTTTCGGAATGGGTTTTCGATGTGTACCGACCCATTATCGATACAGAGATGAATGATTTTAATTACGCGCGAGGTAATTTGTTCCTTAAAAAAGTAATCGATGAAAATGGCAAGGTCAATATTGCCAATTACGAAGACCTTGTGTACGACACATTGCCCAATGGAAAATTGATTCCTAAAAATATTCCTGGGAAAGTGATGTATGTCCCCATCACAAAAGAGGATAGTAAACTTCGATTCAATTACCACTTGGCGGACAATGCCAACGTAAATGACGGTGATTTAAAAAACTCGAGATATTATCGAAAAGAGCGCAGAGAACTCGATCAAAAATCGAGAATGTACAATGCTCCTCTTGCGCCAAAATCCTATTTCGATGCTGAAAGCGGGACCTATACCACCGAATACGATGACAAACCGAGAACCACCAATATTGATGACCGATCGAGAGTCTACAAAGGCGGTTCCTGGAAAGACCGTGAATTTTGGCTAGACCCAGCTCAAAGAAGATTTCTACCACAATATATGGCTACTGAATTTATTGGTTTTCGCTGTGCTATGGACAAACTCGGACAAATGAATAACGGAAAGAAAAATCCATTTTATAAAAAGTAAAAAGGACTCAAAAAAAACAAGCAAACTTCAAGCTACATTTTTGAATACGAATACCATTTTACCATGACAATTTCAGAAATACATGCTCTTTTTTTAAAAAGTCATGGTGTTTGCACCGACACGCGAAACATCAATAAAAATTCTATTTTCATTGCTCTGAAAGGAGCAAATTTCAATGGAAATACTTTTGCACAAGAAGCCTTAAAATCGGGCGCTCGTTATGCCATCGTCGATGATGCAAAGTACGCCTCTTCCCATAAGACCATTTTGGTGTCCGACACCCTAGAAACGCTTCAAAAATTAGCCAACTATCACAGAAAATTTTTAAACATTCCTATACTAGCATTGACGGGGAGCAATGGAAAAACAACAACAAAAGAACTGATTTACCAAGTTTTATCAAAAAAATACAACACCGTTGCAACCGTTGGAAATTTAAACAATCACATTGGAGTGCCTCTGACCTTACTCTCCATGGACAAGAGCACTGAGATTGGGATTGTTGAAATGGGCGCTAATCATTTAAAAGAAATTGAACATTTAGCCCATATTGCCGAACCAAATTACGGATACATTACCAATTTTGGAAAAGCACATTTGGAGGGATTTGGTGGTGTGGAAGGCGTCATCAAAGGAAAATCTGAGTTGTATGCGTTTCTAGAAAAAACAAATGGCAAAGCCTTTGTTAATCCCAACGATTCCATACAACTAGAAAAGACGCAAAACGTAACATCTCTAATGCTCAACTCAAATGTGCGGATTTTGAGCAGTAATCCATTTTTAGAGATTCAATACAATACGGATAAATTAAAAAGCAATTTGATCGGAGCCTATAATTTTTCTAATATTTTGGCTGCTATCGGGATCGGAGAATATTTTCAAGTACCCTCGGTAGACATCCACACAGCCATTGCTTCCTACGTCCCGACCAACAACAGATCACAAATTATACAGAAAGGGACACATACCATTCTATTAGATGCTTACAATGCGAATCCTAGTAGTATGAATGTCGCTTTGGAAAATTTTTCAAAGATGAATGCCAAAAATAAAACAGTCGTTTTAGGAGACATGTTTGAATTGGGGTCGTCAAGTGCGGATGAACATCAAAAAATTGCGAAGTTTGCAGAAGAACTCTCTTTTGAAAAGGTTATTTTAATTGGAAAACATTTTTCAAAAACAAACACACCCAAAGCCATTACATACAGTTCCTTTGAGGAATTTCAAAATTCTTTCAAAACCAGTCCCTCGACTACCCTACTTATCAAAGGATCTCGCGGAATGGCCTTGGAACGAATCGTTGATTTATTTGATTAAATTTTTCTTGTGGTATTCGATCAGATTGTTGATCGGTCTTTGGATTACCCCTGTAATTTTTAAATCGTGCTTCGCAGCTACTTTTTCCAAAATTTCTGAGAAATAGTACGCTATGGAGCCTATAAAATAAATGGGTGTTGATTTGTCTTTTTTGTAAGGCAATACGCGACTTCTAAAGAAAGCATCAAAACCGTCTTCCATCAAATCAAGCACATAGGGATCTTCCTTATAGTGGAACATAAAACTCGCAAAATTTGCCAAATAAGTATTTGGGTTCGGCTGACGATACAAATTGTACTTGATATGATCTGGCTCGAGGTCAAACTCTTTTTCAAATTTTTCTGCCATATAAGGCGGCATTACTTTGTAGAAATAATTTCGTATCAAACGTTTCCCAAAATAATTCCCACTTGCCTCATCCATCACAATATATCCCAAAGAAACTGCATTTGACTGAATCGTTTCTCCATCAAAATAACTACTGTTTGATCCTGTTCCTAAAATACAAACAATCGCAGGATCATTTCCTGCCGCAGCATAAACAGCAGCCAAGGTGTCTTCCGCTACAACCACTTCGGCATTTGAAAAAAGTTCCTCAAACAAATCTTTTAAGATTTTGGTGGCCACTTCGGTACCACAACCTGCTCCGTAAAAAAAGATCTGGGTAACTGCTTCTAAATTCTCTGAAAACTCTGGTGCCTCCAGGATACGAGAACGCAAAACATCGACAGGAACAACAGCTGGATTCAATCCACCAGTTCTTACCTTAAATAATTGTTCTTTGTTTTCGTCTAAGGCAATCCAATCCGCTTTGGTCGATCCTCCATCTGCAATTAAAATCATAAGTCGTTGAGTTTGAGTCGGCCAAAGATAACAACATCTTGCAGATAAAACAACAGAATTTTACGATATCGTTTTCGCATCGATTCGGCTATCTGAAAGTTCCTATTTTTCTGACAACACCGCCGCGTAAACCTCTTTTTAATCGTATCAAAACAACCAATATATGCTCTGAAATGTTTGTTTTTCGACGTTGAAAACAGAAAGAAAAAAAATCAGAAAATCAAACGCAATCTGATCTTAAAAAAGAAAGCCTCTGAAAGAAAATGTGCAAACCAAATAATAGCTCTAGCACCTAATTATTGGAAAAGAATCCTTCATTATCGTTGTGACAACAAATGATGTTCTAAAAATATTCAATAAATTTGAGGCTAGAAAAAATTCTTTCACACGTGTTCGATTTATTTAAGAAAAAAAAGCCCCTGTCGGAAATCTTTCCTTTTGATTTTGTAGACATCCATTCCCATCTTCTTCCAGGAATTGACGATGGTGCAAAAAATATGGAGGAGACCATTGCATTGATTGAAAAAATGGATTCCTACGGGATTCATAATTTCATTACCACTCCACATGTGCTAGGAAATGTATGGCCCAATAGCACCGACACTATACTGGATGCATTGGAATCTGTTCAAAAAGAATTGGAACGTAGAGACCTCTCTCATATAAAAATAGATGCTGCCGCAGAATACATGTTAGACGAACAATTTAGCGAACTTCTTAAAAACAGAGATTTGCTTACTTTGAAAGAAGATTCTTTGTTGATAGAACTTTCTTATTTCAACGCACCTGTCAATTTATTTGCGATTTTATTTGACCTACAGCTGGCGGGTTATAGACCTATTCTAGCTCACCCTGAGCGCTATGGTTTTTACCACAACGACTTCGAAACCTACCAAAAGTTAAAAAATGCAGGATGTCGATTTCAGTTAAATTTATTATCCTTGACCGGTTATTACGGGACACCGACGAAAAAGATAGCAGAAAAACTTATCGAACAAGGCATGATCGATTTTGTTGGCACCGACGTCCATCACCAAAGACACCTCGAGGCCCTGAAAGAATTGGGTTCTAAAAAAGTGCTTGAAAAAGTGAGACCCTTGTTGCAAAAAAACCTTTCATTCTTCCTCTAAAAAAAACGAAACCTCTTTGTTTACCCTTGCACCCCCATCTTCCTCTGGGAATAAAGGCAATTCCCCTATTGTCAAATCTTCGTTGTATTTCCTCAAATAAACGGCTTTATTCGCAACTGGTTTTTGAAACTCTTTTTCATAAAAAAATGAATTTCCAACCCGTTCAGATCCTCCTGAAAAATCAGTATCCAAAATAGACTCCTCTGTCATACTCATACGCATCAATATGTCGTACACGATATCAAAACCACGAATGGCATATCGAGTTGGATAGGCATGGTTTTTTGACAAATATTTCTCATAAAATTGAGCTACTTCGGGGAGTGAATCTTTTTGAACTCCTGATACGGCATAGGTGAAATTCATTTTTGCCAACGTATTGTTGTCAATAATATCAAAATTTTGAGCCTTCTCCATCGCAAACAATCGTACCGACGGATTGTTGGGCAAGGTTTTCAAATTATTGACCACGTCTGCTGTGACTACTTTATTATTGGTTGTTAGCAACACCCAATTTGTTCCCAAAGTATCGATGGCCTGTACAAAACGCTCTTTTTCGATATAACCGTCCTCAGGTTGTAACATCGCAACGCTTGAAATGGAATCACTCTTTAACAACTCTCGTTGAAAATACCTCATTTTTAATTCTGACGCGACCGTGTAATTTCCAACCACCACAACGTGTTCATTGGTATGGTTTCGCTTAAAATGGTCTAACACAACCTTTTCATAGACCGTGCGGTCAGGAGCGGTTTTAATGACATTTTGACTGGTAAAATTCGTTTGTTTTTTTGAATAAAAAGGATACACGACAGGAATATTTTTCAAACTGTCTGCAACCAATTTTACATGTTTGTTATACACAGGTCCAAACACCACATCAATACTATCAAACGCTGCAGCATCAAAATAATCCAAAATACAATCTTTGTCATTTTCTGAATCAAGCACTTTTAGATTGATCGACAATCCCTGATTTTTCAAAGAATCAATCGCCAATTCAGCTCCCAAATAAAAATCGGTTACAATGTTCTCCAACCTTCCTTTTGAAGAGAAGAGTTGCTCCTTCGTGAGCGTATCATTTTTACGAAATTTGAAGGGAAACAACAAAGCGACGTCTATTGTTTTTGAATGAATTATACGGTCTTGAATCAAGTGGTCACTTTTCGATGGCGCATCGGTATTTCTTTTTCGCCAAAGTTTCAAAACCATCCCTAACTTCAGCCCTTCTTTCAATTCAGGATTCAAACGAAGAAGGCTCTCTTTTGATATGTGATAGTTTCGAGTCAAGCTATAAAAACTATCATCTTTTACAACGGTATGCAATTGGTAGTTTTTTGCCCATTCGGCGAGCTGAATTGCTCGTTGTTCCTTTTTACTAGGCACTTTTAGCTTGGGTATTTTCAAAACCATGCCGATATCAAGACCTGCCCCTCTTAAAAAAGGGTTGTACTCTTTTAATAGTTCTATCGAAATTGCATACTTCTTCGCAATACCAAACAATGTTTCCTTGGGTTGGACAATATGACTCTTCGAAGACTCTTTCTGTGCCTTTAAAAAATCTTTATACTTAGGATTGGGGACTAAAAGAATGGTATTTGCAGCGGGTCTTTTTCTAAGATCTGGATTGAGTTTGAAAAGATCTCTTTTCTTTACCTGGTACTTTCTGGCAATTTTTCGCAAACTTTCCCCTTCCTGAACGAGGTGTTCAAGGTATTTTTTTTCTTGAGCGTTCCCTGCAAAAACGACACAAAAAATAATACCAATACATAACAATAACTCTTTCATGTTTTCTATTTGTCAAAAATGTGACAAATGCGTTTGAAAGCTTTGGCAACACTTTTATTTTTTAAACAAATGTACAAAGTAAATTCACTTCAATGAGAAACGAAGAAAAAAGATGGATATTATTCCCATTCGATGGTTGCAGGCGGCTTTGAACTGATGTCGTATACCACTCGGTTCACGCCTTTCACATGGTTAATGATTTTATTCGACGTTTCTTGCAAAAACTTGTAAGGCAAATCTACCCAATCTGCCGTCATCCCATCTGTAGATTCCACCGCTCTCAAAGCCACTACCTTCTCATAGGTTCTTTCATCGCCCATAACACCGACAGAATCAACAGGCAAGAGCATGGCTCCCGCTTGCCAAACTTTATCATACAAGCCCCAAGCTTTCAAACCATTGATAAACACAGCATCCACTTCTTGTAGTATTCTTACTTTTTCTGCCGTGATATCTCCCAAAATTCGAATTCCCATTCCGGGTCCCGGAAACGGATGTCTTCCTAACAATTCTGGGTCAATCCCCATGGATTTTCCAACTCTACGAACCTCGTCTTTAAAAATCATGCGCAGAGGTTCTACCACTTTTAATTTCATAAAATCGGGCAAGCCTCCTACATTGTGGTGTGATTTTATGGTAGCGGATGGGCCTCCATTTGCAGATACAGATTCAATGACATCTGGATAAATAGTTCCCTGTGCCAACCACTTTACATCTGTCAACAAATGCGATTCATCGTCGAAGACTTCGATAAAGACACGTCCAATAATTTTACGTTTTTTCTCAGGATCTGACTCTCCCTTCAAAGCATCTAGGAATCGTTGAGAGGCATCTACACCTTTCACATTCAATCCCATTCCTTCGTATTGTTGTAAAACGCTTTCGAACTCATTTTTTCGCAGCAAACCGTTGTTTACAAAAATACAATGCAGATTTTTACCAATCGCCTTATCTAACAAAACAGCTGCGACCGTAGAGTCAACACCTCCCGACAAGCCTAAGACTACTTTGTCATCGCCTACTTTTTCTTTCAAGGCAGCTACCGTAGTATCTACAAAGCTATCGGGTGTCCATTCTTGCGCAACCTCAGCAATGTTTACCAAAAAGTTTTTCAATATTGTCAATCCATCTGTAGAATGGTACACCTCTGGGTGAAATTGGATGGCATAAGTATCTTCTCCTTCAATTTTGTAGGCAGCGTTTTCTACATCGTGGGTACTCGCAATTTTCGTATACTGTTTTGGCAAATGTAAAATCGTATCTGAATGACTCATCCAAACTTGACTTCCCGTTTCTACTCCTTCGAATAAAGGATTCGTATGATCTACAAAAGAAAGATTCGCCCTTCCGTACTCTCTCGTTTTCGAAGCACCTACTTCGCCTCCAAAAAAATGAGCTAAATATTGCGCTCCATAACAAACGCCCAACAAGGGTTTTTTCCCTTTAATTTTGGTCAAATCAGGTTGTGGTGCGGACGCTCCTCTAACGGAATGAGGACTCCCCGATAAAATCACTGCTTTGTAATCATCTACATCAAACTTCGAGCTGTTGTAGGGGTGTATTTCACAATAAATATTGAGTTCTCTAACTCTACGTGCAATTAATTGCGTGAATTGCGATCCGAAATCTAGAATAAGTACTTTTTGTTGCATGCGCAAAAATAAAACTTAATTTAGAAATGACCGGAGATAATCTCTATTTTTTTGGTTAGAATTTCAAACGAGTATCCTGTCTTCAACAAGCACCTTAAAACAATCGTCTGTTTGGCCTTAAAACTTCTTGTATTGCCTCTGATTCTGTAACCTTAAGAAGCTTTGCAACTGATCTTAGGCCTGCCCCGTAGGACCAAAGTTCATAGGAATTGGTGGATTTTCTGGCTCGTTGATGGTTCCGTTTGCTTTCTCAAAACGTTTTATATTTTCAGTCAAGGCTTTTGCCAACCTCTTGGCATGCTCTGGAGTGAGAATAATCCTTGATTTGACCTTGGCTTTGGGTGTTCCGGGCATGACATTGATAAAATCAACGATAAACTCTGATGCCGAATGATTGATGATTGCCAAATTAGAATAGGTTCCCTCTGCAATGGTTTCATCGAGTTCTATATTCAATTTCCCGTCTTTGTTTTGTGCTTCTTTCATGAGATAAATATAATTATTTCCCAAGTATAAAAAAGAAATGGTTCACAAAAAATTTGTGAACCATTCGCTTTCTTTAAGTGTATCGTCTTCCGACTTTACTTTCTACTTTTACAAGTTTTCTTCCATTTCGTCTTTAGGAGCGACGATGGTCTTGCTGTAATTTCTCATTCCTGTTCCTGCTGGAATACGTTTTCCAACAATCACATTCTCTTTCAGACCTTCTAAAGAATCTACTTTACCACTTACCGCAGCTTCATTCAACACTTTCGTAGTTTCCTGGAAGGAAGCCGCAGAGATGAATGATTTGGTCTGTAAAGAAGCTCTTGTAATTCCTTGCAAAATTTGCTCTGCAGTGGCGGGTCTTGCGTCTCTTGCAACAATCAAATCTTTATCTGCTCTTTTCAATCGAGAATTTTCATCTCTCAATTTACGAGCAGAAATAATTTGTCCTGCTTTCAACTCTTCTGATCCGCCTACTTCTTCAATCACCTTCATTCCATAAATCGCATCGTTTTGCTCAATAAAATCATTTTTATGAACCAACGCATTTTCAAGGAACAACGTGTCTCCTGAATCAATAATTCGAACCTTACGCATCATTTGACGTACCACCACCTCAAAGTGTTTGTCATTAATTTTCACACCTTGCAAACGGTAAACCTCTTGAATTTCATTTACCAAATACTCCTGCACTTTGGAAGGACCTTGGATTTTCAAAATATCATTTGGTGTCACAGCTCCATCAGACAATGGCATTCCTGCTTTGATAAAGTCGTTTTCTTGTACTAAGATTTGATTGGATAGTTTCACCAAATACTTCTTAACGTCTCCTAATTTCGACTCTACAATGATTTCTCGGTTACCACGCTTTATTTTCCCAAAGGAAACCACACCATCGGTCTCCGCAACAACGGCTGGATTGGATGGGTTACGTGCTTCAAACAATTCGGTTACACGAGGCAAACCTCCTGTAATATCTCCTGCCTTTCCAGACTTTCGAGGAATTTTTACCAAAACTTTACCTGCCTCAACCGTATCGCCATCATCCACCATTAAGTGTGCTCCTAATGGCAAACTGTAAGAACGTAAAACTTCTCCATCTGTTCCTTCAATGATCAAAGAAGGAATGATTTTTTTGTTTTTAGACTCTGTAATTACTTTTTCTTGGAAACCAGTTTGCTCATCAATTTCTACTTGATAGTTGGTTCCTTTCTCTACATTATCGAAAACAATTTTTCCTCCAAATTCAGAGATAATCGTACCGTTAAAAGCATCCCATTGACAGATAACGTCTCCTTTTTTGACTTTTTTCTTTCCTTTCACAAACACGTGAGATCCGTAAGGGATGTTGTTGGTACTCAATACCAATCCTGTAACTTCATCTATTACTTTTATTTCAGAAGTTCTAGAAATTACAATATCCACTTGGTTTCCTTGTGCATCTTCTCCTTGCACTGTATTCAAGTCTTCAATTTCTATTTTCCCATTGAATTTGGCAATCAACTTATTCTCTTCAGAAATATTTCCTGCCACACCTCCCACGTGGAAAGTTCTCAATGTCAACTGTGTTCCTGGTTCACCAATAGATTGCGCTGCAATCACTCCCACAGACTCTCCTCTTTGCACCATTGAACGTGTCGATAGACTTTGACCGTAACAGCTTGCACAGATTCCTTTTTTGGCTTCACAAGTCAACGGAGAACGAACTTCAACACTGTCGACTCCGGCATCTTGAATTTTCTTTGCCAACTCATCTGTGATCAATTGAGTAGCAGGTACCAACACCTCTTTGGTCACAGGGTGATATACATCGTGCAACGTAAAACGTCCCACAATACGTTCTTCCAAAGACTCAACAATTTCATCGTTCTTCTTGAGGGCTGTTACTTCCAACCCTCTCAAAGTACCACAATCATCTTCATTGACAATCACATCTTGTGCTACATCTACCAAACGACGCGTCAAATATCCCGCATCGGCCGTTTTCAAGGCAGTATCGGCAAGCCCCTTACGAGCCCCGTGCGTAGAGATGAAGTATTCCAAAATTGAAAGTCCTTCTTTAAAGTTTGAAAGAATTGGGTTTTCAATAATTTCACCTCCTGAAGCCGTCGATTTTTTCGGCTTTGCCATCAATCCACGCATTCCTGTCAACTGACGAATTTGTTCTTTCGATCCACGAGCTCCAGAATCCAACATCATATAAACCGAGTTGAATCCTTGTTGATCTTCTCTCAAACGCTTCATCGAAAGTTCTGTCAAACGGTTGTTTGTTGATCCCCAAATATCAATTACTTGGTTGTAACGCTCTTTGTTGGTTAACATACCCATGTTGTAATTCGCCATAATTACATCTACCTCTGCATTCGCATCAGAAATCATTCCCTCTTTTTCTGCTGGAATAATAATATCTCCTAAGCTAAAAGAAAGACCTCCTTGGAAGGCAAATTTGAATCCCATGGTTTTGATATCATCCAAGAATTTTCCGGTGGTTGGAATATCGGTTGCCTTTAAAACGTTTCCGATGATTCCTCGCAAATTTTTCTTGGTCAATACCTCGTTGATATAACCTGCTTCCGCCGGTACCACTTCGTTAATCAATACACGACCTACTGTCGTTGCAATGATCTTCGTTACTTGATTTCCAGCTTCGTCAATGTCTTGTGTTCTCACCTTTATACCAGCATTCAAATCAACGGCTCCCTCATTATAAGCGATGGTCAATTCTTCTGGAGAATAAAAAGTCAATCCTTCTCCTTTTACAGGAACCTCGGGAGTTGATTTTCTTTCCTTGGTCATGTAATAAAGACCCAATACCATATCTTGTGAAGGTACTGTTACTGGCGCACCATTTGCTGGGTTCAATATGTTATGAGAGGCCAATAGTAACAATTGTGCTTCCAAAATAGCTTCAGGCCCCAATGGCAAGTGTACCGCCATTTGATCTCCATCAAAATCGGCATTAAAGGCCGTACAAACCAAAGGGTGCAATTGAATTGCTTTTCCTTCGATAAGCTTCGGCTGAAAAGCTTGAATTCCTAAACGGTGAAGTGTAGGCGCACGGTTCAGTAATACGGGATGTCCTTTCAAAACATTCTCCAAAATATCCCAAACAACTGGCTCTTTTTTATCAATAATTTTCTTCGCGGATTTTACTGTTTTCACAATTCCTCTTTCAATCAACTTACGGATGATAAAAGGCTTGTACAATTCAGCTGCCATGTCTTTTGGCAATCCACATTCTGACAATTTCATTTCAGGTCCTACCACAATCACAGAACGTGCGGAATAATCAACACGTTTCCCAAGTAGATTCTGACGGAAACGACCTTGCTTTCCTTTCAAAGAATCTGATAAAGACTTCAATGGTCTGTTCGATTCTGTTTTTACAGCAGAGGCCTTACGCGTATTGTCAAACAAAGAATCTACAGACTCTTGTAACATACGTTTTTCGTTACGCAAAATAACCTCTGGAGCTTGAATTTCCATCAAACGTTTCAAACGGTTGTTACGGATAATTACTCTCCTGTACAAATCATTCAAATCAGAGGTTGCAAAACGACCTCCGTCTAGCGGTACCAATGGACGCAATTCTGGCGGTATCACTGGAATCGCTTTTAAGATCATCCAAGAAGGGTTATTGTCTCTGTTTTTCTGAGAATCTCTAAAAGCTTCCACTACGTTCAAACGCTTCAATGCTTCGGTTTTACGTTGCTTCGAAGTCTCTGTGTTGGCTTTGTGACGTAATTCATAAGAAAGTTCGTCCAAATCAATTCTATCTAACAAATCAATCAAACATTCCGCTCCCATCTTTGCGATAAATTTGTTCGGGTCAGAATCATCCAAATAACGGTTGTCCTGTGGAATGGTTTCAAGAATATCCAAGTACTCTTCTTCGGTAAGAAAATCCATTTTGTTCAATGGAGATCCGTCCAAATTCGTTGCAGCACCTGGCTGGATAACCACATAACGTTCGTAATAAATGATCATGTCTAATTTTTTAGAGGGCAACCCTAAAAGGTATCCCATCTTGTTAGGCAATGATCTAAAGTACCAAATGTGTGCGATCGGAACCACCAAATTGATGTGTCCTACTCGATCTCTACGTACTTTTTTCTCGGTAACTTCTACCCCACATCGATCACAAACAATTCCTTTGTAACGAATTCTCTTGTACTTTCCACAAGCACATTCAAAATCCTTAATCGGACCAAAAATACGCTCACAAAACAAACCATCTCTTTCTGGTTTGTGTGTACGGTAGTTGATTGTTTCTGGTTTTAAAACTTCTCCTCTGGAAATATCTAAAATAGATTCTGGAGAGGACAAACCAATTGAAATTTTACTGAATTTCTTAACAGTGTATTTATCTTCTTTTCTTGCCATGGTATCTAATGGATTCGAATTATAAATGTAAATTTTAATATGCCTATTCAATTATAGGCTAATAAATCGGCGAGCAATCTAGGTTGCTCGCCAACCTTTTTAGTCTTCTAATCGAACGTCTAATCCCAAACCTTTCAGCTCGTGCATCAATACGTTGAATGATTCTGGTAAACCTGGTTCAGGCATTTGCTCTCCTTTCACAATTGCCTCGTAGGTTTTGGCTCTTCCCATAACATCATCTGACTTCACTGTCAAGATTTCTCTAAGAATACTAGAAGCTCCATAAGCTTCTAATGCCCAAACTTCCATCTCTCCAAAACGCTGTCCTCCAAATTGAGCTTTACCTCCTAATGGTTGTTGCGTAATCAATGAGTACGGTCCAATCGAACGCGCGTGCATCTTGTCTTCAATCATGTGGCCTAGTTTGATCATATAAATAACCCCTACTGTTGCTGGTTGATCAAAACGAACTCCTGTTCCTCCATCATACAAATAGGTATGACCAAATCTTGGTACTCCTGCTTCGTCTGTATAAGAATTGATCTCATCCAAAGAGGCTCCGTCGAAAATTGGTGTCGCATAGGTTTGACCTAATTTCTGACCAGCCCATCCTAGCACTGTTTCATAGATTTGTCCGATATTCATACGAGAAGGTACCCCTAGTGGATTCAAAACGATATCTACTGGTGTTCCATCTTCTAAGAAAGGCATGTCTTCTGCACGAACAATTCGAGCTACAATACCTTTGTTTCCGTGACGTCCAGCCATCTTATCTCCTACTTTCAGTTTGCGCTTTTTAGCCACGTAAATCTTCGCTAGTTTCAAGATACCTGCTGGCAATTCGTCTCCAACTGTAATGGTAAATTTGTTACGACGCAAGCTTCCTTGTAGGTCACTTACTTTGATCTTATAATTGTGAATCAATTCACCAATCAAGCCGTTCAAATCACTATCCGTTGTCCATGATCCCTTCGTTAAATGTGTGTAATCCGTTACTGAATTTAACATTTTTAAGGTGAATTTTTTTCCTTTCGGGAACACATCTTCACCCAAATCATTTTGAACTCCTTGAGAAGTTTTTCCAGAAATCAAGTGGAACAATTTTTCAACCAATTCGTCTTTCAAGCTTTCGAATTTCACCGCAAAATCATTTTCTAATTTTGCAATTTCTTCTTTATCTCTTGTTCTCTTCGATTTGTCTTTAACAGCTCTTTGGAATAATTTCTTGTCGATGACAACACCACGTAGCGATGGTGAAGCTTTCAAAGAAGCATCTTTCACATCACCTGCTTTGTCTCCAAAAATAGCACGCAACAATTTTTCTTCTGGTGTTGGGTCCGATTCTCCTTTCGGAGTAATTTTTCCAATCAAGATGTCTCCGGGTTTTACCTCTGCTCCAATTCGAATCATCCCGTTTTCATCCAAATCCTTCGTTGCTTCTTCACTTACGTTCGGGATATCATTCGTCAACTCTTCGTTTCCTAATTTGGTGTCTCTAACATCTAATGAATATTCATCAATATGGATGGAAGTAAAAATATCTTCACGAACCACACGTTCAGAAATTACAATCGCATCCTCAAAATTATACCCTTTCCAAGGCATAAAGGCTACTTTCATATTTCTACCCAAAGCGAGTTCTCCTTTTTGCGTAGCGTATCCCTCACAAAGAACTTCTCCTTCTACCACTCTGTCTCCTTTTTTAACAATCGGCTTTAGGTTGATATTCGTTCCTTGGTTGGTTTTTCTAAACTTAATGAGGTCGTATGATTTTTCATCCGAATCAAAACTCACCAATCTTTCCGTATCTGTTCGATCGTACTTGATTGTGATTTTATTTGCGTCTACGTATTCAACAACACCCGCTCCTTCTGCATTGATTAAGATACGAGAGTCTTTGGCTACTCTACGTTCCAATCCGGTTCCTACGATAGGTGCTTCTGGACGTAACAATGGTACTGCTTGACGCATCATGTTTGATCCCATCAACGCACGGTTGGCATCATCGTGCTCCAAGAATGGAATCAATGATGCTGAAATCGAAGCAATTTGATTTGGCGACACATCCATATAACTTACCTCTGAAGGAGCTACCACAGGGTAATCTGCTTCCTCTCTTGAGATAATCTTATCGGCAACAAAACTACCATCGTCTTTTAATGGCAAATTCGATTGTGCAAATTTGTGTCCTTCTTCCTCTTCAGCGCTCAAATAAATAGGTTCGTCCGAAATATTTACTTTTCCGTCTTCAATTTTTCTGTAGGCTGTTTCTATAAAACCTAAATGGTTTACCTTGGCATAAACTGCCAATGATGAAATCAAACCAATATTCGGTCCCTCTGGTGTTTCAATAGGACACAAACGTCCGTAGTGTGTATAGTGCACATCACGTACCTCAAATCCTGCTCTTTCTCTTGAAAGTCCACCAGGCCCAAGAGCTGACAATCTACGCTTGTGCGTAATTTCTGCCAATGGATTCGTTTGATCCATAAACTGAGACAGCTGGTTGGTTCCAAAGAAAGAATTGATCACTGATGACAAGGTTTTTGCGTTGATCAAATCAATGGGTGTAAACACTTCGTTGTCACGAACATTCATTCTTTCACGTATGGTACGTGCCATTCTAGACAGCCCCACTCCAAACTGACTCGCCAATTGCTCTCCTACCGTTCTTACACGACGGTTTGACAAGTGATCGATATCATCTACTTCCGCTTTTGAATTGATCAACTCTATCAAATACTTGATAATCGTGATAATGTCATTTTTCGTCAAAACTTTTGCGTCCAAAGACTCGTCAAGATTCAACTTTTTGTTCATTCTGTAACGACCTACTTCTCCTAGGTTGTATCGTTGCTCTGAGAAGAACAATTTGTCGATAATTCCACGTGCTGTTTCCTCATCTGGCGGTTCGGCGTTACGCAATTGTCTGTAAATATGTTCTACCGCCTCTTTTTCAGAGTTTGTAGGGTCTTTTTGCAATGTATTGTGAATGATTGCATAATCTGCAGATTCATTCTCTTCTTTGTGTAACAATACTGTTTTTGCACCTGAATCAATTATTTCATCAATGTGCTCTTTTTCCAAAATTGTATCACGATCGAAAACAATTTCATTTCTTTCGATAGAAACTACTTCACCCGTATCTTCATCCACAAAATCTTCGTGCCATGTTTTCAAAACACGCGCCGCCAACTTGCGTCCTAATACTTTTTTCAATCCGCTCTTCGAAACTTTCACCTCTTCTGCAAGGTCAAAAATCTCTAAAATATCCTTGTCTCTTTCGAATCCGATAGCTCGGAACAACGTAGTTACTGGTAATTTTTTCTTTCTATCAATGTAAGCGTACATCACTTGATTGATATCTGTTGCAAATTCGATCCAAGATCCTTTGAAAGGAATGACTCTTGCTGAGTACAACTTGGTCCCATTTGCGTGGAACGATTGCCCAAAGAACACACCCGGTGAACGGTGTAATTGAGAAACCACCACTCTTTCTGCACCATTGATCACGAAGGTACCAGAATTGGTCATGTAGGGAATAGTCCCTAAATACACATCTTGTACAATCGTTTCAAAATCCTCATGTTCGGGATCTGTACAGTATAATTTTAAACGAGCTTTTAGAGGAACACTGTGTGTCAAGCCTCTTTCGATACATTCTTGTATGGTATATCTAGGTGGATCTACAAAGTAGTCTAGGAATTCCAATACAAAGTTGTTTCTTGTATCTGTAATTGGGAAATTGTCCATGAAAGTTTTGTACAAACCTTCATCACTTCGCTCATCAGCTTTTGTTTTTAATTGGAAAAAATCTTGAAAAGATTTGATTTGGATATCCAAAAAATCTGGATAATCGGTTGCCAATTTAGCCGATGCAAAGTTTATTCTTTCAGTACTATTTTTCGTTGCCAAAGGAGAAAAAATTTTAGTTAAAATTCTGTTTTAAATAAAGAATAAATATATATGCAAAAAATGGTTTAGGTCGAAAGGAGTACTTCCTTAAGACCTAAACCTTAGTTTAATTGTTGGAGGAGTGCTTATTTAAGCTCTACTTCTGCTCCTGCTTCTTCCAAAGATTTTACAAGACCTTCTGCCTCATCTTTAGATACTCCTTCTTTGATTGGTGCTGGTGCACTATCAACGATACCTTTCGCTTCTTTCAATCCTAAACCAGTCAATTCTTTTACCAATTTAACTACTGCTAATTTAGAAGCTCCAGCTGCTTTCAAGATTACGTCAAACTCAGTTTTTTCTTCTGCTGTGTCTGCTCCTCCTGCTGCTGGACCTGCCACAGCAACTGCTGCTGCTGCTGGTTCGATACCGTACTCTTCTTTCAATATTGTCGCCAATTCATTTACTTCTTTTACTGATAAGTTAACCAATTGTTCTGCGAAATCTTTTAATTCTGCCATTTTGTTAATTTTTAAATTGTAATATAATAATTTATTTGTGCGCTTATTTTATCTTTCTGATAGTGTTTTAACAATACCTGAAAGTGTTTGACCACCTGACTGCAATGCCGAAATAACATTTTTAGCTGGTGATTGTAACAATCCAATAATATCTCCAAGAAGTTCTTCTTTCGATTTGATATTTACTAGATTCTCTAACTGATCGTCCCCGATGTACACCGCTTCTTCAATGTAAGCTCCTTTCAATACAGGTCTGTCAGATTTTTTACGAAACTCTTTGATAATCTTTGCAGGCGCATTTCCTGTTTCCGATAATAGAATCGATGAATTTCCTTTCAATGTTTCAGGCAATTCTCCAAATTCTTTTTCAGAGTTTTCCATTGCTTTTGTAAGCAATGTGTTCTTAACTACTGCCAACTGCACTCCAGCCTTGAAACAAGCTCTTCTTAAATTTGAAGTCGCTTCTGCATTCAAACCTGAAATATCAGCTACATAAATGATACTATTGTCTGTTAATTGGGCAGTTAAATCTTCGATTACTTGTGATTTTTCCTCTCTTGTCATAATTTCTGAGTTTTAACTTCCTAATTAATTTGCTTTCGTATCTACTGGCAGTCCAGCACTCATCGTACTTGATAAAAAGGCACTTTTGATATAGGTACCCTTTGCTGCCGTTGGTTTCAATTTGATCAAAGTCTGAATCAATTCGTTTGCATTTTCTGCAATTTTATCCGCATCGAAAGACACTTTTGCAATGGCTGCATGAACGATTCCTGTTTTGTCAACTTTGAAATCAATCTTACCTGCTTTCACTTCTTTCACAGCTTTCGCTACGTCCATAGTCACAGTTCCTGTCTTTGGGTTAGGCATCAATCCTCTTGGTCCTAAAACACGCCCTAGAGGCCCTAATTTACCCATTACCGCTGGCATCGTGATGATTACATCAACGTCTGTCCAACCGTCTTTGATTTTTTGAAGGTATTCATCCAAACCTACATAATCCGCTCCCGCTTCTTTTGCTTCTGCTTCTTTGTCTGGAGTAACCAATGCCAAAACTTTTACATCTTTACCCGTTCCGTGCGGCAATGTTACCACACCACGAACCATTTGATTTGCTTTTCTAGGATCCACTCCCAAACGAACCGCTATATCTACAGATGCATCAAAGTTTACATTTGTAATTTCTTTTACCAATGCGGAAGCTTCACTTAAAGAATATACTTTAGAAGGGTCTATCTTAGCTTGAGCTTCTTTTTGCTTTTTTGTTAATCTTGCCATTTCTTAAAGTTTATTTTGGAGCTTCTCCTTTCATTGTGATACCCATAGAACGTGCAGTACCTGCCACCATTCTCATACCTGATTCAACGGTAAATGCATTCAAATCTTGCATTTTGTCTTCCGCAATCGCTCTCGCCTGATCCCAAGTAATACTTGCAACCTTTTTACGGTTCGGTTCACCCGATCCTTTTTTCACTTTTGCTGCTTCTAAAATCTGAACAGCTGCTGGAGGAGTTTTGATAACAAAATCAAAAGATTTGTCTTTGTACACAGTAATTGCAACTGGTAAAACTTTCCCTTGTTTGTCTTGAGTTCTCGCATTAAATTGCTTACAGAACTCCATGATGTTAACTCCGGCAGCACCCAAAGCAGGACCTACTGGTGGAGAAGGATTTGCAGCCCCTCCACGAACCTGTAATTTTACTACTTTACTTACTTCTTTTGCCATTTTTAACTTAATTTACGTACATATAGTGGAAGCCATGTGTAACAGTATTTTCTATTGCAATTATGATATTTTATCAACTTGCATATAACTCAATTCCAATGGTGTTTTTCTTCCAAAAATTTTCACCATCACTTCAAGCTTTCTCTTTTCTTCGTTTACGTTCTCGATGACACCATCAAAACCGTTGAAAGGTCCGTCGACAACTTTTACGGTCTCACCTACAACATACGGGATCGCAATATTGTCATTTTGAACAGCCAATTCATCTACTTTCCCTAACATTCTATTGATCTCACTTTTTCTCAAAGGAACCGGATCTCCTCCTTTTGTTTCTCCTAAGAAACCAATCACGCCTGTCACGGACTTAATGACATGAGGAACTTCTCCTGAAAGATTCGCCTCAATCATAATGTAACCTGGAAAATAAATACGTTCTTTATTAACTTTCTTTCCGTTACGTATTTGTATAACTTTTTCTGTAGGAACCAATACCTGATCCACGAAATCTGATAAGCCCAATCTAGAAATTTCAGTTTCTATATAAGACTTTACCTTATTTTCTTGACCACCTATTGCTCGAACAACATACCACTTCTTTACAGAATCAGCCATCTTTATTAATTAAATATGTTAAAAAATCCATCCAAGCCCTTCTGAAAAACTGTATCTACTGCAAAAACTGCCAAGGCAAAAATGACAGTAAATATCGCAACAACTACGGCCGACTTTTGCGCTTCTGCTTTTGGCAACCAAGTCATATTTGTATTCAACTCTTCAAAAGACTCTTTGATATATTTTACAACACTCATTATTTATTTTTTTATGCCGTTTGACAAGGTATTCTAAAACACCTTTGAACGAAACCGCTATTTTTATTTCAACATTGACCGAATTTTGTCAAAATTTCAATGCACGGGCGGAGGGACTCGAACTCTCGACACCTGGTTTTGGAGACCAGTGCTCTACCAACTGAGCTACGCCCGTAAAAACGAGGTGACCACAAAAAAGTGAATCACCTCGTAATTAGGATTGTTTGTATTTTACTACAAGATTTCAGTTACCTGACCTGCACCTACCGTTCTACCTCCTTCACGGATTGCAAAACGCAAACCAACGTTCATTGCGATTGGTTGGTGTAAATCTACAGTAATTGTCAAGTTATCTCCTGGCATTACCATTTCAACTCCATCAGGCAAGTTAATTGTACCTGTTACGTCCGTTGTACGTACGTAAAACTGTGGACGGTAGTTGTTGTGGAATGGCGTATGACGTCCACCCTCTTCTTTTTTCAATACATACACCTCAGCTTTGAACTTCGCGTGTGGAGTTACAGAACCTGGCTTACAGATTACCATTCCTCTTTTAATTTCTGTTTTCTCAATACCTCTCAAAAGGATACCAGCGTTATCACCAGCTTCTCCTCTATCCAAGATTTGACGGAACATTTCAATACCTGTAATTGTAGAAGTCAATTTCTCAGCTCCCATACCAATAATATCTACAGGATCTCCTGTATTTGCAATACCTGTTTCGATACGTCCTGTAGCAACAGTACCACGACCCGTAATTGAGAATACATCCTCGATTGGCATCAAGAAGTCTTTGTCTACCTCTCTCAATGGCTCTTCGATCCAGTTGTCACAAGCTTCCATCAATTCAAGAATTTTTTCAGACCAAGCTGGCTCTCCGTTCAATCCACCCAATGCAGATCCTGCGATTACCGGCCCATTATCTCCGTCATAGTCGTAGAAAGAAAGCAAATCTCTTACTTCCATTTCAACCAACTCTAACAATTCTTCATCATCTACTAAATCCACTTTGTTCATGAAAACAACAATTCTTGGAATTCCAACTTGCTTTCCTAACAAAATGTGCTCTCTTGTTTGTGGCATTGGTCCATCAGTAGCAGCAACTACCAAGATTGCACCATCCATTTGCGCAGCACCTGTTACCATGTTCTTTACGTAATCCGCGTGACCTGGACAGTCAACGTGTGCATAGTGACGATTCGCTGTTTGATACTCCACGTGAGAAGTATTGATAGTGATTCCTCTTTCTTTTTCCTCTGGAGCGTTATCGATTTGATCGAAATCTTTTACTTCAGAAAGACCTGCATCAGCTAATACCTTAGTAATAGCAGCAGTTAATGTAGTTTTACCGTGATCTACGTGCCCAATTGTACCAATATTTAAGTGTGGTTTCGAGCGGTCAAAAGTTTCCTTAGCCATGATTATTAATTTTAATTCTTAGTTATTATACTTATTATTTATACTCTTATATATGTTTCTTTGAGCCAATGACGGGAATTGAACCCGTGACCTCTTCCTTACCAAGGAAACGCTCTACCTCTGAGCTACACCGGCCTAATTTGACTTAGAGCGAAAGACCGGGTTCGAACCGGCGACATTCAGCTTGGAAGGCTGACGCTCTACCAACTGAGCTACTTTCGCTTTTGATTTTGTCAAATCCCTTTTTTAATTTTTACAAAACTAAAAAATTGTGGTGAGAGTAGGATTCGAACCTACGAAGCTTGCGCAGCAGATTTACAGTCTGCCCTCGTTGGCCACTTGAGTATCTCACCATTCATTAGTCAAAGAACAAAGCTTTTCTTTTTCCATTGTCACAGAACAAAAAAAACTTTTCGTATTTGCTTTTTAAACTAGCACGTGAACTCGTTTTACTGGTGTCAGAAAAGAAACTTTCTCTTCTAATAAAACCAACTGGCTTTTGATAAAAAAACCGCAACGCCTTCACATTGAGCCGATGGAGGGACTCGAACCCACGACCTGCTGATTACAAATCAGCTGCTCTAGCCAGCTGAGCTACATCGGCTTTTGCCCATAAAAAAGCAGCCCATTATTTCTAACGGACTGCAAATGTATAAAGTTTATTTTATTACGACAAACTTTTTGAATTTATTTTCAGTTTTTTTTAATGCTGTAATTCACGCTCTTTTTCTTTGGATTTTTTCAGTTGTCTTTTCATAGAATCCGCTACTGTAGAGATTCCTTCTTCAAAGGTTTTGGTCTCTTTTTTTACGATCAATTCACTGCCCGGAATATTGATTTTAAGTTCCGTTATTTTATTCTCTTTTTCACTGGTTTTTTGAACTTTCAAAAACACCTCTGCATCTATAATTTTGTCGTGAAATTTTTCAAGACTCATTGCTTTTTTTTCTACAAAATCCACTAATTTTTTATCTGCATTGAAATTTACAGACTGAACAAATACCTTCATGTAATTTTATTTTTTACTCCTAGGGTGAGCTTGGTTATACACTTGCTTTAGATGATCCAAACTGGTATGCGTGTAGACTTGAGTTGAGGCTAAGCTGGAATGCCCTAGTAATTCCTTCACCGAATTCAAGTCAGCCCCTTCATTTAACAAGTGCGTAGCAAATGAATGTCTGATGACATGAGGGCTTCTTTTTACCTTTGTTGATACTCTACTAAAATAATGATTTATTATCCGATAAACAAGCGTTCCATACATTTTATTTCCGCGGTTGGTTACAAAGAGATACCCACTGTCAAAAGCCTGCTTTTCTCGAAGCCTTGTATAGTGAAGCAACCGTTTTTCAACCGTTTTTATCATTGGAATGTACCGTTCTTTATTCCTCTTCCCCAACACTTTAATAGTATGACTCGCGAAATCAACCGAACCCAATGTCAATTCAATCAACTCCGATCTTCGCATTCCTGTTGCATACAACACCATTACGACCAGGGCATCCCTCAACTGCACAAAATCCTTTTCATCTATTTCTCTTTCTAGCACCTCATTCATTTCTTTTTCAGAAAAAGGAAGTTGCACATTTTTTCCCACTTTCAACGCCTTGTGATTTACAAGTGGATTGTCAATTCTTTGCGCTGTTTTTACCAAAAACTTAAAAAAAGAATTCAACGAACTTACTTTCCGATTTACTGTTCTATTCGACAGACCTGATTCTACCAAAAGAACAATCCAATTTCTAATCTGAGGATAAGACACCTCAGCCCATTTATTGATGTGACATTCTTTTTGACAAAATTCCTGAAACTCAATCAAATCATTCTTGTATGCAAGCACCGTATGATTTGAATATTTTTTTTCCAATTGAAGGTAATCCAAAAAACGAATAATAGATTCATCCATGCGTTAAAAAGTAAGTACCAACACAAAACTACATTTTATTTTTGAAAAATGACCCCACAAAAAAAGCCTGTCACTGGAAAGTGACAGGCCTTTTGATTCTTTGGAAAATACTAACTCAACTCTTCGTTAGTTCTCAATCGCTGGATGTATTTTGCCTTGATATTTTGCTTACGATTTGCAACAGATGGTTTTGTAAAATGTTGACGATCACGTAATTGACGCATGGTTTTCGTTCGGTCGAATTTTCTCTTGAAACGCTTCAATGCTCTATCAATGTTTTCTCCTTCTTTGATAGGTATAATTAACATGGTGTATCACCTCCTCTCATCGTACTGTCTTTTATAGGTTTGCTAGGCATCATTTGTTTTCGACGACTCGATTTGTCTCTTAAAACAATGCTCGTGTTATTTTTTATTGGATTGCAAAAGTACAACTTATTTCAAAACTAAAAAGTTATTTCAGAAAAAATAAATCTTTTGGCTTCTGCGGAAAATTATTCTTTGAGCACATTTCTTGAAATCACAACTTTGTGAATTTCTGTAGTTCCCTCCCCAATGGTGCACAACTTCGCATCTCTGAAAAATTTCTCTACGGGATAGTCCTTGGTATAACCATACCCTCCGTGGATCTGAACAGCTTCGTTTGTGGTTCGAACCGCACACTCTGAGGCATACATTTTTGCCATCGCCCCAATTTTTGTCATGGGTTTGTTGGCATTTTTTAAAGCAGACGCCTTGTGAATTAACAATTCTGAAGCCTCGATTTCCGTGGCCATGTTTGCCAATTTAAACGAAATTCCTTGAAAAGAAGCAATCGGTTTTCCGAACTGAACCCTTTCTTTCGAATACTTTAATGCGGCCTCGTAAGCTCCTTTTGCAATTCCAAGAGACAAGGCTCCAATTGAAATTCTACCTCCGTCTAAAATTTTCATCGACTGAATGAATCCTTCTCCTATTTCTCCTAAAATATTGTCTTTGTGTACGCGACAATTTGAAAAAATCAACTCTGCCGTTTCTGACGCACGCATCCCCAATTTGTCTTCTTTTTTACCGGAAGTAAACCCTTCTGTTCCCTTTTCAATCACAAAAGCAGTCATTCCATGAGAATCTCCTTTTTCACCTGTGCGCGCAATCACGACCGCGATATCTCCACTGATGGCATGTGTGATAAAGTTTTTGGCACCGTTCAACACGTAATAATCACCATCTTTTACCGCCGTAGTACTCATCCCTCCTGCATCGGAACCTGTATTGTGTTCTGTCAACCCCCAAGCACCTATCCATTCTCCTGAAGCTAGTTTTGGCAACCACTTCTTCTTTTGAGCTTCTGTTCCAAACTGCAAAATATGACCTGTACATAAGGAATTGTGGGCCGCAACAGACAAACCTATGGCACCACAAACCTTGGCTATTTCTTCAATAATACTCACATATTCGTGGTACCCCAATTCAGAGCCTCCATATTTTTCAGGAACCATAATTCCCATGAAACCCATTTCACCAATTTTACGAAACAAATCGATTGGAAATACTTGCGCCTCATCCCATTCCATGATATGTGGCCGAATGAATTGCTCTGAAAAATCACGTGCTGATTTCGCTATCATTTGTTGTGTTTCCGAATAACTGAAGTCCATATACTTACCTTCTTTTAGAGAGAATACTGAATGTATTTTATTGAGCTTGCAAATATAAAACTATTCTGTCATACTTTTCTACTGGAAACCCCTCTATTTTTTTCAACTCTCGCAAGGATTTTATTTTACCTACCTTCTTTTTATAACGAAAAATTGCCACGGTTTGTGAATAATCCAAATACACAATGGAAAGCACCTCTTTAAATGTTGCGGTCTTGATGTTTTTCTTTTGAATGGTCGGTGCTTTTTTAATTTCAAATTTTTGAAAAACCCTTTGGACTACATCGGGTTTCAACCCCCAAACTTCATTCAACTGTTTTTTCATAGAAAAACCTCCCAAACGTGCCCTGTACCGAACAATTCTATTCGACAAAACGGGACCTATTCCATAAATCTTTTGCAATTCTTTATCCGTTACCTCATTCAAATCATTTTTTAAAAGCAACCCCTGTTTTTCCTTTTTGAAAAGAAATCGAAACTTTGGCGACAACACCTTCAACAAGGAATCAGAAATCTGCGTGATTTTTTGAAACTCTTCGGGTGAATACAACCATGCATTCAGAGATCGATATTTTAGCAAACGATCGATCTCTTTCACTGACATCCCCAAACGATACCCCATTTCGTCGTCTATAAAATTTGGATTGTATGTGTATTGTAAAGAATCAATCCACAGGTTTTCGCTGTTTTGTTTCACCACACAACCTTCTTGCTTTTCTGTTGTAAAAAAATCAGCGATTGAAAAACACTTCCAAAGCATGGCGAAAAACACCAACAAAAACAAACACAATACTCCCTTTCGTTCACGTTTTCCATAATCGAAAGAAAGCCGTTTTTTCATCGCAATTGTTTTTACTTATCCCCCGAACGAATGGCTTTAAGGTATCGCTGCAATTCCTCTTTCACTTTTGGGGTAAGCAGAAGTAAGCCTATGACATTTGGAAAAACCATCGCAAAAATCATGGCGTCTGAAAATTCTACGACAGAGTTCAAACTGGAGGATGCACCGATCACTACAAAAATCAAAAATAAGGCTTTGTAGATCAAATCTGGGAACTTTCCTTTTCCAAATAAATATTTCCACCCCTGCAATCCGTAATAAGACCAAGACAGCATGGTTGAAAAAGCAAACAAAATAACGGCAATCGTAAGAATCACAGAAAAATTTGGAATGGCAGAATCGAACGCCACAGACGTCAAATCAACGCCTCCCAAATGAGCGCCATCTGCATTCATAATAACGTTGTTCCCAGAATCCAAATTCCCATAGGAGAACAAATTGCTTTTTATATTGGTCACCACAATAACCAGCGCCGTCATGGTGCAAATTAAAACCGTATCCACAAAAGGCCCAATAGAAGCGACAATCCCTTCACTCGCAGGGAAACGCGTTTTTACCGCTGCGTGGGCGATGGAGGCCGACCCGACACCTGCTTCGTTCGAAAAGGCTGCCCGTCGAAAGCCTTGAATAATCACTCCCACAACTCCTCCCACGACAGATTCTCCGCTGAAGGCTCCTTGAAATATTTGTGCAATTCCTTGAGGAATTATCGACACATTCATTCCCAAAATAAGCAGTGCAGCCCCCACATAAATAATCCCCATAAAAGGCACTACTTTTTCTGTTACCTGTCCTATTCTTTTGATCCCGCCAATAATCACAACACCAACGAGTAGCGACATGACCAAACCGAACCAAAAACCATTCTCGACACCAAAAAGAAGTTTTAACTGCGCTGCTGCCTGATTCGATTGAAACATATTTCCTCCACCAAAAGAACCTCCCACTACAAAAATGGCAAATAGAAAAGCCAACACTTTTCCCAAAATATTCAAGTTCTTTTCTTTCAACCCTTTTTTCAAATAATACATGGGACCTCCATAAATTTTACCATCGTCCCCCACTTCGCGATACTTCACTCCCAAAGTAGCCTCTACCAATTTTGTTGACATTCCTAAAAATCCTGCCAAAATCATCCAAATCGTAGCTCCCGGACCTCCAATAGCAATTGCCACAGCAACTCCAGCGATATTACCCAAACCGACGGTTGCTGACAAAGCAGCAGTCAATGCTTGAAAATGGGTAACCTCTCCCACCACGCCTTCTGCTTGAGGACTTTCAAACACATCAACTCCCGGAGTTGGATCTCCTGCAACAACCTCCACGGAATGATGATCCACAGCATCGTACTTTCCCTTGGCCGCACGTATGGCTACCCCTAATAATTTGATGTTTGCAAACTTAAAATAGAGTGTAAAAAACAAGGCTGCTAGCAACAAAACAATGAGTACAATAGGCACGTTTTGTCCTGAAATCTCTATTGCATAAAACACAATAGAACCCACCCAATCTGCAAAGGGTTTGAAACCTGATTCAATTTTTTCATCGATGGACATTTCTTGTGCAAAAGTCATAAAAGGCATTAAGACAGATAGTAGTGTGGTATTTGTTTTTTTCATTTTTATAATTCTTTCCATACGGAGATTGTTTTAAAAAACTTCTTTGATTTTTGCAATTTGCTCTGGTCTTCCGAGCAAAATTAAATTTGATTTTGGCTCTAAGATCATATCGGAGGATGGATTGATAATGTATTCGCCTGCGTCCGTGACATAACCGATGACACTGCATCCTGTTTTTCTTCTTAAATCCAAATCTCGGATCGATTTCATTAAGAACTTTTTTGGCAAATCTTCTACTGCAATTTCTTCTAGGTTTGCAGAATTTTCACCGTCCAAAGAAATTCGATTTACAAATTCTACCAAGTCCGGAGTCACCACCAAAGAAGCCATGTGGTCGCCTCCTAATTTGTCTGGCATGATTACTTTGTCTGCCCCTGCTATTTTCAATTTTTTCTGAGTAGATTCATTGGTTGCCCGACTGACAATCGCAATTTTAGCATTCAACTGACGGGTAGAAAGCACCACGTACAAATTGTCTGAATCTGAAGGCAACGCAGTAATCAAATTTTCTGCTTTCTTCACCCCTGCTTTCATAAGTATTGAATCATCAGTTGCATCTCCTTCAACCCCTAAAAAACCCTCTTCTTCGATTTCTTTCAGCAACTCTGCAGACCTTTCAATTACCACACACGATTTTTTAAAATTCTTGAGTTTTGCGGCTGCTTGCCTCCCATTTCTTCCGTATCCGCAAACAATGGTATGACCTTCCAACCTTTCAATTTTTTTAAAAACCTTTTTAATTCTTAGTTCCTCCATAAGTGTACTATTTGATAAATATTCTGAAATCACAGCGACGACGTATCCATAAATACCGATACTCGACAAGATTAAACAAACCGTAAAAAGTTTCGCAGCCTCATCCAAAGCCTGCACCTCTCCAAAACCAACAGTGGAAATAGTAATCACGGCCATGTACAAAGCATTGACAAATGAAAAACCAAAAAACTGACTGTAACCGATGACACCGACTCCAATGGCGCTAAGAAAAAGGGTAACAGCTTTGTAAATTCTAGATGACAAAGTTGAAGAAGTTTATACGTTTATAAATCAAAAACAGAAGTTCGCTTCCGGTATATCATGTCTTTGAGCTTTAGCAAAAAAGCAAAAGTCAAGTAAATAAAAAAAGAAATCCCCAATGTGGCAAATGACAAATAAATAAACGTTAGACGAATGCCCTTCACTCCCATACCCAATTTATCGGCGAACCTAGAAGACACATTGAAACCGTGTCGTTCAAAATAATGTCGTATGTCGTGAATTATTTTCATTATGCTCGCAATTGTCCATTTTTTTATTTCCTTGCAAGATAGTAAAATATTGTTTTTCGAAACTATTTTCTTCACCAAAACCAGAAAGCCGTATCTTCCCATTTATTTAGGAAAAATTTTAAGAAAAAATCATCTTTCCTTCTGCATCCCTTCTCCCATCTATTTTTTTGGAACCGCTCTTAAAACACCCAAATCAACCCTAAATTAAGTATCTTTGCAACTTGTCAAAACAATTCCATGTCCGACCCACAAGAATACATTGAAATCCTTGGAGCAAGAGCGCACAATTTAAAGAACATCGATGTTCAAATTCCGCGCGAACAGTTAGTAGTGATCACTGGGCTGAGTGGAAGCGGAAAATCTTCGCTTGCTTTCGATACCATTTATGCAGAGGGACAACGACGGTATATCGAAACCTTTTCAGCGTATGCGCGTCAATTTTTGGGCGGACTGGAGCGTCCAGATGTAGACAAAATTGACGGCTTGTCTCCTGTCATTTCCATCGAGCAAAAAACGACCAACAAAAATCCGCGTTCCACCGTAGGTACGATTACTGAAATCTATGATTTCATGCGACTCTTATTCGCAAGAGTCGCGGACGCCTATTCTTATGAAACGGATCAAAAAATGGTCAGCTACACAGACGAACAAATTCGGGATTTAATTTTAGAAGAATACCCCGATAAAAAAACCATGCTTCTTGCTCCTGTGGTAAAATCTAGAAAAGGACATTATCGTGAGTTGTTTGAACAAATTGCCAAGCAAGGCTTTGTAAAGGTTCGTGTTGATGGCGTCATTATGGATCTTACCAAAGGAATGCGTTTGGATCGCTACAAGACACATGATATTGAAATTGTGATCGACAGACTTTTGGTAAACAAAGAAAATACGAAGCGAATCGAAGAAAGCATCAAAACTGCCTTGTATGCCGGAGACAACATTTTAATGGTTTTGGAACACAATAGTGATACGCCACGATATTTCAGTAAAAATCTAATGTGTCCGATCTCCGGAATTGCCTATCCAAATCCGGAACCCAATACTTTTTCTTTCAACTCACCCAAAGGAGCCTGTCAAAAATGTAACGGACTTGGCGTCATCAATGACATCAACATAGAAAAAGTAATCCCAAATAAAAAAATATCGATTGCTTCGGGAGGTATTGCCCCACTGGGCGAACAAAAAAACAGCTGGATCTTCAAACAAATACAAACCATCGCCAATCGTTTTGATTTTAGTCTGTCAGATCCGATTGAAAAAATACCACAAAAAGCGCTTGACATTATTTTAAAAGGAGGCAATGAAAAATTTGAAATCAATTCGAAAACATTAGGCGTTACGCGCAAATATGAAATAGATTTTGAAGGAATTATTTCTTTTATTCACGATCAATACGACAGTTCCGAATCATCTTCCATCAAAAGATGGGCAAAAAAATACATGGATGAAATTCCATGCCCAACATGCCAGGGGAATCGTTTGAAAAAAGAAGCCTTGTCTTTTAAAATAGACAACAAAAACATCTCAGAGCTCGCACAACTAGACATTGCTGAACTTCACAAATGGTTTCAAAATATAGAAACCAAGCTCTCAAAAAAACAACAAATCATAGGGCAAGAAATTGTAAAAGAGATTCGAACGCGTATTCAATTTTTGTTGGATGTTGGATTGGATTATTTGACCTTAGATCGCACTTCAAAATCTTTGTCAGGTGGAGAAGCCCAAAGAATTCGTTTGGCTACCCAAATTGGTTCCCAATTGGTGGGCGTATTGTATATTTTGGACGAACCCAGTATTGGATTGCACCAAAGAGACAATCAACGGCTTATTGACTCCCTGGTCAAGCTAAGAGATCTCGGAAACTCTGTGTTGGTTGTGGAACACGACAAAGACATGATGGAAGCAGCAGATTGCATTCTTGATATTGGCCCATTGGCAGGAAAACACGGCGGTGAAATTGTGAGTCAAGGAACCTACGCTGAGATGGTCAAAGAAAAAACCCTCACTGCCGATTACCTGACAGAAAGAAAAAAAATTGAAATTCCGCCTGAGCGACGCGAAGGCAATGGAAAAGAACTGGTTCTAACAGGCGCTACTGGAAACAATTTAAAAAATACAAACGTTTCATTTCCCTTAGGAAAAATGATTTGTGTTACAGGAGTTTCCGGGAGTGGCAAATCTTCGTTGATCAACGGAACCTTGTACCCTATTTTGAACAGACACATTTACCGAGGTGTAAAAGAGCCCTTGCCATACAAATCAATCAAAGGACTCGAGCACATCGACAAAGTCATTGATATTGATCAATCTCCCATTGGAAGAACACCGCGTTCCAATCCTGCCACCTACACCGGTGTATTTGGTGAAATTCGTGCCTTGTTTGCCAAAACCCCTGAATCCATGATTCGAGGCTACAAAGCAGGTCGTTTTTCGTTCAACGTAAAAGGAGGAAGGTGCGAAACATGCCAAGGGGGAGGCGTCCGTATCATTGAAATGAATTTCTTACCCGATGTACATGTGTCCTGCGAAACTTGTATGGGAAAACGCTTCAACCGAGAGACCCTGGAAATCCGCTACAAAGGAAAATCAATTTCCGATGTACTCAACATGACCATCAACGAAGCTGTGGTCTTTTTCGAATCCATTCCGAAAATCTACAAAAAAATCAAAACCATTCAAGATGTAGGACTGGGTTACATCACGCTCGGACAACAATCCACCACCTTATCGGGTGGAGAGGCACAACGAATCAAATTGGCTTCTGAATTATCGAAAAGAGATACTGGGAACACCTTTTATATTCTTGACGAACCCACCACAGGTCTGCATTTTGAAGACATCAATATTTTAATGAAGGTACTCAACAAACTGGCAGACAAAGGCAATACCGTTTTAATTATTGAACACAATATGGATGTTATCAAACAGGCAGATCACATCATTGATATCGGTTTGGAAGGTGGAAAAAAAGGGGGAACTGTTTTGTGTACGGGAACGCCCGAAGAAATTAGCAAAAATAAAAAAAGCCATACTGCAAAATTTTTAGGCAAAGAATTGAATCCAATTAACTAGACTCCAAAACACAACCTATCCCAAAGAGTACGGGGTGCGAATAGGCCTCTCGTCTGTATTCCACTTTTACATACATCTTTTTAAAAATTTCGATTTCAATTCCAGCGCCATAAAGCAAATTCAATGCGTAATCTTGTTCAAATCGTTCTTGTAAAACAGAGCGGTTGTTTCTCTCTGACGTATGCAAATAAGTGAAGGAAAGACCCGAAAAAATATAAGGTCTGATATTTTTATCAAAAAAATTATGTTGAAATTGCAGTGGCATAGACCACAAAGACCTTTGTACCTTTTTGTTCTGCTCTGTGAATTGATAATGGAAATAGCTGATCCCAAAATTCATCGAAATTTTTCTACTTATTTTGGGCACATATTTTCGATACATTATTTGCCCGAAATATTCAGAACGATCTCCACGAACGCCCATTCCTGTGGCAAACACAAAGTAATTTTTTGCTTTTTTCTCAACTCTTACATCGCTCCCTATGGCATTTTTGAAGGCATTGTACTTCAATACGATATCGACAAAATAGTCCTCATCGTAGCTGATTTTTTTAGCATTTCTGAAAGCCAAACCCTCCGTAACGAAATTTAACACACCCTCGTAATTGTATTTTCTGATTTCCATTTCTCCCGAAATCAGCTTGTTGTTTTGCAGCGCATAATACGCGCCATCTTTGGACAAGACATAAAATAGTTCCGCATTGTAAACACTTTTGTACAAAGACAATTTTTCTCCTTTAAAAATCAGATACGCAAAAAGGTCAATCTCTTTTCGATGGTTATCTACTGCCACATGTATTAAATCAAAGGTCTCTCCATTCGCCATCTGAAAGGAAGACACCTCAGAAACTCCATACGTTTCGCATTTTTTTTCTTCCAAACTTCGTTTGAAACAAACACGCGTAGAACGCATGTGTAAATCATCAGATCTGATGTACCCGTTCTGTTTCAACTGATCTTTGAAAATCCACCCTTTTTCAAATGTTGTTTTGAGTTGTGCATGGGACAAAAAAACCGATAAAAATACACACAGCAAAAAAAAATGTTTCATAGCTTTTACAATTTACATAACACAGCTATGCCCAATGCACCAAAACGAATTCGATACCATTATATTTTGACATGCATCATGGCCTACAAAACCGACAAGCTTTGTTTCTCAGATGTTGCGGTAAAACAACACGTTACTAAATGAAATGGGGTATTTTTTTGGAAGGCCCTTTTTCAATTTTAACCTCACAGCAATACAATCTTAGCAGTTTTAATCGAAATGTCAAAACAAAAAATAAATTTTAACCTTTCCCAATAAACAAATACCCTTGTATAGACAATAAATGGAACCCATACGTTAAAAAAAACGCAAAAAGGAATCCTTATTTTTCTATGATTTCCAAAAAAACTATCTTGATGAAAATTTAAATACGCAAAAATGACACCAAACGAAGACAGAAAAATCAGAGAAAAATTCGCCCCAAAAACATGGAATGAAATCAAAACCAACGACTCTTGGGGCATCTTTAAAATCATGTCTGAATTCGTAGAGGGCTATGAAAAACTGAGTCGAATTGGTCCCTGCGTGAGTATTTTTGGATCTGCAAGAACAGCTCCCAACGATAAAAATTACATCCTTGCCGAAGAGATTGCATTTCAACTTACACAAAATGGCTATGGAGTCATCACAGGTGGTGGACCCGGAATCATGGAAGCGGGTAACAAAGGTGCCAGTCGCGGAAACGGCATCTCTGTTGGTTTGAATATTGAACTGCCTTTTGAACAACAAGACAATCGATACATTAGCAAAGGTATGAGCTTGGATTTCGATTATTTCTTTGTTCGTAAAGTCATGTTTGTCAAATACGCACAAGGATTTATTGTCATGCCAGGCGGTTTTGGAACTTTGGATGAATTGTTTGAGGCCATTACCCTTATTCAAACCAAAAAAATTGGCCGTTTTCCTATTTTGTTGGTAGGAAGTGAATTTTGGTCTGGTTTGATTGACTGGATTAAAAAAGTATTGCTCCAAGAAAATGCCACCATCAGCCAAGAAGATTTAAAATTGTTCAAAGTGGTAGATACCGCAGAGGAAGCCATTGAACATTTGAACAACTACTATGCAAAATACAGCCTAAAACCCAACTTCTAAAGAAGTTCAGAGAACAAAAAATGTTTTTATGGCTTGTCATCCAAAGCAATCAAATACTCCACTAGGTTTTGTTCTCTTTCCAACTTTAATTTTTTTCGCAACCTGTAACGCGCCAGTTCCACACCCCGAACCGTAATATTCAGCAATTTTGAAATCTCTTTCGAACTCATATTCATACGCAGAAATGCTGCCAATTTGATTTCCCGTGGTGAAAGTTTGATATTGCTTTCAGCCAATTTTTTCAAGTAACCACCATGTACCTGATCAAAATGATAAGCAAACTGATCCCAAGAATCGTTGTTTGACAATTTTTTATCAATCGAATTTACAACTCGTTTCAAATCTTGTTTGGCATTTGATTTCCCCAAAGAAGAGGTTATTTTCCCTTGCACTTCTTGAATAAATTCATTGTTTTTCATCAATTGCATGGTCACACTTGTCAACTGCTCATTTTTAAAATTCAATTCTGTTTTCAGTTTGTCGTTGGTCAACTTATCAATCTCCTCATTTTTAATTTGCAGTTCTTTTTCCTTGTTCTCTGTCAAAATATTTTTTTCAACCTTGTGTTTTTTTCGTTGAATCAACGGAATGAGTGTCAACACAAATAGCCCTAAAATTGCATATCCCACCAAAGCCCATCGTGACCAATACCAAGGGGTAAAAACCTGAAATGAAAAAATGGTAGGCTGACTTATGGCTCCATAAATATTTTTCGCCTTGACTTCAAAACGATAATTTCCATAAGGCAAACGAGAAAATTCTTTTTCACTGAGCGCTGTCCATTTTGACCAGCTATCATCCATAGGCACCAAACGGTAAGAATACTGTAAATCTTCAAACCCATCAAAATAAGGTGCTGCATATTCTAATTTTATTGTGTTTTCTTTCAGCACAACAAACGGTGATTCTAGAAACAAAGGGTTGTAATTCACTAACGAATCCGAAGAGGATTGCACGGAAATATTTTTTAGCAAAACTTCAAAATCCTTGTGAATCTGCATTTTTCGATTGGGATTGTATTGCACAAAACCTTCTTTGGCACCGATGAGCACATTGTCATCATCAAGCAATGAAATATTGACGTGATCGTCATTGATGTATTTATTGATGTGTTTAAAAACAGCCGTTTCCTTTTCGTAAGTGCCTAATTTTTTTTGTTTCAACTCTCCAAATTTCAAATCTTGGATGTAGTAAATGGCCTTGTTTTTATCGGAAACTATTTCATTCAAATACCCTTGCCCCAGCAATTGGTTCAAAAACACATTGGGTTCAAAAAAATCTTTTTCTCGATTGAAATCATAAACCCCATCTTCAGAAGTAAAAATTAGTTTGTCATTGATTGAAAACACATTGATACTCAACTTGGACGGAAAACCTTTCTGAGCGCCATAAAATCGAATAGAATCCTTGATATACATCTCTGGGTCTAATGGAATTTGAAAAGCCCCCTTAGAAACATGTGTTGCCCACAAAGTAGAGTCATTTTCAAATTCAAACATGGCAATGGATTCAATGAAATCGGGAATCCCGTGAGATCTTTCCCATTGTTTTTGATCATTTCGATAAAATGAAAAACCTGTATAACTACCGTTCAGCCATAAACTGTCATTTGGAGTTTTTAAAAACTTCCAACTCCCCATGTCGTTGATTTGCTGCATGGAACCATCCTCAATCTCAAATGCCCCACGATCGTGATTCAAAATAAGACGTTTCTGTACCTTAGAGAAACCATAAGCCTGCCCTTCGCTACCTTTCAACAAATCAAACGGCTTTTTTTCCAAATCACTCACATCCCTTTTTTGCACAAACACACCATTATTCGTCCCTACATAAATACCTTTCTCAAAACGCGTTGCCCCATATCCTGTTCCCTCTACACCCAAACCTTCATTGACTAATGAAAAAGGCAAACGCAACTTTAGGTAATCAATTCCATTGTGCAAGGCAATCCACAAATTATGAAATTGATCTTCGTACAAGGCCTTGGTTGTTCTTCCTGAAAGCCCTCTGTTTTTCGTCAAATGTTGTAAAAATTGGAACTGTGCATCGAAAATAAAAAGACCATTACTCTGTGTCGCCACGGCGTAAGCTCCAGAATTGAGGCGCAATGCATCGTTTACAATTCCCAAATTGACAGGAATACGAATCCTCTTCAAACCATCCTCGTCGAAAACATACATCTCACCTTCTCGGGTCACACAATAATTGCGCAACCCATTTGGAAACATCGCAACAATGTCATGCTTGATAATTGTATTGGCAATCGGCTTCAATCCACCCTCAATCATTTCATACAACCCTTGCTCATAAAATTGAATGTAAAATCTATTTTTCACCTTGAAAATAAATCGAATATATCCTGGCAATGGAAAAACCTCAAGCTGTTCATTTTGATAAACAAACAATTCACTTTCGGTATTAAAAAAGATTTGATCATCAAACTCTAAAATTTTCCAAGTTTCAGAAATGTCTTGTTTTTGAGATGGGAGTTTTTCAATCAACGATGTAAACACCAAACCTTGCACATTTCTTTCGAAATAACCGATTTGTCCTTGGCCTCCAACAAAAACTTTTCCATCCTTTGCCACTTTTACAGCTCGAATTCTTCCCGAAGAAGGAACCAAATGTTTTGTCCAATTTTTACCATCAAACTCTAAAAGCCCGTTATTATTCGCCACATACAAAACACCCGAATGGTCCTGATCAAAAGACCAACATTGCGATCCTCCCTTGTAATCATTCGGTGTAAAATGGTTTCTCAAAGGAACTGTTTTCAACAAGGGATCCAATTTTGACTGAGAAAAAACGACAGACGAAACAGAAACCACAATGCATAAAATGAGAAATTTGATTTTCAAAATAGATGTATTTATAAAATTGTCTTGTAAAAATCCAAAAGCCTTTCAAAGATACACTTTTATTACAGATCACATTTTTTTTGAGTGTTTTTAATGAGGTGAAAAAAATAATTTGATGTAGTAATGATGTAGTGTATTTTTACCGTGAATCACGAAATAACTCTTTCTTTGTAATTCATTCACGCTCCCAAAAGAGCGAATGCAACCACCAAACCGAAAAACCAAAGAACCAAATTATGAAAACATAAAACCCTTTCTCTTTCATCACAAAAAACGAGAGACGTGATTAAGGATTAGCCGTCGGTCACAATTCGTAACCTACTCCTTTTTCAACAACCTAGGAACTAAAGATCAAAACCAACCTAAAAATTATGAAAATTCAATTATCAAAACACCCGAGAAGGATGCAAAGAAATAGCATTCTCTATCTTATACTATTGCTATGCTTTAGTCTGGGCTACAGTCAAGTTTCTGTAACAGGAACCATTACCGAAACCGATGGGTCTCCCCTACCAGGCGCCAATATCTTTATCAAAAATTCGGACACAGGAACACAGTCCGACTTTGATGGTAATTTTTCAATCAACGCAAAGCTCGGTAACATCCTTGTTGTTTCTTATGTCGGATTTGTTACCCAAGAAATCGATGTAACCGAAACCTCGAACCTACGAATTCAACTCCAAGAAAATGCAAACTCTCTTGATGAGGTTGTCGTTGTGGGTTACGGAACGAAATCCAAAGCAAAACTAATTTCCTCTATCTCCACAGTAGATGAAAAAACCCTGAAAAAATTACCCGTTCCAAACGTGAGTAACGCATTGGAAGGACTTGCCTCTGGACTTTTTGTTCGACAAACATCCGGAGAACCGGGCTTTAGCAACTCTAGCTTTGAAATTCGAAACTTCGGAAGTGCCTTGGTTATTGTTGACGGGTCCCCTGGCGACTTGAACCAGTTAGACCCCAACGAAATAGAAAGCATGTCTATTTTAAAAGATGCTGCTGCTGCCTCCGTTTATGGAGTGCAAGGAGGAAATGGGGTTGTGTTAATCACCACTAAAAAAGGAACAATCGGTAAACCAAAACTCACCTACAGCAATCAATTTACTTTTACTTCCTTCACCTCTTATCCTGACTTTTTAACATCTGCACAGTATGGAGAAGTGATGAACGAGGGATTGAGAAATTCAAACTTAGACCCTTTTTACTCAGAAGCGCAAATAGAGGCATTCAAAACAGGTTCTGACCCTGTAAATTACCCAAACACAGACTGGAAAGAATTGATGTTTAGAGATGCTGGTTTTCAACAACAACACAACCTAAACCTATCCGGAGGAACCGAAAAAGTAAAGTATTTTGTTTCTGCAGGATATGTAGATCAAGGATCCAATTACAAAGAAGACGTCTTGTCTTTTCAAAGATTCAACATCCGCTCCAACATAGATGCCAACATTACAGAAGACCTCAACCTAAATCTAAAAATTGCAGGACGTAGACAACTAAACGAAGCCCCTGGCTATTCCGCTTATGATATATTTCGAGAATTGAGTAGAGCACTGCCCACTGATTTGGCGTATTACCCAGATGGCACCCCTGCAAAATCTAGCTTTAGCCCAAACCATATTGCGGAAGGATTGAAAAACTTCAATGCTGGATACTACAGAGCACGAAACAACAATTTCGATGCCAAAATAGCACTCCAATGGAAGGTACCACAAATAGAAGGACTTACTTTGAAATCATATGCCTCTCTGGTGTACAACAATTTTTACAACAAAGATTGGGGCAAGAGCTACAACCTATATACCTTGAATAGAATGACCGGAAACTACGATGTGTTTCGAGCTACTCCGGAAGGAGCCTTTAGTGAAACCATCCTAGAACAAAGCACCAACTACAGCAATGATTACGTGCTTCAAGAATCCATAAGCTATGAAAATAAATTTGGTGACCACAGCATTTCAGCACTTTTACTTGCAGAAATTCAAATGAAGCAAGGGGAAAATTTCAACGGTAGACGTCAAGATTTTCAATCCACGCTCATAGACCAACTCTATGCAGGATCATTAGAGAACCAAGGTGCAAGTGGAGGAGAATACAGAGAAAACCGTATCGGATTTGTAGGACGTGTAAGCTATGACTACAAAGCGAAGTACTTTCTCGAATCCTCATTTCGACATGACGGATCCTCGAGGTTCGCTCCTGGAAAAGAGTGGGGCTTTTTTCCATCTGTTTCTTTGGGATGGAAATTGTCTGAAGAGAAATTCTTTGCTCCTTTAAAAAACACCATCGCTAACCTAAAGCTACGGACTTCTGTCGGGACAGCAGGAAATGATGGAACGGCTGCCTACCAATGGCTCAGCGGATTTAACTACAACCACTTTTTTGTGATCAACGAAACCGCCATTCCTACCATTGACAACACCTCTTTGCCAAACAGAGACATCACTTGGGAAACAAACACCACTTATGACGTAGGGATTGACGCAGAGTTTTTGGACAGTGACTTGAAATTTTCGTTTGACTATTTCTTCCGAAAAAGAGAAGATGTCATTGCAGGAGCCAATGCAAGTGTTCCAAGTACTTTAGGAGTTGGTTTGGCAGCTCAAAACCTGTACGAATTTTCGAACGAAGGTTTTGAATTCTCTTTGGACTACCAAAAACAAATCAATAACGATTTAAAAGTCTCTGGATTGTTTAATTTCTCAAGAGCCCGAGAAAAAGCTGTTTTCATTGACGAAACGCTCAACGAAGACCCATTTATGAGAGCCAACCTTACCCAAACGGGAGGTTATACAAACTTGCGAAGAGGGTACATTTCGAACGGCCTTTTTCAAAACCAAGACGAAATTGACCAACACGCAATACAAGACAACCGTGGAAACAGAAGTTTACAACCCGGTGATGTCAAGTACAAAGACCTAAATGGCGACAACATCATCGACGTAAAAGATCAAAAAGTATTTGGAGATGGCGACAAACCTGCCATCAACTACTCCCTTAATCTCGGAGCCCACTACAAAGATTTTTCACTATCTGTATTGTTGACAGGAGCTGCAGGATATGATATCTATATAGACGGTGAGGCACAAAGCCCACTCCGAAATGGATTCAATGGGTACGACTATCAAATGGACTATTGGACTCCAGAAAACACCAATGCAGCATATCCGAGAATCTCAGACGGAGGATTCAATGAAAACAATTACAAATACTCCGATTTTTGGATGCGAAACGGAAGACACCTGCGTCTAAAAAACATCAATCTCGCCTACAATTTGCCACTTGATGAAAATGCTGGCATTGAAACAATTCAATTGTTTGTTACCGGACACAACCTCTTTGTTATCAAAGACTACAAAGAAGATTTTGATCCGCAAAACACTTCCTCTGTAGGATGGTATTACCCACAAAACAAATCATTGACCTTTGGTGTCAACATAACACTTTAAAACGAAGACAGCCATGAAACATATCACATACATATTTGCCCTATTCGCCTTTTATCTCGTTGCTTGTGACGATGATTTTTTGAATCAACCGCCCCTAGACCGTATAACAGAGAACGATGTTTGGAGCGATAAAAACCTTACAGACGCTTATCTTTTCAAAATTTACGATCGAATGCCATGGGACTATTTGGAAGATTTTTGGGGCGTTGGCGGTTCTCACCGAGATGCCCTCTCTGATCTCGCTCGCGGAACCTATTCTTGGACTGCCTTAAACAACACGTACCGCCCGGGAAATTGGGGAACTACAAACAATAGTTGGCCTATCGATTGGTGGGGATACGACGTCATTTGGAAAATCAATTATTCACTTGAAAACATTAAAGCCGCACCGGCAAATGTTTTTACCGAAGAAGAACGAAATCATCGATTGGGAGAATTGCTTTTTATGAGAGCCTACAGTTATTTTGCACTGGCAAAGCGCTACGGAGGAGTGCCTATTATTTTAAAGGCGCAAAACCCAGAGACAACTCCTGAAGAAGAATATTTCCCAAGTCGAAATACAGAAAAAGAAGTATACGATCAAATACTTTCTGACACACAAGCTGCATTTGATTTGCTGCCAAATAGGTGGTCAGCTGAAAAAGGACGCGCTTCAAAATGGGCCGCAAAATCATTAGAATCAAGAGCCGCACTCTATGCTGGAAGTATCGCAAAATACGGTACTGTAAAACTAGAAGGCTTGGTAGGAATCCCAGCAGCAGCTGCCGAAAACTACTACCAAATAGCACTCAATGCCTCTCAAAAAATAATTTCAGAATCAGGCTACGTTTTATTCAACAAATATCCAGATCCCAGTGAAAATTATGCGAACTTGTTCTTAGACGAAACTGAAGACGAAACTATTTTTATGAAAGTTTGGGTTCCATACGAAAAAGGACACTCCTATGACCTTCACAATGTGCCTTACAGCTACAGAGTGGATTGGAGCGGTAGCATGTCTCCCTCGAAACAATTATTGGATAGCTACGAAATGATCGATACAGGACTATTACCGAGTGAAAATGGTTCAGGATATGACGAAAACAATCCATTCGAAAATCGTGATCCACGTATGAGAGGAACCCTGCTGACAAACAACGACATTTTTCAAGGACTTCCTGTAGAAACTTGGTACGGAACAGAATCCAACGGTGAAATTAACACCGAAAAAGGAACCGGTATTGGAAAAGATGGACTAGGCGTGCATCCAGATGCTACAAAAACGGGTTTTTACATACGGAAACATTTACAGGATGGCAGCAAACCCTTGTTTATCAAACAATACTACTCAGGAACCGACTGCATCTTATTCCGTTTGGGTGAAATTTACCTAAACGCCGCAGAAGCTGCCATTGAGTTGGAATTAGAATCTTTGGCAAAAGACTACATCGAACCGATACGAACAAGAGCTGGTTTGAAACAAAACTTACGCCTGGAATCGTATGCTGGAGAAGCTTTGAAAGAGCGAATTCGAAACGAAAGAAAATTAGAACTTGCTTTTGAAGACCACCGTTACTGGGATGTAAAAAGATGGCGTATTGCCACAGAAGTCTTGAGTGTGCAAATAGAAGGAATCAAGACACTACGTCGTTTGGACGCTTTCAACAATGCAACCTACTCTTATGAAACTTTTGATGCCGAAGCCTCCAAAATGAATTTCTTCGAACGTCATTACTATCTTCCTATCGGGCAGAATAGAATTAATAACAACAATAAGTTAAAAGAGAATCCCGGCTACTAAAAAAATTAAAAATTCAAAAACATGAAAACAAAAATATATCTATTCGCACTGTTTGCGCTGGGAATTCTCTCAACGGTTAGTTCCTGTGACGACAATGAAGACATCAACAGCGTTGCTCCTTCAAATGAAGATGCCGCATTTACCTACGAATTTGACACAGCGAATCCGAACAAAGTAAATTTCAAAGCCGTAAAAGAAATAGACGCGTGGTACACCAATTGGAATTTTGGAGACAACTCCTCTGCAGAAGGATTTGAAGCTTCCAAAATATTTCTAAAGAAAGGAGACTACGACGTTCGATTCAAGGTTTTTACCACAGGTGGAACGGCTGAATCTACACAAACAGTCGTAATCAACAGTGATTTCGAAGGTCCAAATATTCTGAAAAATGGAGAATTTAATGGAAGTGATCAATGGACCATCCTACCGATTACTGACGGCGTAGAAGTCTCTTTTAATAATGATGAAGCTCACTGGACAGGAGGAGGCTGGGGACAAGTCGGTATCTACCAACCTGTCCAAGTATTGGCCAACAACATGTATCAAATTTCCATGGATATCAAAGGAGGACCTTTGTTAGACGCTTGGTTTGAAGTATACATTGGAATGGAAGCTCCTGTGGCGGGCCAAGATTATGTAGATGGTGGTATGCGCCTGGCATTGAACACCTGGGACGGTTGTGGTGGCGAACCATTTGAAGGAGACTTCTCAGAAATAAGTTGCAAAGGAACCGGACCTACCTTTGAATTTACCGAAGCTGGAACCGCCTACTTCGTTATTCGAGGGGGAGGTGGAGATTTTGGCTCTGGTGTCATTGTAGACAATATTGCCATACGTTCTCTAGAATCTTCTGAGGTAGTCGCGCCTCCGCTAACGGCTAGTTTTACCGTGGAAATCTCGGACCTGACCGCTACTTTCACGAATACATCAAACAATGCATCAGACTTTTTTTGGGACTTTGGAGATGGCTCAGGAACCTCTACTGAAGAAAACCCAACTTACACCTACAGCGAAGGCGGAAATTATACCGTAAAACTCACCACAAGTGATGACAGCGGTTCAACAGAAACAACCAAAGAAATAAGTATTGTCAATACAGCAGCTACTCCATCCGCGAATTTTAGTTACCAAGTTTCAGATCTGTTTGTTGCGTTTACAAATACCTCAACCAATGCCACAAGCTACAGTTGGGATTTTGGAGATGGAGCTACGGCTTCATCGGAGGAAAATCCAAATTACACATACAACACAGCAGGCAGCTACACGGTAACATTAACCGCCTCCAATGACAACGGTTCGAATGAATATACCAGCAATGTTGTCGTGACTGCTCCATCCACAAGCAATCTTATAAGCAATGGAAGCTTTGAAACAGACAACAACTGGACAATAATCAACCATTACGAGGCCACCAATACAAATGGCTCCGTAACCATTGCGGATGGCGTGGCTAAATTTGAGGAAACGACCAATACCGATTGGAAACACATGGGAATTTATACGTCCGTAAATTTAGAAGTTGGCACCTATCAATTCGACATGGACATGACCTACAACGACATCAGTGATGTCTGGGGTGAAGTATACATTGGAACAGGAGAGCCTATGCAAGGAAGTGATTACAACGGAGACCAACAAATTTTAAAAGCGTACAACGCTTGGGATTGTAGCGCCATAAAAACCTACGATGGAAAAGCCACAGAAGGAGGTTGTGATGAAGCTGAAAACCCTGGTCAATTTCAAATAACAACCCCGGGAACCTATTATCTACTGTTCCGATCTGGTGGAGCCTCCTACGGAACGACAGGAATCGTACTCGATAATATTTCCCTGGTTAAAATACAGTAAAAAAGCTCTTGAATTAATCACTAACTTTTTATTTTGCGGGTCTCTCTGGGACCCGCAACTAAAAATCTTAAGAAAGAAAAAACATCTTGACATTATGAAAAAGCAACTAATTTTACTCGGCTTGTTATTGACCACCTCTTTTGGATGGGCACAATGGCTAAAGGCTGATGGTAAAAACATCGTCAACTCCAGCGGAGAGGAAGTCCTATTGCGCGGCATAGGACCAGGCGGTTGGCAAATCATGGAGGGCTATATGATGAACACCTCGGGTGTGGCTGGCTCCCAACATGAAATCAAAGAAAAATTAATCGATTTGATGGGAGCGGACAACACAGAAACCTTTTTTAACAAATGGCGGGAAAATCACTTTACCAAGCGTGATGTCGATTCCTTAGCGGCATGGGGCTTGAACAGCATTCGTATTCCCATGCATTACAATTTGTTTACACTCCCTATTGAAGAAGAGCCCATCGCAGGACAAAATACGTGGATAGAAACAGGTTTCGAACTCATTGACAATGTCCTTGAATGGAGTGCTCCGCACAACATCTATGTAATTTTAGACATGCACGCGACGCCCGGAGGACAAGGAACAGGTTCTGAAATCAACGATTACGACCCTACAAAACCCTCGCTCTGGGAAAGCCAGCAAAACAGAGACAAATTGGTAGCACTATGGACGAGAATTGCAGAGAGATACAAAGACAATGCGTGGATTGGCGGTTATGATTTAATAAACGAAACGCATTGGGACTTGGGAAGTAGCAATGCACTCTTAAGAGAAATTTTTGAAGATATTACAGAGGGCATTCGTGGCGTAGGTGACGATCACATCCTTTTTATTGAAGGGAATTCTTATGCAAATGATCACCGCGGATTGACACCCCCTTGGGATGACAATTTGGTCTATAGTTTTCACAAGTATTGGAGCTTTAATAACGAAAACGACGTGGATTGGATATTGCCTTTGCGCGAAGAACACAATGTGCCTTTATGGATGGGAGAGTCGGGTGAAAATTCCAACACTTGGTTTACCGATGCCATTACACTTTTTGAGAACAACAACATAGGATGGGCCTGGTGGACCATGCGTAAAATTGGTGATATAGACAGTCCATACGCGGTCGACATCAACCCAGGCTATCAAAAAGTGCTGGACTACTGGAAAGACGAAGGACCGAGACCAACAGCCCAAGAAACTTTTGATGGCATGATGCAATTGGCAGAAAATTTATTAGTAGAAAATAGCCGGTACCGAAAAGATGTTCCCGATGCCATGATTCGGCAAGTACAAACAGACGAAACAAAACCTTATCATGGAACACCATCGGAAATCCCAGGGGTTGTGTACATGGCAGATTTTGATTTGGGAAAAAATAATTTTGCTTATTACGACACAAACGTGGCCGATTACAATTTGTCTACTGGAGAATTTCAAGCCTGGAACAGTGGTTGGTCCTACCGAAATGATGGTGTGGATATTGAAAAAAACACGGACGACGTCAACAGCAATGGTTTTCACGTAGGATTTGTGCAGGAAGGAGAATGGATGAAATATACCGTGCAAATAGAAGAAACAGCTGCCTACAAAGCAAAAATCAGAGTGGCTTCCCAAGAAAATGGCGGTGCATTTTTCTTATCGATGGATGATCAAGAAGTTACCGCAATTCAAACAGTAAATTCGACCGGAGGTTGGACTCAATTTACCACCGTAGAAATTGCCAACATCCTACTTGAAGAAGGTCAACACAGTTTAAAATTTCACATCGGCAATGACATTCCCTTCAATATCAGCAGTATTGAGTTTGAAAAAACAGGCACTACAGATGCACTTCCATTAGATGCCTTGAATGGGAAAACGGGAGAAAACGAAAAATCCATCGAAATTGCCATTAGCGAATCTTTGTTAGCAGCGTCATTAGAGGCGACTTCAAATGACTTTACAGTACTCGTCAATGGAGAAGAAAGAACAATCGCTGGTGTCAGCACCAACCCACAAGCAGCTAGACGAATTGTCTTGACACTTGATAAATTTTTAATCAAAAGCGATGTTATTACCGTAAGTTACTCTGGAACATCGATTCAATCAGAATCAAATAAAACACTCAATAACTTTACGGATTTACCCATTATCAATGAATCACCCAACCGAACCGTTTTGCCTGGTTTGATTGAAGCGGAAGACTACGATTACATGATTGGCATGGCATTGGAAGACACGAGCGATGTGGGTGAAGGGAAAAACCTTGGGTATACAAATTCTGGAGATTATGCAGACTATTCAATATTTGTTCCTTCTTCAGGAAATTACGGAATTTCATTTCGAGTGGCTTCGCTCTTTAGTGAAGGTGCGATCGGTTTGTATACAGTAGATGAAAATAATGTAGAAACAGAATTGGCAGTCACGAATACTGTCATCACCAATGGCTGGCAAAATTGGGAAACTGTGACAAATAGTTTATTTATCGAAGAAGGCCCACACAAATTACGTATGAAAATATTGTCCGGAGAATTCAATTTCAATTGGATGAAATTTGGCGCCCCTGATTCTGACAACGATGGTGTATTTGACGATTTCGATAACTGCCCGAACACACCGGAAAACACAATTGTTGACGTCAACGGATGTCCGCAATTCTCCATACCGGCAACCAACTATACCATCTCAGCATTCAGTGAAACCTGTCGTGCTGAAAACAATGGTAGTATTCATCTCATGGCGGAACTAAACTACAGCTACAACGCTGTTTTAAATGGACCGAACATCAATACCACCAAAACATTTACATCAGAAAAAATATCCTTTGAAGAGCTGCAAGCAGCATCTTACAATCTTTGCATAACGATCGATGAGCAACCAAATTATGAACAATGCTTCACCGTAGTAGTCAATGAACCCGAAGCACTTGTTGTTTCAACAAACAAAAACGACTTTTCAAAAAAGGTATCGATCTCCCTCGCAGGAGGAAATTCTTACTACATCACATTGAATGACGAGGTTTTTATAACCACCGAAAATGAGATTGAACTTCCCTTGTACCGGGGAGAAAACAATTTACACGTCAAAACTGAAAAGGAATGTCAGGGTGTTTTTAGCAAAACAATCACAACAACATCCCGCCCTGTCGTTTATCCAAACCCTATGAAAGGCAACACTTTAAACATTGCCTCTTTGGGACTTAACAATACACCGAACCAAATTCAGGTATTCGATATTACCGGGAAACTTGTATATTCAACAACAAGTCGTGACAACGAGTTACAACTTGACTTGACTCATTTAAAAACGGGGATGTATTCATTGCGCATAGCCACCTCTTCAGAAGTATTTAATCAAAAAATTATCAAACAATGAAAAAGCATTTCAAAAATACAGCTCTTTATTGCGCAGTGCTGCTCTTATCAATTGCATGCAATTCCGAGGTAGAATCAATTGAAGAGGCAAATACAGCAACCCCGCCAGGGATAAGTACACTCATTTACCCGGAGAACAACACCGAATGCAATGAGGGAAATATCATCTCCGAAACTGAGAATGAAGTGCTTTTTCAATGGATGAAATCTACCAATACAAATTCCTACATCCTTACATTGACCAATTTAAATGAAGGCACCTCAAGAGAAATTAAGACCATCTCTAACGAATTCTTAATTCGCATGAAAAGAGGGGCTCCTTATGCTTGGTCGGTAAAATCAGAAAATTATGAAAGCAGCAAAACGGTTTCTAGTGAAACTTGGAAATTTTACAATGCAGGACTTCCTGTAAAAAGTCACCCACCATTTCCTGCGGAAGCAATTTCCCCACAGATAGGAATTCATACAAACGCCGGTGCTACTGTTTTGCAATGGCAAGCAACCGACATTGACAACGACATCGTATCCTACACAATACTGTGCGACACAGCAAATCCACCTGTCGAACAACTTGGGAAAACCAGCGCTACAAGTATGGTAAAAAATACCGAACCAGATACTGTATATTATTGGAAAATAATTACGCAGGATGCCTTGAAAAACATCTCTGATTCCCCTATTTTCGAATTCAAAACAAACAAAAATTAAAACGATCATGACAAAAACTCCTTTTTATGTAATGGCTTGCTTTTTACTAGCAGCAAGTCTAAATTCCTGTAAAAATAAAAATCAAGAAACTCAAAAAAATGAAGCTTCTGAAAGTGCTTGGCAAGTCGATTTCTTAGATAATTTTGACACTTTCGACACAGAAAATTGGCAAGACCAAAGAATTTGGGTGAACAACGAAACACAATGTTATGTGCCAGATGGAAATTTTGGTACGCGAGAAGTCAGCAATGGAACCTTGAAACTAAAAGTGATCAACGTAGTAGAAATGCAGGAATGCGACAACTATGACAAACACGGGAAACAACACCCAAACACAAAATATGTGGCGGGTAGAATTGCTTCAAAAAACAAAAAAGAATTCATCAAAGGAAAATGGACCGCCAAATTAAAATTATCAAGCAATGGAGAAGCAAGCATGTTTCCGGCATGGTGGTTATTGGGTGCTCAAAATAACGAACCTCCGGTACAAGAAGATGATGAAAATATTTGTTGGCCAATTACGGGGTCTGGAGAAATTGACATCTTTGAACACCATGGAGATCACCAAAAAGATCATTTTACAACAGGCGCTATCAAAAATCTAGGAGCCTGCGACAAAGGAGATTGGTGGACTTTGCGAAAAGGTTTTGATGCCACCCTGAACGAATTCCATGAATATTCTGTAGAATGGGAAGAAAGCGACCTTGTTTACCGACTTGACGGAAAAGAGATTTATCGAAATATCGGAGAAGGAGACAACTATCCAGAACCGATGTTCGCGATCTTAAATTTCGCTAAAATCACCGACGCACCTATGGAAGGTGAATGGATTATGGAAGTAGACTGGGTAAAACACGAATCCCGTAAATAATCATAGTACAAGCAAAAAAGCAGCTGCAAAGCGATGATATTTCATTGTTTTGCAGCTGTTTTATTTCGACTCATTACAAAATTTAACTCGTATTTCTATACAAAGTCAACGCATGCTACCCTCCAAAACTCTTCTTTTAAAACTCAATAGAAAAGCCTACATTTGCACTAGCTAAAAAATTAGTATTCATGACCCTTGTTACCTCTAAAACAGACCAAAAAAACCTTTCTTTTCAGCAATTCAAAGAAGAAATTCTAAACGATTATTACACCGCCGTTTTGAGTAGAGAATGCAGTCTTTTGGGCAGAAAAGAGGTACTTACAGGAAAAGCAAAATTTGGAATTTTTGGAGACGGTAAAGAGGTTCCTCAAATCGCCATGGCCAAAGCCTTTCAGAAAGGAGATTGGCGCTCTGGCTATTACCGCGATCAAACTTTTATGATGGCGTTGGGTGAATTTACACCCCAACAATTTTTTGCAGGTTTGTACGCACACACCGATATCAAAGCAGAACCTTTTTCTGCCGGACGTCAAATGGGTGGACATTTTGCCACTCATATTGTGAACGAAGACGGTACTTGGAAAGACCAAACAAAACAATACAACACCAGTTCAGATGTGTCATGTACTGCGGCTCAAATGCCCAGATTGGTCGGATTGGCATACGCTTCGAAACTGTATAGAAATGTAAAGACACTGCAAAAAGGCTACAGCAAATTCTCAAACAACGGGAATGAAATTGGCTGGGGTACTATTGGAAATGCAAGTACAAGTGAAGGGCATTTTTTCGAAGCAATCAATGCTTCCGGTGTATTGCAAATACCCATGGTTACAAGTGTTTGGGATGACGAATACGGGATCTCGGTACATGCCAAATACCAAACCACCAAAGAAAATATTTCTGAGGTTTTAAAAGGGTTTCAAAGAGACCCCAACAACAACGGATTGGAAATACTCACCGTGAATGGATGGGATTATGTGCAACTGATTGACACCTACAACAAAGCTGCTGAAATTGCTCGAAACAAACACGTTCCCGTACTCATTCATGTACAGGAATTGACACAGCCACAAGGACACTCCTCCTCCGGATCCCACGAACGTTACAAAAGCAAAGAACGATTGGAATGGGAAGCGGCATACGATTGCAACTTGAAATTCAGAGAATGGATTCTCGATTTTGAACTGGACAACAACCAAGGTTCCAAACTCAAATTTGTAGAAAGCGAAAATGAACTCATAGCGCTTGAAAGCAAAGCGAAAAAAGAAGTCTTACAAGCAAAAAAAGAAGCTTGGCAAGCATTTTTAGCTCCTCTAAAAAAAGAGCAATTGGAATTGATTGCACACCTAGATGCTGCCGCAAAAAAAAGTAGTCATAAAAATTTCATTCTTAAATTACGAAACGAACTTGCTGAAATCAAAGAACCGTCAAGAAAAGACATCTTTGCAACTGCAAGAAAAGTAGCTTCTTTTTTGCGATACGATGTCTCTGAGGAAAAATCAAAATTTCAACATTGGTTGACAAGCCACAAGAAAAAAACCCAAGAAAAATACAGCTCAAAACTATACAACGATACTGGAAATGGCGTATCCACCATCAAGGAAATTGAGCCCTCCTACCCAGAAAAAAGAGTCTCCGTAGATGCCCGAATTATTATCAGAGATAATTTTGAGGCACTCTTAAAAAAGCACAACAACCTATTCATTTTTGGAGAAGACTCAGGAAAAATTGGAGATGTAAACCAAGGACTGGAAAGCCTGCAAGAAAAATTTGGAGAAGACCGTGTAACCGATACAGGAATTCGGGAATCTACGATCATCGGACAAGGAATTGGGATGGCCTTAAGAGGTTTGCGTCCCATTGCCGAAATTCAATACTTGGATTATTTAATTTACACCATTCAAACATTAAGCGATGACTTGGCTTGTTTGCGTTATCGAACTTTTGGAAAACAAAGAGCCCCATTAATTATTAGAACGCGAGGGCATCGACTGGAAGGAATTTGGCACTCGGGCTCCCCCATGTCGATGATTCTCGGTACCCTAAGAGGTATTCATTTACTCGTTCCCCGAAACATGACCAAAGCGGCTGGATTCTACAACACACTCTTATTGGGAGACGAACCTGGATTGGTCATTGAAAACCTAAATGGTTACCGTTTGAAAGAGGACCTACCAAATAATCTAGGTGAATACACCACACCTATCGGCTATGTTGAAACCGTTCGTGAAGGTTCGGATATCACCTTGGTATCTTATGGATCTACCCTTAAAATTGTAGAAGACACAGCGCTACAATTGACTCAGGTGGGCATTGATGCAGAAATTATTGACGTGCAATCATTAATGCCTTTCGACCTCAACCATGACATCGCGAAAAGTGTTGCAAAAACCAACCGATTGCTCGTGATTGATGAAGATGTTCCAGGAGGTGCTTCCGCTTATATTCTACAAAAAGTACTGGACGAACAAAATGCCTATCAATATTTAGACAGCAAACCTTCAACACTCAGTGCCAAAGCGCATAGGCCAGCCTATGGTAGTGATGGTGATTATTTTTCGAAACCTTCCACAGAAGATGTTTTTGAAGCCGTCTATCAAATCATGCACGAAGCAGATCCAATAGTGTTTCCAAAATTGTACTAAAAAACATCTGATCTTCTTAAAATTTGAAGACCAACAGTGCATTGCAGACATTTTTTAGCATCACAATACCGATTTTTCAATTCTAATAAGGATTGCGACTCCATGGCAGAAGAAACCTTGACACCCAATTTTTTAAATTGATCCACAATTGCGTTCGACTCTGGAGGTATCATCTGGACCAACCTTTCGAAATCTTCAAAACCATCACACTTTTGAAACATTGCATAGGCAAACTTTAACGGAATCACTGTATTGACAATTAAGACATCCACAAAAGATTTCGATAGTTTTTTACGTCTTTTTGAGGATGAATTTCCAAAAACATAATGTGTTTCCCAATATTTTGACGTTTCCACCTGAAACAAATCATAAAAACCCTCCAAATCTTTACATTTGAGAACATCTGAAAAAAGATGTGAACGACCTTGGTACAAGGTTGCTAATTGAGAAATTCTGATTGTCGGAAAATTTGAAGGGCGTGTTCTGAAAAATTGAAACTGCTTTTTGAAAATAGGTTGCAAAGAAAATTTTTGCTGATAATACCGATACTCCTTTTTACAAGTCATAAAAAAAGCGTCTTCATGTTCTGTCTCAAAAAAACCAGCTTGCCCCAAAAAAAGAATTTCTAAGCCCCTTTTTTTGGATTGTAATTTTCGAAGAACTGAGAAATCGAACGAAAAAGCCATATTCAAAAAAGCACCGCCATTTAAAACGGTTCCAAAATTTTTAGCCAAAAGCAAAAATAAAACCGCTTCCCAATCATTTTTTCTCTCTATCAACAAAGCCTCAATTTCTCGTGTTTTTCTCTCCAAGCGCTCGGTGTAAAGACGCGTCATCCAGGTGCGCATATGCATCGTAGAAACAGAAGAAATATCCTTCTCGCACAAGATCCATCGTTGCTTCTTTGAAAAAAGCCCTTTGAAATTTTCTAGTGCTTCTGGCAAAACAAAATCTTGCAAAACCAATGTCGAAATTTCCGCATTGTTCTTTCTAAAAACAGGAACATCGTATTCCCATACCACGTGTAAAATTACATTGTCATAGTTCGGATCCTTCTCATGTTTATGTCCGTACCAATCGGAAGATTTGACGTGCATTTCCACATTCCCTGCCCACAACTGATTCCCAATTTTTATTCTGGCATTAAAAAAATCTGGCCCAGCCGAAAAATTAAGAGACCCTCCATGTAGAATCTGAATTTTTTCTCCAGATGAAGAGTACAACGATTCAACCCTCAACAACTTGAACCTCCATACCGAATGCAAAAAGGCTTCAGGAATAACCACGTCCATAGCCACTCCTTTTTTAGGTGTTTCTTTTTTCATAGCCTTTTTTTTATTTAAAAATACAATTTTTCTAAAAACAGCTCGTATCATAACCCCAAAACAGTCGAATTGACGTATTTTTGTAAAAACAATTTACTATGGATATTCTGAAAAGTCTTGCATGGCGATATGCCACAAAAAAGTTTGATGCTACACATTCTGTCGATACAAAGGACTTACAAATACTCAAAGAAGCTTTCAATCTTACTGCAACTTCTTATGGCTTACAACCCATTAAAATGCTTGTTATAAAAGACAAGGATTTAAGAAAAAAGCTCGTTCCACATTCTTACGATCAGCAACAAGTAGTAGATGCTTCACATTTGCTTGTCATTTGCGTTCAAAAAGACTTCACAACCGAGGATGTAGAAGCCTATTTTGAACTCGTTCAAAAAACAAGAAATACCCCAGAAGAAACACTGGCTCCTTTCAAAAAAAATGTGATTTCTGTTTTTTCAAACATGCCGAAGGATGCGATTGAACAGGCTTCTAAATTTCAAGCCTATTTGGCGTTAGGGAATTTACTAAATGTTTGTGCCGCATTGAAAATTGACAGCTGCCCAATGGAAGGTTTTCTCCCTGAAAAATACGACGCTATTTTAAATCTCGCGGAAAAAAACCTACAGTCCGTTTTACTTTTACCCATAGGAAAACGAGCAGACGATGATTTTATGGCAACACAAAAAAAAGTGAGAAAGCCTCTTTCAGAAACTGTGATTGAACTGTAAAAAATGGCGCAAGAAATACGAAAATTAGCGCCCAAAGCCCTTTGGAATTTTTTTGCGGACATCAATGCGATTCCTAGAGCCTCAAAAAAAGAAGAGCAAATCATTGCGCACATGGTTGCGTTTGGCAAAACACTGAACTTAGAAACCAAGGTAGATGCCGCTCAAAATGTGCTCATAAAAAAAAGAGCAACAAAGGGAATGGAGCATCGCAAAACATTGGTTTTACAAGCACACTTAGACATGGTTCATCAAAAAAACGAAAATTCTCATTTCGATTTTGACAGCCAAGGTATTGTTATGCAAATAAGTGAGGGGTGGGTTCACGCCAAAGAGACGACCTTGGGAGCCGATAACGGAATCGGTGTTGCTGCAATCATGAGTGTTTTGGCTTCCACAAAACTCGAACACCCCCCTATTGAAGCCCTTTTTACAGTTGATGAAGAAACAGGAATGACTGGTGCCATGGGACTGGAAAAAGGAGCATTGAGCGGTACAATTTTACTGAATTTAGATTCCGAAGACGACGATGAAATTTCTATTGGTTGTGCAGGTGGTGTTGATATCACAGCCTCAGGATCGTACGCCGAAAAACCATCGTGGAGCGAATCCATTGCCTACGAAATATCAGTGAATGGCCTTCAAGGAGGGCATTCGGGAATGGATATTCACAAAGGATTGGGCAACGCCAACAAAATAATGAACCGTCTTCTATGGGAGAGCCACCAAAATTTTGATCTCGCTATCTCAAAAATCAGAGGAGGAAATTTGCGAAATGCAATTCCCCGAGAATGCAAAGCCATTGTCGTCCTCAAAAAAGAGTTGCAAAATACTTTTGAACACACATTCCTTTCATTGAGCAACCATATCTCAAAAGAATTTCAGACACTTGAAAACAATTTATGCATTGCTCTAAAAACGACAAAGGTTCCCGAAAAAGTGATGGAGAAAGTAGCACAAAAAAAACTACTCTTCAGTGTTTACGGATGTCATGATGGTGTTTTTCGTAGAAACCCTACCCTCCCAAACTTGGTAGAGACATCCAATAATTTGGCCCGAATTATCGTAGAAAACGGAACCATCGAAATTGCCAGTCTGTGTCGCTCGTTTTCAGAATCAGATAAAAAGAACATGACCAATTCAATACAAAGCATCTTTGAACTTGCAGGCTTTCATGTAGATATATCAGGAGACTATCCCGGCTGGGAACCAAATACTACCACTGAAATTTTGGATATCTTAAAACGTATCTATCAAAAAATGTTTGCAACAACTCCTAAAATTCAAGCCTGTCATGCGGGATTGGAATGTGGCATACTTGGCCGTCATTATCCCGATATGGAAATGATTTCTTTTGGCCCCACCATCAGAGGTGCGCATTCCCCTGATGAAAAAGTAAACATCGCTTCCACTCAAAAATTTTGGTCTTACCTGACAACCATCCTAAAAAACATTCCAGAAAAATAAAAATCCCTGAATAATAAAATTCAGAAATCATTTCAATTCCCTGAGAAAACATAAGAAAAACAACCCTTATTTTTTTACATCTTTGTTAACATCTTCCTTTTCATAAACTCATAAATAATTGTATTTTTGGATTGTAAAAATCCGCTACATGGGAAAAATAATCGCAATTGCCAATCAAAAAGGAGGCGTAGGAAAAACAACAACCTCTGTTAATTTGGCTGCAGGGCTTGGCGTTTTAGAAAAAAAAGTATTGTTGATTGATGCAGACCCTCAAGCGAACGCATCCTCTGGTTTAGGAGTTGATGTTGAAAATGTTACTGTTGGAACCTATCAAATTTTAGAACACGCCGCTGAGGCTCGTGAAGCTGTCGTTGCTGCCAACTCCCCAAATGTGGACATCATACCAGCTCATATCGACTTGGTGGCGATAGAAATTGAATTGGTCGACAAAGACAATAGAGAATACATGCTCAAACAATCCTTGAAATCTGTTGTAAACGATTACGATTATATTATCATTGATTGCGCCCCTTCCCTTGGACTGATTACACTGAATGCCTTGACGGCAGCAGATTCTGTTATCATTCCAATTCAGTGCGAATATTTTGCATTAGAGGGATTGGGCAAACTTTTGAACACGATTAAAAGCGTTCAAAAAATACACAACCCTAAGCTCGACATCGAAGGACTTTTACTAACCATGTTTGATTCAAGACTCCGATTGTCAAACCAAGTGGTAGAAGAAGTTAAAAAGCATTTCAATGAAATGGTTTTTAACACAATAATTCAAAGAAATACTCGTCTAGGAGAAGCACCGAGTTATGGAGAAAGTATCATTGCATACGATGCTACAAGTCGGGGTGCTGTTAATTATTTAAACCTTGCCAACGAGCTCCTAAAAATGAATGCATAATGGCGAAAGCAACAAAAAAACAAGCATTAGGACGTGGCTTATCTGCGTTATTGAAAGAAACCAACAATGCTGCAACGGATAAAAATGCCGATGCCATCGTAGGAAATATCATCGAGTTAGATGTCAACGCAATTGAGGTGAATCCTTTTCAACCGAGAACTTTTTTCGACGAAGAAGCCTTGTCAGAATTGGCCAACTCAATCAGAGAATTGGGAGTAATTCAACCCATTACAGTTAGAAAACTAACTGAAAACAAATTTCAATTGGTTTCGGGTGAAAGACGATTCAGAGCTTCCAAGCGTTTGGGGAATGCCAGTATTCCAGCATATGTCAGAATTGCCAATGACCAAGAAATGCTCGAAATGGCTTTGGTTGAAAATATTCAACGAAAAAATTTAGATCCCATTGAGGTCGCGCTATCTTATCAGAGGCTCATTGATGAAATCAAACTAACACAAGAAGAATTGAGCACCCGTGTTGGAAAAAAAAGATCTACTGTTGCCAATTATCTCCGACTGTTAAAACTAGATCCAATTATACAAACCGGAATGAGAGATGGTTTTATTTCTATGGGACATGGAAGAGCCTTGATCAATATAGAAAACACAAGCGAACAATTGCATTTGTATGAACAAATACTAAAGAACAAGCTCTCCGTTCGCCAAACAGAGGAATTGGTGAAAGCGCGTAAAGAAAATACGCCGAAAACTGCTGTTCAAAAAAACAATCCAAGTACGCCAAAATATATCACCGAGGGAGTTTCAGTGATCAGTAAATACTTTGGCAACAAAGTGAACATAACGGTCAACAACAAGGGAAAAGGAAAAATTTCCATTCCTTTTCAGTCAGAGGAGGATTTTATCAGAATAAAAAAACTCTTGGAATAATTGAAGACCTTTTTTACATACTTGCTTTTAACTCTCGGGGCCTATTCGCATTTGCAAGCCCAACAATCCGCTCCAAAAATAACAAGTAAAGAAGTCCTTTTGAAAGATGGCTATAATCCTTTGACTCCTGCAACGGCAGCATTTTATTCCGCAATTGTTCCAGGAATGGGCCAATTGTACAACAAAGATTATTGGAAAGTCCCTGTTGTTTATGGAGCTCTAGCGATTCCTATTTATTATTACTCCATTAACAATTCTTCTTATAAAAGATACCGAAAAGCTTTCAAGCTAAGAGAGGCTGGATTGCAAGATGAATTTACAAACGATGCTGGAACTCAGCTGATTTCAAGAGAAGGATTGATGAGTGCACAACGCATTCTGAAACAAAACAGAGACACTTCTTTGCTTACCTTTGCAGGACTTTATATATTGCAGGTACTCGAAGCAAGTGTAAGCGCGCATTTGTTGCAATTTAATGTTGATGATAAAATATCATTTGACCCGCAACTGTTCAACGAACCCGTTTCACAAGAAACTTTCGTCGGCCTGTCAATGCATATAAATTTTTAAAAAAAGAATCCCTCTTTGAGAACGCTCAAAATAAAAAACACATGAAAATAGCATTATTAGGATATGGAAAGATGGGCCAAACCATCGAAAAAATCGCCGTAAGTAGAGGACATGAAATCGTTCTTACCATCGATAAAGATGCACCAGCATATGATATTTCAATGGCAGATGTTGCTATTGACTTTAGCATTCCAAACGCTGCAGTCGACAATATTACCAATTGTTTGAAGCACGATGTTCCTATTGTTTCAGGTACCACAGGATGGCTTGAACATTTTGAAGAAATGAAAAAATTATGTCTTGACCAGAAAGGTGCCTTCATATATGCTTCCAATTATAGCTTGGGCGTCAATATCTTTTTTGAACTCAACGAGCATCTCGCAAAAATGATGGGCAACTTAAATCAATACAACGTTGCCATAGAAGAAATTCACCACAAACAAAAATTAGACGAACCGAGTGGTACTGCCATAACTCTTGCGGAAGGTGTTATTGAACATACGCAAAACACCCAATGGGAATTAGACAAGGCAAGCCAAGAAAACAGCATTCCTATTTCTGCCATCCGAAGTCCAGAAGTTCCCGGAACGCACACCATCACGTACAATTCATCGGTCGATCAGATTGACATCAAACACACGGCACACAACCGACAAGGATTTGCGCTAGGTGCTGTGGTCGCTGCCGAATGGATTGTGGGGAAAAAAGGCGTATTCACCATGAAAGACGTTTTGGGAATATAACAAACCAATTCATACTTAAAGCAACTTGAAACAAATCTCTTATGACACTAATTGAATGGGCATACTTCATCCTTGCCATCCAAGGAATACATTTTTTAGGAACTTGGAAATTGTACAAAGAAGCAGGCAGACAAAGCTGGGAGGCTCTTATTCCTATTTACAATGCAATCATCCTTACCAAAATAATCAATAGGCCTTCATGGTGGGTCATCCTTCTGTTCATTCCTGTCATCAATTTATTAATGTTTCCCATACTTTGGGTTGAAACGTCGCGTAGTTTTGGCAAAAATTCTTTTGCAGATACTTGGTTAAGCATTCTCAGTCTGGGGTTTTACCTCTATTATCTCAACTATTTCCAAAAGGTAAAATATATCACAAATCGAAGTTTAAAACCGCGAACAGAAGTTGGAGAATGGGTGAGCTCCATCGTATTTGCCATTATTGCAGCTACCTTGGTACACACCTACATCATGCAACCCTATACAATTCCGACTTCTTCCTTAGAAAAATCTTTGCTGGTTGGTGATTTTTTATTCGTAAGTAAATTTCACTACGGAGCAAAGGTTCCTTCCACTGTTGTTGCGGCTCCGATGGTGCATGATACATTGCCTTTTCTAAAAACAAAATCCTATTTGTATAATGACGACCCCAAGCAACAACGCAGTTCACTTTTGAATAAATTACAACTGCCCTACCTGCGGCTTCCCGGGCTACAAAAAATAAAACGAAACGACATTGTCGTTTTCAACTGGCCCGCTGATACAGTGCAACGTTTTTTCCAAAAGTCGAAAAGAACCTTTAACAAACCAATTGATAAAAAGTCAAACTATGTAAAACGCTGTGTTGCCATTGCTGGTGATTCCCTTGAAATACGAGACGGCTTTATTTTTATCAATGGAGAGCGCTCCTTAATGCCAGAAAGAGCAAAACCTCAATTCTTCTACACCGTAGATACCGACGGTCAAAACTTTAGCGAAAACACCTTGTACAACACCTACCATGTTCGAAGAGGTGAAGCAGGAGTGCGCAACGGCAAATACGTGTTAAACCTAGACGAGGAAAATGCATCATTACTGAAGAAAAATCCACTGGTAAAAAGCATTGTTCGCGACATAAGGCCAAAAGGCAGCACAGAAAACATATATCCATCGAGAACATTTGGTTGGAATCGTGACAATTATGGTCCCATTTACATCCCAAAAGCAGGTGCTACAATCGTCCTAACTATGGAAAATCTTCCTTTGTATAGAAAAATCATAACTACTTATGAGCACAATACATTGGAAGTGAAAGACAACCTTATTTATATCAACGATCAACTCACTGAAGAATACACTTTTCAACAAGATTATTACTGGATGATGGGAGACAATCGTCAGAACTCAGAGGATTCTCGCTTCTGGGGATACGTACCCTTTGATCATGTGGTAGGGAAACCTGTTTTTGTATGGTTTAGCATAGACACCCACGCCAAAGGATTGGATAAAATTCGTTGGGATCGTTTGTTTACAACCGTTCACGGCGAAGGAGAAAACACCTCCTATTTTTACCATTTTTTAGTGCTACTATTTTCATATCTCGGATATCAGCAATACAAAAAACGAAAAAAATAAATGCATTAGAAGCCTCCTATATGATTCTCGTTCAACCCTCTTATTTTTCATCAATAGCGCAATATGCTGCGATTCTTCAATCCGAGAAAATTGTATTTGAAACAGAGGACAACTTCCAAAAGCAAACCTACCGCACACGTTGCTACATCTATAGCCCTAATGGAAAACAACTTTTGAATGTTCCGATCAAAAGAACATCAAACGGTAAGCAAAAAACCAAAGACGTATTGATTGATTACGAAACTGAAAATTGGCAAAAAAACCATATCAAATCATTTCAGGCTGCCTATCGATCATCTCCTTTTTTTGAATTTTATGAAGATGACTTGTTGTCGATTTATGACAAAAAACACAAATTTTTGCTCGATCTAAATCTCGAAACTCATTTGTTCGTGATGGATGCGCTTCAAGAAGAAAAAAAATATTCCAAGACAACTTCCTACGAATTAGCAAGCAAGGAAGACGATTTTCGATTTTTGGCCAACGCCAAATTAAAAGTTGATTTCAAGTTACCTGCCTATACCCAAATGTTTGATGATAAATATGGTTTCATTGAAAACCTAAGCATCTTAGACCTCCTTTTTATGAACGGACCAAGCGCTGTATCGTATCTTCAAAAAGTGCCAAACCTGTCACCAAGCCACACAAAGTAAGACGATAAAACTCCAATCTTTCAGCGAATTGTGCTTTTTTTTCGGAATAATAAAACCATCATCATTGTATAAACAACATTCTTTTTGTTCAAAAGGAAATAAAAAACTCTGTTATTAACAAATGTTATTGTATCTTTATAAACATAAACCAGAAACAACCAAAACCTATCCTCAATGGAGTCCCTTCACCAATTCATGAATCAGATTTCTCCGATATCAAAGAAGTCATACAAAGCTTATATGGAGTTATGTACAGAGCAATCGTACAAAGCAGGAACGATTCTAAACAAACTAGGCGAGGTTCCCGAATCTATTTATTTCATCAAAAGTGGTATTGCTCGATCTTACAGCATATCCAAGAAAGGAGTCGAATACATTCGTTCCCTAGTCAGTGAGAACAATATTTTAGCAGCAACCGAAGCTTTGCTGGAGGGAAAACCTTCCAAAATTGCTTGCCAGTGCCTAACGGGCTGCGAAGCATTAGAAATGAAGTATTCCGATTTAGTAGGTTTGTTGAAAATAAACACTGAAATCAGTGCTTGGTATACAAAAACCTTAGAGTATCATTACGCGCATCTACAGAAGATGAATGACGAGCTATTGACTCTGAATGCAACAGAGAGATACCTAAATCTCCAAAAACGGATCCCTAATATTGACAACCGTATCAACCAATACCACATCGCTGCCAACCTGGGTATAACACCCATTCAATTGAGTAGAATTCGAAAAAAACTATACAACAAATAAAAAAATCCCAATGCGCTAACATTGGGATTTTTTATTTATCAACGTATCAATTTTTTGTACTTGATTCGTTTTGGCATCAAATCTCCACCCAAACGTTTCTTCTTGTTTTCTTCATATTCAGAAAAACTTCCCTCAAAAAAATACACTTGAGAGTCTCCCTCAAAAGCCAAAATATGTGTACAAATACGATCTAAAAACCACCTATCGTGTGAAATTACCACAGCACATCCCGCAAAATTTTCCAAACCTTCTTCCAAAGCTCTCAGCGTATTCACATCCAAATCATTTGTCGGCTCATCTAGTAACAATACATTTCCTTCCTCTTTTAGTGTCATGGCCAAATGCAATCGGTTTCGCTCACCTCCAGAAAGGGTACTTACCTTCTTGTTCTGTTCGGAACCACTAAAGTTAAAACGACTCAAATAGGCTCTTGAATTCACCATTTTTCCTCCCATCATCACCAAATCTTGTTCGTCCGAAAAATTGGCCCAAATAGAACGACTCGGATCAATGTTCGCATGTGATTGATCTACATATGAAATTTTTGCTGTTTCTCCAACTTTAAAATCACCCTTGTCTGGAGTTTCTTCCCCCATAATCATTTTGAAGATAGTGGTTTTCCCTGCTCCATTTGGCCCTATAATTCCTACTATTCCGTTGGGTGGTAACTGAAATTCTAAATTTTCATACAGCAATTTATCTCCAAAGGCTTTGGAAACACCTCGTGCATCAATTACATTAGAACCTAATCTCGGACCATTGGGAATGTAAATCTCCAATTTCTCTTCTTTTTCTCGCTGATCTTGATTGATCAATTTATCGTAGTTTGCCAAACGAGCTTTTGACTTACTTTGACGCCCCTTCGCACCTTGCCGAACCCATTCCAACTCTCTTTCTAATGTTTTTTGTCGTTTAGAAGCTGTCTTGTCTTCTTGTGCCATCCGTTGCGACTTTTGATCGAGCCAAGACGAATAGTTCCCTTTCCAAGGAATACCCTCTCCTCTGTCCAATTCCAAAATCCAGCCTGCAATATTGTCAAGAAAATACCTGTCATGCGTTACTGCTATGACGGTTCCTTTGTATTGCGCCAAATGATGCTCCAGCCAATGAACCGATTCAGCATCCAAGTGATTCGTTGGTTCATCCAACAACAGTATATCTGGTTGTTGTAATAGCAACCTACAAAGCGCTACTCTTCTCTTTTCTCCCCCTGAAAGAACTTCAATCTTTTTATCTGATTCCGGTGTTCGCAGGGCATCCATCGCAATTTCTAACTTCGTATCCAACTCCCATGCATCCAATGCATCTATTTTGTCCTGTAGTTCGGCTTGTTGATTCATCAACTGCTCCATTTTTTCGGAATCAGAATACACTTCCTCCAGACCAAACATATCGTTGATTTTATTGTACTCATCCAACACAGCCACTGTTTCGGCCACCCCTTCTTTTACCACTTCCAAAACTGTTTTCTCCGGATCCAAAATCGGTTCTTGTTCTAAAAAACCAACAGAATATCCTGGCAAAAAATGAATATCCCCCTGGTAATTTTTATCCACTCCAGCAATAATCTTTAATAGCGACGATTTACCGGATCCATTCAATCCTAAAATCCCAATCTTTGCTCCATAAAAAAAACTCAAATGAATATTTTTTAACACTTGTTTCCCGGTACTTTGGTAGGTCTTACTCAAACCAGCCATGGAAAAAATAACTTTCTTATCGTCTGACATAGTATAATGTTTATAGGGTATCTATTTTTACAAAAATGACTACAAATATCGTCAATTTGGTTTACAATTTTAGGTTTGTTTGTTTTTAAGTCTAGGATGGGTGTATAAAAAAAGCCTCTATCTCTCGATAAAGGCTTGTGGATTACTGAGTGATCAGTAAAAAAAAAGGCGATGACATACTCTC
>CAXRIA010000006.1:0-94798 GCA_964230805.1 Flavobacteriaceae bacterium
ACATTCCTATGATTATGGAAAAAATGTGAGGATGTATTCCATATATTTGCGTAAAATTAAATCATTTTTTAACATCATCATGAAAAAAGTCATTCTATTATTATCCGTCATTTCTGTACTCGCAAGCTCTTGTGTATCTAAAAAACAATTTACGGAGTTACAAAATCAAAACTCAAAAAACCTAGAGGAACTTGCAATTGCAAAAAAACAACTGGCCGATACTTCATCCGAATTGGACAAAGAACAAAACAAAATTGTTTCATTGGAAGACAAAATCAAATACCTCTTAAAAGGAAACGAAAAAACCTTGGAATTTGTAGACAATTTAACCGTGCTCTCGAAATCTGCTTCTGAAAATGTAAAAGCCACCTTGTCACAACTGAACAAAAAAGATGAATATATCAGACATATTCAAGCCGTAAATTCAAGAAGAGACTCTATCAACTTAGCGGTTGCCTTTAACTTGAAAAAAGTATTGAACAACGGTCTAAACGACGATGATATTCAGGTGAATATTGAAAAAACAATCGTATACATCTCCATCGCAGACAAATTGTTGTTTAAAAGCGGATCCTACAAAGTTTCGAGCAGAGCTACCAACATCTTGAAAAAAGTTGCGGAGGTTATCAATGCGCAACCTGAAATGGACGTTATGGTAGAGGGTCACACCGATTCAAAAACCATCAAAACAGAAGTTTTGGATGACAACTGGGATTTGTCTGTAAAACGTTCTACTTCGATCATTAGAATCTTACAAAATGAATTTGAGGTAGCTCCTGAGAGACTCATTGCAGCGGGAAGAAGTTCTTACGTGCCACTGGTAGAAAATGATACTCCAGAAAACATGGCAAAAAACAGAAGAACGAAAATCATCATCATGCCAAAATTAGACCAGTTTTTTGACTTATTGGACTCCAAGCAATAAATCATTGATACGACCCATACCGAGGCACGTTCTTGGTAAATGCCATATAAAATAAAAAGCCAGGACAAATAATTTTGTCCTGGCTTTTTAATTGAGTTTGTGTAAAAAAGAGCGTATTTGTTAAATCCCCTCTTTTTTAATCATTTTAAACCTCACTTTCTGGTGCCAACTCAATTTCCAGACCGTCCATTTCAGGTGTAATGTGTAACTGACATCCCAAACGGCTGTTGTCTTCCACATAAAATGCTTGATCCAACATATCTTCTTCGGCATCACTGCGTTCCGGCAAGTCATGATCGGATAAGACATAGCATTGGCACGAAGCACACATGGCCATACCTCCACAAGTACCTTCAACAGGCAATTCATAGGCTTTGCAAAGCTCCATGATATTCATACCCATATCCGTAGGGGCATCCAATTCATGCACTACTCCTTCTCTATCTGTAATTTTTACTTTAATATCTGACATTATCCTATACTTTTAACCACTGCTTTTTTTGCTTCCTTCTTTTCTCCATCAAAACCTGTAACTCCATTCACTGTTGTGTATTTCATCACATATCTCTTCCCTGGGTTGATGATATTGTAGGCAAACTGAACCGCAATGGTTGCTTCATGAAATCCACTCAAAATCAATTTAAGCTTTCCTGGGTAGGTATTTACGTCTCCAATTGCAAAGATTCCTGGAATATTTGTTCCGTAATCCAAAGCATTGTTTACTACAATTGCATTCTTCTCAATTTCAAGGCCCCAATCAGCAATCGGACCTAATTTTGGAGACAAACCAAACAATGGAATAAAGTGATCACACTCTTGAACTATATCACCATCTGTTTTGTGTTTGATTGTCACGGATTCAACCTTACCTTCCCCATGAATTTCTTTGACTTCTGCGTCCGTAATCAAATTGATTTTTCCTTCTTTGGCCAATTCTGCCACTTTTTCAACAGAATCTAAGGCTCCTCTAAAGTCTTTTCTTCTGTGCACCAAAGAAACCTCATCAGCCACATCTGCTAAAAAGATAGACCAGTCCAAAGCAGAATCTCCTCCTCCAGAAATAACAACTCTTTTCCCTCGATAAATTTCTGGATCCTTGATAATATACTCCACGCCTTTGTCTTCAAAATCAACAATTTCCTTAATCGGCGGCTTACGCGGCTCAAAAGACCCCAGACCTCCAGCAATAAATACGGCAGGTGCATTGTGTTTTGTTCCTTTATTAGTCGTCACTACAAAAGTCCCGTCATCTAATTTTTCTATGGTATCTGCTCTTTCGCCAAGCGTATACGTTGGCTCAAAAGGTGCAATTTGATCTGCCAAATTTTTCACCAAATCTCCTGCCAAAATTTCTGGGTAGGCAGGGATATCATAAATTGGTTTTTTCGGGTAAATTTCAGAACACTGACCTCCTGGCTCAGCCAATGCATCAATAAGATGACATCGCAACTTTAACAAACCCGCTTCAAAAACGGCAAACATTCCTACTGGTCCAGCTCCAATTATTAAAATATCTGTTTTAATCATTTTTGTACTCTTTTTTATCATGGCAAAAATCGTAATTAATTACCATTTCACCTTACATTAATTAACTTTATTATTTTTTTGACACCAAACTTTTGGTAAACTCATTCAATGCTTCTACTTTTTCTTCAAAATCTCCTTTGATTGTTTTTCTGTACTCGTTCAAATTCTCAGCGAGCTCGTTGATGTTTTCTGGAATGACTTCTTCAAAAAACTGACGCAAACGCTTTGCCATAGTCGGTGATTTCCCATTCGTAGAAATGGCAATTTTTACGTTGCCTTTGGTTACAATTCCCCCCATATAAAAATCGCAATACGGTGGGTTATCTGCCAAATTCACCAAAATATTTCTCTCTTTGCAGGCTGCGTGTACTTGCTTATTTACCTCTTCATTGTCTGTCGTTGCAATTACGATATGTTTGTCCGCTAAAAATCCATCATCGTAGGGCTGTTCAAACATTTGAACATCGTGTTTTTTCGCCAAGGCAACGGTTTCTTCTCGAAACATCGGAGATACCATCACTACGTTCGCCTCAGGGCTAGATTTCAGGAGAAAAGTTAGTTTTTCCAATGCAACATTTCCTCCTCCTACAATTAAGGTATTCAACTCAGTAACTTTTAAAAAAACTGGATACAATTGATTTTGCATTACAATACTTTTCCTTTTTGATTCAACAATTGTTTATACAATCCTTCACTTTCTTTAACCGTTTCGCCAATCACAATGATGGCGGGATTCGAAAGGTTCTTTTTATTCACAATCTCTAAAATTGTTTCAATCGTTCCCACGGCCAATCGTTCTTCTTTTTTCGTACCATTTTCCACAATTGCTACGGGAATATGATGCTTTCCTTTGGCAATAAACTTGCTGACAATTGACTCCAGCTTGCTCATTCCCATCAGAATAACAATCGTGGTATTTGAACTCGCTGCTGCTTCAATGTCTTCACTCAACTTCAAATCGGAACGTGTTCCTGTGATCACTCGAAAGCTTTCATTAACGCCTCTTTGAGTCAAGGAAATACCAAAACTAGCTGGGGCGGCAATGGCAGAGGTTATACCAGGCACGATGTCTATCTCAACACCTTGGGCCATCGCAAATTTCAACTCTTCAGAACCCCTCCCGAATATAAAAGGATCTCCTCCTTTTAGGCGTACAACATGTTTTCCTTCCAATGCATGTGAAACAATCAATTCATGAATTTTTTCTTGAATGAATTTATGCATCCCCCTTCTTTTTCCTACAAATATTTTTTCAGCGTTTTTTGCATAGTCCAACAACGCTTCGTTTGCCAGGGCGTCGTACAACACCACATCTGCTTCCGCTAAAACTCTGACGGCTTTTAGAGTAATCAATTCTGGATCTCCAGGACCGGCTCCTACTAATGTCAATTTGGGTTGTTTGCTCATTTCCTTTTGTTAAAACTAGGGGTTAGCCATTAAATGTAGCCCTATTCAAACGACACGACATTACACCTCTTCTAATTTTGTTGCTCTATATTCCTCGACCAAATTGTAGAATTTCTCAGATTCTTTTAAATAATATTTTGCAAACTCCTCTGAAGGTTCGTGCTGATGAATTTGACAAACAAAACTCTCAAAATCTGAACCCACATTGATTTCTCCCTCTGCAACAAAAAACGCATTGAAATCAGTAATGATTTTGTGATGTGTATTCGTTTTCTTTCCTTTCGCAGTAAGCAACGCTTTGGCCGTATTTACGATAGCGCTGTACGAATAATAAATGGCATCTGACCATTTCCCCTCTGCCAAAGACTCCTCGGCATTGGCCAATTTGTCTTTGCTGTCAATCAATAGGGTTGCAATCAAATCAATCACCACCCCAGCACATTCTCCAATACCTACTGCTTTTTCGTATTTCTCCTCATTCCCCCAGTCGATAAAATCTGAATCGACAAGGCTGGTTACATCTGATAATGGTTTTAAGAAATCATAAAAATATTTCTCTCCTTTTTCCAAATAGTAATCCAAGAATTTCTTACCTGCTCCGTTTTTAATATAATCATCCAAAATCAAACGCAAAGAGGCGGGTCCTCTTTTGCTAGGGATCTTGATAACTTTATCAGAAACACGGGCTTGTCCATCGCCAAGAATGCCTCCACCTAATAAAATTTGCAAAGCTGGCGCTACCAATTTTCCAGATTTTACAGACATTCCTTGGTACCCAATATTCGCCATATTGTGCTGTCCACAAGCATTCATACATCCAGAAATTTTAATCATCAAATCTTTGGTGTCTGCAAATTGAGGATATTCGGATCTCAATACTCTTCCTAGCTCCTCTGCAATTCCTGTTGAGGAAGCGATTCCCAAATTACAGGTATCAGTTCCTGGACAAGCTGTGACATCTTGAATCGATTCATATCCCAAATCTACCATTCCTAATTTTTCCAATTCTTGGTAGAAAAATGGTAACAAATCTTCTCTCACGTGACGTATTAATATATTTTGACGCAGTGTCAAACGAATCTCATCTCCTGCATAATTTTTTACCAAGTCCGCCAAAATTCTTGCTTCTTTTGTGTAAAAATCTCCGATGTTCACTTTCACTCCAATGGCATACAAGCCTTCTTGTTTTTGAGAAATTACATTGCTCTGCTTCCAGGCGTCGAAAGCTTGTTCGTCGACAACTACTTTCGGCGCTTCAATTCCGGACACATCTGGAGTATCAAATCCTTCCGGAGAAATGGCAACCTCTTGGTGCGACAAGGCTTTTGTTTCATTCGCCACAATCTCGTTGAATTTTTCCAAACCAACATCTTTGATAAAGAATTTCAACCGTGCTTTGGCTCTTTTGGAACGTTCTCCATACCTGTCAAAAACTCGCAAAACGGCTTCCATATATGGAATAATCTTGTGTGTTTCTAAAAATTCATAGGCAACGTCTGCAAAACGGGGCTGCGAACCCAAACCACCACCAATCATTACTTTAAACCCTCTGACTTCTTCTCCATTTATTACTTTTGTTTTCGCAATAAATCCAATATCGTGCATAAAACTCAATGCCGTATCATCGTCTGTTGCAGAAAAGGACACTTTAAATTTTCGTCCCAATTCCTGACAAATAGGGTTTCTCAGAAAAAACTGAAACACCGCATGTGCATAGGGTGAAACATCGAACGGTTCTTTCGGATCAATGCCCGCAGTTTCAGAGGCAGTTACATTACGAACCGCATTTCCACAAGCTTCACGCAAGGTAATGTCACTTTTTTCCAATTCTGCCCACAATTCTGGGGTTCGATCCAAACTCACATAATGAATCTGTATGTCTTGTCGTGTAGTAATGTGCAAGCGACCTCTTGAATATTCATCGGAAACATCAGCAATTCGATGTAGTTGGTCACTAGTCACTTTACCATAAGGCAATTTGATACGAATCATTTGTACTCCAAACTGGCGTTGTCCGTACACTCCACGTGCCAAACGCAGGCTTCTAAATTTTTCTTCATCAATTTTCCCTTCGTGAAACAATTGAATTTTATCTGCCAATTCAATAATGTCTTTCTCAACGATTGGGTTTTCTATTTCTGATCTAAAACTTTGCATGTCTTTGTCTTTTTGGGGTTGAATTGTAGCACTATTTTTCGTGCTACTCAATTCTAATTTTTTTTATTGTATGAATCCTACTCCGGATGTATTATTGGTTTGTGCATCAATCAATATAAAAGAGCCATTGGCTTTGTTGTCGCTATACGAGTCAAAAAACAATGGTTTTGCCAATTTGATCTGTACCAACCCTATATCATTGATCGTCAATTTCGTTACTGAGGTATCTTCTCCCGAGAAGTCCGTCTTGATTACCTTTCGAATATCGGCAATTTTGGCAACCAATCTATTCGCGCCGTGCTGAATCAAATATTTCGTTCCCGGAATCAAATCTTTGGCATCCATCCAACAGACCTTTGCTTCAATTAACTTGGCTTCTTTGGGCAATTCTGACGATTTTACCAACAAGTCTCCTCTTGAAATATTGATGTCATTTTCCAATGTGATATTTACAGAAGTTCCTCTTTCTGCCGTCTCAAAAGTTTGATCAAAGTGATAAATTTCTTTGATCTTAGAAGCTGTTTTCGAAGGCAATACGGTTACCTCATCTCCTACACTCAAAGAACCTCCATAAAGTTTTCCTGCATAACCACGAAAATCATGAAATTCTTCTGTTTTCGGACGAATCACTGTTTGAATCGGCAAACGAGCTTGCGAAACTTCATACACATCCTGTGCGTCCAACCCTTCTAAATGCTCGAGCATAGTTGGTCCTTGATACCAAGGTGTTTGTTCTGATTTATGCACCACATTGTCTCCTTTCAAAGCGCTCACAGGAATGAAAGTAATGTGCTGTCCTTTGTAATTCGAACGGGCTGCCAATCCTGTAATTTCTTCTTTTACGGCATTGAATTTCTCCTCTGAAAAATCAACCAAGTCCATTTTATTGACTGCCACAACAATGTCTTTTACTTTCAAAAGATTGTTGATAAAGAAATGACGGTAGGTTTGTTCGATCACTCCTTTACGAGCATCCACCAAAATAATGGCCGCTTGAGAAGTAGAGGCACCGGTTACCATATTTCGTGTATATTCTACATGTCCAGGAGTATCGGCAATGATATAACTTTTCTTCGCCGTTGAAAAATAAATATGAGCGACATCAATCGTAATTCCTTGTTCTCTCTCGGCAACCAAACCATCCGTGGCCAAAGAAAAATCTAAATAATCGAATCCTTTTTGCTTACTACTTCGCTCTATGGCTTCCAATTTGTCATCGGTCAAAGACTTCGTATCGTATAAAATACGTCCAATCAATGTGCTTTTACCATCGTCTACGCTTCCTGCTGTTGCTATTTTTAAAACTTCCATTTTTATAAAGCTGTTTGGCTTTTCGCTTTTGCTATTGCCTTATTTGTTTTTATTCTTTGGTCAAGAGTTCTTTTTAGAAATATCCCTGTTGTTTTCTTTTTTCCATTGCCGCTTCTGAGCGTTTGTCATCAATTCGAGCACCTCTTTCTGAAATGGAAGAATCTCTTATTTCTTCTACTACCTTGGCAATATCTACTGCTTCTGAAAGCACTGCCGCAGTGCAACTCATATCTCCAACCGTTCTAAATCGCACCATTCGTTCCACTACTTCTTCATCTTCTTCTCTGTATACCACCTCATCATCTGCTGTCCAGATCATACCATCTCTCACAAATGTTTTACGTTTGTGGGCAAAATAAATGGATGGAATTTCAATATTCTCCTTTTCGATGTAGGACCAAACATCCAATTCTGTCCAATTTGAAATTGGAAAAACACGCACATTTTGACCCAGATCTATTCTTCCATTCAAGAGATCGAACAATTCTGGACGTTGATTTTTTTCATCCCACCCGCCAAAATCATCTCGAACAGAAAAAATACGCTCTTTGGCTCTCGCTTTTTCTTCATCTCTTCTCGCCCCACCAATGGCTGCATCAAATCCAAATTCTTCAATAGCATCCAAAAGCGTTTCTGTCTGTAACATATTTCGACTTGCGTATTTACCAGACTCCTCTTGCACTTTTCCAGCATCGATATTGTCTTGTACATTGCGAACAATCAATTCCACACCCAATTCTTTACAGAGCCGATCGCGAAATTCAATGGTCTCCGGAAAATTATGTCCTGTATCTACGTGTAAAAAAGGAAAAGGAATTTTTGCTGGATAAAAAGCTTTTTGCGCCAATCTTACCAAGGTAATCGAATCTTTCCCTCCTGAAAATAACAACACTGGTTTTTCAAACTGCGCGGCTACCTCTCTCATGATATAGATCGCTTCATTTTCTAAAGCATTTGAATGTAATAGGGTACTCATTTTTATTTTTTTATTTGTTCTCTAGGTGCTGACGATTGAAAAAAAATCTCGCACTTCTTATCTTCTTATTACGCGTGTAGGCCACACTCTCTATTTCCTAAAACTTTGGTTGGATCAAAGTATTTGAATTCATTGGGAATTTCATTTTCTTGATTGTAAGCATCCAATTGCTCATCTGTCCAATCGTAAAAAGGACTTACTTTCAACACACCATCAGCACCTTGTGAAACAATATCAATACTATCTCTAAAAGCTGTTTGTCCTTTTCTTAAGTTGGTAAACCACACATCAGGTTGGTGCTCTGCCATGGCTCTTTGAAACGGCTCTAATTTCACTTGCTCTGTAAAAACTTTGTGCATCGGATCGTCAATTTGAGGTATCCCCATCACAACATCTCTATGAGAAGCTGTCTGCTTTGGCACATACAAGTGAATGTTCAAATTCAATGTATCAATTAACGCTTCCGCGTGACGATAGGTTTGTGGCGTGTTGTATCCTGTATCACACCAGACTACCTTCAAATCTTTCATTTGAAGAGTTGTCAAATGTAAAATGGACCCTTCGTAGGGTCTAAAATTCGTGGTAATTATCGGTTTCTTCGAATTTTCTAGAGCCCATGCCACAATTTCCTGCGGAGTCTTTCCCTGCAAAGAATCGTTGATTTTTTTCAATTGTACATCTGTGTATTTTGTTCCCATTACTTTCCCCATTTAATTGTATTCCAGACTCTTTCATGAAAAAAATACAGCACCATTTTTGTAGCAAAATCAACACCCGCGATCGCAGAAGCTGTTTTTATCTCACCTGTAATAAACAAAGAGACAATCAAAGTATCAATGGTTCCAACAACACGCCAACTAATTGCCTTTGCAATACTGCGAATAGGCTTTTCAGAGGACACCGCCTGCTGATAACTTTCGTTCTTTTTATTTTTGTTTAGTTGGTCTACAAACATTTTTCTGTTTTTTTCTTTAACTCTATTACCCTATCGGAATACTAGGATTAGTTCGCAAAAATAATTCATTCCTTACAAACAGACAACATAAATTCAATAAAAATGAAAGAAATATTCTAAAAACCAACATTTCTACGGACAGAAATGCAAATCTTAGGCAACGGTTAAGTCCGCCAATGTGGTGTTTCGCAATACATGTAGGGTATTATCACGTACCTGTATCATTAATTTATGCACGGAACAGGCGTTTTCATCGGGACAATCGTCGCATTTTTCATAAAAATTCAGACTTACGCAGGGCACCATTGCTATCGGACCTTCCAAAGCTCGAATCACATCTGTCATTTTAATTTCCAGGGCGGGCTTTAAAAGATAATAACCTCCTCCTTTGCCTTTTTTTGACCCCAAAATACCTGCTTTTCGCAAGGTCAACAGAATACTTTCGAGAAACTTGTGAGAAATATTCTCTGCTTTTGAAATTTCAGAAATCTGCACCGGACATTGCTCTGTTCTATTCGCTAAAAAGGTAAGCGCCTTGATCCCGTATTTTGTCTTTTTTGAAAGCATGTCACGAATATAAAACAATTTTACCTAGTTTGCCTATTTGCCTTATAGATTAATTTGACAAACCCTAGTTTTGACAAAAACACAAAACAAGGGAAACAGCTTCTGAATATTCAATCAGTGCATGATTTTAAACAGCAATTCTTTTAATAGATCTCTGTGGGAAATTTGGGCTCCGACCCCCTTACTTTTAACATCCGCATCACGAAGCAAGGAGATAATCTGCGACACTTTTCGCATCGGATAATTTTTAGACGCTGTCACATAATCACCCACAAAATAAGGACTTACCCCAAGTTTTTTAGCTACATTTGCTTTCGACTTGTCATGCAAACCGTGGTATAAAAACAACTGCGTAAAATAACTACTTAACAAGGAAAGTGTCATCACAAGAGGATTGTTTTTGGGATTGTTTGCAAAATATTCGACAATGCGATTGGCTTTTAAAATGGCCTTATTTCCAATCGCTTTTCGCAACTCAAAATTATTAAAATCTTTACTAATTCCGATATTCTCCTCAACATGCGTGGGGTTTATAATTGTTTGTTCGGGTAAAATCAACATCAACTTTTCCAACTCATTGTTAATTTTACCCAAATTGGTGCCTAAAAACTCCACAAGCATCTGAGCTGCTTTGGGTTCCATTTGATAGTTATTTCCGTTGAGCACTCTTCGAATCCAATCGGCCACCTGATTTTCGTACAACTTTTTACTCTCGAAAACAACACCATTTTTACTGAGAGTTTTGAAAAGTTTTTTTCGTTTGTCTAAAATTTTATACTTATAATTTATAACAAGTACGGTGGTAGGCTGCGGGTTCTCTGCATAAGAAACAAGTTTTTCTATCGTTCTTGACAAATCTTGTGCTTCTTTTACCAATATGACCTGTTTTTCCGCCATCATAGGAAAACGTTTGGCATTGGATACAATATCTTCAACACTGATATCGCGACCGTACAAAGCCATTTGATTAAAGCCACGCTCTTCTTCACTGAGCACATTGTTTTCAATGAATTCAGAAATCTTATCGATGTAATAGGGCTCTTCTCCCATCAAAAAATAAATGGGTTTCGCATGGCCTTCTTTAATTTCAGATACTATTTGATTTACTTCATTCATAGGGAACAACGTGCAGCCTTTTTAAAAAAAAGAGGGTGTTTTATTTATAATGTTTAAATTCGCCTTCATGACAGCATTGAATTTACCGTCTTACAATTTCACCTTCAAAAGTAGCGAAAATAAGCGACTCATTTTTGATCAATTAAGAAAAAAATACGTGGTATTGACCCCGGAGGAATGGGTACGTCAACACTTTGTTCAGTATTTGCTATCCGAAAAAAAATACCCCACCTCTCTTGTGGCTATTGAAAAAGAACTGCGAATGAACAATTTAAAAAAAAGAACAGACATTTTGATCTTTAACAAACAGGGGAATCCTCACATTATTGTGGAATGCAAAGCTCCCTCTGTTCCTATTACTCAAGCTACTTTTGATCAAATTGCACGCTATAATTTAAAATTACACGCTTCTTTTTTGATTGTAACCAATGGACTGCAACATTTTTATTGCCAAATGGACCACAAAAATCAAAAATATATTTTTCTAAAAGACATTCCCAATTACGACACGCTAAAGTTGTAAGCCGGAAAATATTCAAAAAGTTCTCAAAAAATTTAGTTGTGATTCCATTTGTATATTGCTACATTTGTTATTCAATTTTCAATCAAACATGGAACCATTTATAGTATCAGCTCGAAAATACCGTCCTCAGGTTTTTGAGGATGTTGTGGGCCAACAAGCCATCACAAACACTTTGGAGAATGCTATCAAAAACAATCACCTAGCGCAAGCTTTATTGTTTACGGGTCCAAGAGGTGTCGGAAAAACAAGTTGTGCACGTATTCTGGCGAAAAGAATCAATGATGAAGAAGGCATACATCAAAACGAAGATTTCGCCTTTAACATTTTCGAATTGGATGCGGCTTCAAACAATTCTGTAGATGACATCCGATCGCTCACAGATCAAGTGCGCATTCCTCCTCAAACAGGAAAATATAAGGTGTATATTATTGACGAGGTTCACATGTTGTCACAAGCAGCATTCAATGCGTTTTTGAAAACACTAGAAGAGCCTCCTGCGCATGCTATCTTTATCTTAGCAACCACCGAAAAACATAAGATTATCCCCACTATTTTATCTCGCTGTCAAATTTTTGACTTCAAACGAATCGGTGTGGTAGATGCAAAAAATCATTTAAAAAAAATTGCTTCAGAAGAGGGAATCGATGCCAGTGACGATGCCCTACACATTATAGCTCAGAAAGCAGATGGCGCCATGCGTGACGCACTGTCAATTTTTGACAGAGTGATTAGTTTTTCAGGTAAAAACCTCACACGGGAGGCCGTTACTGAAAATCTAAATGTTTTGGATTACGATGTCTATTTTGAAATCACAGATTTGGCTATTAAAAACAACATTCCTCAAATGTTAACGGCTTTCAATACGGTTTTGAGCAAAGGATTTGAAGGACACCATTTTATCAATGGATTGGCCTCACATTTTAGGGACCTGTTGGTAGCAAAAGACAAAGAAACCATACCCCTTCTCGAAGTTGGAGACAATGCCAAAAAGCAATATTTAACCCAAGCTGCCGCCGTATCAATACCATTTCTTTTTCAAGCCATCGAAAAGGCCAATGCCTGTGATCTTCAATACAAAACCAGCAAAAATCAACGTCTGTTGGTCGAACTTACTCTTATGCAAATTGCATCTATCACCTTCGAGGCAGAAAAAAAAAAAGTAGCAACTTTATAATTCCTGCTTCTTTTTTCAAGGAACAACAAGTCCAAGAAAGGATAGAAACCGTTGTCAAGAAAGAGGTTGTTTCCCATCAACCGAAAGAACCTGCCCAAAAAACAACAGAAAAAAGCACAAAAACACCCATCACACGAGAGCGAAAAAGAGCCTCGGCACTCTCTTTAAAAAGTTTGACCGAGAAAGCCGTAGCTGTTACTCCGAATAACGAAACAGAAGTAGACAGAAGTACGCTTCCGAAAGATTATTTTACGGAAACCCAATTTCACGCGTTGTGGCATACCTATGCGGAACAACTCATTCAACAAGGAGACAAGAGTTTGGCTTCTATCTTAAATGCGTCCAAACCAGCACTTCAAAAATGGGAAATTCAATACACCCTTCCCAACAGTTTAATGGCAGACCAATTGGAAAGATTGAAACCAAAATTGCTCAAATATTTGAGAGAAAAGCTCAATAATTTCAGTATCGATTTAAAAGTAAACGTCCTAGAAACCGAAGTCAAAAAATTCATTTACACACCGCAAGAAAAATACAACAAACTAAAAGAAATCAACCCAGATATTGAAATCCTTAAAAATAAATTTGGACTCGATTTATAACAAAACTAGGACGCAAAATGCCTCTTCGATCTAACAAAATTTAAATTTGACAAAACCATGCTAGGACTAAAATTACCAACAGACCCAAGATGGGCGAATATCGCAGAGAAAAACATTGATGAAATTTTAATCGATCATGCACACTGTGAACAAAAAGCTGCATCCACTGCCATCTCGTTGATTGTTAGTTTTCCTGAATACACCGAATTGGTGCAAGCAATGATAGCTCTTGTCAAAGAGGAAATGAGCCACTTTAAATTGGTACACGACCGATTGATTAAGAAAGGGGTTGTACTGGGTAGAGATCGAAAAGATGATTATGTGATACAACTCTTAAAATTTTTTCCAAAAGGTGGAAGCCGGACGGATCAATTGGTACACCGACTGCTCTATGCCGCACTGATAGAAGCCAGAAGCTGTGAACGTTTTCGACTTTTATCTGAAGAATTGAAAGATCAAGAATTAGCAAAATTTTATCGTGACTTGATGGTTTCAGAGGCCAACCACTATACCTTATTTTTAAAATTTGCAAGAACCTATGGAGTTCGTGAAGAGGTAGATAAAAAGTGGGATGCGCTGTTGCACTTTGAAGCAAACATCTTGAAAAATTTTGGTGACAAACAATTGATTCATGGCTAACAAATAGCAAAAAAATCCACTTTTTCAATGACCCCATCGGAGTTAAAAGAATTTCTTGACAGCAAGGTAAACCAGTACAACACATTTGATTTTATAGACAGCGACCCTGTCCAAATACCACATCTGTATCAAGGAAAAGAGGATATCGAAATTGCTGCTTTCCTAGCGGCGACCATTGCTTGGGGACAACGTTCCACCATCATAAAAAACAGCCTCCGAATGATGGAAGCCATGGGAAATTGCCCATTTGATTTCGTCATGGAACACAAACAGGAACATTTGGACAACTTGGCTCCTTTTGTGCACCGGACTTTCAATTTAGAAGACTTTCGTTTCTTTCTAAAATCACTTCGAAATATATACGCCCAACACGGTGGACTCGAACAAGTTTTTCAAAGGTATAAGACGAAAGATTCTTTGCAATCTTCCATTCACGAATTCAAAAAAATATTTTTTGAAATTCCGCACCCACATCGTACCAAAAAGCATATTTCCGACCCTCTCAAAGGCTCTGCAGCAAAAAGAATCAATATGTTTTTGCGTTGGATGGTACGACAAGACAATCAAGGGGTAGATTTTGGTCTTTGGAAAAGTATCGATGCTTCCGTTTTGTCATGTCCGCTGGATGTTCACTCCGGAAATGTGGCTCGAAAACTAAACTTATTAAAAAGAAAACAAAACGACGGAAAAGCGGTGCAAGAATTAGACAATTCTTTGCGAAAATTAGATCCAAAAGACCCTGTAAAATACGATTTTGCTCTTTTTGGACTGGGTGTTTTTGAAGGGTTTTAATGAACAAAGTGCTCTAAATTTGATCAAGTACCTGCGCCGCTATTTTTTCTGAATAACTGTTTATTTTCCAATGACCTGGACTCCAACCTTTCAGAAATCTATAAAAATCTGTCCACGCTATGGGATACAGAGATCTCCACTCTGCCTCTAACGCTGAAAAGCACAAAGAATCGTTTTCTTTTTGCAGGGCTTTTTTCAATGCGCTGAAATACGTTTGTAATATTTTTTCTTCAAGACGTTCGCATTCGTCTTCTTGCAAGCAACTGCCTACTAAATAAGCAACATCTTTGACACCAACACCGCCTCCTACATATTGAAAATCAACAGCAGCTACTTTATCACCCGCTCGGGAAAAACAAAAATTGGCCAATTTGGCATCACCGTGTACAACGGTTTTAAAATGTGCATTGTTCAGTAGTGCATCTAATTTTGGAGCCGCCATTTTTAAGGGAACATCATCCAAAACTTTCAATTCTTCTAATCGCGTATTTAAATGCCAATAGGTTCCTATTTCCCACAAACCTTTGGGAGAAACCTGCATGAAACTCGCGTGAAAACTCGCTAGCCATTGCAAACAAATTTCAAGCTCTGACCACACAACATGCGCTTTTCTAAAAGGGTACCCTGTCGCATCCAAATCTTCCAAAACAAGAATCATTTCTTCTCCTTTCGAAGCCGCGCCCATACAGTTTGGAATTTTTGCCTCAAAAGGCTTCTTTGCATATTTTTCATAAAAACAGCGCTCTACCTCATAAGACTTCTCTTTTCGCTGGTGAGACACCTCAGAATCCCATCCACGTGGATGGTTTGTTTTCATGGGAAGGGAAATGTATTTTACTATCGCTGTTTTTTGGGCACTGCCCTCCAGTGCAATCCGGACGATTTTTCCATAACCACTCCAAAGACTTTGAACAACTTCTAACTCTTTGAATGAAACAGATCCTGTTACCTCTTTGATAAATGTTTTGAAATCAGAATTCATCCCCTATTTATTTGAAAATTGATCTAATATTGGCAGGACTCATTGCTTTTTTATTTCTTTAAAAAAGAATCTGTTTTTTTATCGTAATGAAAGGGACAGTGCTTACAACCACTTCGACAACAATAGCCTCTCTTTAAGTGATATTGTTCCGTAAAAACGCGATACCCCTCTTCATTCCAATAAAAATCCCCTTCTTCTATTTTTGGCAAATTGTACGAACTCATTTTTTTCTTGCTACACTCCCTGCAAAAGTAAACTTTCTAAGTCATATTTATCATGCACAATCATTCTTTTCATCAAAATGCATCTTTTTTGCTTTATTCTCGTCTATTGAGTAACTTTAACTATTAAAATCAACTATTATGCGAAACGATAACTGTACATGCGGATGTGAAGCGTGTAAAAAAGGCTCCTGTGCAAACTGCACTTGTGAAAATTGTACTTGCCAAAATTGCAACTGCTAAGCAAACATTGAACATTTTTATTTTGGAAACCACTATTCTTTGGACTGAATTTTCAGAGGCGTTGCATCGATTTATCTTGAAAAAAGTAAAGCACAAGGCCGTCGCAGATGACCTTCTACACGAGGTTTTTATAAAAATTCATCTGCACAAAAGTGCTGTGCAACAAAAAAATCGTTTGGAGTCGTGGGTGTATACAATTGCCCGCAATACAATCAACGATTATTTTAGAAAAAAACGAAAAGAGAGGTCATTGCCTCCAAACGAAAAAACTTCAGAAAATGAAGAAAGTTTAAAACACCACCCACAAGATTGCTTAAAACCTCTTATCAACAACCTCCCCGAGGTATACAGAGAGGCTATTTTTTTAAGTGAAATAAATGGCTACAAGCACAAAGAAGTAGCGGACAAACTGAACATCAGTTTGTCCGCTGCCAAATCAAGAATTTTACGCGGGAAAAAGTTACTGAAAAAAGGATTTATGGATTGTTGTGACTATCGTTTGGATGCACAAGGCTACCTTCGAGGCGAACACAAAAACATAGAAGACTGCAAAGTGTGTAACTAACTTCTTACAATAAACCGTCCTAATTGTGTAGCTTTGCGAAAATTTGATTCATGATATCAGACATCTACGGCACGGCTTTACTTGATTTTTCCGAATCCAAACACACAGAAAACATCACCACCTTTTCTTCTCTTGCCGGACAAGATGAAATGCCTTTGTCTTATTTGTTTCGAAGTTTTGAAGAAATGCCTGAGCTCGAAAAAGTAGCATTGCGCACCGCAAAAGGAAAAATTTTAGACATCGGTGCGGGAGCGGGCAGTCATTCTCTATATTTACAACAGAAACATCCAAACACCTATGCCCTAGACATTTCCAAAGGAGCGATCGAAGTCTGTGCAAAAAGAGGTGTACGAAATACGCTTCACAAAAACATTTGGCATTTAAAGAATAAAAAATTCGATACACTTTTAGCCCTAATGAATGGTACAGGAATTTGTGGAAAACTAAAAAATTTAGGTCCTTTTTTAAGCCATTTAAAAACGCTATTAAACGAGGATGGGCAACTACTCATTGATTCTTCCGACATCCTTTACATGTTTGAGGACGAGCACGGAGAACATTGGATCAACTCGGCAGAGGCTTATTACGGTGAAGTAGAATTTCAAATGGAATACTGTAAGAAAAGAACTGAAAAATTCAACTGGTTGTACGTTGATTTCAATACCTTAAAGCGTTGCGCATATGACCAGGGACTCGACTGTGAATTATTGCATGAAGGAAATCATTACGACTACTTGGCCAAGATAACGATTTCTAAAAAATAATCCGTTTGTCGCCTTGAACACGTATCTTTGCAACAAAGAACGTATACGGTTTATGAAAATAATGCTCACCAAGCTACTCGTGTTTTTGCATTTTGGAATTCTTTTTTCCCAAAATAACTACGAACAAAAAATCAAACAATACCAAAAAAGTCAAATTGCCGTTTTTCAAAACAAAAAAAAATCGCCTCTGACAGCGAATGATTTGAAAAATTTTAAAGCCTTACCCTATTTTCCTATTGATATAAACTACCGCATTATCGCTTCTTTCGAACGCACCCCTTTGGCTCCGTACTTTATCATGGAAACCACGACTCGCAGAAAACCTTTGTATCAAAAATACGGAATTGCTACTTTTATTTTAAACGGCACAAAACAAGAATTGAGCATTTATCAAAGTTACACCGACAAACATAGCTTACAGAACAATCAACTGTTGTTTCTTCCTTTTAAAGATCGCTCCAACGGCAAAGAATCCTATGCCGCCGGCCGGTATTTAAACGTATCCATTGGTGATATTTTCAACAATCAAATTGTACTGGATTTTAACAAATCGTACAACCCGTATTGTGCTTATAACTACCAGTATTCTTGTCCTCTTCCTCCGATTGAAAACCATATGTCTGTCGCTGTTTTGGCAGGGGTCAAAAAAGGGATTTTGAAAAATTAACCATTAGAACTCACTGAGAAAATCCATATCTATTTTGGAGGATTCTACATGATTTCAGTAACAACGCAAAGACAATTTTTTACCGTTATAATTTTATAAAAAATACTTGTACAACTTAAAAAACATAGTATATTTGCAATCGCAATACCAAAAGCGAAAGTAGCTCAGTTGGTAGAGCGTCAGCCTTCCAAGCTGAATGTCGCCGGTTCGAACCCGGTCTTTCGCTCTAAAGCTCTCTAAATCATTAGGGAGCTTTTTTATTGCTTCCATTTTTTTTCGAAAAGCAGCAATAAAATAACAGGAAGCGACATCCCCAAAACAACCCATGTGTGCTGAATAAAAATTTGTGGCTTCATAAAAAGCGTCAGTAAAAATCCTGCGATGGCTCCACCCAAATGCGCCGTATGACCTATGTTTCCAAGTTGTTTTTTCATTCCGTAGATAGAATACAACAAATAGCCAATCCCAAAAACATATCCCGGCAGAGGAATAGGGATGGGAAATAGTACCAAGGTCATCTCAGGAAACAACAACACAGCACTGTAAACGATTCCAGAGACCGCTCCCGAGGCACCTACCGCGCTGTAATAGGGTTCTCTTTTGTGATAAGTCATTGTAAACCAACTTCCAAAAAGCAAACTCCCAAAGTACAACAACATAAAATTTGACACCCCTACACCGGAAATGACACTTTTTGAAAACAAATACAAGGCATACATATTAAAACCGAGATGCATATAATCGGCATGTAAAAAACCAGAACTTAACAATCGAATTTTTTCACCCCTCAAAATAGGCCCTATTTGGAATTTGTATTTCTCAAAAAAAGAGCGGTCTTTAAATCCTTTGTATGAAAAGAGAACATTGGCTAAAATCAGAAGAAATACCGTTTGATGCATTTTAAAAGGTTTTTTATTCAAAGATAAAATTATATACGATATTTGTAGGCAAATTTAGTAGTTCTATGCACCGATTCGTCTTTTTAAGCACCTATCCCATCATTTGGCTTTTTTCAAAACTTCCCTTTTGGATGCTGCACATTCTATCTGATGGCATCTATTGCCTTTTGTATTACATCATTGGGTATCGAAAAGAAGTTGTTTTAAAGAATCTAACACTTGCATTCCCGGAGAAAGAAATAAAAGAACTCAAAAAGATTCGAAAAGAATTTTACCAGCATTTTGTCGATATTTTTGTAGAAATGATTAAATCATTTACTATTTCAGAAGCGGAACTTAACAAACGATACAAATACACCAATCCTGAAATTTTTAAAACCTTAGAATCAAGCAATAAAAGTGTAATTATGATGGGGTCCCATTACGCAAATTGGGAATGGATCATCAATATTCAGAGTATGACGCGTATCAATTGTGTTGGGGCTTATACCCGACTTTCGAATCCTTATTACGATCGATTGATTCGAAAAAACAGAAGCCGCTTTGGGTCTAACTTTGTACCTACGAGACACACGATTAAAACCCTTTTGGACAATAAAAAAAACAATATTATTTCACTTTATGGACTCTTGAGTGATCAATCTCCTCAAATTCAAAAAACCCACTACTGGGCTCCTTTCTTGGGGGTTACTGTGCCCATACACACAGGTGCTGAAATGCTGGCAAAAAAGCACGATTTTACCGTGGTCCACATGAAAGTCACCAAAATCAAAAGAAGCCATTATGCGATTTCTTTTGAAATTTTAGCGGAAAACCCCAAAGATTTCAAAGATTACGAAATCACTGATATTTTTCTAGAAAAAACAACGGAACAAATTATTGAAAATCCTGCCTTGTATTTTTGGACACACAATCGCTTCAAACACAAGGACAAAGTACCCTCAGAAAGCACTGAAAAAGTGCGCGTACGAAATTAATCCTCTGCTTCCTTTAAGACCTACCGTAGCCCTTTTCTCTGTACACGCAAATGAAATACCTGATTTTGGATGAAATAGAGTCTAGAATGTAATGTCTTTTGAGATACACTTAACACCTATTCAATCCCGCTTATTACTTTTCATCTATTTGGAGATGTTAGTTCTGTAACTTTAACAAGAGTCCGTCGACTTTACAGAACACAACCACAAAAAAACAAATGAGATGAAACAAAAAACACACCTAGCGATTGCTCTACTTGCACTATTGTGCACGGCATGCTCTCCCACAAAAAAAATTGAAAAAGAAATTTTAAAAGCAAGTAACGAGTGGATTGCAAACTTTAATAATGGTGATACACTCGCAGTATCGAAAGCGTATACAAAAGATGCGTTGATGATTGCCAAACCTTTTGGAACGTTTGAAGGAAGAAAATCGATTGCAGCATTTTGGACACCGTTTATCAAATCTGGCGCAACCGACCTCCAATATGCCAACACGAGCGTAAAAATCCTTTCAAAAAACAAAGCCATTCTTTCTGCGGATTGGCAAATGAATGTAGGGAAAGGAGTGATTACCAATGAAACTTGGATCAAAACGGGCGGTGTTTGGAAACTCTCAGAAGATCACTTCGAAGTAAAAGAACAATTTTCAAAAACAGACAATATGAACAAAAATGAAACGTATGTTTTGGTCCATGCTGCTTGGTTAGGTGGCTGGCAATGGGAAAGTGTAAAAAAAATATTAGAAGAAAAAGGGCATACGGTACTCACACCTGACTTGCCAGGACATGGAAATGACAAAACACAGCCAGAAAAAGTAACGATGACTGATTACGTGAACACGCTCGGCAACCTTCTAAACAAACAAACAAAACCTGTTGTACTAGTTGGACACAGTTTCAATGGCATTACCGCAAGTAGAGTGGCCGAATTGCATCCTGACAAAGTGAAATCTTTGGTCTACTTGACCGCGTTCTTATTACCGAATGGAGGCTCCTTTATAAAAGCAGTTCAAGGCGTAAAAAGATCGACAGCCGTAGACAATTTTGCCTTTTCAGACGACAAGTCCTATGCCTATGTAAATGAAAATGAGATTCAAAACGCATTTGCGCACGACATTCCAAAAGAGGCCTTTGAACAAGCCAAACCTTACATCGTGCGTGAACCTGCAGCTCCCTTGTTTTACGAACTAGAAATAACAAAAGACGTATTTAGCAACATCCCAAAATACTACATTGAATGTACAGAAGACAGAGCCATTCCTATTGAAATACAACGAGCTATGTATGAGGGATCCGTCGTAAAATCATATTCATTGAAATCTAGTCATACACCCAATTTCTCACAACCTGACAAATTGGCCAATATTCTTTTAGAAATAGCAAGCAAAGAATAGCAATCGTAATTGATTAAACATAAAAAAGGAATTTGTCAAAGAGACAAATTCCTTTTTTATATTATTCTTTCCAGATCTAGAAACGAAGGGCTACAAAAAAAGCCTTCTCTCAAATACCGGCAATCTCTTTTATCTGCTCTATGGTTTTTACAGCCAAATCCTCCGCTGCTTTTTGAGTGGTGCTTTCCGTATAAATTCTAATAATCGGTTCTGTATTGGATTTGCGCAAATGCACCCATTCGGTGGGAAAATCAATTTTTACACCATCAAGGGTATTGACCGAGGCCGCTGCGTGTTTGAGTGCCATTTGTTCTAAAATCTTGTCAACCTCCAAATTGGGTGTTAATTCAATCTTATTTTTACTCATGTAATAACTCGGATAACTCGCTCGCAATTCTTTGCAAGTTTTTTTACTTTTTGCCAAATGAGACAAAAACAAAGCAATCCCTACCAAGGAGTCGCGTCCGTAATGTGAGGCTGGATAAATAATACCGCCATTCCCTTCTCCGCCTATCACTGCTTGTGAATTTTTCATCGCTGATACAACATTCACTTCTCCAACCGCACTCGCGGTATAAAGTCCGCCATGTTTCTCTGTGATGTCTTTTAAGGCTCGTGAGGAGGAAAGGTTGGAAACGGTGTTTCCGCCTCCCAATTCTCCCAAAACATAATCGGCGCAGGCAACCAAGGTATATTCTTCTCCAAACATGGAACCGTCCTCATTAACTAGGGCCAAGCGATCAACATCGGGGTCTACTACGATTCCTAAATCTGCTTGTGCTGCTACTACTTGACTCGAAATAGCACTTAAGTGCTCTGGTAAAGGCTCTGGATTGTGGGGAAATTCTCCAGTGGGATCGCAATACAATTCGATACAACGAACTCCTAATGCTTTCAAGAGGGCGGGTACAAAAATACCTCCGGTGGAATTCACTGCGTCAAGAACTACTTTGAAGTTGGCTTCTTGGATGGCTGCTACATCTACCAATGCCAAATCCAACACGGCTTGCACGTGTTTTGAGATATAGGTCCTGTCTTTGGTGTAGGTTCCTAAATCGTCTACTTCTGCATACTCGTAGGCGTCTTGATCGGCAAGTGACAATAATTCAAGTCCTTCTACTCCATTTATAAATTCTCCTCGTTCATTCAACAGCTTTAAGGCATTCCACTGCTTGGGATTGTGAGAGGCCGTGATTATAATTCCTCCGTCGGCCGATTCCATGGGAACGGCTATTTCAACGGTAGGGGTCGTGGAAAGACCTAAGTCAACGACGTCAATCCCCAAGCCCACCAAAGTATTACTAACCAAACTACTGATCATTTTTCCAGAAATACGGGCATCGCGACCCAAAACTACTTTCAACTTTTTACTAGAGTTTTCTGAATTCTTATTCAACAGCCAAGCTCCATAGGCACTGGCGAATTTTACTGCGTCTAATGGGGTCAAATTATCGCCTATGGCACCTCCTATGGTTCCTCGTATACCTGATATCGATTTGATTAGGGTCATCTGTCTTTGTTTTGATTTTCTTATTACGAACTGTCACAAAAGTAAGGAAAGTATCTGTATTTATAGGCGATAAATTGAACGTTCACCACCAACAACTCAAAGCGGAGACATGTATTTTCTCAAACTTAAAAAAAGGTCCAGAAACTAAGTTCCCAGCTTTTACAACTTTAAAAGACACCTGTTCTTGCATACCAGATCTATTGCATGAACAGCTATGGCAATAATCCCAAAAAACAAAAAAAAAAGGAACTTTTTAAAAAGCTCCTTTACATCCGTTAAATTGAGATCTAACTGTACATTTTCTTTCGCAATTCTTTCACTTTCGCGTCTGACAAATATTCATCAAAAGTCGCGTATTTGTCAATGACACCTTTCGGTGTGATTTCAATGATTCTGTTCGCTACTGTTTGTGCAAATTCGTGATCATGTGTTGAAAACAATACGGTTCCTTTGAAGTTTTTCAAAGAATTGTTGAGCGCTTGAATGGATTCCAAATCTAGGTGGTTGGTAGGTTCATCCAACATCAACACGTTGGCTCTTTTCATCATCATGCGAGACAACATACAACGCACCTTCTCTCCTCCAGATAAGACATTGCATTTTTTCAAAGCTTCTTCTCCACTGAAGATCATTTTACCTAAAAACCCTCGTAAATAAACTTCCTCACGCTCTTCTTCAGTTTTCGCGTATTGTCGTAACCAGTCTACCAAGTCCAACTCAGCGTTTTGGAAAAATTCTGAGTTTTCAACTGGCAAATAGGACTGGGTCGTGGTAATTCCAAATTGATAGGTCCCTGAATCGGCTTCTTCATTTCCATTGATTATTTGATAGAAAGAAGTAATGGCTTTCGAATTTTTTGATATCAGCGCAACTTTGTCTCCTTTGCTCAAATTGATGTGGATGTCTTTGAACAAAACCTCACCATCTGATTCTTTGGATAAATTTTCAATATTCAATATTTGATCTCCTGCTTCCCGTTCTCTTTCAAAAATAATGGCTGGATACCTTCTGCTCGAGGGCTTGATATCTTCCACATTTAATTTTTCAATCATTTTTTTACGACTGGTTGCCTGCTTGGATTTCGCAACATTCGCAGAGAAACGACGGATAAACTCTTCCAATTCTTTCTTCTTGTCTTCCGCTTTCTTATTTTGTTGTGCTCTTTGCTTGGCTGCCAGCTGACTGGACTCATACCAAAAGGTGTAGTTTCCTGAGTATTGATTCACCTTTCCAAAATCAATATCTGAAATATGGGTACAAACAGCATCTAAAAAGTGACGATCGTGTGATACTACAATGACTGTATTTTCATAATTTGCCAAGAAGTTTTCCAACCAACCAATGGTTTCAAAATCCAAATCGTTGGTAGGCTCATCCATAATCAATACATCTGGATTTCCAAACAACGCCTGTGCAATCAAAACACGTACTTTCTGTTTCCCATCCATATCGCTCATCAGCGTGTAATGAAATTCGTCTTTAATCCCCAAAGAAGAAAGCAAAGTAGCCGCATCACTCTCGGCTGCCCATCCACCCATTTCTTCAAAAGTCACTTGCAATTCACCAATTTTATCTGCGTTCTCATCTGTATAGTTGGCATACAGATCATCAATTTCTTTTTTAATGGCAAACATCTCCTTGTTTCCTCGCATCACGGTTTCCAAAACAGGAAATTCATCAAAAGCAAAGTGATCCTGTGAAAGTACAGACATTCTTTTTCCGGCTTCCAAGGACACCTGTCCAGAGGTTGGGTCCATTTCACCCGTAAGAATTTTTAAAAATGTTGACTTACCGGCACCATTCGCTCCGATAATGCCGTAACAATTTCCTTGAACAAATTTTGTATTGACCTCGTCGAATAAAACTCGTTTCCCAAACTGAACGGATAAATTAGATACTGAAAGCATTTCTAGGTATTTAAATTTTTTGCAAAAATAACTAAAATGTCTGAGCTACAATCGTCTCGAGTCATATTTATTACCCTCTTTGGACGCTTGCGAAAAAAAACATTTTTAGCGTCGCTTTTTGTCTGACAAAACACCTCTAAATTTTGCTCTTTTTCTTAACTTTCACCATGAATTTTTTAGCACATCTTTATCTGGCAAAAAATCCGCAGGGACAAATCGGAAATTTCATTGCAGATGCCATCAAAGGAAAACAATACAGGCATCTCCCCCTAAAAATTCAAAAGGGAATTATTCATCACAGAGCGATCGACACTTATACCGATCAACACCCTATTGTGAGAAGAAGCAAACAACGATTGAATCCCAAATACAGACATTTCAAAGGGGTTATTATCGATATTTTCTACGATCATTTTTTAGCGAAAAATTGGCATCAATATTCTTCTATTAGCTTAGAAAAATTCAGTCAAGAACACTATCAATTGTTAGAAAACAATTTTGACATACTCCCCATAAAAACACAACATTTACTGCCCTACATGAAAGAACAGAACTGGTTGTACAATTACAGGTCTGTGAAGGGAATTTCTCAAATACTATGGGGAATGAACAAACGGACCAAAGGAATTTCCCAAATGGATTTGGCACAAGAGGACTTAAAAAACAATTATCTTGAATTTGAAGAGGACTTTACTCAATTCTTTAAAGAATTGATGCAATATTCGGAAGCGTTTTTAGAAAACCAACAGGGCTGAATTCATAAAAATTCCTTACTATTGTAATGGAATGTTCGATGGTACATTCTTATTATTCTTGAAACAACACACATGAACTCAAAAACACTCTCAAATGGAATTCTAAGAGCATTACTGATTGTGGTAGGGTTTGTTTTTTTACTGTATGTACTGTACCTCCTCAGAGCGGTCATACTTTACCTTATTATTGCAGCTGTTTTTTCGTTAATTGCTCGGCCGATTATTCAATTTTTAAAAAATAAAATAAAATTCCCAAACACCATAGCCGTCGTGATTACCATGTTACTGTTTGTCATTTCTCTATTTGGGCTTGTACGATTGTTTGTGCCTTTGGTTTTAAAACAAGGCGAGAACCTTTCTTTATTAAACACTACGCAATTCAAGCGAGATATTGAATATTTATTTTATGAAACAAATGCTTATTTCTTAGAAAGGGGGATTGATTTATTGGATCAATTTAAAAATGTTGATCTTCTTGCGAACTTCAAAAGCATTCCCGATCTTTTCAATGCTATTTTAGAAGGCATCGGTTCTTTGAGTATGGGGTTGTTTTCAGTATTGTTCATTACATTTTTCTTTATGAAAGACCAGCGTATTTTACACAATGCCTTGTTCTCTTTCATTCCAGATCCAAAGGAAAATCGTGTAAAAAAATCTCTTGAAACCATCAAAGAGTTGTTGTCTCGATACTTCATTGGACTGGTCTTACAAATAACCATATTACTCGTCATATATACCGTTGTATTACTCATTGTTGGCATTGAAAACGCCTTGGTAATTGCCTTTTTGTGTGCTTTACTCAATTTGATTCCTTATATCGGACCACTTGTTGGAGGTTTTTTAATGCTGGTTTTAACCATGACTGAAAATATTGGCATGGACTTTCAAACAGCCATTTTACCTACAACACTTTACGTTTTACTTGGCTACATTATTGCACAACTCATTGACAACTTTTTGAGTCAACCGCTGATTTTTTCCAAAAGTGTAAAATCACATCCTTTGGAAATTTTTCTAATCATCATCATCGGAGGAATTCTGTCTGGTGCACTTGGAATGGTTATCGCAGTTCCTTGCTACACAGCATTCAAGGTAATGCTCAAGGAATTTTTATCACATAACAAAGTTGTAAAATCACTGACCAAAGACTTTTAGTTCAGCGTGAATCCTAAAATCTTACATCCTTCCGTTCAACAATACATCCAAGAAAATAGGGATACCGATTTAACGAAATTGATTTTAAAGGGGACTCCATTTCCTGACGTAACAATTCAAGAAATTGTACAGCAAATAGAAGGTAAGAAAAAGACCCAAGTAAAATTGCCGCTCTGGTTCGACACAGCAAAAGTATACTACCCTCCAAAAATCAACCTGGAGCAATGCTCTTCAAACACGACTGCTTTGTATAAAAGCAGCTTGATACAAGGAAAAAATTGTATCGATCTCACCGGTGGATTCGGTGTCGATTCGTATTACTTCTCCAAACGATTTGAAAAGGTCGTCCACTGTGAATTAAATGCCAGTCTAACCAAAATAACAAGACACAACAATGCTTTATTCAAAGTAGAAAATATTGACCCCGTTGTGGATGACAGTCTTGCCTATTTGAAAAGTAGCTCTCAAAAATTTGATTGGATTTACGCAGATCCCTCTCGAAGAAATGATACGAAAGGAAAAGTCTTTTTGTTGAAAGATTGCCTGCCAAATATTCCTGAGCATCTTGATTTTTTATTTGCACACAGCTCGCAAATCATGGTGAAAAACTCACCCATGCTTGACATACAAAATAGTTTGAATGAATTGAAGTTCGTAAAAGAAATTCATGTCGTTGCTGTTCGAAACGAAGTCAAAGAATTGTTGTTTCTCTTAAAAAAAGATTTCAGAGAAAAAATTTGCATCAAAACCATTAATTTTACGCGACAAGAACCTCAATTCTTTTCCTTTTTTCACAAAGATGAAAAAACAGCAACGTATGCTGAACCGCAACGTTTTTTGTACGAACCCAATGCGGCCATTCTCAAATCAGGTGCCTTCCAACAAGTTTCCTACCAGTTAAATGTACATAAACTACACCAACATAGCCATTTGTATACCTCAGAAAAGCTCCTAAAAAACTTCCCAGGAAGAATTTTCCATATCCAGCATCAATTGAAGTACGACAAAAAACTACTTTTGAAATATTTGCCCTCAAAAAAAGCAAATATCACGACGAGAAATTTTCCAGAGACCGTTGCACAAATCAGAAAAAAAACCAAGCTTAAAGACGGTGGATCCAATTATCTTTTTTTCACAACAGACATACACGATCAAAAAATTGTATTGCTTTGTCAAAAAAATACTTTGTAACCCAGGTCGCGAAATTTTTATTTCCTAAAAAAGCATGCCCTTTTTTTCCTCAACCTTAATTTTCGCTCGTTAAAATTCAAATTCTGATGATTCTTAACCACCAGAACCTATTTGCAGTGAACGTACTAAAATAATGGTTAAATTTGCGACATTAAAATTGATACGATGGCTCAAAAAGTAAAAACATCCAAAGAATCTTCGGTGACCATTACCGAACTAATGCTTCCTTCTAATTCGAATTTCAGTGGAAAAATTCACGGAGGTTATATTTTAAATCTGATGGATCAAATCGCTTTTGCATGCAGTTCCAAATATTCAGGAAAATACTGCGTCACAGCATCTATCAACACCGTTGATTTTTTAAGTCCCGTAGAAGTAGGCGAACTTTTAACATTAAAGGCACGCGTGAACTATGTGGGACGTACATCAATGACCGTAGGGATTCGAGTAACTTCGGAGAATATAAAAACAGGGGAAATAAAACACTGCAATTCTTCCTATTTCTTAATGGTCGCAAAAAACGAAGACGGCACCAATGCAGAAGTACCCAAACTAAAACTGACGAGTAAAGAAGGTGTGCGTCGTTTCATTCGTTCCTTAGACCGATTGGAAATGAAAAAGAAAAGAAAACTAGATTTTCATAAAAATGAATTTTCATACGAAAACTACAAAGATGAAATTACCAATCACAACGTGATTATCGAACTTGACGACGAATAATTTCTCAAATCATTGAATCATTTGTTTTTTTCTTCTTGTTTAAAACAAAACAAGCCTTTACATCTCTATTAAAATGCCAGCGTGAAGTTCGCTCTTTTTACAATCCTAAGATTTTACGTTTGGATTTCAAGGCTTGCTCTCGATCTTGTTTACTCTCCAAATAAGCTTGCAAAATAGCATCTTCCATTGCCTGATGATCGCAATAACCATTAAATACCCGACGAATCATCGAATCTGAGTACGGCAGACCATTTCTGTTGTAAATATGACCTTTTTTTAAAACTTCCCTCACTTTTTTGGTGTAGTTTACCCCTAATTCTGCTTTTAAAACAGCCTTTTCTTCTTTTTTTATCATAGCATGGATAAAATTATTCAGTTAATCTTTTATATTTGTATCAAAGTTGTAACGAAATAGTAACACTACCCCTAGAAAACAATTAATTGCAATTTAAATATAATTATTGTCAAAACATGACTTCTAAGGAAAAAATAATTGCGTATTTGGCTCACAAAGAAATTAGTCAAAGAAAATTTTCTTTAAAAACGGGGCTTTCAGAGGGAATTTTAAGAGCTGGGAAAGATTTGGGCGTGGATAAAATTCGCACCATTAGAGAAAATTATCCTGATTTAAATATGGATTGGGTGATTTACGACGAGGGCGACATGATTGTGAACACATTAGCAGAGCCAACGGGCGCTTATGAAAACACACAAGTAGAAAAGTCTTTGAAACAATTTGTATTTGACTGTATCGAAGAATATTTTACTTCTCAACGAAAAGAAGAATTATAGCAATGCTAAAAACTGCTCCTCTGAGAGAATCGTAATCTCTAATTTTGTTGCTTTTGCTAACTTACTTGGCCCCATATTGTCACCAGCGATGAGATAACTGGTTTTTTTTGAGATAGAACTCGAGACTTTTCCCCCGTTGTCTTCAATCATTTTTTTAAGCTCGTTTCTCGTCATTTTTTCAAACACACCAGAAACAACAAATGTTTGTCCTAGCAATTTATCTGTTTGATTTTCCAAAACGGATTTTGAAAGCTCCAACTGTACTCCGTAACTTTTCAAACGATTTACCAACTGAATGTTTCCCAAATCATTGGAAAAAGCGACAACACTTTCTGCTATTTTGTCACCAATCTCATCCACCTGAATCAATTCTTCAAAATCGGCACACATCAGGGCATCTAGGCTCTTAAAATGTTTTGCCAATTTTTTAGCTACCGTCTCGCCTACAAACCGGATACCCAACGCAAACAGCACTTTCTCAAAAGGCACTTTTTTTGAATTCTCAACTCCTTCCACAATATTCCATGCCGATTTTTCAGCCATGCGCTCCAAAGGAACCAATTGTTCCGTTTTGAGTTCGTACAAATCAGCATAGGTTTGAATCAAACCTTCTTTTCGCAGCAAATCAATGGTCTCTCCGCCCAAGCCCTCAATATCCATGGCTTTTCTGCTGATAAAATGTTGAATTCGTCCTGTAATTTGAGGTGGACATCCAAATTCATTGGGACAATAATGCTTGGCATCACCTTCTTTTCTCACAAGTACTGTATTACATTCCGGACAATGATTTGTATAGCTTGTTTGACAAGATTCTTTCGGTCGTTTGGACAAATCTACTCCGACAATTTTAGGAATAATTTCTCCTCCCTTTTCTACATAAACGGTATCACCCTCACGGATATCTAATTTTAAAATTTGATCCGCGTTGTGCAACGACGCTCTTTTCACAACGGTTCCTCCAAGTTGAACCGGCACCAAATTGGCCACTGGCGTAATCGCTCCTGTTCTACCCACCTGATAGGTGATTTTTTCAAGCACAGTGCTTTGTTGCTCTGCTTTGAACTTATAAGCCATTGCCCATCTTGGCGCTTTGGCTGTGTATCCCAATTCTTCTTGTTGTCGCAACGAATTTACTTTGATTACCACGCCATCGGTTTCATAGGGCAGTTCATGTCGTTTCGAATCCCAATACGCTACAAATTCAAGTACTTCATGGATACTTTTGGCATTGGACATGGTATTGGGAACTTTAAATCCAGCGGCACGAGCTGCATTCAACAAATCTGAGTGCGATGTATAGCTCGTTTTGGGGGCCACAACTTGATATAACAAACAATCCAACGGCCGTTTTGCCACTTCGGAACTGTCTTGTAATTTCAGACTTCCACTGGCTGTATTTCTTGGATTGGCGTACATTTCTTCTCCGGCTGCCAAACGCTCGTCATTCATCTTTTGAAAACCCTCTAGTGGCAAAATAATTTCTCCACGTATTTCAAAAGACTCCAAAAAATCACCTCTAAGGTGCAAAGGCAGTGTTTTGATTGTTTTTATATTTGTCGTGACATCATCTCCTTGAAAACCATCTCCCCGCGTTACCGCCTTCCTCAACATGCCATTTTCATAACTTATATTGATAGAGGCCCCATCATATTTTAACTCACAAGTGTATTCAATGGGAGCTTCAACAATTTTTAAAATTCTCTTTTCCCAATCGAGTAAATCCTCTTTGGAGTAGGAATTATCCAAAGAATACATTCTATTCTTATGTGTCAGCGTATCAAATTTTTTGGTCACAGCGCCGCCCACTCTTTGCGTGGGTGAATTGGCATCAAAATATTCAGGATACAACTGTTCCAACTGCTCCAAATCCTTTAGCTTCTGATCAAAATCATAATCAGAAATTACGGGCTCATCTAGCACGTAGTATTCATGATTGTGTTGGTGTAATTCTTCTCTTAATTGCCTTAGCCGTTTTTGAATTTCTGATGACATAGTACTGATAGCTTTAAGGCTAAAAATACACTTATTTTTCTACTTTTATGCCCTGTCCTTTTCTTAATTACAGAAAAAATAAATTCTATTTGTTTCGCAATGCAAAAGAGGTCGATACATTTCTATATCGACCTCTCTCAACCAAAACAAACTAAATTACATCACCTAAAAATATAATTTTCTTTTTCTCCATTAGAGTTTATTATCCCTAATCGTGTGTATTCATTACTTCTATCTTTCAGCATTTTCTCTGCCTGTTCGACAGATGTAATTTGTATTCCATTAATTTCTATCAAAATAGCTCCATCCTCTACTCCGAACGAACGAAGTTCTCGATTTTGAATGTTCAAAATTTTCACCCCTTTTGTCATCTTTTTTTCTTTGGCTTCCTCTGGAGATATCTCTTCTAGAGAAAACCCAAATGCATTGACCCTTCGTACTTTATTCTCCGTCAGCACAACCCATTTCGAGAGGGATTGACCATCTCGTAACACCGTAACAAAAATTTTATCTCCAGGTCTTTTGGCATTGAGTTGTCCTTTCAAGTCTGAAAATTTTGAAATTTTCACAGCGCCTATGTTGACAATCACGTCTCCTTCGAGCAGACCCGCCTTTTGTGCTCCTCCACCCTCTGACAAAGCAGTTATCGTGACACCTTCTACATCATCTTTGTTCGGGTCGTATTGAATCCCGATCAAGGCTTTTTGCACATCTCCAAATTCCATCAAGTCTTCCACCACTTTTTTGGCAATATTGGAGGGCACTGCAAAAGAGTATCCGACAAAAGCGCCCGTTTTTGAGGTAATGGCCGTATTAATCCCTACCAACTCTCCTCTTGTATTTACCAGGGCACCTCCACTATTTCCTGGGTTTACCGCAGCATCGGTTTGTATAAACGATTCTATATTTGAATTTCCTTCCAAATCACGTCCTTTGGCACTTACAATTCCTGCCGTAACTGTAGAGGTTAAATTGTAAGGATTTCCAACGGCCAAAACCCATTCACCTACGCGTATGTTGTCAGAATTCCCAAAAGGTATATAGTCAAACTCCTCTCCCTCTATTTTTACCAAAGCAATGTCATTACTTGGGTCAGCTCCAATCAACTCCGCCTTAAATGTTTTTTTATTATTCAGGGTAATTTCAATATCTGTAGCGTTTTCGATTACATGGTTGTTGGTAATAATATACCCATCTGGAGAAATTAAAACGCCACTTCCCGTACCTATTTGGCGGTATTTCCTACCTTCACTTCTGCCGTAAAAAAATTCAGCAAAAGGGTCGCGAACATTCTTAACTGAGGTGTTTTTGACATGAACCACGGAATTCAAACTTTTGTCAGCCGCATTGACAAAATCGGTTCGCTCGGCTGCTACTGTATTGACATACTCAAAATTTGTTGACGTTGTTAAAACAGCTCTTTTTTGTGTGTTTTTATTTGTGATTGACTGCGCAGGTTTCAAAACAAATAAGTGATAACTTCCTAAAGAAACCACACCTCCTAAAACAGCCACAAAAACCAAGTAGATTGCCTTTTTCATTTTTCTTATTTGATAAATTGCACTTTTATAGAGTACAAAGATATAAAATGACAACCTTGAATTTTTGAGTTTAACGAGCCGTTAACTTTATTTAACGAGTCTTTAACAAAACTACATTTTGGAATCTATTCCCATAAGTTTTTTGAAACACTGCAGCATATAAAAAGAAAGCTCTCAAAACAAACATGCCAGTATTTTAGGAGTTCCCTCTGCTGACTCGTTGTTTTATCTTGATTTTAAAAGCTGCATAAACAAGAGTCGTAATTGGACTGAGGTAATTAAAAAAAGCGTAAGGCATAAATGACAGGTCTCCCACCTGGCCCAGCAAGACTTTTGACTGGTACGCTCCGCATGTATTCCAAGGCACAAGTACAGAGGTTACTGTACCTGCATCTTCCAAGGTTCTACTCAAATTTTCAGGAGCCAAGCCTTTTTCTCTAAAAGCCTTTTTAAACATTTTTCCGGGGACCACAATGGACAAATATTGATCAGAGGCAACAATATTCAGTCCCAAACAGCTAAAAACTGTAGTAGCAAAAAGTCCGAAAGTAGTCCGTGCTATCGTTAAAAAAGATGCTGTTATTCTTGACAAAGCCCCAATAGCTTCCATGACGCCTCCGAAAACCATGGCAGCTAAAATAAGTAAGATGGTCCACATCATACCCAACACGCCATCCGAACGAAACAACGAATTCAAGGTCTCACTTTTTGTTGCGATTTCGGTATCCGAAAAAATGGCATTCAGAAGGATCTCTATTTTAAATTCACCCAATCTTGACAGCAATTCTTCTTGCAACAAAACAGCAAATAAAATAGCGATTCCAATCCCAAAAGAAAGGGAAAATATCGGACTCTTCTTTAACAACATCAACCCAACTACCAATCCGGGCACTAAAAACAAAACAGGTGAAATCTGAAACGTGGCAGCGATCTCGTTCAAATAAAAATGTACGTCAGTCTCTCCTTTAATATCCTGAAAAAAACTCAGAATTGTAAAAAACAACAAGGTTCCTATAAATGTCGGAATGGTTGTCAAAGACATATAGCGTATGTGTGTAAAAAGATCCGTTCCAGCCATAGCTGGTGCCAAATTGGTGGTATCACTCAAAGGAGACATTTTGTCTCCAAAATAAGCTCCAGAAATAACGGCTCCCGCAATGATCCCCGATTCCATACCTAAGGAAGTTCCGATGCCAACAAAGGCAATTCCTACCGTTGCGCTTGTCGTCCATGAACTCCCTGTGACAATTGAAACAACTGCTGACACAACCACACATGTGGGAAGAAATATGATAGGATTTATGAGTTGCAACCCATAATACAGCATCGTAGGTATGACACCGCTTAACAACCAAGTACCCGTGAGCGCCCCTACTAAAATCAAAATCAATACAGGTTTCGAAACACTTTTTAGGTTTCTACGAATCTCAAGAAACACTTTTTTTACGGAAACCTTGTTCATCAAACCCACTAACAAGGCAACAAAAGCCGCAATAAGAAGTATGTAGTGATTGGAATAATTTCCAAACAAGACACCCTCAAATTTAAAAATGTTAACTCCTAATAATACAATCAATAGCACCACAGCTATCAAAGAAGTTGCCAATGACGGTTTCTCTCTATTTTCTACCACAAACCCTATCTTTTATTCTTGAGGTTTTAAAATTACGAATTCCCGAACAAGTTTTTTCGTTAAAAAAAAGTTCAACAAAAATGTTGAACTTTTTACTTACAGTGCATTCAATGCTTGCTCGATGTCTTTTACAATATCATCAATATGTTCCAACCCAACAGAACAACGAACCGTACCATCTAAAATACCCACAGCCTCCTTGTCTTCTTTTTCAAGCTTCGCATGCGTCGTCGATGCAGGATGTGTTACAATGGTACGAGTATCTCCCAAATTGGCAGACAACGAACACATTTTAATGGAATCAAAAAACTTTTTACCGCTTTCCAATCCTCCTTTCAATTCAAAAGCGACAATTGTTCCTCCTAATTTCATTTGCTTGATCGCAATTTGATATTGAGGATGTGATTTTAAAAAAGGATATTTTACCCATTTTACCTTCGGATGCCCTTCCAAAAATGTTGCCAATTTCAATGCATTCTCACACTGTCTATCGCAACGAACTGAAAGTGTTTCCAAACTTTTCGACAATACCCAAGCATTGAAAGGAGACAATGCAGGCCCAGTCAATCTAGAAAACAAATAAATTTCACGAATCAACGCTTTCGAACCTACAGTAATTCCGCCCAAAACACGTCCTTGACCATCCATCAACTTTGTTGCTGAATGAATCACCAAATCAGCACCAAATTTTATGGGTTGCTGTAAATAGGGTGTGGCGAAACAATTGTCTATAATCAATAAAATGTTGTGCTTTTTTGCCAAAGCACTCAATTTTTCTAAATCGAGAACATCTACTCCGGGATTGGTAGGCGTTTCGGCGTATATAAACTTTGTATTGTGCTGAATCAAAGCTTCCACGCTATCCAAATCGTTTACCGAGAAATAGGAGGTTTCAATATTCCATTTTGGAAAATACTTGGTAAACAATCCATGTGTTGCCCCAAAAACAGAACGTGCTGAAACAATATGATCTCCTGAACTCAACAAAGCTGCAAACGTAGAATAAATGGCAGCCATTCCAGAGGAAAAAGCAAAACCATCTTCTGCTCCTTCCATTTTACATACTTTTTCAATAAATTCAGACGTGTTTGGATTGCTGTAACGACTGTATAAATCGCGCTGATTTTCTTCTGCAAAAGAAGCGCGCATTTCTTCTGCATCATCGAATACAAAACCAGAGGTTAAATACAGCGGTGTTGCATGTTCTTTGAACTGCGTTCTTTCCGATTGCGTTCTGATTGCCTCTGTTTCAAAATTTTTCTTATTCATCGTTTCTTTTTTCTATTTTCGTCTAAATTTCTGAGACCCTGAAAAGAGTTTTTTTTTTTTTTAAAATATTTAAAACTCATTATTGTGTGTTTTCTGAAATTCTCAAGATATCACCAAAAACTCCTCTTGCTGTGACATGTGCTCCTGCTCCCGCTCCTTGTATGACTATAGGACGCTCTCCATAAGACTCGGTATAAATCTCAAAAATTGAATCGGCTCCTTTTACTTGACCCAAGGCCGAATCGCATGACACAGATACCAATTTCACTTCCAATATCCCTTGGTCTTTTGACAAATCACCATGCAAATCTCCGATATATCGCAATACGTGGTCTTTCTTCTGTTTTTCCTTGATTTCTTTGTATACTGGATCAAATTCTTCAAGATTTTCTAAAAAATTGTTGACATCTCCCTCTCGTAAATTCTCGGGAATTAAATTGTGAATTTGAACGCTTGAAAATTCATTTTTCAAATCGAGCTCTCGGGCTAAAATCAACAACTTTCTACCCACGTCATTCCCATTCAAATCTTCTCTCGGATCGGGTTCTGTAAACCCTTTCTCCACAGCCCCTTTCAAAACCGCACTAAACGTATCGTCAAGCACAGAAAAATTATTGAAAAGATAACTCAACGTACCTGAAAAAACTCCTTTTATTCTAGTGATATTTTCCCCTGAGTGATGCAACATTCGAATCGTATCTATCAAAGGCAATCCAGCACCGACATTCGTTTCATACAAATAACTCTTCTTATTTTTTTTGAGTGTTTTTCTGAGTTTCTCATAAAAATCAAAAGAAATCGTATTTGCTATTTTGTTCGATGACACCAAATTGAAACCCTTTTGAACCAAGTCAATATAATTCTCAACAAAGGCAGCACTCGCGGTATTATCTACTGCAATCAAATTTTCCAGGTGGTGTTTGTCTGCAAATTCAGAAATTTTTTCAATGCCTACTTCCTGTCCATTAGTGGCAAGATCGTCCCTCCAATTTTCTTCGATTCCTTGAGCTTTCAACACCGCTTTCTTCGAATTTGCAATGGCAAAAATATTCAACTCAACATCTTTTCTGTCGCGTATGTTTTCTTTGCTTTTTAATATTTGATCGACCAAAGTTCCACCCACAAGGCCCACACCAAATATTGCTATATTGATTTTTTTAGCGACTCCAAAAATTTCTCCATGAATAACATTGACCGCTTTGTGAAGGTCAGTGTTAGAAACCACCAAACAAACATTTCTTCCCGCCACCGTATTGTTGATCAGTATCGGCTCTATACTGTTCCTAATCAATGCAGCATACGAGCTATTAAAGGATGCTAGTGTTTTTCCGAGTGTTGAGATAACGGCAACATTATTTTTTACTTCAATTTTGGTGACATCTTTGCTTAAAAAATCTAAATTGAATTCATTCGCCAACGCCTCTCTTGCCTTCCGTGCTTGTGAGGCAGCAACCACAAAACTAATGCCACGCTCAGACGATCCTTGTGAAATGATACTCACACTGATATTGAATTTCTGAAGCGCTGTAAAAACACGCGCATCAATTCCTACTTTACCCAACAAGCCTTTCCCTTCCAAATTGATCAAAGCCATGTTTTCCAATACTGAAATCGCTTTGATGCCATCTTTCGATTTGTGATTTTTGGTAATCAAGGTTCCTTTGTTATTGGCTTCAAATGTGTTTAAAATTCGTAAAGGAATCCCCTTATCCAACAAAGGAATCATCGCTTTTGCATTTAAAACATAAGCCCCAAAATTGGCCAATTCGTTGGCTTCTTTGAAAGACAAATTTTCGATTTTACGCGCATTGCTTACCAAATCTGGGTTGGCTGTGTAAATACCGTCAACATGGGTGTAATTTTGCAATTCTTCTGCCTCCAAATAATTGGCCAACAAAGAAGCAGAATAATTACTTCCATTTCTACCTAAAGTCGTGGTTTCATTTTCTGTATTGGAAGCGATAAAACCGGTAACAATTTGTACTTGTTGTGTTGGTACTTTACGAAAATACTCTTGTACATTGTATCTGGAAATATCCTCTAACAATTCTGCATCGCCAAAAGTAGCATCTGTTTTTAACAAGGATCTCGCGTCCAAAACTTGGGCCTCTATTCCTTCTTTTTGCAACAATGAAGCGACCAATTTTACTGCCAAGAGTTCCCCTTGTGCCAATACCAAATCCTTGATTTTAGGACTGTAATCGCCCAGTAAATTTACACCCTCAAATACTTTTTCTAACAACACAAATTCCTCGGTACAATCCACGGACGGATTCGGCAACACTTGTTCTTTTTTAAAGCTTTCGAAAGCCTTTTTAAACGATGTATTTTTTTTAGACTTTTCTAAAATTCGCTCCAAGTCGTTTGTTGCCGTACCTCTCGCTGAGAGTACAACCACAATCTCCTCTTTATTTGCTATTTTCGAGGCAATGATTTTCACCACACTTTGCAAACCTTTTCCGTTTGCCAAAGATTTTCCTCCAAATTTTAATATTTTCATTGTTTCAATATTTTAAAAGTCCATTCGCTTTTCAATTGCGTCTAAAAAATAGATTTCAACAAATCTTTCAATTGTTCGTTTTCTACCAAAAAGCCATCATGACCGTGAATAGAGCTTATTTCCTTATAGACATTTTCAATTCCTAATGCATCCAATCGGTGTTTTGTTTCTATATTTTCTTGTGGAACGAAAAAGAAATCCGAATCAATACCTATTTGAAATATCTTCGCTTTGATCGTTTTGGCCACCTCTTCAAAACTACCTCGATCTCTTGTAATATCCAAGGTAGATAAAATATGATTGACCATCTTATAGGATTGCAAATGGAACCTATTTTCTAACTGAAACCCGTGATGTAACAACCAACTCTCTACGTTAGGAATTCCCAAATTTTCATTTACTGACCTGTCAAATTTATCTTTAAAAGAAGCTGCAGTCCTATAAAATAACATGGCCATCATACGTGCATCGTGGACTGGTTTTTTAGAGTTCAATAAAATTTGTTCTTGTACTTTGTTATGTGCCAAAATCCAATCGGAAGCTTTCCAATCAGAAGCAATCGAAATCAAATGTTCTGATAAATCCGGGTACAAAACGACCAACTCCCAAGAAATTCCTCCTCCGAGTGAACCTCCTATAACCGCATGCAATTTATTTATTTTCAATTCACTCAAGGCTTGCCCATACAATTTGGCAATATCTCGTGCAGTAAAATCTTTGTAATTTTCAATCAAATTCCCTGGTTTTTTGTCGTACCCGTTTCCTGGAACATTAAAAGCTAAAATGGTATATCTTTTGGTATCTATTAAATTCCCCTCAGAAACGATGCCTTTCCACCAACCAGAGTGTGCACTGGCCACATCAGAATTCCCCGTAAGTGCGTGATTTACCAACACAATTGGACTTGTATGCAACGCTTGTCCGAACAATTCATAAGAAAGTTCAAGATCGTAACATACCACGCCTGTTTCGGTGGTAAATTTCTCAATAGAATGATATTTTAAATTACTATTCATTATTTTTTCATTCGTCATTATTGCAAAAACTTGCGGGTTTTTAATAAGCTTTACAGCTAAAATAATGTTATGAAAAAAGCAGTGACTCTGTAAAAGTCTTCGTTATCTATCCAAACTGTTTCAACAGTCAAGGTAGAATTTAGCACCTTCTTTAAAGATAAAGGGTTGCTAAGGCTTCAATGGGTCTAATCCCTCTGCCTTTCTTGATAACAATTATAATAAATGTAAGAACTATGGGGCAAAAGTATGAATTATTTGCGTATCTACAATTTTTATGAGCAATATTTAACTTTACAAAAGCAAAAAACCTCCCTACAATCCAGGGTCTAAACAAATCCTCTGACCCATCGTCAGTGGTATCTAGTCCGAAATACAGGGAGGCTTCTCTGTTCTAATTTACTTACAATGCTTTGAACGCTTGTTCTAAATCGGCTTTCAAATCAACTACATCCTCCAAACCAACAGACAAACGAATCAAATCTTGTGACACTCCTGCATCTGCTTGCTGTGCTACGCTCAATTGTTGATGTGTCGTACTCGCTGGATGAATGATTAATGATTTTGTATCTCCAATATTTGCAAGTAACGAAAATACCTCCGTAGCATCTGTTACTTTTTTGGCCGCTTCAAATCCTCCTTTGATTCCAAAAGTTACAATTCCACTTTGTCCTTTGGGCAAATATTTTTTTGCCATCTCGTTGTATTTGTTACTTTCCAATCCAGGATAATTTACCCAAGCCACCTCTTCTCTAGACTCAAGCCATTGCGCTAGTTCAAGAGCATTTTCACTGTGTTTTTTTATACGAACTGGCAATGTTTCCAATCCTTGGATGATTTGAAAAGCATTGAACGGACTTAATGCTCCACCAAAATCGCGCAAACCTTCTAAAATCAACTTGAAAGTGTAGGAAGCAGCTCCAAGAACCTCATGATACACCAATCCATGGTAGCCTGCTGAAGGTTCTGTAAACTCTGGGAACTTGCCATTCGCCCAGTTGAATGTTCCCGCATCGATGATCGCTCCTCCTAAAGAAGTTCCTTGTCCTCCAATATATTTTGTAAGTGAGTGAATCACAATATTTGCTCCATGCTTAATTGGGTTTAATAAAGCTGGTGTCGCTACTGTATTATCTACAATAAATGGCACCTCTGCTTGTTTCGCATGCGCAGAAATAGCTTCTAAATCCAATACGTCTAACTTCGGATTCCCCAAAGACTCCACGAAAAAAGCACGTGTGTTATCTTGTACAGCATCTTTAAAACTATCTGGGTTCGATGCATCTACAAAAGTTGTTGTAATTCCCAGTCTTGGCAAAGTAACATTCAACAAATTGTAAGTCCCTCCATACAAACTACTTGAGGCAACAATATGATCGCCTGCTTTCAACAAGGTCATCAGACCCGTAGAAATAGCAGAAGTCCCAGAAGCAAAAACTACAGCTCCTATTCCACCTTCAATCGCTGCCAAACGCTTTTGTAAAATGTCATTTGTTGGATTGTTTAATCTGGTGTAGATAAACCCTAATTCCGCCAACGAAAATAAATTTGCCGCATGATCTGTGTCATTAAAGACATAAGACGAAGATTGATAAATAGGAACCGCTCTTGTACCGAGTGTTTCTTTAGTTTCATGTCCTGCATGCAAAGCCTGCGTTGCTAATTTTTGAATGTCCATAGTTGTCTGATTTTAGAATTTGATTTCAAAAACGCTACCCGTAAAATAAAAGGTTTCGTTTTTTCTAATAGTTTTATTTGCCTCTTGATGAACTTGGTAGCATTTTTATGGTATATCAAGCGACCCGTCTTTTTTAAAATAAACTGATTTTTAAAAAATTCACCATGCAAATTTAGAAACATTTTTTTAAGAAGGCAATATTCATTTCTTTTTTATAATTTTGCAGTCGTAAACAAAGAGGAGAGATTTGACTGATTGCCACCTCGTAAAAAAAGTGCTAAAGCAGGATTCCTATCTACTTCTTTAGCCTTTCGGCAGATTTCATTTTTCTCTTCCCAATTAATAAAAGAGAACTAGTATGGCCTATTTATTTACTTCTGAATCGGTATCAGAGGGACATCCAGACAAGGTAGCAGATCAAATATCGGATGCGTTGATTGATAATTTTATGGCATTCGACCCAGAATCGAAAGTTGCTTGTGAAACTATGGTAACTACCGGTCAAGTTTTTTTGGCGGGTGAGGTAAAGTCAAGCACGTATCTCGACGTACAAAAAATTGCACGTGAAACCATCAACAAAATTGGATACACCAAAGGTGAATATCAATTTGATGGCAATTCTTGTGGTGTTTTGTCTGCCATTCACGAACAATCAGAGGATATCAACCGCGGTATCGACAGAGCTAAAAAAGAAGAACAAGGAGCAGGTGACCAAGGAATGATGTTTGGCTATGCCACCAACGAAACGGATAATTACATGCCTTTGGCTCTCGAACTCTCACATCGACTTCTTATCGAACTCGCAGAATTACGAAGAGAGAACAAGGAAATTTCATATTTACGTCCCGATGCCAAAAGTCAAGTAACGATTGAATATTCTGATGATAACAAGCCCCAACGAATCGAAGCGATTGTTATTTCTACGCAACACGATCCCTTTGACGAAGACGACGCTGTTATGCTGGCAAAAATAAAATCAGACATTCTGTCTATTGTAATTCCTCGAGTCCTTGCAAAGTTGACTCCTGAAATTCAAGCCCTGTTTGGAGATGACATCAAATACCACATCAATCCAACGGGTAAGTTTGTCATTGGTGGACCTCATGGAGACACAGGCTTAACGGGAAGAAAAATCATTGTAGACACCTATGGTGGAAAAGGAGCTCACGGAGGTGGGGCATTTAGCGGGAAAGACCCGAGTAAAGTAGATCGCTCCGCTGCTTACGCCACAAGACATATTGCAAAAAATTTAGTGGCTGCTGGTGTGGCAGATGAGATTTTGGTGCAAGTTTCCTATGCGATTGGCGTGGTAGAACCGATGGGAATTTTCGTGGAAACCTACGGAACTTCAAAAGTAAATTTATCGGATGGTGAAATTGCCAAAAAAATCAACACGCTGTTTGACATGCGTCCCATTGCTATTGAAGAGCGTTTGAAATTAAGAAATCCCATTTATTTAGAAACGGCTGCATACGGTCATATGGGAAGAACGCCGGAAGTGAAAACAGTTCGTTACAACTCTCCAAGTGGTGAATTTGTTGAAAAAGAAATTGAAACATTCACGTGGGAAAAATTGGATTATGTTGAAAAAGTGAAAGAAGCATTTGGTTTATAAAACCCCCTGCATCGGTGCATTCGCTTTTTCTTGAAATAAAAAAGAGGCCTTTTAAGGTCTCTTTTTTTTATTTTTGTCTGACAAAAACAAAGAAAATGTTCATTATTGGCATCACTGGAGGTACTGCAAGCGGAAAAACAACTACAGTCGAAAAAATAATATCACATTATGGCAATGATCAAGTTGCTATTCTAGCGCAAGATGCCTATTACAAAAGCCACGACCACTTGAGTTTTACGGATCGTTCCGCTCTCAATTTTGACCATCCCAGCGCTATTGATTTTGATCTACTATACAAACATCTTTGGTTGTTGAAAAAAGGTGAAAGCATTGCCTCTCCTATTTACTCCTTTACCAAGCACCTTAGAACCTCCAAAACAAAAAGAGTATCACCCAAAAAAATTCTTATCGTAGAGGGTATTCTTATCTTTCATGACAGACGAATTGCAAAACTCTTGGATCTGAAAGTATTTTTGGAGGCTTCAGAAAGTATCCGATTGGAAAGAAGAATTGAGAGAGATTGTTCGGAACGAGGAAGAACAGAGGAAGAAATAAAAAAGAGGTTTCAAAACACACTAAAACCCATGCACAATTTGTATATTGAACCCTCGAAAAAGATTGCCGATGTTGTGATTCTAAATGACAAAAACAGCAACGATGCCTTTCGAAGTTTATTAACATGTATTCCCATAGAGAACTCATGAAATCTTTAAAAAAAATTCGAAACAACAAATTTTTTAAATTTTTCACCAACCGGTATGTAATCATTGTTTTGATATTTACTATTTGGATGCTGTTTTTTGATGAAAACTCTTTTGTAAATCACCGAGAGTTTAACAAAGAAATCAAAGAATTAGAGAATTCCATAGAATTTTACCAAACTGAAATCGAACGGAACAAAAAAATGATTGAAACTTTGGAAGACTCGAATCGCTTAGAAAAGTTTGCACGCGAGAAATTTTTTATGAAAAAGGAAAACGAAACTCTTTTTCTGATCGAATACGACACCCTCCGCTAATTCAAAAAACTAATTTTTATTTCAAACAGAAAAAGGTCTTTTACCTCCGAAAAAATGGCTGGTTAAAAATCCAAAACCATATCCAAAAAACTGAATGGTCGTACTCAAAAGACTTAATGTTCCCACAATCAAACTTTTATTTTGAGAACTTGCGTGAAGAAAAATAAGGGCGTAATAGGCTCCGTACAACAAGATTCCCGACCAAAGCCCCATCACCACAGCGCAAATCGATGATAAAAAACCAAGAACAAACACACACGGAAACCAATAGGTCCATCTGGCCGTATGAGGAAAACGTTTGTTTAACAAAGGGCGTGCTTTTCCAAAAGCGAGGGTTTGTTTGTAAAATTGACCAAAGGTACTACGTCTTTTGTGGTATACAAATGCCGTTTCAATAAGTTGGGTTTCCAAACCATTTTCCCACAATCGGAAGGTCAAATCAATATCCTCTCCAATTTTCAAATCAGAAAAACCCTGGGTGCTGTCAAATGCTTTTTTGGACAAACCTAGATTAAAGCTTCTCGGTTGAAATTTTCCTACGGATCGCTTCTTCCCTCGAATACCTCCTGTGGTCAAAAAAGCCGTCATTGAATAATTGATCGCTTTTTGTAGGTGGGTAAAATTATCGTGAGCGGCATCAGGACCTCCGTAAGCGTCTGTATAATTCTCTTTTAAGACTTTATCTACTGAAATCAAATAATTTGGTGGAATGATACAATCCGAATCAAAAACCACAAAATAATCCCCTTTTGCACGTTTCATTCCGTAATTTCTACTCCGACCCGCACCTTTATTTTCTGTTAAAAAATATTGAATGTCAAGTTTTTCTTCGAAGTTTGCAACAACATCACGACAAGTATTTGGAGAGCCATCTTCAACGATGATCACTTCAAAGGAAATGTTTCCTTCGAGCTGTGTCAAGCTTTCCAACAATTCCTCCACTTCCAAAGGTCTGTTGTATACTGGTATGATAATAGAATACGTCATTCAACAAATAAAGCCAAAGATAACAAGCTTCTTTCGAATTCTAAGAAGATCTCAAACAAAAAAAGCAAGCTTTTGAAAGCTTGCTTTTTTTTTGAATTGTGTCGCATTTATTTATTCCTCGTCATTGACGAATTTTTCCATCACGCCATCACTCACTCCCATATTTGAGAAACCTCCATCGTGGAAAAGATTTTGCAAGGTTACTTTTTTCGTCAAGTCCGAAAATAGAGAAATGGTATAATCTGCACATTCTGCGGCAGTCGCATTCCCTAAAGCTGACATTTTCTCCGCATAATTGATAAATCCATCAAAACCTTTCACTCCATTTCCGGCAGTGGTTGGTGTTGGCGATTGTGAAATTGTATTCACACGAACTTTGTGATCTCTTCCAAAGAAATAACCAAAACTACGTGCAATGGATTCCAAATAGGCTTTGTTGTCCGCCATATCATTGTAATCTGGGAAAACGCGTTGCGCTGCCATGTAGGTCAATGCCACGATAGAACCCCATTCGTTCATTGCTTTTTTATTGTACAATAAATTCATTACTCTGTGAAATGAAAGCGCTGAAATATCAAATCCTTTGTGGGTAAAGTCATAGTTAGAATCTGTGTAATGTTTCCCTTTTCGAACATTCAAAGACATGCCAATAGAGTGCAAAACAAAGTCAATTTTACCTCCCAATATCTCCATGGATTGGTCTATCAAATTTGACAAATCTTCCATAGAAGTAGCATCTGCTGGAATCACTTGTGAACCTGTTTTTTCTGCCAATTCATTTATGGTTCCCATTCGCATCGCAATCGGCGCATTTGTAAGCACAAAAGTGGCTCCTTCTTCATGAGCACGCTCAGCAACCTTCCAAGCTATTGAATTTGAATCCAACGCTCCAAAAATGATTCCTTTTTTTCCTTTTAATAAATTATACATACTTGTCTTAATTATAGTTTCGTTAGCTAAAATACATACTTTTGCAAAGTGGGCAAATATACTATTATAGTTTAAAGTTTAAAAATTTATACCTCGAATAGTGCCCAATCTTACTCCATAGGGCACCCATCAAAAATTCAACAGCTCTTTTGCGTGTTCCAATGCAGAAGCACTCATTTGTTTCCCTCCTAAAATTTCAGCCAATTCAGCCACACGCTCTTCCGCATTCAATTTTTTCATATAGGTATGGGTAACACCTACTGCCTCTTTTTTATAAACTTTATAATGGTGACTTCCTTTCGCTGCTATTTGGGGCAAATGCGTAATCGTGATGACCTGCATAAATTTGGCCATCTCATGCATTACCTCCGCAATTTTATTGGAAACTTCTCCAGAGACTCCTGTATCAATTTCATCGAAAATAATGGTCGGCAACTTCAAATATTTTGACAAAATCAATTTTACTCCAAGCATAATTCTAGACATCTCTCCACCAGACGCCACTTTTTTAAGAGGCTCAAAACCAACTCCCTTGTTCGCAGAAAAAAGAAAAGAAAGTGCATCGCAACCATGACTTGTAAATGCCTCTACTTTCTCCAAACCGATTTGAAATCGAGCATTTTCCATCCCTAAATTTGACAATACGGCCTGAAGTTGCTGGGTCAATTCCGGAATGGCTTGCTTTCTTTTTTGATGTATCTTATTTGCAAGTTCTTCTAAGTTTGCTCTCAAATGTGTTATTTCTTCTTCTTTCTCCTCAAGCATTTCGGAAGCATTGTCAACTTTAGCAACCTTCTCTTCTAAAGCGTGAAGAATTGTCGAAAGTTCTATTATGGAAGTGGTTCCATGCTTTTTTTGCAAATCGTATATCAATTGCAATCTATCGTTAAAACCTTCTATTTCAGAAGGATTGAAATCTACATCTTCATTTGCTTTTTCTAGTTCATAAATCACATCTTCCATTTCGATTTTCAAACTCTCTATTCTTTGGAAAAATGTTTCGTATTCTTCGGAATATGAGGAAATTTTTCGAAGCACACTACACAATGAGGTGAGTGAACTCTGAATTCCCACTTGCTCCGCATTTGCAAGGGCAATACTTTCTGACAATGCGAGCTTAATTACCTCGATATTATTGAGTTTTTCTAAGGTCTGTTCTAACTGTTCTTGCTCGCCTTCTTTCAAGGATGCTTCCGAAAGTTCCGTGTACAAATGTTTGTTGTAGGCATATTCTTGTTGGAACAACTCCTGATTTTTTTGCAAATCTTCCAATTCTTTGAGCTTCACTTTGTAACTTTGTCTTAAAACACTGTACTCTTGAAGTAATTCGTGATTGGCTGCCAAAGCATCTAGAATCTTGAATTGATAGCTCGTTTCCGAAAGTCGTGCTGTTGTATTCTGAGAATGCACGTCCAACAGCTGATCTTTTAATACATTCAACACTTGCAAAGTCACAGGCGTGTCGTTTACAAAGGCTCTTGATTTTCCACTTGGCAAGATCTCTCTTCTCAAAATAGTTTCTCCCTCATAATCCAAATCTTGCGACTCGAAAAAATCTTGAAGCTTATAATCTTCAATGGAAAAGGTCGCTTCAATAACGCATTTCTTATCTGTTTTTTTTAGGCTACTCAAATCGGCTCTATTGCCCATTACCAAACCCAATGCTCCTAACAGAATTGATTTTCCTGAACCAGTTTCACCCGTGATGGTAGACAGACCGTTTGTGAAATCAACTTGAAGGGATTGAATCAATGCGTAATTCGAAATGGAAAGTGCTGTTAACAAAATCTACCTATTTTAGGGTGCTTGTTTCTCTATCATTCATTGTGGATAACTCTTGGGTTCATTTTGATTTGAAAACAAACCTCCTTGCAAGTTTTCCGCTGCTAAAATTAATCAATTTTTTGCCATTTCGTCAAGTTGACTGGCGATATTCTTCGCAGTGTGGCGAGTACTTCTTTTTTGTTGTTGTATTTTCCGTCTTGGAATACATTTACAATTTCATCAGCTTTGGCGTCTAAAAAAGTTCGTATGAGCAAAGAATTTCTATTTTTCCGAAACAATTTTTCCAACGTTAAAATAGATTGTCCAATAGCCTCTTTCGCCTCAGATTCATTCGTTGAAAAAACATCCATCCCTTTTCTATGGTAAGTATATAACGCTTTTCTATACTCTTCGTGAGCCGAAGAAAGAATCTGATCAAGTAATGAAAAGCGATTGGCTTGATTGCGCTTGAGCGTCCAACCATCATCATTGCTTTGCTGTGCAAAATTTGCTACATCCATCGCTTTTTGAAAATAAGACTCCCCTCCTTTGAAAGCAAACGTGTCGGCATCTGTCCCTAAAATAGTATAGGCATAAAACGCCATCAATGAAATCAAATTGGAATCATACCCATTTGGATTGAAATTTAAGGGCTCAAACTCGGTGTATTCAAAAGATATATTCTTGTCGTTGTAATTGAGTATTGGAGAGCTGTAGGAAGTTCCAAAAATAGGTCTTACCACATTGACTTGAAGGGTTCCTGTAAAATTTTTGCCCGATTGTGCTGTGATAATAAAGGTCATGCCACAGCTTACTTTTTCATTTTCACTATACGTTACATCGGTCCACTTTTGTTGATTGACAAATTCGGTCAGTGCTGTTTTTAACGTTTCAAAGACCTGCTTATTTGTTCGTGCAATTTGATTCGCATTGATCTCAATTGTACAATCCAGTTCTTGTCCCGAAACCGGATGCATCAACGTGAGAAAAAACGCAAATAAAAACAGCTGTTTAAACATTCAATCGTTTTAATATTTCTGAAAAGATATCACTTGCTACGAGATCTTTGGACTTTAACGGAAATTCGATCAAATTATTTTGGGAATCAATTAATGAAATCTTATTGGTGTCTCCTGCAAATCCTGCGCCTCTATCTTCCAGCGAATTCAGGACAATCATATCGGCTTTTTTACGCGTCAATTTTCGCTTTGCATTGGCAATTGCATCATTGGTTTCTAAAGCAAAACCAACGACAAATTGTTTCTTTTTTTTAGCACCCATCGAGGCCAAAATATCTTTTGTTGGTTTCAAATCAATACGAAATGAGGTTTCCTTTTTCTTAATTTTTTGAGTTACACATTCGACGGGAGTGTAGTCGGCAACCGCTGCGGCTGCAATAGCAATGCCCACATTTTCGTAATGCTGATGCACTGCATCATACATCTCAGCTGCACTTTTCACGTCAATTCTGTCTACAAATGAGTGCTTTATTTCTTGTGCGGTAGGCCCGGTAATCAAAATTACTTCCGCTCCCAAATTGGCAGCTTCCTTCGCCAAGGCAAAGCCCATTTTTCCAGAGGAATGGTTCCCAACAAAACGAACAGGATCAATAGACTCATAGGTCGGCCCTGCTGTAATCAAAACTTTTTTACCCTTTAATGGCAATTTACTTGCTATTTCGGCCTCCATAAATGCGAGAATTTCCTCTGGTTCTGCCATACGACCTTCGCCGATGAGTCCACTCGCGAGTTCACCACTCGTTGCAGGTATTAATAGGTTGCCGAATTTTTCAAGTTTGTCAAAGTTTTCCTTGGTTGAGGGATGCTTGTACATATCTAAATCCATAGCTGGAGCAAAAAAAACAGGACATTTCGCCGAAAGATAAGTTGCCAACAACAAGTTGTCAACCGTTCCATTCGCCATTTTTGAAAGCGTATTGGCTGTGGCAGGGGCAATGATGAAGTAATCTGCCCACAATCCTAAATCGACATGGTTATTCCATAGCTCGTTCTCTTCTTCTTTGTTGTAAAAAGTAGAATGAACCGGATTTTTAGACAGTGTAGAAAGTGTAAGGGGAGTGATAAAATCTTTAGAAGCAGGTGTCATGATTACTTTTACTTGAGCACCCGCTTTTATGAATAACCTTACCAAATGGGCTGTTTTATAGGCAGCAATTCCTGCTGTTACTCCTAAAAGAACTTTTTTGTCTTTTAAAACACCCATCGAAAATTGCTATTGTTCGTCAGAATTTCTGAAGTACACTTTGTCATTCAACCATTCTTCTACAGCAATGGCATGAGATTTTGGAAGTTTTTCGTAAAATTTAGATACTTCAATTTGTTCTTTGTTTTCAAAAACCTCATCCAGACTATCACTGTATGTAGCAAACTCATCTAACTTTTCAATCAATTCCTTTTTAAGGTCACCATTGATTTGGGAGGCTCTTTTTGCAATAATAGAAATTGCTTCATAGATATTTCCTGTAGGTGCTTCTACTTTTGACTTGTCATACGTTACAGTTGTATCGGGAGCATTTGTGTTTTTGTAATCCATCTTTGACTTATTTATTAACTGTTTACTGTTTTTTGTTCTTGTTTGATTGCTTTGAGCAATTTCTTCGATTCATCCAAATAATTGGAATTTGGGTAATTTCTTCTCAGTTTCTCAAAAGCTTTCACTGCGGCATTCAATCGATTCTCCTTCTTCCTTAAGGTGCTTCTCATTCCCAACTCATAGGAGGCCTTAAATTTGTAAAACAAGGCTTCTTCTCTAAAAGATGTCCCCAAATATTCGGAGGTCATGTTATCAAAAGCAACAATGGCCGAATTGAAATATCCTATTTCATAGTATTGTTTTGCAATTTCAAAAGCTTTTTTCTCCAGCTTTCGTTGCAGCTCACTAACCATAAGATTCGACTCTTCTATTCTTTTAGAATTTGGATAAGCATCAATATATGCCTGAAATGCCGCCAATGCTTTCATTGTATCTGTTTGATCCAAACTGTATTTAGGCGAGGCTAAAAAGTAGCTCTTTGCCGCATTGAATTCTGCTTCTTCTACCTTTGAACTTTTTGGGTAATTTTTAGCAAATCTCTCAAAATAAAAAGCAGCATTAAAATAATCTCCTGTATTAAAATAAGATTGTGCTATCATAAACTGAATCCGTTCCATTTGAGGTTTTCCTCTGTACGCAGGAACAATCATTTCAAAAAGACGCAAAGCTTTGTTGAACTTTTTAGCATCGTACAATTGTGTTGCCATGCTATATTTTTCAGCTACGGTTCCCTTGTTGAGTACTTTGTTGTAGTCACTACAAGCCCCGAAAGCATGCATTACTAGGAGAAGTAAAATAATTTTTTTGAATTCAAGCATCTTGCAAAATTAATCATTATTTATGGATTATTAAAGCGATTTTTTAAGAGCCTCATTTTGAGCAACACAAAAAACAAAAAGCGTCAACTCTAAGAACGAGCTCATTCAAAAGTAGCTGTTCTTGTCAATCTTTGAAATAGCTTCTAATCTAAAAATTTGTTAATTCTCTAGCTCGAAAATTCGTTTACAAATTGCTGCATTCTTTGCTGAAGAGAAGTACTTGCTTTTACTAATGGCAATCGAACTCGAGCATCATTTTTATAAACTTCAACAAGAGGTAGTAAGGCCTTTATTCCTACTGGATTTCCTTCTTCAAATATCAAAGAAATGATGTCTAAAAACTTGTATTGCCATTCGTAAGCTTCTTTGTTTTTACCCTGCAAGCCTAATCGAATCATCTCTGAAAATTCTTTGGGATACGCTTGACCGATCACCGATATAACTCCGGCTCCACCAGCCAAAACCATAGGCAAAGCAATTTCATCGTCTCCGGAGAGCACTAAAAAATTATCTGGAACCAATTGTAGCATTTTCATGGCTTTCACCATATCCCCTGCCGCCTCTTTGATTCCGATAATATTTTCCGAAGTTTCGGCCAATCTGGCAACGGTTTCTGGCGCGATACTCGCTCCAGTTCTACTGGGAACATTGTATATGATTACAGGTACTGGACTTGCTTTGGCTACTTCTATGAAATGCTGGTAAATCCCTTCTTGTGTAGGTCGATTGTAATAAGGTGAAACTGAAAGTACCGCATCAAAATCGGACAAGTCGGTGTCTTGCAATTGCGCCACTATATCCGCCGTATTGTTCCCTCCAATTCCAAGAACTAAAGGCAACCTGCCATTGTTCACCTCTACAAAAGTTTTTCTTACAAGTGCAATCTCTTCGGCGCTCAAAGTAGTGGACTCTCCTGTTGTTCCTAGTGCGACTAAATATTCTACTCCATTGTCAATTTGAAAATTGATCAAATTTTCCAAAGCCTCAAAATCAACCGTATTGTCTGATTTAAATGGAGTTGCTAAAGCTGTACCTGTGCCGAAAAATGCTTGCATTATAATTTCTTTAGTATCTTTAAATATTTTACCGCTTCATCATTCAAAACACTGATACTCCTACCGGAATCTACAATGGACAAATCGTACAACCTGTTGTCATCCGAAGAATAGCCTATCTTGAAATATGATTGAGCACGCAAAGTTATTACTTTCAGATATAAGTTTTCTGGAATTCCATAATTTATAAACAAATCGTATTCATTTTTAACAAATTCTTGCAGGCTGTTTAATTTTAAACTTCCAGACCATCCAATACTTTTCTCAGTAAATTCGTGAGATTTGTACACTCGTTTTTTATCATACGAACAAAAAACAAAAACATAAATATCAACGTCTTTAACACCATATTTTTTTTCAATCTCTTGTACAATTTGAGTTTGATTGTATTGCGCCTCTTCTACCAAAACACCGACCTTGCTAATTTTCGTTTGCGGTATTTTTTTGTGTAAGACTGACTGCTTTGTCAATTCTTTTTCAAAATAGCGTTGAATACGCTTTTTTTTTAAGGAAAAAAACTCCATGATTTGAAATAAATTAGGGTCGCAATTTACTTTTTTTTGACAAAAAAACCGAATTGTAAAGGCTTCCTGTTTTCTTCGACTAAGTTTTAAAAACGCCTCTAGCCATGAAAAACAAGACACTCTTTTTTTTACGAATTTTAATTGCTCTAATTTTATTACAAACCTTGCGCTTCAAATTCACTGCGCACCCTGATAGTGTTTATATATTCACAAGGACTGGAATGGAGCCTTATGGAAGAATTGCTATTGGGGCTTTAGAGTTTGTTTTTGCGATTTTATTGGTTGTTCCAAAAACAGTTTGGATGGGTTCTTTGGGAACTTTGCTAATTATGAGCGGTGCCTTGTTTTTCCATCTTACCAAACTGGGTATTGAAGTAAATGAAGATGATGGGCTTTTGTTTTACACAGCTGTTTTTACATTTTTAGCCTGCTTCCCCATTCTTTGGAAAGAGAGAAAAAAAATTCCTTTTGTAAAAACATTCTGCAACTGATAAGACATTTGACTCACACTCAAGTTCCTTTACCCTATTCTTAACTTTGATTTGCTTTGTTCTGCAAGACAAATACAATCTTACTTTCGAAAAAATAATTTGGTATCCTGTCTGACCGCTTAAAGTAATTCGGCTGACAATCCCAATTCAAGTAATTTCAGACACTTTGGTTTGAGATCGTTATATTCCCCCGTTTTCACGGTACATTTCCCTTTGTAATGTACCAACATGGTGCATTGTTCTGCCTGTTCTAGAGTATGTTCACAAACGGAAATCAATGACTCAATCACAAAATCGAATGTATTGACATCATCATTGTGCAAAACAATTTCGTGCTGTGCCACTTCTTGTAGCAACACATCGATTTCTTCTTGGTAATTTTCTTTTGTACTCATTTCTTTAGGATATAGCAATTGAAAATAATTTCATGAGGCTACAAAATTACGATTTTTTTGTGTATTTCAATGAGTACCAGTTATTTCTATCCAATGTTTTTTGCAGTTGCAATCCGTGACCCACAGCTTTTTCATCGAGTAAAGCAACGTCTTCCTGATAAAAACCACTCAGCAATAAAACACCATTTTTCTCTAAACAAGCAGCGTATATTGCCATGTCATTCAACAAAATATTTCTGTTGATATTGGCAATGATTACCTCATATTTTTTTCCATCTAATAAACCGGCATCTCCTTCAAAAGCGGTAATGTGTTTGCAGTTGTTTCGCTCAATATTCTCTAAAGAATTTACATAACACCAATTGTCTATATCAATAGCATCCACGGGCTTGGCTCCTTTCATCTCTGCTAAAATTGCCAAGATCCCAGTTCCACACCCCATGTCTAGCGTTTTTTTTCCTGACATATCTAATGCTAATAAATGCTGTACCATCATATGTGTGGTTTCATGATGCCCTGTACCAAAGCTCATTTTTGGCTCTATAACAATATCGTATTCCAAATCTGGGTTGTCATGAAATGAAGCTCTAATGGAAACCTTTTGATCTACCACAATGGGGTTGAAGTTTTTTTCCCACTCGCTGTTCCAATTTACTTGAGCAATTTCTTCAAAAGAATAATTAATTTGGAATTCTTGAGATTGCAACACGAAAATATCCTCTAGAATAGCAGCGTGCCATTCTTCTTTTTGAATATAAGCGATCACTCCTTCTTCATTTTCTACAAAACTCTCAAAACCTGCATGGCCAAGCTCTGCAATTAAAATTTCCGTGCCAGGTTCTTTGGGGGTTACCTTAAAAGTATATCCTAAATAAATAGCGTTCATAATTTTGTTCATTCGTAGACAAAGATAAGACTTCCCTCTGCTTCTTGGCGCAAGTCAATTCAATTACATCTGTTTGAAGCAAAAAAAACACTGACAACTTTGTTGTCAGTGTTTTTGTATCTGTGATTTTTAACTACTGAATGGCTTCAATAATTGCAATAAAATCCTCTGCTTGCAATGCAGCGCCTCCAATAAGACCTCCATCAACATCTTCTTTCGAAAAGATTTCCTTTGCGTTTCCAGGCTTACAAGACCCTCCGTACAAAATAGAAACTCCTTGCGCCAAATCTGCATCGTATTTTTCAGCGATAATTTTTCTGATAAAAGCGTGCATTTCTTGCGCCTGCTCTGCGGTAGCTGTTTCTCCTGTTCCAATAGCCCAAACAGGCTCATAGGCCAAAACAATGTTTTTCCACGCCGTGGCATCTAAATGAAACAACGCATTTGAAATTTGAGATTCAACCACTGAAAAATGATTCCCTGATTTACGATCTTCCAATACTTCTCCAAAACAGAAAATAACCTCCAAACCATTGGCCAAAGCTGCATTTACTTTTTCCGCCAACAACGCATCTGATTCACCAAAATATTCTCTTCTTTCTGAATGCCCCAAGACAACCGACTTCAAACCAATTGAAGTTAACATCTCACCAGAAATTTCTCCAGTATAAGCTCCGCTTTTTTCTTGGTGCATGTTTTGAGCAGCAACTTCAACTACTGACCCCTCTACTACCTCTTTTACCGATGTTAAATTCACAAATGTTGGCGCAACAACGACACGGGTGTTGTTCAAGGTTTTCCCATTCAGTCCTGCTACCAAATCGTTTGCCAACTCTTTGGAAGCTGCCACGTCTTTGTTCATTTTCCAGTTTCCTGCTACTATTTTACTTCTCATGTTTCTATATTTAAATTGCTTCTTTTAATTTTCTACTCGTTGCCTTGGTTGCTTTGTAAAGTATTATTTTCCCTGTTTCATCAATCACCATATATCGAGGAATCCAGTCCAAATCAATAAAATTACTAAAAACTCCTTTCCATCCCGAGGGCACAAAATAATGTTCTCCTGTCACTTCGTATTTTCGAATGCCATGCTTCCAAGATTTTATTGACCTATCCAGAGACAAAAACAAATACACCAAATCAGGGTTTTCTTTCTGTATTTCTTTTACTTTTGGCATGCCCTCAACACAATCTCCACACCACGAAGCCCATACATCAAGCAACACCTTTTTCCCTTTGTATTGCTCTAAAATTTGACCTAGCGTGACTTCCTGTCCTTCGATAGAAATCATTTTTTCATCCAGGGCCTTCTCCGAAAATTGTGTTTTCTCTTGTTCTAATGAACAAGCATAAAATAACACCAAAAGGAGAACGAAAAAAAACCTCATTAATTTGAATCTCATCATTTTATCTGTTTTTGATTACTCATGTTTTAGACAAAATAAGGCTCACAAACTTACAGCATATTCACTAGAAAAAAAAAATTGTCAGAAAGAGTTTCGCAAACGTTTTCGGTTGACAGGAAAGTCCTACAAAACAGTACCGCTTGTTCATTTTTATTTTTTTCAACTCTAGTGACGTTACTTCAAACGTAGTTTTGGATCGAGCCAAATGTAAATGGTATCCACAACGATATTTATGAGCACAAACAAACTTGCGATAACGAGTACAGCCCCCATAATAACCGGTTGATCTAAGGTGTTTAATGCATCTACTATTTCTTTCCCGAGACCATTCCAATTAAATATATATTCCACAAATACAGCACCTGCTAGCATAGAAGCAAACCAGCCCGAAACAGCTGTCACCACCGGATTGAGTGCATTTTTCAAAGCATGCCGTTTTACAATCTGATAAGTAGACAAGCCCTTTGCTCTCGCGGTACGAATATAATCTTGTTGCAAAACCTCCAACAAAGAATTCCGCATCAATTGTATGACAACCGCCAACGGTCTGATTCCCAAAACCAAGGTAGGCAAAATTAAATTCTTCCATTGTATATAGGTCCCCTCTCCAAAATCATCTACCTCATACAAGCTACCCGTCATGTTCAAACCGGTATATTTTTTTAAAACAAAACCAAAAACCCAAGCAAAAACAATGGCTGATAAAAATGAAGGAACACTCATTCCAACCGTACTCAAAACAGCAATTGTACGATCAAAAAATTGATCTTTGTAAAGCGCACACAACACACCAAGCACAACACCGAACAACAAAGAAACTCCAATAGCCAAACAAGCTAAAATTGCCGTATTTGGCAATGTTTCTGAAATAATACTACTCACCAATTTGTCATTTTTCTGAAAAGATTTTCGCAAATAGGGTCTTTTCAAAACGAGATGTGCACTTCCCAAATCAACATTTACAAAAACCGAATAATCATGCGCATGCAAATGGCTATAATCCTCTTTTACTTTACTGTGAACGGAAATGGGAGACAGATCATTCAAATAATGGACATACTGCATCCCTAAAGATTGATCAAACCCATATTTTTTTCGAACACTTTCAAGCAGTTCTGAATCTTGACGCTCGTCCAACAACATTCTTGCCGGATCCCCTGGCAGAATATTGAATAAAAAAAATACGGCCGTAACCACTCCGAACAAGGTGAAAAAACCATACAAAACTTTACGAAGAACCTCCTGAAACATTTCAAATATTAGCCGTTAGTGAAAAATCAACAATTCACAATATTACGATTAAATAATTCAACTGAAAAACCTATTTTTGTAAGCCTAAGATGATTCACATGACAAGAAACGAGCTTATTGAACAAATCCGATTGAAAAAATCTTTCTTATGTATCGGTTTGGATGTTGACATGACAAAAATCCCAAAGCACCTCCTTGAAACGGAAGATCCTATTTTTGAGTTCAACAAGAAAATTATTGATGCTACCCATCACCTGGCCGTTGCTTACAAACCCAATACCGCTTTTTACGAATGTTATGGTTTGGATGGATGGAAATCACTAAAAAAGACCATTCAATATTTGAATAAAAATTACCCTGAAATATTTACAATTGCCGACGCCAAACGAGGTGATATTGGAAATACATCAACCATGTATGCGAAAGCTTTTTTTGAAAACCTAAATTTCGATTCTGTCACAGTGGCTCCTTACATGGGAAGTGATTCTGTAGAACCCTTTTTAGCATTTGAAAACAAATTCACCATCATGCTTGCGTTAACCTCAAACCAAGGTGGACTCGACTTTCAAGCGCAATCATTGGTCTCTGAAGAGCAACTCTATCAAAATGTTTTGAAGCAATCCCTAACTTGGAAAAATAACGAACAACTCATGTATGTTGTGGGGGCCACAAAAGCATCGTACTTTAAAGACATTCGAAAAATTATTCCCCATCATTTTTTACTAGTTCCTGGTGTGGGGGCACAAGGCGGAAATTTGGAAGATGTGTGCAAATTCGGATTGAATAAAGACATCGGCTTACTGATCAATTCCTCAAGAGGCATTATCTACGCCAGCCAAAAAGAAGATTTTGCTCAAATGGCTGCACAAAAAGCCCAAGAACTTCAAACAAAAATGGCTGCTATCATTTCTGAGCACGCACAGTAACGCATTCAATCCTTTATCAGCGAAGGAAAAACCTTTTTAAAACGATTCAATCGAGGCAATGACACTTGCTGTATGTAGGGGTGGTTTGGATTGGATTTTTCAAAATTTTGATGATAGTCCTCTGCCCTGTAGAACTTTTTAAAAGGAACGATTTCGGTGACCATTTTGCCCTTGTAAACGGTCTTGTTTAAATGTGCAAACATCTGATTTGCAATCTCTTTTTCTTTTTCATTCTGATAAAAAATAACAGAGCGATACACCGTTCCATAATCTGGACCTTGTCCAAAAGTGGTGGCGTCTTGGGATCCAAAATAAACCGCTACCAAGGAACGATAAGAAACCTCTGCTGGATTGTAATAAACGGCTACTGTTTCAGCATGACCGGTATTCCCTTTGCCCACCAAATGATACGTGGGGTTTTTCACATGACCACCAGAATAACCTGAAATGGCTTCTTTTACTCCCTGAACACTCTCATAGATTGATTCAACACACCAAAAACAACCGCTCGCAAAATAAGCCACACGCAACGCATCTTTTTTAGACTCAGACAACGCATTTTGCGCGACAAGACTTGTCGAACAAAACAATAACAATAAAAGATACTTTGAAATTTTTATCATCTACTTAAACTGATGTGCTGATTGGGTCGAAATAAGTTTCTCAACCTAACAAAATGCTACAAAAAAAATGAAAAACCTTTAATAAGGCGCCTCTACCTCCCAAGCTTCTAAATAATCCTTGATAAATTTAATAAACAAGCCTCCCAAAGCACCATTGATTACGCGATGATCGTACGAATGCGACAAAAACATTTTCTGACGAATCGCAATCACATCTCCTTCAGGGGTCTCTAGCACAGCAGGGACTTTACGTATCGCGCCCAAAGCTAAAATCGCCGCTTCTGGCTGATTGATGATAGGCGTGCCAAACAAACTTCCAAATCCACCTACATTGGTAACGGTGTAGGTTCCACCTTGAATTTCATCGGGCTGTAATTTGTTTTCTTTCGCTCTCGAAGCAAGATCATTGACCATCTTTGCCATACCAATAAGATTCAATTCATCGGCATTGCGAATCACAGGGACAATCAAATTTCCATCACCCAAGGCTGCCGCCATTCCTAGATTGATGTTTTTCTTGATAACCACTTTCTTATCTCCGTCAAACGACAAGTTCACCAATGGGTACTTCTTAATAGCAGCAGCCACCGCCATCATAAAAACCGGGGTATAGGTTAACTTCTCCCCTTCTCTCTTTTGAAAGCCTTCTTTGGAATTGTTTCTCCATGCTACCAAATTGGTCACATCGACTTCAATAAAAGATTGTACATGTGCTGACTTTTGAACGGAATGAATCATATGATCAGAAATCATTTTACCCATTCGGCTGAGCTCAATAAGTTCGTCTTCTCCATTTACAGAAAGTGGAATCGCGTCTTTTTTTACGACCACTGGCTTGGCGGAAACTGAAATGTTCTGATCTTTCTTAAAAGACATTTCTTTGTTTCTGGTTTTCAAATACAGAAGGATGTCTGCCTTTGTCAATCTCCCATCCATCCCTGTGCCAGGAATCTGATCCAATTCCTCTTGATCGATGCCCTCTGTTGCCGCTATATTTCTCACCAACGGCGAGTAAAATCGGTCGGTATTTGCTATGTTTTGAGTGTTGACATTGCTGGTTGTTTCAATTGCTTTTGCCACTTGTTGCTCCACCTCTTCTAACACTTCAGGAACCACCTCCAACTCGGCTGTATCAACCTCCGAAACACTTTCTTCTAATGCGCCATCTACTTCAATAATGGCCAATGTTTGCCCTACTTTTACAACTTCGTCTTTTTGAAATAAAATTTCAATCAGTTTCCCAGAAACCTCACTGGGCACATCAGAATCTACCTTATCTGTTGCAATTTCAACTACGGAATCATCTGCTTCAACAGTATCTCCTACTTCTTTTAACCAAGAGGTAATGGTCGCCTCTGCAACACTCTCCCCCATTTTTGGTAATTTCAGTTCAAATCTAGCCATTCTATCGTATGTAAATCCGTATATTTTGTTTGATTTCTTTTTGAGCGTAGCTCTATAAAGCCGCATGCAAATTTAAGAAAATTCTATAGACTTCGGCGTTCTCACCACAGGAAGGATTCACTTATGGAAAAATTGGAAATTGAAATCAATTACTTGTCAGAATATATCCATTTAAAGAGCTCGCAATCAGGAGCCAAAGAAAATAAGGAAGGATCAAAAGGGTATAATATCGCGTCACACTGAAAAATCGAAATAAAAAATAAGTGATGACAAATGTCAATGCCAATAATTCAAAAAAGGCGATTTCAACAAAATGCTGATTGAAAAACAAAAAATTCCAAAAAACATTCAAACACCATTGTATCGCATAAAGCAAAAGGATTTTTTTTTCAGGTTTGACAATAAATAGATGTGACATGTAAGCAGCAAAACAAATCATAATACTGCTCCATGCCACACCAAAAACCCAACCAGGAGGCGTCCAAGGTGCCTTTTGTAAATCGGCATACCATGAACTCGTTGGACCTCCATTCATTAAAAAAACACCCAAACCCAACGCAATGAAATTCAGTGCTAAAAAACCAACAAAAATCAAAATACTTCGTTTCATTGTTTTTCTATTGTAAAATAAAAACTGCCGTTCTCACTTCTTGATCCAAACTTTGTTCTCATTGAGATAGAAAGCGCCCACAAAATCAAAATTGCACTCCTCCGGAGGAATGATGGATAGAAAATCACTTCCTGTTTTACTTCGATACAGGTAATACAGTTCTCCAACAACAGGTTCAAAATTAAACTTGGAGGCATACACCAAATTGTTGTTTTCAAATTCCTCGGAAAAAGATTCAAAAGCTTCTTTTAAAGTTTGATATCGCGCCTTGAATTGAGAATTTACATGACGAATGTTCTTACTTTTCCAAAGACCTGTATCCAACAGTTCTATTTTCGGAGCAGACAAATTTGTTCCATACGACTTCAAAGACGCATCGTATTTCTCAAGTTCCCTATTGTAAACTACTTGATCTGGAATTTTAGTCTTTGATTGTTTCACCTCGTAATAAATCTATTTCTGCCAACACAGCTTCTGCCTCTGCATATTTTTTATCTCCTGCTGCCCTGCTCACTTTTGAAAGCTCAAACGTTTCTTCTGCCAATTTTTTATAACGCTCTTGCAGTACCTCTAATTTGCTCTTCTTTTTAAAAAATGAAAACATAAGATCTGGATTTTAAAAATTAATAACACAATTGACGAAAGCCTATTTTTTTGCACGACATTCGATCACAAATCACTTTCGACTTCCAAAATTCAAATTTACTAATTTTGTTTAACATTTAAGTGTTTTTGTTAAACATTTTGTTGTATCTTTGATATAAAATTAAGTACACCATGAAAAAACAAGAAGAAATCAATAGGAATAGCATCGTATCCGCCTACATGAATACGGTACTTAGCACGGGCGAACCCCCAAAATCTGTTTATTTACTCGCCAAAGAAATGGACATCTCGGAACGAGATTTTTACAAATTTTTTACATCTTTTGAAGAATTAGAGAAAAAAATATTTGTCGTTTTCTTTGAAGAAACTTTGAAACTTTTGAACGACAATGAGGATTTCAAAGGTTATAACGCCACCAATAAAATTTTGAGTTTCTACTTTACTTTTATCGAAATTTTGACTGAAAACCGTTCTTTTGTTCAAACAACCATGGACAAAGAAAAGAACGCACTTCGTCGGTTCAAGATTCTAGATGCCATGAAATCCCTCTTTTTTGATTTCGTAGGAGATCTAGAAATTGAAACACTGGACTTAAAACAGGAGCAACTAGAAAAACTTCAAGCAAAAAGCAAAGAACATCTTTTCTGGATTCAATTTTTAATGATCGTAAAATTTTGGCTCGAGGACACATCGCCATCGTTTGAAAAAACAGACATTTTCATTGAAAAAACAGTGCATGCCAGTTTTGACGTGCTCAATGTAAAACCGATCCAAAGCTTTTTAGAACTGGGAAAATTTTTATTTAAAGAAAAGGTAAACTTCAAAATGTAATTCTATGAAGACGATTGACAGAATTCCTACGTCAAAAATACAACGCGCCTCCAAACTTGTTCAAACGGGTGCAAAAGTTGGGGCGAACTACATAAAATTCTATGGGGAAAAACTGGTTGGCTCAGAAAAAGAAGCCAAAGAACGATTGAATGAAAACAATGCAGAAGCCATTTATGATGGCTTGAAAACCCTCAAAGGTAGTGCCCTGAAAGTTGCTCAAATGCTCAGCATGGAGAAAAACATCATGCCCCGTGCCTACGTAGAAAAATTCTCACTCTCTCAATTTTCTGTACCACCCATATCCCCCCCCTTGGTGGTAAAATCCTTTAAAAATTATTTTGGAAAACACCCAAATAGCATCTTTGACGAATTCGATCTCAACTCTGTAAATGCCGCGAGTATTGGCCAAGTTCATCGTGCCAAGAAAAATGGAGAAACATTGGCTGTAAAAATTCAATATCCAGGAGTTGCGCAAAGTATTTCGTCAGATTTGGCATTGGTCAAGCCCATTGCCTTGAAAATGTTCAACATCAAAGGTGAAGGCTCTGATCAGTATTTTAAAGAAGTAGAGAACAAATTGACGGAAGAAACGAACTACACCCTAGAGTTTGAACAAAGTCAAGAGATCTCAAAATCCTGTGCACATATTAAGAATTTAAAATTTCCAAAATATTACAAAGAACTTTCGTCTGATAAAATTTTAACGATGTCGTGGATGTACGGGGTTCATTTGTCAGAGTACACCGAAAAACCAAGGGTCCAAAATACAGGTAACAAACTGGGTCAAGCGCTTTGGGACTTTTACATGTACCAAATGCACACCTTGAAGAAAGTACACGCCGATCCTCACCCTGGAAATTTTTTGGTGAGCCCAGAAGGTGAATTGATTGTCATTGATTTCGGCTGTATCAAAAGTATCCCCGATGATTTCTATATTCCTTATTTTGAACTTGCAAAAAAAGAAAACATTGAAAATCCTGAATATTTTCAAAAAAAACTATACGAATTAGAAATCCTAAGAGAAGATGACTCAGCTGAAGAAGTGCGTTTCTTTACCAATCTATTCCACGAAATGTTGAGCCTCTTTACACAACCTTTCCAACAAAAAACGTTTGACTTCTCCGACGCTCATTTTTTCGGAAAAATTGCCGAACTCGGCACAAAATACGCCAAGAGTGCAGAACTAAGAAAAATGAATGGCAACAGAGGTTCCAAACATTTTATTTATATTAACAGAACGTTCTTCGGGTTGTATAATTTATTATTTGATCTGAAAGCAAACGAAATTAATATAAACACGTACAGCCCGAAATTATGATCTCATTTGACAAAGAAGCCATAGAAAACCTCACTTACGTCAAAAAAATAAACCTCGTCAACTCTGTAACAGGTTACAAATCAGCCAACTTGATTGGTACAAAATCTAAAACAGGCGTCACAAATGTGGCTGTTTTTAGCTCGGTTACCCATTTTGGCTCAAATCCAGCGATACTCGGATTTGTATTACGTCCAACCACGGTTATTCGAAATACTTATGAAAACATCAAAGAAACCGGTGTTTTTACGATAAATCCAATTTTCAAATCGAACATAAAAGACGCGCATCACACCTCTGCAAAGTACCCCAAAGACGTTTCGGAGTTCGACAAAACCTCGCTTGAAGAAGAATACAAAGACAATTGGGAAGCTCCCTTTGTAAAAAAAGCCCCCATACAAATGGCTATGGAATACCTTGAAGAGTATGAAATCAAAGCCAATGGAACGATCTTAGTACTCGCTGAAATTAAAAAAATATACGTACGTGAAGATCTTCTTGAAGACGACTACTTGATCAATCTGACCAAAGGAGAAATTGCAGCGATCAATGGTCTTGACACCTATGCTGTGCCAACCAACAATCTTCGATTGAGTTACCAAAGACCAAAAGAAAGCCGCTCTGACGAATAATGGCAGACAAAGAAACAAACATATGAAAATTCTAATCACAGGCACAACCGGCTATATCGCCAAACGACTGATTCCTGTTTTGCTTTCCCAAAAGCACGAATTGGTTTGTTGTGTGCGTGATCTTGATAGAATTCCAGAGGATTATATTGAACATCCGCAAGTTCAATTTTTAGAAATTGACTTTTTAAACGACACCCAAGGCATTCCTATAGATACTGAAATTGAGGCAGCTTATTATCTGATACACTCGATGTCATCGAACAACACCAATTTTGATGACTTGGAAAAAACTTGTGCGGTCAATTTCAAAAAACTTGCTGAAAGGGCTAATATCAAGCAAGTGCTCTACCTAAGTGGCATCACAAATGACAAAGAATTGTCAAAACACTTGTCCTCAAGAAAACAAGTAGCACATGCGTTGATTTCTAAAAAATATGCCTTGACCACACTAAAAGCAGGAATCATCGTGGGAAGCGGAAGCGCTTCATTTGAAATCATCCGGGACCTTACTGAAAAACTCCCTGTGATGATTACGCCCAAGTGGCTCAACACAAAAACACAACCCATTGGTATCACCAATGTGATTGAATTTCTTCAAAAATCACTCCTAAAAAAAGAGCTTTACAACCGTTCCTTTGACATCTACGGACCCGACATTTTGACCTACAAAAAGATGTTGTTGATCTTCGCAAAGAAAAGAGGACTGAAACGAACGATTATTACGGTACCCGTAATGACTCCAAAACTCTCTTCCTACTGGTTGTACTTTGTAACCTCTACCTCATACAGGTTGGCTGCTTCATTGGTAGACAGCATGAAAATTGAAGTTGTTGCAAAAAAAAACAATGTAGCCAAACTATTAGACATACATCCCATTTCCTATGAAAAGGCGGTAGAAAGCGCTTTTGATGCCATTGCCCAAAACATTTTAATCTCCAGCTGGAAAGATTCTATGATTAGTGGGAACATGAGTAAAAAAGTATCCAAACACATCAATGTTCCACATTTTGGCTGTCTCAAAGACATCAAATCAAGTACGTTTCAAAGCCGAAAAAAAACACTCAATAAAATCTGGGCTTTGGGTGGAGAAAATGGTTGGTACCACCTGACAATTTTGTGGAAAATTCGAGGTTATATTGACAAACTTGTTGGAGGCATTGGATTGAGAAGAGGACGCACACATCCGACAAAACTTCAAACGGGTGATGTACTCGATTTTTGGCGTGTATTGTATGCGAGTAAAAAAGAGGGACGCCTATTGTTGTACGCAGAAATGAAATTGCCTGGCGAAGCATGGCTCGAATTTCGAATTGCAAAAAACAAATTGTACCAACGTGCCGTATTTAGACCAAAAGGCTTATGGGGCCGATTGTATTGGTATGCTGTACTCCCCTTTCACAGCTTGATTTTTAATGGACTTATCAAGTCGATTACACGCCCCTAAGACGACAACCAATTTTTTGGATGCTTTAAAACAGCGACCAAGCGTGCCTCTTCGGAATCTTCAGCTGGCTCATGACAATAATGCCATTGTACTTTGGGTGGCAAACTCATTAGTATAGACTCAATGCGACCGTTGGTTTTCAATCCGAACAACGTCCCTTTGTCATGTACCAAGTTAAATTCCACGTAACGCCCACGACGTACCTCTTGCCATTCTCTTTGAGCGGAGGTGTATGACAAATCCTTTCTTGCAGCTACAATTGGCACATAACTCTCTAAAAAACTATTTCCTATTTCGGTAACAAAATCATAACGATCTTGTAGAGAAAACGCTTCTGTTTCTTTCAAATAATCAAAAAACAAACCTCCGATACCTCGCGCTTCATTTCTGTGGGCATTCCAAAAATAGGTGTCACAGCGTTTTTTATATTCCGGATAAAAGTCAGCTCCATGCTTGTCACATGCAGCCTTACAGACCGTATGAAAATGAATAGCATCCTCGTCAAACAAATAATAGGGAGTCAGATCTTGCCCCCCGCCGAACCACTGGGTAACTATTTCTCCCTGTTCATTATACATCTCAAAATAACGCCAGTTTGCATGAACCGTAGGAACCATAGGATTTTTAGGGTGAAGCACTAATGAGAGTCCGCAAGCAAAAAAATTCCCTTCCTTTACGCCAAAATTATCTCGTAAAACTTGTGGCAATTCTCCTTCCACTGCTGAAATATTCACCCCCCCTTTTTCAAAAACATTCCCTTCCGAAATGACGCGTGTTCGTCCTCCTCCACCTTCAGGACGTTTCCATTTATCTTCCGTAAAAGTCGCGTGCCCATCAATTTCTTCTAACTTCGAAGTAATCCTGTCTTGTAAATTCTGAATATACGCGTAAAATTGTTCTTTCATGTGCCCCTTTTCTTATCGTTTGGAAATATCAGGTTTAAAAATCAGCTATTGTATTCTTTCACTGCATCAATAAAAGCACCTGCATTTTCCAAACCAATATTCGGCAATATTCCATGCCCTAAATTGACGATGTACTTGTCTTTTCCGAAAGCATCGATCATCGTGGTTACTTGCTTTTTAATTTCTGCCGGCGACGAAAACAAGCGTGTCGGATCGAAATTCCCTTGCAAAGTAATATTTCCTCCCGTCAACTTTCGCGCCCACTCTGGAGTAATCGTCCAATCGACTCCTAAGGCGGAGGCATTCGATTTTGCCATTTCTTCCAAAGCAAACCAACAACCTTTTCCAAAAGCAATTACTGGAGCGTCGTCTTTCAAAGCCTCAATGATTTGATTGATATATTTCCATGAGAATTCTTGGTAATCTGTCGGAGAAAGCATTCCTCCCCATGAATCAAAAACCTGAACGGCATTGACTCCTGCCGCTACTTTCTTTTTCAAATAAGTAATGGTGGTATCCGTGATTTTTTGCAACAAAGTATGTGCTGCCAATGGTTGCGTAAAACAAAATTCTTTGGCCTTGTCAAAGTTTTTAGACCCCTGCCCTTGAATGCAATAACATAAAATTGTCCATGGCGAACCCGCGAATCCAATCAATGGAATTTCGTTATTCAACATTTCCTTTGTCAATTTAATAGCCTCCATAACATAGCCCAATGTTTCATCAATATCCGGAACAATGGCTTTCTCAACATCTGCCATAGAACGAATTGGGCTGGGCAACCAAGGACCTATCCCTGCTTTCATTTCTACATCGATATTCATCGCTTGTGGAATGACCAAAATATCTGAAAATAAAATAGCCGCATCCATACCATAACGGCGAATGGGCTGTACCGTTATTTCTGCTGCCAATTCGGGTGTCTGACAACGTGTAAAAAAATCATATTTCTGTTTTATTTCCTGAAATTCTGGCAAGTATCTTCCTGCTTGACGCATCATCCAAACAGGGGGTCTTTCCACTGTTTCCCCTTTCAAGGCTCTTAGGTACAAATCGTTTTTAATCATCATTGCATGGGCTCATAGCTTTAGGCTATTCACTATTTTTGTTTGTTTCCCTGAACATTTTTCTTTCAGGTGTTTTTTTTCTTCTTAACTCAGACAACGTCAGCGCACAATTAATGAGGCTCTGCAACGGCCGCTATCGACGCATCTACTGCTTTTTCAAATTTACGAATATCTGAATCTGTCATTGCTGAACACAAAAACCAAGACTCAAATTGGGAGGGAGGTAAAAACACACCATTCTCAATCATTTTCCAGAAAAAAGTTGCAAATTTTTTCGTGTCACATTTTTGTGCATCACTAAAATTAGTAATGTTTTCTTTCGCAAAGAACGGACTGAGCATAGAACCAAATCGATTGACTGTCAAATCAACTCCATACTTTTTACCGGCTTTCAATAAAATGATTTCAATTTTCTCTGCAATTTCATCAAACTTCTCGTACGGATTTTGCTTTTTTAACTCCAACAATGTAGCCATTCCTGCGGCCATTGCAATTGGATTTCCTGACAAAGTTCCCGCTTGATACATACCTCCCAAAGGAGCTACATTTTCCATAATTTCATTACGAGCCCCGTAGGCACCTACAGGAAAACCGCCTCCAATTACTTTTCCTAAGCAAGTAATATCTGCTTCAATACCTAACATTTGCTGTGCTCCGCCGAACATAGATCGAAATCCGGTCATCACCTCATCACAAATCAATAAAATGTTTTTTTCTTTGGTCAGTTTTCGCAACCCTTGAATAAATTCCTGCGTAGGCTCTACAACACCCATATTTCCTGTTACAGGCTCTAAAATAACTGCAGCAATATCGGAATGCTGAGCGAGGTGTTTTTCTACGGATGACAGATCGTTGTATTCCGCAATCAACGTATTTTCCACAGCTTGCGAAGGAACGCCTTGAGACCCGGGCAAACTGAGCGTTGCCAAGCCTGAACCTGCAGCCACTAGCATCGCATCCATATGTCCGTGATAACAACCCGTAAATTTGACAATTTTATCTTTTCCTGTATGTGCTCTCGCCAATCGAATAGCACTCAAAACAGCTTCTGTTCCTGAATTCACAAAACGAACTTTGTCCATTCCTGGGAATGCATCACAAACTATTTTTGCCAATTTTATTTCTGCATGGGTGGAGGCTCCGAATGAATACCCCTTTTTTAAGGCTTTGGAAATGTTTTTTTCCACTTTTTTATGACGATGCCCTAAAACCATGGGTCCGTAAGAAAGCACCATATCTAAATACCTATTCCCATCAACATCTTTGATGTAGGCGCCTTTCGCTTTGTTTATAAACAAGGGATTTCCTCCAACTGAAGCAAAAGCTCTTACTGGCGAATTTACAGCTCCCACCAAATTTTCTAGTCCTTTTTGGTATAACTTTTCTGATTGTTTAAAGTTCATCTTTTACTCTTAAAACATTTAATTATTGCATTCTTGTATCGTGTTCATTTCCTAAAATACTGCGTGTGAAAAACATTCACTGTATCAATTTCTTGCCAATACTTTTGCTACTTCTTTGGCAAAATAGGTAATGATAATATCAGCACCCGCTCGTTTCATAGATAATAAAGACTCCATCATTACACGCTCTCCATCAATCCAACCTTTTTCGGCAGCTGCTTTCACCATGGCGTATTCGCCACTAACATTGTAGCAGGCAATGGGTCGATCGTAGGTGTTTTTCAAATCACGAATGACATCTAAATACGACAATGCTGGTTTTACCATTAATATATCTGCACCTTCTTCATCATCGAAGGCGGCTTCACGCATTCCCTCGTCTCTGTTTGCTGGGTCCATTTGATAGGTTCTTCTGTCTCCAAAGGATGGCGTTGAATCGGCTGCATCACGAAACGGACCATAAAATGCAGAGGCATATTTTACAGAGTAGCCCATAATAGGCAAATCTCCATAACCTGTGGTGTCCAATGCCTCCCGAATGGCTGCAATTGTGCCGTCCATCATACCAGAGGGAGCTACCATATCTACTCCTGCTTTCGCATGCGAAATCACTTGTTTTGCAATGTTTACCAATGTATGATCGTTGTGTACATCGTTGTCATGAATAACTCCACAATGCCCGTGATTTGTATATTCACAAAAACAAACATCTGTGATTACATAAAGACTTGGGTATTTCTTTTTGATGTACCGAATCGCTTGTTGCATGATACCATGGTCATTCCAGGTCTCAGAACCTTCATCGTCCTTTTTCGAGGGAATTCCGAATAATAGCACTGCTGGCAATTTCAAAGCCACAACTTCGTCCAACTCTTTGTCAATTCTATCCAACGAATATCGTTTGATTCCGGGCATGGATTCAATCTCTTTTTCAATATTTTCTCCTTCCTCTACGAATAGGGGATAAATCAAATCATCTATGGTTAGTTGATTTTCTCGAACCAACCTGCGAATTCCTTCTGATTTTCTCAAACGTCTTGTTCTATTCATAATCTTTAGCTTTTGGCCCAGGGGTGAATCCCTGTATTTTTGATTTCTTAAAAACCTTCTTTTTTATGTTAAATTTTCTACCACCAAATCTGTTACTGCATCCACTGATGGAAACGCTGCAACATAGACTTTTTCAAATGCATCAATTGCGGCCACTGCGGTTGTATTTCCAATACAAAATGCCACCGTTTCCAAAGAATTCCCAGCGTTAACATAACTTTGAATGGCAGACGGACTAAAAAACAAAACTCCGTCGTATTTTTTTTTCATTTTTTTGGGAACCAATGTTGTTTGGTACACCTCAACTTCTTCCACATCGATTTGATTTTCCCTCAACAAATTTGGCAACTCTTCTCTTCTTATATTTCCACAAAAAAACGTCACTTTCATCTGATCGTTTGGATTCTTATTCAGCTCTTCCTCTACTAGCAGTACCGCTAACTCATAGGCCGAATTACAAATCCCTGAAACGACAACCCCTTTCTTTTCTAACAAACCCGCTGTTTTGGTTCCTACACAAAATACTTTTCGAAAAACCGAGGGCTGCAACTCGTTTTTCTCAAAAACCGCTTTTACCGCGTTTTGACTCGTAAATACAGCACAATGAATTGTTTTATCAAGAGGTCCTATTTTCGACAACGCTATCTCAATCAAATTCTCTTCCTCTAACTCAAAATTTGACAACGCTTTTTTTTGAGAATCCGTCAATAGTTTGGTCGATAAAATTTTCAATGGTTTTTTCATCTACGAAGACTTCATTTCAGACTTGATTTTTTTCATCAAGGCATCACCGCCATTTTTCAATACTTCTTCGGCACAAATTAATCCGAAGCCAGTTGCCTCGCCAAGAGGAACCTGTTTTTCTATTTCTATCTGCGAGGTCCCATCCAAAGCACTCAAAACTCCTTTGAATTTTATGACATCTCCTACCACTGTGGCATGTGCACCAATTGGTGCCGTACAACCGCCTTCTAGTGCACGCATAAAATCGCGCTCCACAGCCACTGTAATTTCTGTTTCTTTGTGATTTAATTTTGCACAGGCCTCCAATACTTCTACTTCTGACTCTAAAGCCGTAATCATAATAGCCCCCTGGGCAGGCGCAGGAACCATCCAATCCAAAACAACATGTTTAGACGGCAATAATTGTATGCGATCCAACCCTGCTTTCGCAAAAATAGCTCCATTCCAATCATTCTCTTTTAATTTTCTCAAACGGGTGTTTACATTCCCACGCAAACCCGTCAACACATGTGTTGGATACTTGTGCAACCATTGCGCTTTTCGTCGCAAACTCCCTGTCGCAACCAGACCCTCTGAGGCTTCCAAAAAATTAAGATCTCTTTTGTAAACCAAAACATCATGCACCTCAGCTCGCCTCAAAACTGCCGCTTGAACAATGGTCTCAGGCAATTGTGTTGGAACGTCTTTTAGAGAATGTACTGCGATGTCTATTTCTCCTCGCAACATGGCAATATCCAATGTTTTGGTAAACAAGCCCATCCCACCAATCTGATGCAATGGAATATCTAATATCTCATCTCCTGTTGATGACACCTCCACAATCTCTCCTCTAAAACCTATGCTTTCAAGGGATTTTTGAACCAATTTTGCTTGCCAAAGCGCCAACTCGCTATTACGAGTACCTATTCGAATAACCTTCTCCATCTCGACTTATTCTTTAATTTCCAACTCAAACATTTTTTTTACCACATCGATACTCTGATTTACAGATGTATCTTCTGATTTTAAATGCTTGACAAATTGTGTCGTTATTTTTTGAATCATTCGAGAAGTGATCACTTCAGCCTGCTCCCTGTCAAAAATTTTATTTTTTTTCTTTTGAAATTCTATCTCATCTTTTTGAATGGTCTCCAAAGAAGCTTTTAATGCGTTCACCGCGGGGGTAAATTTTCGATGCGCAATCCATTCCATAAATTCTGCCTTGTGCTCGGAAATAATTTTTTCGGCTTTTGGAATTTCCTTTTTTCGTTCGGCAATCGTCTTGTTGGTTATCTTTGACAATTCATCGATATTGACCAATGAAATATTTTCCATATTTTTTACATCGCTTGACACATTCTCCGGAAGCGACAAGTCCAAAACAAGGATGTCTTTATTACTTTTAATGTGATCTGAAGTAACTGTAGGAAGATCTGATCCAGTAGAAACAATGAGAATGTCTGATTGGGAAATTTCTTCCGCTAAATTTTCAATAGCATTCATTTTTACCAGTGGATGTTCTTTCACAAATTCTTGTGCTTTCGAAACCGTACGGTTGATGAGTGTAATATTTTTAATTTGTGCGTATTCAATCAAATTTTTACAGGTGTTCTTTCCAATATCTCCCAAACCGTAAACCAAGACCTTTTTATCACTATAGTCAGAAACTGTATCCATGATGTATTGTACTGCTGCATATGAAACGGAGGTGGTTCCTGAACTCAAATCCGTCGTGTTTTTGACTTTTTTACTTGCCTGCAATACCAAATTAATCAAACGTTCTAAATACGCATTCAAGGTTTTTTGTTCTTGAGCCATTCGAAAAGATTCCTTAAGTTGACCCACAATTTCATAGTCTCCCAGAATTTGACTGTCCAAACCTGTGGCAATTTTGAACAAATGACGAACGGCATCTTTGTCTTTGTACACATTGGATACACTTACAAATTCTTCCACAGACCCTTTGGAATATTTACACAACAATGCAATCAATTCAAAAGGGTGGTTCGCAAACCCCATAATCTCGGTACGATTACATGTAGACAAAACAAAAACGCCCCCCACACCAAATTTTTTGGCCTCACTTAGCAGTTGCAATTGCTTGTCTTTACTGATGCTAAAATCACCTCGTGTTTTGACATCCGCTTTTTTATAACTAAGCCCTACGTTGTATAATTTTTTTCCTGAAACTTCTAAACTCATTTATCCTATTTCAAATTCGTTGTATGCAATCAACTAAAGTTTGTTATTTTTCATAAACAACGCCAAAAGTACCACCTTCCCTCTGATAAAAACATCGTTAAAAGGACTATAAATATCGTTGTGAGGAAAAACGACTCTATTTAGACTCATTATAAACTAATGTAATCCTGTGAAAAAGAACATTTTGCGGATAAAATAAGGGATAAAACATAGAATAATCTGTTAAAAAACATAAAGTAAAAGCCACCTTAAAACAGGCTTATTTCAAATAATTTTATCGTATTTTTGCAACGTAACAAAATTTGTACGGATGAAAGTTGTTTCCGAAACATATAAAAACATCGACAAAAGTTCTATTGAGTTTTTTAACGAGAAAGGAACCTTTTCTTTACTATTTCTCGAAAACAAAACAGACGGCACCCTGCGAAACAAATACACGCTTGACGGCAACTACATACAACTGTACTTTAGCCTTCAAGAAAAGGTGAAAATTGCTTTCAATATGGAGCATTGTACGATCCAACTGAGCCCAGAAGATTCTGGCTTGGTTTATTTCAAGGACGATGCTATGAATCTTCTTTTCGAAATTCCAGCAAATGGAAAAGTACTCGGTCTTTTAATTCCTGTACCCTATTTCCATTCACTGTTTGCACACGAAGGAAATTCGTTTTTTAATTTTAATAATATCAAAGGGGGACGACCCGTATTAGAAGAAAAAGTTGTCTCCCCAAATATAAAAGTCATCCTCAATCAAATTGTAGCGAAAAAAATTCACAGTTCGCTTCAAGATCTTTATATCAGAGGAAAATTATATGAGTTACTTAGCTTGTATTTTAACACGTCTGACGAAATAGAGTCAGATCATTGTCCATTTATGGCCAATGAAGAAACGGTAGCACAAATTAAAAAAGCCAAAGACATTATTATTGAAAATATGGCACAACCTCCAAGTTTAGAGGCCTTATCCAAGCGCGTTGGATTAAATGTCAAAAAACTAAAAATGGGTTTTAAAGAATTTTATGGAGCGCCTGTGTTTACCTTTTTACTGAACTACAAGTTAGACTACTCCAAAAAACTCTTGGAACAAAACCAATTGAACGTTTCCGAAGTCGCCATTCATGTAGGCTACAGCAATTCAAGTCATTTCATTGCTGCTTTTAAAAAGAAATTCGGTATTACCCCAAAACAATTCACAAAACAAAATAATTAGATGAAAGGTGTACTCTTAGTGAATCTGGGATCCCCAGACAGCCCCGCCCCAAAAGATGTAAAAAAATATTTAAAAGAATTTTTAATGGACGAACGTGTGATTGACGTCAACGTCGTACTTAGAAACATTCTTGTCAAAGGAATCATCCTAAACACACGTCCAAAAAAATCAGCAGAAGCCTACCAAAAAATCTGGTGGGAAGAAGGATCTCCTTTGATCGTTATTTCAGAGCGCTTCCATCAGAAACTGGAACAGAAAACAGAACTACCCATCGCATTAGGAATGCGATATGGATCGATGAGCATTGAAAAAGGATATCGCGCACTGGAAAAACAAGGCGTAACAGAAGTGCTCCTAATTCCACTGTACCCGCACTATGCCATGTCGTCCTACGAAACTGTGGTAGAAAAATCTTTGGAGGTACAAAAGAATTTATTTCCCGCAATGACCACTGAAATACTTCCTCCTTTTTACAACAATCAGGAGTATATCAAAACCATGTCCAACGCCATACGTGAACATTTGAAGAATTTTGAGTACGATCATATCCTTTTTTCATACCATGGAATTCCAGAGCGACACATCAAAAAATCTGACACAACAAAATCTCATTGTAAGTTAGATGGCTCTTGCTGTAACACCCCATCCAAAGCTCATGAAACATGTTACCGTCATCAATGTTTCGAGACAACGAAAGCCATTGCCAAAGAGTTGAACCTTCCCAAAGACAAGTTCAGTGACTCTTTTCAATCCAGACTTGGGAGAGATCCATGGTTAAAGCCCTACACAGATTTCGAATTTGAAAGACTTCCGAAAGAAGAGAACAAAAAGAACCTAGCGGTAATCACGCCCGCTTTTGTGGCTGATTGTTTAGAAACTTTGGAAGAAATTGCCATGGAAGGTGAAGAACAATTCCAAGAAGGCGGAGGAGAAAACTACAAACACATTCCTTGTTTGAACGACAATGACGAATGGGTTGATACAGTAGCCAAATGGATAGAAAGCTGGAAAACAAAGGCATAGACAAGAAGGATATTAACGCCAACAACACACAACCCAAAACATTTGAAAACAATTTGTTAACAATCACTTAACTTCCACAAAGCAAAAGGCTTGTATTTTTGCTACAGATTATTCGAAATACTTAAAAAATGAAATTGAATATTTGCGCAGTGGGTTTTGTAATGGCAATTCTTTTATGTACGTCTTGTGGTTCTTATAAATCAAGTGATTGTGGACTTTCCAAATCTCTAAAAATAGAGAACATCCACGATACGAAAGAACCTAAAATCATGTTAGTTTAACATTCAAAATGACACCAAACTAACAACATTTAAAACTGTGTCACTCCATATCAAATAAAAAAACCGATACTTGCGTAGTATCGGTTTTTTTATTTGATTCTTTTTACAAACCAACTGAACACAGAAAGCGTTCTCTAAAAAAGAAAACTCTCACCATAAATTATGATGAGAGTTTTAAAACATAAAAATGTTTGGGATCTTATTTCCCTTCCATTTTTTTCTTCAAATCTGCAAGACCAGCAATATCACCGAAAGTAGCTTTATCAGCACTTTCTGCTTTCTTACTCGCAGCTTTGATGTTTCTTTGCTCTTCTTCTCTAAAGATGGCTGTATGAGAAGCAACAATTCTTCTGTATTCCTTGTTGAATTCCAACACCTTGAATTCAGCAGCATCTCCTTTTCCAAGTTTGCTACCGTCTTCTTTCTCTAGATGACGTCCAGGCACAAAAGCCTCAACTCCATCAGCAAAAGTTACGATCGCTCCTTTGTCTGTTTTTTCTTTGATTGTTCCAGCGTGTACTGAATCTATTGTATAAACAGCTTCACGGGCATCCCAAGGATTCTCTTGCGTTTGCTTATGACCCAAGTTCAACTTACGGTTTTCAACATCTAACTCCAATACTTGAACATCCAACACGTCTCCAACATTTACAAAATCAGATGGGTGCTTCACTTTCTTCGTCCATGACAAGTCAGAAATATAAACCAATCCATCGATACCTTCTTCCAATTCTACAAAGACACCAAAGTTTGTGTAATTTCTAACGGTTCCTTTGTGAGCAGAACCTACAGGATATTTCTTAGTGATATCTGTCCATGGATCTGGATGCAATTGCTTGATTCCCAATGACATTTTTCGGTCATCTCTATCCAATGTCAATACCACTGCTTCTACTTCATCTCCTACTTTCACAAAGTCTTGTGCAGAGCGTAAATGTGTTGACCATGACATTTCAGAAACGTGGATCAACCCTTCAACTCCCTGACTTACTTCGATAAACGCTCCGTAATCAGCAAGTACAACTACTTTTCCTTTTACTTTATCTCCCACTTTAAGATCCGCATCTAATGCTTCCCATGGGTGCGCGTTCAATTGTTTCAATCCTAATTGGATTCTTGTTTTTTGATCGTCAAAATCTAAGATTACCACGTTCAATTTCTGATCCAATTCAACTACCTCAGATGGGTGATTGATTCTTGACCAAGACAAATCAGTGATATGTACCAAACCATCTACTCCTCCCAAATCGATGAAAACACCGTAAGAAGTAATGTTTTTAACAACTCCTTCAAGAACTTGTCCTTTTTCTAACTTACCAATAATCTCTCTCTTTTGGATTTCGATATCCGCCTCAATAAGTGCTTTGTGAGAAACCACAACGTTTTTAAATTCGTGATTGATTTTCACAACTTTAAATTCCATTGTTTTGTCTACATATTGATCGTAATCTCTAATTGGTTTTACATCGATTTGCGAACCTGGCAAGAATGCTTCAATTCCAAAAACATCTACAATCATACCTCCTCTAGTTCTGCACTTCACATATCCATTCACAACTTCACCTGTTTCTTGAGCGTTGATTACACGATCCCAAGCTTTGATTACTCTTGCTTTTTTATGAGACAATACCAATTGACCAGAAACGTCTTCTCTTCTATCAACCAACACCTCTACAGTATCGCCTACTGCTAGGTTCGGGTTGTAACGGAATTCGTTCAAAGAAATAACACCTTCAGACTTAGAATTGATATCAATAATCGCATCTCGGTCTGTAATTCTAGTTACCAACCCTTCAATGACATCCAATTCATTTACGAAACCTACGGTTCCTTCTAAAGCTGTTTCAAATTCTTTCAATTTCGCTTCATCTACTGCTTCAATACCTTCTTCGTATTTATGCCAATCAAAATCTGCTAAAAATTGTTCTGGATTTACAGTTTCCACAACAGGCACTTCCTGTGCTTCTACTTCGTTTTTTAATTCTTCAGACATGCTGTCTTAATTATTTGTATCTTGCTGTTAACTAGACTATTTAAACGAAATCAACACCAAGAGATTGTTAATTTTTAAACTGTTTTTTTAACCCTTTCTGTCTAGACTCGTAAAAGGGAGTGCAAATCTAGGGTTTATTTTCCATTCCTACAATACATAATTCAAAGAAAATTAAAGCGTTGCAAAAAAAAGAACCGACGTAAAACATCACTTTTTTATGAACGGCAGACACTTTTTTCCATACTCAAAAAACACCTGCTTTTAACAAGCTATTAACAGGAAACTCTGGTTCTAATAATTACTTTTGTTGACACAGTTTTCAGAAAATTATGTATCAACTCCTATCCATATGCCTTTTTATTTCAATTACAATCGGTTGCAAAAACGCCTTGTTTGAAAAAAATAGCGACATGTACTTCGGCGGCCAAATTGAAAATCCAAAGGAGCCTTTTGTTACCGTAAAAAAAGGAGATGAAATTTTAGACACACTCTACCTAGATGCAACAAACAATTTTCATACAAGATACAATTCTTGTGACGAAGGTCTTTTTACCTTCTTACATGGAAACGAGCTTCAATTTGTGCTTTTAGAAAATAACGACAGTATTGTCATCAACCTCAATACCTTAGATTTTGACGAATCACTCGTTTATTTTGGACGTGGCGCTGCAAAAAATGAATATTTGATCAATCAGTTTTTAGACAATGAAGAAGAAGACAGATCATTCCGTACTTTTTTCAAACTCCCACCCGCAGAATTCAAGAAAACTATAGAAAATAAAAAGAGAACCAAAGAAAAAAAACTTGAAGCTTTTTTAGAAGAAAACGAAATACTATCCAAAGGTTTTAAAAATTTAGCCACAGCGAACATTCATTATCCGCTCTATAAAAAAATGGAGTATTATCCTATGGCAAGCGATAAAATAAAAACCTCCAAGGCATTTCCTGAACTCGAAGAGGATTTTTACGCGTATCGAAAATTGCTAAACCTCAATGACCCAACCCTTATCGGCTATTATGCCTATACAGATTATCTAATTCACTTCTTGTACAATCAATCCTACAAAAAATTAAAATCTGAGCAAAACACCAATCTATCCATACGTTCTTACTTTTTTAAAACTGTTGACGAGCACATTAAAATTGAAAGTTTTAAAAACAACCTGTTGATGGGGAATATTTTACATCATCTATGGAAAAACAATGAACAAAACGATTTGGATGTTTTGAACCTATTTTTAAAAATCTCAACCGATAAAAAACACAAAAAGAAAGTTCGTCAATTAATTTCTGACAAAACCAACTTAGCCAAAAAGGACACCATTGCTTTTTTTGAAATCATTTCAAGAGACCTACAAAAAAAATCACTCAATCAATTGATCCACAAAGAAAATAACGTTCTCTTTTTCTGGTCAAAAAAGTTCATGACTCAAGAATTTATCAAAGAAAAAATAAATTACTTCTCCTCAAAATACCCGAATATTGGATTTATTGGAATCAATACAGACAAAGTGCCGCCAGAAGAAAATGGGAGCAATTTTTACCGCCTCACTAAAAACAGTAAAGGACTTCAATACAACAATAGTGGTTATCCTAGGACAATTCTCTTTTCGAAAGAAGGAATCGTATTCAACAGTTATACAAACATTGGTGCACAGAACTTCGACAAACATCTTAGGGAATTCCAAAAAAAGTAAAGCTTTCCTAGATTTATGCAACTATTAACGGTATCTTTGCAGACTTTTAACACTGACTGGCAAGGTAGCGATATTATTTTGTAAGTCAATAACTTATAATATATGTCGACATTTACAGATTTAGGATTGAAAGATGAAATCCTAAAAGGCCTGGCGGACTTGGGCTACGAAAAACCTTCAGAGATTCAAGAAAAAGCGATCCCTCAAGTCATTGCATCTACCGATGACCTAAAAGCTTTCGCACAAACAGGAACGGGTAAAACAGCTGCATTTAGCTTACCCATTTTACAATTACTCAATTCCGAAAGCAAAAATACACAAGCCATTATTCTTTCTCCGACCAGAGAATTGGCCGTTCAAATTGGAAACAACATCAAGGATTTTTCAAAATACATGAAAAATGTGAGTGTTTTAACCGTTTATGGAGGTGCCAATATTGACGAACAAATCAAAAAATTGAAAAAAGGCGTCCAAATTGTCGTAGGAACACCTGGTCGAACAGTCGACCTAATTAAAAGAGGGCGATTGAAACTTGAAAACATTCAATGGCTCATTCTAGACGAAGCAGACGAAATGCTAAACATGGGATTCAAAGACGAATTGGATCAAGTTTTGGAGGTAACTCCCGAAGAAAAACAAACCTTGTTATTTTCTGCAACGTTCCCAAGAGAAGTAGAAGCAATCGCCAAAAACTACATGGACAATCCTGTTGAGATTACAGCGGGGCAAAAAAACACAGGGTCTGACAATGTAGAAAATCAGTACTATTTGGTTACGGAAAGAAATCGTTACCCGGCACTGAAAAGAATCTGCGATGTCAATCCAGACATCTACGGAATCGTATTCTGTCGAACCAAGAGAGAAACAGCGCAAGTTGCTGACAACCTGATTCAAGACGGTTACAATGCCGATGCACTGCACGGTGATTTATCTCAAACGCAGCGCGACAGTGTCATGCAAAAATTCAGAAACAAAAGCTTACAAATGTTGGTAGCAACCGATGTAGCTGCACGTGGTTTGGACGTCAACAACCTCACTCATGTCATCAATTACAAGCTACCAGATCAGACAGAAGCCTACACACACCGAAGTGGTAGAACAGGTAGAGCGGGTAATAAAGGGGTTTCTATTGCGTTGATTACAAACAAAGAAATGGGCAAACTTCGACCTATTGAAAGAAAAATCAAAAAGAAATTTGAAAAAAAACTAGTTCCTTCTGGAGAAGAAATCTGTAAAAATCAACTATTTAGCTTGATTAACAATGTAAAAGAAACCGAAGTAAACCACCAACAAATAGACTCGTATTTAGAGGATATTTATGTGAGTTTAGAAGGATTGAAAAGAGAAGAATTGATTCAAAAATTCGTATCGGTTGAATTTAACAAGTTTTTAAAATACTACGAAAACTCAAGATATTTAAACGATTCTGAACGCAGTAGAAAAGACGAACGAGGAAAATCAAGAGACGATGAAAATATGACCCGCTTCTTTGTCAACCTAGGAAGAAAAGACCAATTGAATCCTAGCAGACTTATCGGTCTTATCAACGAGCAAAACATTACAGAAAACATAGAAATTGGACAAATTGAAATTTTAGATACATTTTCCTTTTTTGAATTGGACAAAAATTTCACAGATGAAACGATTGAGGCATTTGTAGACACTACCTTCAACGGAAGAAGTGTCAATGTTGAAATTACCGAAAAGAAAAGACGATCTGGAGGTGGTGGACGCAGACGCGGTGGAGAAGATCGCCGAGGACGCGGAAGACGTTTCGAAGGAAAAGGGAGAAGATCCGACCGACAAACCAGCCGAAGAAGAGAAGGTGGAAATGATCGAGGTGATCGCAGAGACAGACCTGATCGAAGCGATCGTTCGGGCAGAAAAAACTCGGAGAGACCTGACAGAAGCGCTGGTTTTGGAAGACGCAGAAATTAATTCGAACCAATTATAAAACGCAAAGCAGGAAATACATTTTCCTGCTTTTTTTCGTTTAAAAAAGTATCTTTGCAGCATGGGTAGAAAAAAGAAAAATTACATTTTTGAAAACATAGAAGTAGTAGACGCAGGAGCCAGAGGAAAATCGATCGCAAAAGCCCCTGATGGAAGAGTTATATTTTTAACCAACGCCATACCAGGAGATATCGTCGATATCAAAACCGGGAGAAAGCGCAAAGCCTATTTTGAAGGAACGGCCACAAAATTTCACAAATATTCGGACAAAAGAACAGCGCCGAAATGTCAGCATTTCGAACACTGCGGAGGCTGCAAATGGCAACATATGAAATACGAAGACCAATTATTCTTTAAGGAAAAAGAGGTTCTCAACAATTTGCAACGGATTGGCCATCTTGAACTCCCTCAAGCGACTCCTATTTTAGGTTGCGAAAACCAATATTTCTATCGTAATAAAATGGAATTTTCTTTTTCGAGTAACCGTTGGTTGACCTATGAAGAAATCAATTCAGAAAAAGAAGTAGAAAACAAAAATGCCCTTGGTTTTCACATTGCTGGCATGTGGGACAAAATTTTGGATATTGAACAATGCCACCTTCAAGAAGACCCTTCCAACGCCATTCGAAACCATATTAAAAAGTTTGCCATTGAAAATGACATCTCATTTTACAATCCACGCGAACAAAACGGACTTCTTCGAACAATGATGTTGCGAATCGTTTCTACTGGGGAGATCATGTTGGTACTTCAATTTTTTAAAGAAAATAAAGAAAAACGTGAGCTACTTCTCAATCACATACGCACTAGCTTTCCCGAAATAAACTCATTGCAATACATCATCAATGAAAAAGGAAATGATTCAATTTACGATCAAGAAATTCACCTATTTCACGGTAGAGATCATATCTTTGAAGAAATGGAAGGACTCCGCTTTAAAATCAATGCAAAATCGTTCTACCAAACCAATTCAAAGCAAGCCTATGAATTGTACAAAATTACACGAGATTTGGCAGGTCTTACAGGAAAAGAATTGGTATATGATTTATACACCGGTACAGGAACCATTGCTCAGTTTGTAGCAAAAAAGGCAAAAAAAGTGATCGGTGTAGAATCGGTTCCAGAAGCCATCGAAGACGCCAAAAAAAATGCCGAGTACAACCAAATCGAAAATGCCGAATTTTACGTCGGAGATATGAAAGAGGTTTTTACTGCAAACTTCATTTCCAAACACGGACAACCTGATGTAATTATTACAGACCCTCCAAGAGACGGAATGCACAAAAAGGTAGTGGAACAAATTTTACATATCTCACCCAAAAAAATTGTTTATGTCAGCTGTAATTCGGCAACACAAGCACGAGATTTGGCCTTAATGAAAGAAAAATATCGGATCGCAAACACACAAGCTGTAGATATGTTCCCACAAACGCATCACGTTGAAAATGTGGTTTTACTAGAGTTAAAATAAACTGTATATTTGAGGTATCTATGAAAAAAAATAGGCTTGTATTTTTACTTTTACTGACCCTATTAGGGGCTTGCGAAAACGATGATTTCTGTACGGAAGAAACCACGCCTCGTCTAATCATAGGTTTTTACGACGCAGAAAACCCAGAAGAATTTAAAACTGCACCTTTATTCATTTGGGCAGCACAAAAAGACACCATCTACCAAGGTGTCAACGTAGACTCCATCTCTTTGCCTTTGAATACCAATAGTAGAGAAACTATTTATAAATTTTCACACAGTCAAGAAGTAGATCAAATCAATTTTTCTTACGACAGTGAAGATATCTTCGTTTCTGAATCTTGTGGTTTCAAAGTAATTTTCAAAAATCTGACCCTCGAGAGTTTTACAAATACCTGGATTGAAAGTATTGATATCAACAACGCCCTTATTGAAAATGAAAAACAAGTCCATGTCAAAATATTTCATTAGCCTTTGCATGGCATTACTTTCCCTTACTGCCGTGGCACAAAAAGAAGTCATGGCAAAAAAAGACAGCGTACACTACAAAAAAAAATACGGTCTGCGTTTGGGGGCCGACCTCAGCAAATTGATTATTGGGGCAACTGATAAAAATTTTAGCGGTTATGAGTTGGTTGCCGATTACAGAATTCAAAAAAATCTTTACCTGGCAGGAGAAATAGGTTTTGTTGAAAAAAAATCTGAAGAAGACAACTACAACTTTACAACCAAAGGATCTTATATAACGGTCGGATTTAATAAAAACACCTTCAAAAACTGGTTGGAAATGGACAATGAGATTTATTATGGTGCACGCTATGGTTTCAGTGCTTTCTCACAAAAACTAAACAACTACACAGTATACCAAGAGGGTACTGATGTAGACGGACTCAAATCGGCCTACTTTCCACCACGAACAATGGATAGCAATCAAACCTATTCAAACCTAACGGCACATTGGGTTTCTTTTGTTCTGGGACTCAAAGTAGAAACCCTAAGCAACTTATTTCTCGGAGCAAGCGTCAATTTCTCCAAACTCATTGGGGCTAGTGAACCCAATAATTTTAAAAACTTGTACCTCCCTGGCTTTAACAAAGTATATGTGACCAATTCTGGAGTTAGCTTCAATTACACTTTGAGCTATCGAATTCCCTTATTCAAAAAATAACCTCTTTACAGCAACCTTACATGAATACAATACCCAGTGTAAACCTCTCTGATTTTCTATCAAACGATCCTCAACTGAAACAAAAATTTACCCGAGAGATTGGAAACGCCTTTGAGCAAATTGGTTTTGTGGCTTTGAAAGGACATTTCTTATCTGAAGAACTTTCAGAAAAATTATACAACCAAGTCAAAAACTTTTTTGACCTACCCGAAACAACCAAAAAAAAATACGAAATCAAAAATGGTGGTGGACAGCGCGGGTATACTTCTTTTGGAAAAGAGAGTGCCAAAGGGAAAAAAGAAGCTGATTTGAAAGAATTTTGGCATTTTGGACAATACGAAGAAAACCAAAATAAATACCCTCCCAATGTAATGGTTTCTGAAATTCCCGAATTCAACACCGTAGGAAAAGAGGTGTTTCAAAAATTAGAAAAAACAGCCAAATATGTACTTAGAGCTTTGGCGTTGCATCTGAATTTAGACGAATTTTATTTTGACAAATTTATACATAACGGCAACAGTATTTTAAGGCCCATTCACTACCCTCCCATTACAGAAAAACCAAAAGGAGCAGAGCGTGCAGCAGCACACGGCGACATCAATTTAATCACTTTGCTCATGGGAGCCCATGGGAAAGGGCTGCAAGTACAAAACCACCAAGGCGAATGGATTGATGCCATTGCCGCACCGAATGAATTGATGATTAATGTAGGAGACATGTTGTCAAGACACACCAACAACCAATTGAAATCTACCATTCACAAAGTTGTCAATCCTGCCAAAGAATTGTGGGGTACATCAAGGTATTCCATTCCTTTCTTTATGCATCCTATTGCAAGTATGAAATTGGATTGTTTGGAAACTTGTGTAACACCTGAAAAGCCAAAGCAATACAAAGACATTACGGCCGGTGAATTTTTAAGAGAACGACTGATTGAATTGGGACTTTTGAAATAGTAATTTCAAACTTTTATAACTAATTTTAAACCTCCAATCTTTAAAAATGTTCAAGAACAAACTCAGCATCGTTTTTTTAACAGGACTTTTATTTGTCATTGTTGGTATCATCTACACGCAAATCGTTGCGGAAGACACCACAGGAATCTTGCTACTAGCGATTGGAATGGTGCTTGAATCACTAGCTCTTATGCTTTATTTTTGGAAAAAAATAAAAAACAACACCACACCAAAGAAAAATTAAAATGTCTAAAAAAAAACTTTCTAGCCTTTCCGATCTAAGTGGATTTGTATTCTCAACAAACGACGAATTCGAACTTGAGCCAAACGAAGCCCCAATAAAAATTCCGAACAACCAACAAAAATTAAAAGCCTTATTTTCAAACAAAGGTCGGGGTGGAAAAACGGTGACCATCATCACTGGTTTTGTCGGGCCAGAAGAAGATCTAAAAACGTTGGGCAAAATGCTGAAATCAAAATGTGGCGTAGGAGGTTCGGTAAAAGATGGTGACATTATCATTCAAGGAAAATTTCGAGATAAAATCATGGACATCTTGCAAAAAGAAGGGTATTCCGTAAAACGAGTTGGCGGATGATTTTAGGAAAAACTATAAAATATTGACCTCGCATCTAGATCCTATCCATTGATGATCGATAAAAATCAGTTTTCGAAAACAAACAATGTAAAATTTGCTACCATTGAATCTCTGACTTCCCCTTTGCTCGTAGAAAATAATTTGCGCGACTAAAACAGCGATTTCCAAACCAATAACCCCTATTTGCACTTAACGGAGAAGGGTGTCCACTCGCCAAAATACAATGTTTTCGAGGATCAATCATTTTCGCTTTTTGCTTTGCAAAACCTCCCCATAACAAAAAAACAACATCTTCTTTGGCATCAGAAACCAATTGAATCACTGCATCAGTAAATGTCTCCCATCCTTTTTTCTGATGAGATCCAGCTTGCCCAGCTCGAACCGTCAAAGTGGCATTCAACATCAATACACCTTGACTGGCCCAACGTGTTAAATCACCAGAAACAGGTATCGATTTTATTACATCACTTTCGACTTCTTTAAAAATATTTTTCAAAGAAGGGGGATGCTCAATTCCTTCCCGAACTGAAAAACACAAACCATTGGCTTGACCCGGACCATGATAGGGGTCCTGACCAATAAGCACCACTTTAACATCCTCAAAAGAACAATTTTCAAAAGCGGCAAAAATTTCATTTGATTTTGGATAACAGGTATTCTTTGCGTACTCTGATTCTACAAAAGCTTCCAATTTTTTAAAATATGCTTTCTGAAATTCAGCATACAACATCCGATCCCAGGATTTCGTCATTTTTAATTTCATGTCGTTATTTCTTTTTAAAGATCATGAACCTCTCAGAACTTGCAAATTAAAAACACAAACAGAGACCCAGTTAAACATCTTATGATTACTTTTGCTAAAAGCCCTCTAAGAAGGGCGTAAAAAGCGATCACAATCGGTTTGATAAAAATAGAAAATAATGGGTTTCATTTCAAAAAAAACAAGAAACGATTTAGAATTTGATACCATCTTAGCACGTGTCGAAGAATTTTGTATTTCAGATTTAGGAAGAGCAGAAATAAAAAAAATCAGTCCCATTGCAAACAAACCTGATTTGATTCATGAACTCGCGCTTGTGAACGAATACAATTCGTCTTTCATCAACGAAAACAGAATTCCGAACCATTCTTTTGAAGCGATTACTGATGAAATTCATCTTCTTAAAATTGAGAACAGCACCTTAAGTGCTGAATCTTTCTTAAGAATTTCCTCCAATTCAGAGACGGTAAACGAATTGCTGCTTTTTTTTAAAAAATTTGAGGAATACTACCCAACCCTATTCTCCGTTTCAAAAGAAATAGAGTATACAAAAACCGTGGTAGAGGCCATACAAAAAATAATCTCACCCTATGGCGAAGTCAATGACAATGCCTCCACTTTGTTAAAAAACATTCGTAAAGAAATCAATTCAATACGTTCAAAAATTGGCAGCAGTTTTAATAGAGAAATGAGCAAATATGACAGTGCTGGTTATCTCGATGAAATACGTGAATCAGTCATAGACAACCAACGTGTACTGGCCGTTCAAGCCATGTATCGAAAAAAAGTAAAGGGAAGTCTCCTCGGAAATTCCAAAACCGGAAGTATTGTCTTTATTGCACCACAAGCCACCTTGCAATTGCATCGAGAGTTACAAAATCTATCCTTCGACGAACAACAAGAAGTGAACCGAATTCTCAAAGAGCTGACCGAAACCATACGTCCTTTCTTTCCTTTATTTACAAGCTATCAGACCTTTTTGATAAAATTAGATACCGTGGGTGCCAAAGCAAAATACGGTCTTCATATCCATGCGATTTTACCCAAAATATCCAAAGAAAAGAAACTCTTCTTTAAAGAGGCATACCATCCGATTCTATTGGAAAAAAACCAAGAAAAAAATCTGAAAATTGTTCCTCAAACACTTGAGCTGAATGAAAAACAACAAATCATAGTTATTTCAGGCCCCAACGCCGGAGGAAAAAGCATTACCTTAAAAACAATTGGGCTACTTCAGCTTATGCTGCAAAGTGGCATGCTGATTCCTGTACACGAGCACAGCCAAACGTGTTTTTTTGAAAATATTCTAACCGATATCGGAGACAATCAATCAATCGAGAATCAATTGAGTACCTACAGCTATCGATTAAAAAACATGCGTGGTTTCTTAAAACGTTGCAATGACCATTCTTTGTTTTTGATTGACGAATTTGGCACGGGTAGTGACCCGGAGCTTGGTGGCGCACTCGCCGAAATTTTTCTAGAAGAATTTTATGACAAACAGGCATTTGGTGTGATTACTACGCATTATGCAAACCTAAAAGTTCTAGCAAATGAATTGGAAAACGTGAGTAATGCCAACATGCAGTTCGATGAAAAAACACTGGAACCTTTGTTCCAACTTCACGTTGGACAAGCCGGAAGCTCCTTTACCTTTGAAGTCGCACAAAAAAACGGCATTCCTTTTCGACTCATCAACCGCGCAAAAAAGAAAGTCGAAGGCGAAAAAATCCGACTCGACAAAACAATTTCAAAGCTTCAAAAAGAACGCAACCAATTGCAACGAAACTCACAAGTTCTAGAGAACGAACAGTTAAAAGCAAAGGAACAAACGGAAATTTTATCGGAAAAGGAAGCTAAAATCAAAGAAAAACTTAACAGTTTTCAAGAGCTATACGATCGAAATCAAAAAATGCTCTCCTATGGTCGAAAATCAAATGAGCTACTACACAAATACTTTCAAACGAACAATAAAAAAGAACTAATTGCCAACTTCAACAAATGGGTACTTATAGAAAAAACAAAGCACCTTAAATTAAATCCTCCCGTTAAAAAGACAAAAACTGAAAAAAAGAAGGCAAAAGTCATCAAAAAAGAAAAAGAGAGCAAACTGCAAAAAGTTGAAAAAGAAATCTTAACCAAGGTGGTAGAAGTGCGCAAAGAAAAAGAAATCATTGCAAAGAAAAAAGCCAAAGAGAAAGCTTCCTATGTCTTTAAAATCAATGATAAAGTTCGGTTGATCGACGGGCGCGCTTCTGGAATCATTGACAAAATTGAAAAGAACAAAGTCACCATTAATTATGGCCTGTTTACCACCCAAGCAAATTTAGATCAAATTGAACTGGTGGTTGCAGCGAAACAAGCAAAGAAATAAAAAGCCTGATCGCAAAAAACGATCAGGCTTTCTAATTTTGATTCTGACAAGAATCTTAAAATATTTCAATTACAGCGCAGCGTCAATTTTTGAAGCGTATGTTGCTTTTGGCGCAACACCCACTTGCTTATCAACAACCTCGCCGTTTTTAAACAACAAAACCGTTGGAATATTTCTCACTCCGTATTTTGCCGCAAATTCTTGATGACTGTCAACATCTACTTTTCCAACCACAGCTTTTCCTTCATAATCATTGCTCAAATCTTCAATGATTGGTCCCACCATTCTACAAGGTCCACACCAAGTTGCCCAAAAATCTACCAACACTGGTTTGTCTGATTTCAATACTACTTCTTCGAAAGTTGCATCTGTAATTTCTAATGCCATATCTTCTATTTTTAAATGTTATTATTCCAAGTTATCGTTACAAATATCGTCAAATATTCAATCAAAAATGATGTGTTAAAATCACTTTTTCTTATGGATCTATTTGCAATAGCTATTTTCTTATTTTTTTATTTAAAAACGAATTCAAAAACCTTTTTAAAAATTGGCCTGTTCGTTTTTGAACTCAGCAAAAGTTAAAAAACTTCTTTGGCAATCTTTACAATATTGTCCGATTTACCCATCGAATAATAATGCACGGTAGGCACCCCCGCTGCAATGAGTTCTTTACTTTGCTGAATTGCCCAATCAATTCCGACCTGACGGATAGCTGCTTTATCTCCTTTACAATCCAACACGGCTTTTTCCAGAGCCAAAGGCAAATCCAAACTGAACACTTTAGGTAAAATTTGTAAATGTCTCTCTACTGCAATCGGTTTGATCCCAGGAATAATAGGAACGTCCACTCCCATGGCTCTTGCTGCCTCCACAAATTCAAAGTATTTTTTATTATCGAAAAACATCTGAGTCACCACGTAATCAGCACCTGCGTCAACTTTTTCTTTCAAACGTTGCAAATCAGAATGCAAACTCGGTGCTTCAAAATGCTTTTCAGGGTACCCCGCTACCCCGACACAGAAATTCGGTGTGTAAGGTGTGTCAATGGTATCTATTAAAAAATGCCCCTTGTTCAATTGAGCAATTTGTTTCACCAAATCTACAGCGTAGTTATTTCCTCCCTTTACGGGCACAAACTGGCTTTCGTGCTTCATGGAATCTCCGCGCAACGCAACCACATTATCAATTCCCAAATAATGACAATCTACCAACACATATTCGGTTTCCTCTCTAGTAAAACCACCACATAGCACATGTGGGACAGGATCTACATTGTATTTATGCATCAACGCAGCACAAATTCCAACAGTTCCAGGACGCATCCTTGTCATTTTTCGCTCCAACAAACCATTCCCTTTGTCAATGTACACATACTCCTCTCTCGAAGTTGTAACGTCGATAAAAGGTGGTTTAAACTCCATTAAAGGATCGATATTATCGTACAACTTTTGAATACTCTGGCCCTTTACGGGAGGTACTATTTCAAACGAAAAAAGTGATTTCCCCTTAGCGTTTTTAATATGATCTGTAATCTTCATTTTCTGTTTTTTTTCTGAAACCTTCTGTCTCCTGCGTGCAAGGATCATATCGAGGGCTCATTGTTCAAATGATCGTTCGCATTTCTGTGCGAAATTACACAAATACTTTTTATTTCTTTGATTCGAATTATTCGTTCAAATTAGGTGCCAGCCAGCGCTCCGCTTCCTCGTTTGAAATACCACGTCGTATTGCAAAATCATGCACCTGTTCTTTGGTGATTTTTCCTAACCCAAAATACCGTGATTCCGGATGTGAAAAATACAATCCTGACACCGAAGCTGTAGGACACATCGCCAGGCTATCTGTCAATTTCACACCTATATTCTCTTCCACATTCAACAAACGCCACAAGGTTATTTTTTCTGTATGATCTGGACAAGCGGGATATCCCGGTGCGGGTCGAATTCCTTGGTATTCTTCTCGAATCAAATCTTCATTTGACAAATGCTCATCAGCCGCATATCCCCAAAATTCTTTTCGTACTTTGTTGTGTAAATACTCGGCAAATGCCTCTGCAAAACGATCTCCCAAAGCTTTGACCATAATGCTGTTGTAATCATCCAGATTCTCTTTGTATTTTTCAGCAATTTCCTCAACACCAAAACCCGTTGTTACGCAAAAACCTCCTATGTAATCTTTCAATCCTGTCTCTTTTGGCGCCACAAAGTCTGACAATGCAATGTTCGGCTTTCCTGCTCCTTTTTTCGATTGCTGACGCAGCGTCAAAAGTGTTTCCAACACGGCTGTTCTGTTTTCATCTTCATACAGCTCAATGTCATCAGAATTTTCTATCGTATTGGCAGGAAACAAACCATAAACCGCTTTCGCCGTAAACCACTTTTCTTCCAATATTTTTTCCAACATTTGAGAGGCATCCTTGAATAATTCTTTCGCCTGTACACCCACGATTTCATCTTCTAAAATAGCAGGGAATTTTCCGTGCAACTCCCAAGACTGAAAGAAAGGTGTCCAATCCAAATAAGGGACCAAAGTATTCAAATCGAAATCTTCAATCACATGAACGCCTGTTTTTTTAGGGGTGTATACGTCTTCTGGTTTCCAATCAATTTGAAATTTATTCGCCCGCGCTTGATCAAGCGATAAATACACCTTTTTACGCGCTCGATTTAAATAATCTCCTCGCAATTTGTCGTATTCTTGGTAGGTTTCTTTCAGAAATCCATCACGTGTCTCTTTACTGATCAACTTGCTTACCACAGGTACAGAACGTGAAGCATCCAGCACATGAATCACTCCCTTGTCGTATTGTTCTGCAATTTTCACAGCCGTATGAGCACGAGAAGTAGTAGCGCCTCCAATCAATAGCGGAATCGTAAACTTCAAGCGTTGCATTTCTTTGGCAACATGCACCATTTCATCCAATGAAGGTGTAATCAAACCACTCAATCCAATGACATCAACCTGATGCTTTTGTGCTTCCTCTAGAATTTTTTCAGGAGCAACCATAACACCCAAATCCACTATTTCATAATTGTTACAGGCCAAAACAACACCAACAATATTTTTTCCAATATCGTGCACATCTCCTTTCACAGTGGCCAATAAGACTTTTCCTTGAGCCTGAGCGTTGTCCTCTTTTTCGGCTTCAATAAACGGCATCAAATAAGCCACCGCTTTTTTCATAACACGTGCCGATTTCACGACTTGAGGCAAAAACATTTTTCCAGCACCAAAAAGATCACCAACAACCCCCATTCCGATCATTAGATTTCCTTCAATAACCTCCAATGGCTTTTCTGCTGCCAAACGTGCTTCCTCAACATCTTCGACAATAAATGTATCCAATCCTTTGACCAACGAGTGGGTAATTCGATCTTGTAGAGAAGCCACTCTCCACTCCAAATTTTGCACCTGCGTTTTACCCGACCCCTTTACAGACTCCGCAAAATCGAGCAAACGTTCTGTAGCATCTTCTCTTCGATCTAAAATGACATCTTCAACATAGGCTAATAAATCTTTCGGAATATCATCATACACTTCCAACATGGATGGATTTACGATTCCCATGTTCATCCCTTTTTGAATAGCATGGTATAAAAATACAGAATGCATTGCCTCACGAACTACATTGTTTCCGCGAAACGAAAAAGACACGTTACTCACCCCTCCACTAACACTTGCATTCAATAAATTGGTACGAACCCAATGGGTAGCTTCAATAAAATCTATTGCATTTCTCTTGTGCTCCTCCATTCCAGTCGCAACCGGAAAAATATTCAAATCAAAAATAATGTCTTCTGCAGGAAAACCCAACTCATCGACCATAATGTCATACGAACGTTTGGCAATCTCACAACGCCTCTCATAATTATCTGCTTGCCCCACTTCATCAAAAGCCATCACTATTACAGCAGCTCCGTAGCGCTTTAGCAATTTTACTTGTTTGCGAAAAGTTTCCTCTCCCTCCTTCAAAGAAATTGAATTCACGACACATTTCCCTTGAACCACTTGCAAACCAGCTTCGATAATTTCCCATTTGGAACTGTCAATCATTATTGGAACACGAGCGATATCTGGTTCGGCCATGATCAAATGTAAGAAACGTACCATGGCTTCTTTTCCATCAATCATTCCATCATCCATATTGATATCGATGATTTGAGCACCTCCCTCTACCTGATCACGAGCAATCGCAAGAGCCTCGTCGTATTGCTCCTCTTTAATCAAACGCAAAAATTTACGTGACCCAGCAACATTCGTTCGCTCTCCAACGTTTATAAAATTTAAGTTCGGACTCAGAATCAATGGTTCTAAACCCGACAATTTCATGTATTTAGTTTGTTTGATCATTCTTTATAACTTTTCCCTTCGCGAAATGTTTTTTTAATTTCTTAGAACAACATCTTTATCCTTTCAAAATATCAGATCATTCTCGGCTTGTAATTTGCGGCAATCTTTGCAATCGCACGTATATGTTCAGGGGTAGTTCCACAACAACCACCTACAATATTTACTAAATTTTTTTCCAAATACTCCTTAATTTGTGTTGCCATTTCCTCGGGCGTTTCATCGTATTCTCCAAAAGCATTTGGCAAACCTGCATTGGGATGTGCCGACACACCAAATAGTGTATTGGCTGCGATATCTTCTAGATGAGGAACCAACGCATTTGCTCCCAAAGCACAATTCAAACCAACCGTTAACAAAGGAACATGCGACACTGAAATTAAAAAAGCTTCGGCTGTTTGACCCGAAAGCGTTCTTCCACTCGCATCAGTTATCGTACCACTCAACATCACCGGAATGTCTATTTTCCTTTCATCTCCTATTTCTTCAATGGCAAACAAAGCTGCTTTTGCATTCAAAGTATCAAAAACAGTCTCCACTAACAAAATATCAGCACCACCGTCGAGCAAAGCCTCTGCTTGCTGTTTGTAGGCGACGCGTAATTCATCAAATGTGATGGCTCGGTATCCTGGATCATTCACATCGGGAGACATGGAACCTGTTTTATTTGTAGGACCAATAGACCCCGCAACAAAACGAGGTTTGTTGGGATTTGCTTTGGTAAACTCATCCGCAACTTCTTTGGCTATTTTAGCCGACTCATAATTGAGTTGGTAAACATAAGATTCCATCTCATAATCTGCCATGGCAATCGTTGTACTTGAAAAAGTATTGGTTTCAATAATATCAGCTCCCGCTTCAAAGTACTTCCGATGAATTTCTTTAATTGCAGAAGGTTGGGTAATCGACAGCATATCATTGTTCCCTTTTACAGAGAGTTTCCAATTTTTAAATTGTTCACCTCGAAACTCTTCTTCCGTAAAATTATAGGCTTGGATCATCGTTCCCATCGCTCCATCGAGTATAAGAATTCTCTCTTTTAATATTTCCCTAATACTTGTCATAATTCTTTATAATAGCTCTACTTGAAATAAGGGTCAAAGATAAAGAATTCACATTTAAATTTATCAGGAAACCATCGATTATAATCGTTCTTTGACAACAACAACAAAGCATTGCCTTTCGATTCAAAAAACATGATTTCTATCTCAATGAAAAATGAAAAAAAATGACTCGACACATAACAAATATTGGTCTGGATTCCACGAAAAAACATCTTTGAAACAAGTGCAATCAGGTTAAAAATAAGAACAGAAATCTTTAAAAAATATTTTTAGAAACCGCACACAAATGCTTACAGTTTCCCTAAAATTTTATCCAAAATCCAGGAAGCCTGCATCCCTGTTTTTCCTGTGGCAGGATGTGGCTTCCCTTCTAATAAATGCAATCTTATATTTTCTACATGGTGCTGTTGTATATGATAAGGGTTTTCAATGAAAATTTCTTTTTTCCCTGCACGGTTTTCCATACAAAGTGGATTGTCTTCAAATACGGAAAAACAAATCGTCCCTTCGCTTCCTTTCAGCACAACATTGTCCTCTTTTACCGACGTTCCGAAATTCCAATTTCCTGAACCCAACACTCCTGAACCATGAACCCAAGCACCTACCACTGCATCTTTCGCCGTATACAAACCTTGCTGATTGGTACAAATACCCTTCGCTTCTAAAACATCTCCGCACAAATAACCAAAAAGATCCATTCCATGACTCGCCAAATCATCAAAATACCCAGCATAAGCAATGGTTGCCTCTGTTCTCCAATTGTACCCTTGATTTCGATCTAATTCAGAACTAGGCTTTGACAAATCCCAATGCAAACTGCGCACAGTTCCAATAGCTCCCTCCTCTAACCATTGTTTAATTTGATTGAAACGAGGTAAAGACCGTCTATAATAAGCTACATACAAAGGAATGTTTTTTGCGGCAAAAGCTTCATCAATCGCAACACAATCAGCGTAAGATGGCGCCATAGGTTTTTCAATACAACAAATTTTTCCAGCCTCGGCCACTTTCAACGCATAATACAAATGTGTGTCTGGCGGTGTGGCAATATAAATCGCATCAATTTCTACATCTTGAATCAGTGCATCCGCATTGCTGTAAAATTTTTCAATGTTATGTCGTTGGGCATAATCTTTTGCTTTTTCGGCATTTCGTCGCATAATAGCCTTGACCTTAAAATTTTCTGTATGCTTGTATGCGGGACCGCTTTTGATTTCCGTAACATCACCAGCACCTAAAATACCCCAATTGTATGTTTTCATGATTCACCTTTTGAACGAAAATACAAAATATCGTCAATTTGGTTTACAATTTTAGGTTTGTTTGTTTTTAAGTCTAGGATGGGTGTATAAAAAAAGCCTCTATCTCTCGATAAAGGCTTGTGGATTACTGAGTGATCAGTAAAAAAAAAGGCGATGACATACTCTC
>CAXRIA010000007.1:0-21660 GCA_964230805.1 Flavobacteriaceae bacterium
AAGATAAAATAAGTTTTATATTTGCACTCGCAAAACAAAACATGTTTTGCTGGAGCAACTTCCTCCTTAGCTCAGTTGGTTAGAGCATCTGACTGTTAATCAGAGGGTCCTTGGTTCGAGCCCAAGAGGGGGAGCAAAAAATAAAAAAGCAGCCTTTGGGTTGCTTTTTTTTTGTGAATTTACTTTTTGTTTGTCTTGATGCAAGCATACAGAATTCGAATCGTAACGATTGCAAAGGCAAAAAGGAGTTTTTATATAGTGAGATCAAGAAACTTTGCTATATTAGCGGCATATTTCGGGGATGTAGCTCAGCTGGCTAGAGCGCTTGACTGGCAGTCAAGAGGTCGTGGGTTCGACTCCCATCTTCTCCACTTTGAAGCACAGCAAAGTTGTGGATAAAAGCATAAAAAGCCCTGCAAATGTATTTGTAAGGGCTTTGTTGGTTTTATACATCGGGGCTGAAAGGACAGTTTGCTGTATTTCCTAAAAGGGATGCAAGGGAAAAACCGAAGGTTACTCCCATCTTCTCCACAAAAAAACAATGAAAGACGTGTCGAAAGGCAGGTCTTTTTTTGCAGGGCAACACGACAGATAGATTTTTAAAAAACACAACGAAAAGCCTAATTTTTTTGATTTTTTTACAAGCTTTTTTCAGTTTTGATGCATTTTTTGTAAAAGTTCTACAATTTTTGTTATATTTGAGACAAACAAAATTTTATTGTAAAACCTTAACAACCCTACCCCATGAAAAATTTTAAGATTATTTACGCCCTTGCCTTTGTGGTATTTGCTTCCTGTTCGTCTTCTGATGATGACGAAGTTGTTGCAGGGGGAAATGATGATAGCACTACTCCCAAAACTGTGTTTGAACGACTGCAAAACAACACCTACAAACAGATTGAAAAGCCAGGTGATTGTTTATTTTGTGAAGACGAAATAAACTACTATTCATTCACGAGTCAAAGCCTTATTATCAATGGAACCACACTTAATGGGACTTGTGAGGATTTTGAAGTCAATGCAATTGGCGATTGTGAGGGTTGCGCTGTCATTATAGAAGACACGGTTGATAAACTTGTTGTAGCTCCACCAGGGTCGCCAGTAAATCAAACAGTTACATTTCTTTCCGAGACTCAAATTCAAATTGAATTTCCTGTTCCCCTTTTTGGTGCTACTTGGACAGCCGATTTGTACGAAGATGATGTTCCAGATTGTCAATAGGTATGTGCATAAAATTAGGAATAATATCGCAGTTTAATGCTTTTAAAAAATGTTTGTAACTGACTTGTGATCAATGACAAAGTTATTCCTGATGTAACTAGAACACATAAAAAAACCCTTCCTTGTGAAGGGTTGTTTGTTTGATGTTCAAAGTTGTCAAACATGCACGCACAATTTTCCGAATTCTCGAACCATCAAGAAGCCCTCAATACCAAACCTTTAATTTCTTTTTTGAGAATATTTGTTGGAATGTACATTGGGTGGTAAATCGGGCACCTTAAATTCCACTTTTTGAGATTCGTTGATTTCTTTGGTCGATGCACACGCACAAAAGACAAAACACGCGGATAAAATAATTACTAATTTCTTCATAAGCTTTCTATTTTTAGTTTTCTTTAAGATACGGAGAAAAAGAAACATTTTTCTTCAGATTCCTGAAAATCGAAATCAAGAAGATACAAAAGAGGTGTTTTAGCGAACAAGTGGAAGTAATTTAGAACCTTCAAAATTAGCCATCGTAGTGGTTTGGGATCTATGTTTTTGTTTGACAAGGGTTTAATTCAAATAAGACAACGAGTGAATGGTGTAAAAAGTTTGAAAAACATTGCAGTATTCATTGTTAGATTCGTACTTTTGGAGCCGATTTTAAAGAGATACTAAAATAAATATTTTAAGATGGCAAAAACATTATTTGACAAGGTATGGGATTCACACGTGGTGCGTAAAGTAGAAGACGGACCAGATGTGTTTTTTATCGACCGTCATTTTATCCATGAAGTTACAAGTCCAGTAGCATTTTTAGGACTGGAAAACAGAGGGAATAGCGTGGTGTATCCTGAGCGCACTTTCGCAACGGCAGATCACAATACCCCAACCATCAATCAGCATTTGCCCGTGGAAGATCCGCTGTCTGCAAATCAATTGGATGCTTTGGAGAAAAATGCAAAAAAACACGGCATTTCTCACTGGGGCTTAGGAGATGTGAACAACGGGATTGTGCACATTGTAGGGCCAGAGAATGGAATTACCTTACCCGGTGCTACGATTGTTTGTGGAGATTCACACACATCAACACACGGAGCTTTTGGAGCCATCGCTTTTGGGATCGGAACTTCAGAGGTAGAAATGGTGTTGTCAACGCAGTGTATCATGCAACCCAAACCTAAAAAAATGCGTATCAACGTAAATGGAAAATTAGGTCTGGGCGTAACACCAAAAGACGTGGCTTTGTACATCATTGCACAACAAACTACTTCCGGAGCTACTGGTTATTTTGTGGAATATGCAGGAGATGTTTTTGAAGACATGACCATGGAAGGTCGAATGACTGTATGTAACTTGTCTATTGAAATGGGAGCGCGTGGAGGAATGATCGCGCCAGATCAAAAGACCTTTGATTACATTGCAGGTCGTTCTCAAACACCAAAAGGAGCGGATTGGGACAAGGCCATGACCTACTGGGAAACCTTAAAAACAGATGAAGGAGCGGAGTTTGACGTTGAATTCAATTACAATGCATCTGATATTGAGCCGATGATTACCTACGGAACAAATCCGGGTATGGGAATGGGAGTTACAAAATCTATTCCGACAGCAGATGCTGTAGAGGGAGGAGAAGAAACCTACAAAAAATCGCTTGGATATATGGATTTCAACGAAGGAGATGCGATGATTGGTAAAACCATCGATTATATTTTCTTGGGGTCATGTACAAACGGTCGAATTGAGGATTTTAGAGCCTTTTGTTCCATTATAAAGGGGAAAAAGAAAGCAGCTCACGTAACGGCATGGTTGGTGCCAGGATCACACAAAGTGGTAGATCAAATCAAAGCGGAAGGCTTGGATAAAATTATCGAAGAAGCAGGATTTGTTTTGAGAGAGCCAGGATGTTCCGCTTGTTTGGCGATGAACGATGATAAAATTCCAGCAGGGAAGCTATCGGTTTCAACCTCTAACAGAAATTTTGAAGGTCGTCAAGGACCCGGATCGAGAACTTTGTTGGCGTCTCCATTAGTAGCTGCGGCTTCTGCTGTAGAAGGTGTCGTAACAGATCCAAGAACAATCTTAAACGCAAACGCTTAAAAATAGAACACAATGGCTTACGATAAATTTGAAGTATTAACAAGTACAGCGTATCCTTTACCAACAGAGAATGTGGATACCGATCAAATCATTCCTGCTCGTTTCTTAAAAGCGACAGAGCGTAAAGATTTTGATATCAATTTTTTCCGTGATTGGAGATACAATGCCGATGGAACACCGAAAACAGATTTTCCGTTAAACCAAGAAAAATACGCAGGGTCGAAAATCCTTGTCGGAGGAAGAAATTTTGGTTCCGGATCTTCTAGAGAACACGCTGCCTGGTCTGTCTATGATTTTGGATTGCGCTGTGTGATCTCCTCAGAATTTGCAGATATTTTTAAAAACAACTGCTTGAATGTAGGGGTATTGCCAGTACAAGTTTCAACCGAATTCTCAGACAAATTGTTTGCAGCAATTGAGGCAGATCCAAAAACAGAAATCAAAGTAGACCTGCCAAACCAAACAGTTACCTTGGTGGCTACTGGAGAATCAGAGTCTTTTGCAATCAACGGATATAAAAAAGGCAATATGTTGAATGGATTTGACGATATCGATTATTTAAAAAATATCGAAGGAGAAATTTCTGCCTTTGCTGAAAAACGCCCTTTCTAAAAAGGAAGTTTTTTTTAGATATGGACAAAAAGCGTTTCAACATTTTGTGTTGAACGCTTTTTGTGGATTAAATAAGGCAGCGTAAAATAGTTTTCAAAAACTTTGAATCGTTTAAAAATGAAGAAAAGAAAAATAGAAATCATGGACACAACACTCCGCGATGGTGAACAAACCTCAGGAGTGTCTTTTTCGGTTTCAGAAAAGCTGACCATTGCAAAACTATTGCTCGAGGAATTGAGAGTAGATCGTATTGAAATAGCTTCGGCAAGAGTCTCGAAAGGAGAGTTGGAAGCGGTTCAAAGCATCACCTCATGGGCAGCAGAAAACGATTTTTTAAACAAAGTAGAAGTGTTGACATTTGTCGATGGAGGAAAGTCCATCCAATGGATGTTAGAATCAGGAGCAAAGGTTCAAAATTTATTGACCAAAGGGTCTTTGAATCATTTGACACATCAATTGAAAAAAACACCCGAAGCCCATTTTTCCGAAATTGCAGAGAGCATTGCTTTGGCCAAAGAGAATGGAATCGAAACCAATGTGTATTTGGAAGATTGGAGCAATGGAATGCGCAATTCGTCGGACTATGTTTTTCAGTTTTTAGACTTTTTAACGACGCAAGACATCAAAAGGGTACTTTTGCCCGATACATTGGGCGTATTGACTCCAAAAGAGTCCTTTGCCTTTCTCAAACAACTGAGAGAAAAATACCCGTCCACTCATTTTGATTTTCACGCGCACAACGATTATGATTTAAGTGTGGCCAATGTTATGGAAGCCTTGGAGGCCGGTGTGAATGGACTGCATTTGACGGTGAACGGAATGGGGGAAAGGGCAGGAAACGCTCCTTTGGCAAGTGTCATTGCGGTGATCAATGACTTTTTACCCTCTTTAGAAATTAGCGTAGAAGAATCTTCGTTGAATAAGGTTAGCAAACTTGTGGAAAATTTTTCAGGATTTCGAATTCCTGTGAACAAGCCCGTTGTGGGAGCCAATGTGTTTACACAAACAGCCGGAATTCATGCAGATGGTGACAACAAAAAAAATCTTTATTTCAATGATTTGTTGCCCGAACGTTTCGGAAGAAAACGAAAATATGCGCTCGGGAAAACTTCGGGAAAAGCGAACATTCAAAAAAACTTACAAGATTTAGGGTTGCAATTGAATGACGAGGATTTGAAAAAAGTGACCCAGCGAATCATTGAGTTGGGTGATAAAAAAGAATTGGTGACGCAGGAGGATTTGCCCTACATCATTTCAGATGTGTTGGACAGTTCCTCGTATGAAGAAAAGATCACAGTTGAGAGCTATGTATTGACACATGCCAGTGGCTTGAAGCCTTCGACTACGGTTGCGTTAAAAATCAATGGAGAAACTTTTGAGGCCAATGCGCATGGAGATGGTCAGTTTGACGCTTTTATGAATGCCGTAAAAAAATTGTACGCGGCACATACAAATAAAACCTTGCCCAAGTTAATTGATTATGCCGTACGCATTCCACCAGGATCGAATTCAGATGCCTTGTGTGAAACCATCATTACCTGGAAAAGTGGAAAAAAAGAATTCGTTACCCGTGGTTTGGATTCCGACCAAACGGTATCAGCGATTACAGCGACACAGAAAATGTTGAACATATTAGAAATGTAGTTTTAAGAAAACAAATGACAAACAATTGACTCGAAGGAGTTTACCATAATAAAAACAAAAAAATGAAATTAAACATCGCCCTTTTAGCCGGAGACGGAATAGGACCCGAAGTAATTGATCAGGCAGTAAAAGTATCTGATGCAGTTGCTAAAAAATTTGGACATGAAATTACTTGGAAACCTGCTTTGACAGGTGCTGCTGCAATTGACGCGGTAGGAGAGCCATATCCTGATGAAACCCACGAGATTTGCGTGTCTTCAGATGCCGTACTTTTTGGGGCTATCGGACATCCAACATTTGACAACGATCCTTCTGCAACGGTGCGTCCAGAACAAGGTTTGTTAAAAATGCGTAAAAAATTAGGTTTGTTTGCCAATGTGCGTCCAACCTTTACCTTTCCTTCTTTGTTAGACAAGTCTCCCTTAAAAAGAGAGCGTATTGAAGGAACAGATTTGGTTTTCTTGAGAGAATTGACTGGAGGAATTTACTTTGGAGAAAAAGGAAGAAGAGAAGGAGGAGATACCGCTTTTGACAACTGTGTTTACACACGAGAAGAAGTGCAACGTTTGGCGAAAAAAGGTTTTGAATTGGCCATGACGCGTTCCAAAAAACTGTGTTGTGTAGACAAGGCAAATGTGTTGGAAACTTCACGTTTGTGGAGAGAAACGGTACAAGCGATGGAAAAAGAGTATCCAGAAGTAGAAGTTTCCTACGAATTTGTAGATGCGGTAGCGATGCGTTTGGTACAATGGCCGAACTCATACGATGTATTGATTACGGAAAACCTATTTGGAGATATTTTAACAGACGAAGCTTCTGTGATTTCCGGATCTATGGGCTTGATGCCCTCTGCTTCTATGGGGGCTGAGATTGCTTTGTTTGAGCCTATTCACGGTTCTTATCCACAAGCAACAGGATTGAACATTGCCAATCCGATGGCAACGATCTTGTCGGCTGCGATGATGTTTGAAAACTTCGGATTGCAAGAAGAAGGAAAGGCCATCAGAGCTGCTGTCAACAAAGCATTGTCTGAAGGTGTTGTGACAGAGGATTTGGCTGAAGGAGGAAAATCATACGGTACTACAGAAGTAGGAGATTGGTTGGCCGAAAACATCTAAAAGAAATACGATTAAAAAAGGCTGTTTGAATTTTCAAACAGCCTTTTTTTGTTTTTGAGTTTTTGTTGTTTTCTTTTTTTACCCTTTTAGTTGAAGGTTGGTAAATTCTTTGGAAACGACTAATGAGTCTTTCTCAAAAGAGACCTCTTTTAAATCAACATATTCGTTGTCTACTTTCACCGATTTGACCTTGAAAGGAAGTCCGATCAGATTTATTTTAAAGGTGTCGTAGTTTGTTTTGTATTTTCCAGTTTTGTGAATACGAATGATCAACTTGTTTTTCTTTCCTTCCAAATTGAATTTTTTCAAACTGTAACGACCTTTGGTGTAGTCGTAACCGTCATCGGCATCTTCGTACAATTGCGAATCTTCTTTCCCTTCTTTGTAGTACACATCGAGGGTTAATTGGTCAATACTTTTTTCACCTACATATTGTTGCACGGGATATTTTGGGACAATAGCACCTGACTTTATGAACAAAGGCATGCTGTCAAAGTCCGCATCCACCCATGTTTCTCTTCCGCCAGAAATAACTTCGTTTGTCCAATAGTTGTACCATTCTCCTCTTGGGATGTACATACGTCTTCCTTTGGCATTGGGTTCGTTAATTGGACATACCAAAATTTGATTCCCGAAAATAAATTCATCGGTTCTGTAATGTGTTTGAGAATCTTCCTGATCAAACAATACCAATGATTTCAACATAGGCGATTTGAACTTGGAGTATTGATAAAAAGCGGTGTACAAATATGGCAGTAGTTGGTAGCGGAGTTCAATGAATTTTCTTACCACATCGGTCACCGAAACATCAAAAGCCCAAGGTTCTTGATCGCCGTGATCTCCGGACGAGTGCGTTCTACAAAAAGGATGGAACACACCCAATTGTATCCAACGTGCGTACAATTCTCCATTGGGTTGTTCCGCAAATCCTCCAATGTCGGATCCTGCAAAAGAAAATCCAGAAAGAGCCAAACGCTGTGCTTGAATATTGGCAATTTGCAAGTGTTCCCATGTGGCTACATTATCGCCCATCCAAGTTGAGGTGTATCGTTGTGTTCCGGAGTAGGCGGAACGTGTAATCACAAACGGACGTTTTGGATAATTGTAACGTTTGAGACCATGGTATGTAGCTCTGGCCATTTGCATTCCGTAGATATTGTGTGCCTTTTGATGGCTGCAAGGGTTTCCGTCATAGTCGTGTCGTACATCTGGGGGGAAGGTTTTGCCTGGGACGTCCATAACAGCGGGCTCATTCATGTCATTCCAAACACCTTTTACACCAATTTCTTCGATCAATTCTTTAAACAAGCCAGCCCACCATTCACGTACTTCGGGTCTCGTGAAATCTGGAAAATAACATTCCCCAGGCCATACTTTTCCTTTCATATAAGGGCCATCTGCACGTTTGCAGAAATAATCTTTGTCCAGCGCTTCTTTGAAGACGCTGTATTCCTTGTCAATTTTTATTCCTGGATCAATAATAACCACTGTTTTGAAACCGTCCTCAGACAATTCTTTGACCATTCTCTTTGGATCTGGAAAATAATCTTTGCTCCAAGTGAAGCATCGGAATCCTTCCATATAATCAATGTCTAAGTAAATGGCATCACAAGGAATTTTTAGATCTCTAAATTTTTGGGTGATTTCTTTTACATTCGATTCCGGATAATAACTCCATTTGCATTGGTGATAACCCAAAGCCCAAAGTGGAGGCAACTCTGGAGTTCCTGTCAAATCGGTATAGCTCGTGACCACATCTTGCATTTTGGGACCGTAAATGAAATAATAATTCATCTCGCCTCCCTGTGCCCAGAAACTGGTAACATTTCTTCTCTCATGACAAAAGTCAAAATAAGTTTTAAACGTGTTGTCAAAGAAAATTCCATAGGATTTATTGTTGTGCAACCCGGTGTAAAAAGGAATGGATTTGTAAATTGGGTCTGTATCTTTTCCAAATGCATAGGAATCTGTTGCCCAGTTTTCAAATCTTCTTCCTTTCAAGTTCAAGTGCTGTGGTTTGTCTCCCAAACCGTAATAGCTCTCTCCATTTTGAGCCGCCTTACTCATTTTAACGATGTCTCCTCCCAATTCGTAACTTTCTTCCCAATGGAATCCCAATTCATCCTCACAAATGAGGGTATTGTCATGAGCGTCATAAATTGCTTTTCGAAGGTCTGCTTTGTGAATGTAGCAGATCAATTTAGAGGTCGTAATGATGTACTTTTCCGCGTCGTCTTTTATCTCCAAGTGGTTGTATCCTCGATTCGCATCTTTGGCGATGGCGTACGAAAAATCATTGTCAAATTTTCCGACTGTAGTGTAGCGAAAACGAAGCAAGCTGTCTCTTAAAACAGTGAGTTGAAGGATGACGTTGTTTGCAGTTGAAAAATGCAAAACATCTACATCTTTTGTGTAATCTATTATGGTAGAAGGAAAGAGGTCTCCCTTGTATTCTAGTTCGGTGTTTAAGATCATAGTTACTAGTATTTTAACTGAATTGCAAAACTACTTAAAATATTGAAATTAGTCCTCGTGGAATGTCAAAAATTGCTGAAAAAAACGGCATTTTAGGAGGGTTCAAAACAAATCGTTTTTATATCCTAAAAAAGCTTTTCAAAGCGCATAAAAAAACATGCAATACGATAGCTTATTTTGTAATTTTAAAGACGCTTATTCCAAGTGGAGGAAGTGTAATTATTGCGGAATTGGATTTGAAGTTCCAAGGCTTTTTAAGGATTGTTATTTTTTTAGAATTGGTCACACCACTTCCTCCATACTTTTTCGCATCACTATTTAAGATTTCAACGAGATGTCCGGAGGTATGGATTCCTAATAAGTGCTGTTCTCGCACTACAGGAGTGAAATTACACACAATCACAAGATCGTTTTTTGCATCGTGACCCTTTCGAATGAACGAAATAATGGAGTCTTCGTGATTTTCGTAATTGATCCATTCAAAGCCTTCCATGCCGAAAGCTTTTTCGTATAGGGCAGGAGATTGTTTGTAAAGTTTGTTCAAGTCTTTTACAAAGTCTTTCATTTTGCGATGACCTTCCTCTTCCAAAAGATGCCAGTCCAAGCTTTTTTGAAAATCCCATTCTGCCTCCTGTCCAAATTCACTTCCCATAAATAGTAGATTGGCACCAGGATGTGCGTACATATAGCCGTAAAGAAGTCTTAAATTGGCGAGTTTTTGCCATTTGCCACCAGGCATTCTCCCGATAATTGAGTGCTTTCCGTAGACAACCTCATCATGAGAGAGTGGAAGCATGAAATTTTCGGTAAAGGCATAGGCAAGGCTGAATGTAATTTTATTGTGATGGTATTTTCTGTTGATAGCATCTTCTTTAAAGTATTCTAACGTATCGTGCATCCATCCCATCATCCATTTCATCCCAAAGCCCAAGCCGCCTAAATTTTCAGGCTTGGTAACCATTGGGAATGCGGTGGATTCTTCGGCGATGGTCTGTACTCCTTCGAAGCTCGCATAGACTTCGGTATTGAAGTCTTTCAGAAATGAGATGGCATCTAAGTTTTCTCTTCCGCCATACATGTTCGGTTCCCATTCGCCATCTTCTCGAGAATAATCCAAATACAACATGGAAGCAACGGCATCTACTCGCAAGCCATCGATGTGGTATTTGTCAAGCCAGAAAATGGCATTGCTAATCAAAAAAGAGCGAACCTCATTTCTTCCGTAATTGAAAATCAAACTTTTCCAGTCTTGGTGGTAGCCTTTTCTCCTGTCGGGATGTTCGTATAAATGAGAGCCGTCAAAAAACCCGAGACCATGATCATCTGAGGGAAAGTGAGAAGGGACCCAATCCAAAATCACACCAATATCATTTTGATGCAATTGATCGATGAGGTACATGAATTCCTTGGGTGTTCCGAAGCGCGAGGTGGGTGCAAAATACCCAACCAGTTGATACCCCCAGGAGGGATCGTATGGATATTCCATCACAGGCATGAATTCGACATGGGTAAACTCCATTTCTTTCAGGTAGCTGACAAGCTTGTCCGCCAATTCGAGGTAGGTCAAAGGTCTTCCCTCCTCTACATTGTACATCCAAGAGCCTAAATGCACTTCTAAAACAGCATAGGGTTTGTCTAGGCCATTTTTGTCTTTTCGGTAAGAGAGCCAGTCTTTGTCATTCCATTCGTAATTTTCAATATCATAGGCAACAGAAGCTGTTCTTGGAGGCTGTTCACAGGCGAAGGCGTAAGGGTCTGCTTTTTCTGTTACGATGCCACTGTTGTTGCTGTGAATTTTGTACTTGTATTGCACACCCATTTTTAATCCTGGAATAAATCCTTCCCAGATTCCAGATCCATCCCATCGCACTTGAAGAAGGTGTTCCGTGTCGTTCCAGAAATTGAATTCTCCAACCACGTACACATGGTTGGCAGCGGGAGCCCAAACAGCAAAATAAATACCTTCGACACCATCTACGGTCGCGGGGTGTGCGCCAAATTTTTCATAGAGTCTATATTGTTTTCCTGCTTTGAATAAATTGATGTCAAATTCAGTGAATAAGCTATGTGATTTTACATTACTCATGGTGTGCGAAAATCTTGGATTAAGGGGTGAAAAGCTGTGGTCAAGGCATCGTTAAAAAATCTTGGCGCCAACTTGTTAATTTTTTGCGTGCAGTTCGATTTGAAAGGGAGTTAAATAACAGTTCCACTTTTGATGACTGCTTTGCTTTTTATGACAACAATTCCGTCTCTTACTGTATAAGTATCGGTGTCCACATCCTTCAAATGAGGGCCTCCGTTGATGCGTACATCATTCCCAATACGTGCATTTTTATCCACGATACAATTGTTAATATAACAGCGATCTCCGATACCCATATACGGTTTCTTTGTTTTGATACAGTCGGCAATTTCTTCAATACTTTGGTAGTAGTCGTTCCCCATGATGTACGCATTCGAAACGGTGGTTCCGACACCAATTCGGCTACGAATACCAACAACAGAACGCTCAATTCTACTGGCACTGATAATTCCACCTTCGGCAATCAGGGTTTTTTCTAGCGTTGTTCCGGTAATTTTAGACGGTGGCAAGATGCGGGCACGGGTTAAAACACTTTTTGATTTGTCAAATAAATTGAAATCAGGAATGGCATCGGTAAGTCCTAAATTGGCATCAAAGAAAGAGGCGATTGTTCCGATATCCGTCCAATAACCTCCGTATTGAAAGCTCATCACTTTCTGTTTTTCAATGGCTTGAGGGATGATTTCACCACCAAAGTCAAGGGTGTCTTTGTGTTCTTCCAATACTTTGGAAAGAAAATTTCTATTAAAAATATAAATACCCATGGAGGCCAAATGGTTTCTTCCTTGTTTTTTCATTTCATCCGATACCTCAGATGTCCAATCTGGAAGTTGGTCTGTGGATGGTTTTTCAATAAACGATTGAATGGTGTTGTCTGGATTGGTTTTTAAAATACCAAAACCAGTGGCATCTTTTTCTGTGACAGGTTGTGTTGCAATCGAGATTTCGGCGTTGCTTTTCTCGTGTTGTTGTACCATTTCTGTAAAGTCCATTTGGTACAATTGGTCTCCAGATAGAATGAGTGCGTAATCCCATTCATGACCTAGAAAGTGATGCATGGATTGACGCACGGCATCGGCTGTTCCTTGGAACCAATTCGAGTTTCCTGGAGTTTGTTCTGCGGCCAATACGTCTACAAATGCATCGTTGAAAAAACTAAAGTTATAGGTGTTTTTGATATGTTTGTTCAAGGAGGCAGAATTGAATTGTGTCAAAACAAACATTCTGTCAATTCCCGAATTGATACAGTTCGAAATAGGAATGTCAACCAAACGGTATTTCCCAGCAATTGGAACGGCTGGTTTTGAACGGGTTGTTGTTAAAGGTTGAAGTCTCGATCCTTGTCCTCCTCCCAAAATGATACCTAAAACTTTTTTTTTCATAATGATTATTTTTTGATTAGTTTCTGATAGAGTTCATTGTAATTGCTTGCTGCATTGTCCCAAGAATGGTCTATTTGCATGATTTGTTTTCTTATTTTTTTGAACCTTGGTTGGTCTTGGTATAATTCGTAGGCTCTCTCAATGGCGTGTGCGGCATCTTCTACGGAAGTGTGTTCATGGCAAATTCCAAAACCATTTTCTTCTTGAATATCCGTAATGGTATCTTTCAACCCTCCGATATTTCGTACAATAGGAAGGGTTCCATAACGCAAAGAATACATTTGGTTGAGTCCGCAAGGCTCTACTCTTGAGGGCATGATTAAAAAGTCAGCACCAGCATAGATGATGTGAGACAATTGTTCGTCGTAACCAATAAAAGTATTGTAATTGCCTTGGTGTGCATGGCGTAAAGATTGCAAGGCTTCTTCTACCGCTGGATCTCCCGATCCTAACACAAGAATGGAGGCATTGAGATTTTTGTTTCCAAGTGTTTTATTGAAAATATCAGGCAATAATTCGGCTCCTTTTTCGCCCACAAGTCTTCCTATAAAAGCAAACAGCGGTTTGTTTGGGTCAAGATTGAATTTATCGCAGAGATAGTTTTTGTTATTTTTTTTGCCTGAGAGCACTGTCCGAACATTGAAATTTTTTGAAATCATCGGATCTGTCATCGGATTCCAAACGTCGGTATCAATGCCGTTTAGAATTCCTATTGATTTTCCTTTTTCATTGTCGAGCAACCATTCCAGTCCATTTGCAGCGGATCGAAGTTCTAGTAAGTAGCTTGGCGAAACTGTAGTCACCGCCCAAGCACATTTGATCGCTGCTGCCAGTGGGTTTATTTGTTGGTCCCATTCCAAAAGGCCGGAGTGCGACAAATCATAGGCAGGGAAATAATTTAGTTTTTCAAAGGAAAATTGCCCTTGGTATTGTGCGTTGTGAATGGTTAATACAGTAGGGATGTTTTTCAGACGTTCATATCGATGTGCTTTGGACATCATAAAAGGAATGAGCCCGACATGGTAATCGTGGCAATGCACAATTTCTGGTTTGTTTTCAAATTGCAATATCCAATCGAGTGTGGCTTTTTGAAATGCCACAAAACGTTCCGTGTCGTCTCCGTAGCCATACACATTTTCTCGGTCGAGAAGGCCGGGTATTTTGACGGAATAGAGCGGGTATCCCAGATCGTTATTTGTCAACTGCAATACTTCAACATCGTAGCTTGTGTCACCCAACGCAACACGACTTTTATGATCTATCTGGAAAGCGTTTTGCCGCGTAAATTTGTTGTCGTAAAAAGGCATGACAACTCCTGTTTTTTTGTCGCGTTTGTTTTGGTATTTGGGCAAAGCTCCAACAACATCTGCCAATCCGCCTACCTTTGCTACAGGGTAGCATTCAGCACTGATATGAATACTGTTCATTGTGAAAATTGGGTCAATAATTTTTTATGAACTAAACATACGTAATTTATTTTAGAATAACTTTTAAAATAAATAATTTTTTGTGTTCAAATTCGAGCGTTGTTGGTCCTCTAGGGTTGGTTTTCAAAAGTTTTTGGCGAAGGGCTTAATCACTGACAACTTCAAACGTAATTGGGAGTGCATATTTTACTTTAACGGGAATCCCTCGCTGTTTTCCTGGAATGAATTTTGGTAAGGAGTTGATCACCCGAAAACCTTCTTTTTCTAGACGTGGGTGTGGCGCTCTCACTTTGATGTCTTGAATTTCTCCTTTTTGGTTGATGGTAAAGACGGTAGAAATTCTTTTTTTTCCGCTCGATAGGTTTAAGTTGGAAGCCAAATTGATATCAAATTTTTTATGAATGTGCCGCGTGATTTTTTCTGAAAAGCACTTTCGTAATTCTTGTTTGTTTCCTTTGCATCCTGGAAAAATGGGAACCTCTTCAATGACGGCAAAAGGAACATCTTCGATGATTTCTTCTCCTTCTCCTATTTCTACAATATCATCCAATTCTATATTTGTTGCTTCTACTGCCTCCTTTTCGTCTGTCTCAGTAGATTCTAAGATTGTTTCTTCTACGATTCGATCGTTTTCTACGATTTCAATAATGGGGGTTAGCTGAGCAGGGGGAGGAGGTGGTGGTTTGACAGGTTCAACGCGATGGGTAATGACAAGTTCTTCTTCTTCCGTTGCATTTAGAACAATGTTCGTGAATTCGTCAACATCTTGATGGTCATAGGTTTTGTGCTCAAGAATTACATAGGTGATAAACAAGGTCAATACCAGCCCAATTTCTAAAAATAGATAGCTGTAATTCTCGAGAGCATATCGCGGATTTTTTTTGAGTTCCATAGCCATGGTTTTTGAAATTACACCTATCTAAATTATTGAAAAACAATGAAAATTCAAAATAAAAAGACCTTTAGGTATTATTTTTTTAGAGTATTTTAACACAACAAAAAAAAGTCCGAATTTCTATCAGTGAAACTCAGACTTTTTTGCGGATTTGTGATTGTTTGAAGCTTTTTAATCGTTTAATTTTAGGACGGCCATAAATGCTTCTTGTGGTATTTCTACACTTCCTACTTGTCGCATTCGTTTTTTTCCTTTTTTCTGTTTTTCTAACAATTTACGTTTTCTTGAAATGTCACCTCCGTAACATTTCGCAGTCACGTCTTTTCGCAATGCTTTGGTAGTTTCTCTGGAAATAATTTTAGCACCAATGGCAGCTTGAATAGGAATGTCAAATTGTTGTCTTGGAATTAATTCTTTCAGTTTTTCACACATTTTCTTCCCAATGGTGTAGGCATTATCGGCATGAATAAGTGCAGAAAGTGCATCCACAGGCTGTCCGTTCAATAAAATATCAACACGCACCAATTTGGATGGTTTCATACCAATTGGGTGGTAATCGAAAGAGGCGTATCCTTTTGAGACGGTCTTCAAACGGTCGTAAAAATCAAAAACAATTTCCGCCAAGGGCATTTCAAAGATGAGTTCCACACGTTGTGTTGTCAAATAGGATTGGTTGACAATGATTCCTCTTTTTTCAATACAAAGACTCATGACTTGTCCAACGAAATCAGCTTTCGTAATAATCGATGCTTTGATATACGGTTCTTCCACTCTGTCAAGACCGGAAGGGTCTGGCAAATCGGTTGGATTGTTCAATAGAATGATTTCGCTCGGGTTTTTTTTGGTAAACGCATGGTAAGATACATTGGGAACGGTGGTAATGACAGTCATATTGAATTCGCGTTCCAATCGTTCTTGAATAATTTCCATGTGTAGCATTCCAAGGAATCCACAACGAAACCCAAAACCCAAAGCCGCTGAACTTTCAGGGGCAAAAACAAGTGAGGCGTCGTTTAATTGGAGTTTTTCCATGGAATAACGCAACTCCTCGTAATCTTCTGTGTCTACAGGATAGATTCCGGCAAATACCATGGGTTTTACATCTTCAAAACCATCAATGGTTTCTTCGGTTGGTTTGGAGGCATCTGTGATGGTGTCTCCAACTTTTACTTCTTTGGCAGTTTTTATTCCTGTGATCAGGTAACCCACATCACCTGTTTTCACAGATTTTCGAACAACTTGCTCCAATTTTAGGGTTCCTACTTCATCGGCAAAATATTCTTTGTCTGTAGCCATGAATTTGATTCGTTGCCCTTTTTTAATTTCGCCGTTTATGACACGGAAATAGGTTTCGATTCCTCTGTAGGAATTGTAAACAGAATCGAAGATCAACGCTTGTAAGGGAGCTTCAGGGTCTCCTTCTGGAGCGGGAATTCTTTCAATAATAGCTTTTAAAATATTGTCTACGCCAAAGCCTGTTTTTCCACTGGCATGGATGACTTCTTCAGGATCACAACCCAGCAAGTCGACAATGTCGTCGGTTACTTCTTCTGGATTTGCACTGGGCAAATCAACTTTGTTTAAAACAGGAATAATCTCTAGATCATTGTCCAATGCCAAATAAAGGTTGGAGATGGTTTGTGCTTGAATGCTTTGAGCTGCGTCTACAATCAAAAGAGCGCCTTCACAAGCGGCGATAGAACGCGATACCTCGTACGAAAAATCAACATGCCCGGGGGTGTCAATTAAGTTCAAAATATATTCTTGCCCTTCATGGATATAGTCCATTTGGATGGCATGACTTTTTATCGTAATTCCACGCTCACGTTCCAGATCCATATTGTCGAGCAATTGATCTTGTTTTTCTCGCTCGCTAACTGCACCTGTATAGTCCAATAATCTGTCTGCCAAGGTACTTTTGCCATGGTCGATATGTGCAATGATGCAAAAATTTCTAATATTCTTCATAGTTTCCTGTCTACTTTCAGCCTTCTGCAGGCGTTCGCAAAGATAGGATTAAAATGTGGAATTATAGGTTCCTCTTTTCGAGTAAAATTTGTCCATTGGCGTCCTCTTGTTTGAACGAGGGCGTGTAAAAAAATAATTTTCGTAGCGTTGGAGATGGACAACTCATTTTGCCATTGTTGGCGTTTTTTTCGGAGTGTTGTTTCGTTTTCTTTCAGGAATTAAAAGGAACTGAATCGTGATTTGGGTATACGATTCCCGTTTGTTTGCGAATTGTATCCAACAATCGTATCAGTTTCAAACTAAAAGACAGGGGAAGTATAGGACTTTCTGTTAAATTTTTATCCAAACATTCCATCACATGCTTTGCCTCAAACTCGTATCCAAAGCCAATTCCATCATTCACTTGTATGGTTTTTTGTTGACCGTTTTTTGAGATCAGAATTGGTCGGTTCATGTCTCGGGATATGCGCATACTTCCTTTTTCAAAGTAGAACGCACTGTCGTTAAAAGAATTGCAAGTAAAACCCGATACGAGATGTGCCGTTTTATTTTCTGGATATTCAAATAAAAGAGAGGTATAGACGTCTGAATTGGAAGGACTCATTTGAGATTCGGCATAAATTTTTTCGGGAACGCCCAATGTCATTAAAGCGGTAAATACCGGGTAAATGCCAATATCTAATAAAGCACCTCCTCCTAGTTTTCGATTGTACAATCTGCTATTGGGGTCGTAGGGTGCATGAAAAAGAAAATCGGAATGAACCGTTTTTAGGACACCCAATTCTTTGGATTCGATGATTTCTAGTGCTTTTTGGAAAGTGGGAACAAATCGTGTCCAAAAAGCTTCCATCAAGAAGGTTTGGTTTTTTTTAGAAGCGGCAATCATTTGTTTGACTTCGTCTTCGTTGATGGCAAATGCCTTTTCACACAACACTGCTTTTTGATTTTCCAAACAAAGCAATGTATGTGTTTTGTGGAAGGCATGTGGTGTTGCAATGTAAACAATGTCAATTTCGGAGTCCTTTGCCATTTCGATATAGGAGCCATAGGCTCTTTCAAAGCCATAACTGTGTGCGAATTGTTTTGCCTTTTCGAAATTTCTGGAGGCACAAGCCAATAAATTGGCATTGTCAAGGCGTTGCAAGTCTTTTGAGAATTTTTCTGCGATTTTTCCACAACCGAGAATGGCCCAGTTGTATGTTTTTTTTGCACACATGCTTGTACGTTTGTTTTCTATTGTGAAAAGTAATGAATTTTGTGGTTGAAATCACGAAAAGTTAGCTCCTTTGTTAAAATGTCAAATAATTCCATAAGTCAACAAACGATTTTGTTGATGTGTTCTCAATGCGTCGTGCAGAGATCGTGTAAAATTTTGGTTGAAAATGTGAGGCGATTTCCAATTTTTGTTTCGATTTCTTTCCCATCTTTTATTCGTATCTTTGCCAAGTTTAAAAGAGAGAAGATTTGGTAAAAATTGGCGATATAGAATTGAATGATTTTCCGTTGTTGCTTGCACCGATGGAAGATGTGAGTGATCCACCTTTTAGAGCTTTGTGCAAAGAGCAGGGGGCAGATGTGGTGTACACAGAATTTATTTCTTCAGAAGGATTGATCCGAGATGCTGCGAAGAGTGTAAAAAAATTAGATATATACGAAAAGGAGCGTCCTGTGGGGATTCAGATTTTTGGAGCCAATTTGGATTCCATGTTGAAGACCGTTGAGATTGTAGAGCAATCCAAGCCCGACATTATAGACATTAATTTTGGATGTCCTGTAAAGAAGGTAGTGAGCAAGGGCGCTGGTGCAGGAATTTTAAAAGACATTGATTTGATGGTTTCTCTGACAGAGGCCATGGTGAAGCATACGCATTTGCCAGTTACTGTAAAAACACGATTGGGTTGGGACCACGATTCCATAAAGATAGTGGAAGTAGCGGAGCGTTTGCAAGATGTTGGATGTGCCGCGATTTCGATACACGGAAGAACCAGAGCGCAAATGTACAAAGGCGATGCCGATTGGAAACCTATTGCAGCCGTTAAAAATAATGCGAGAATACACATTCCCGTTTTTGGAAATGGCGATGTAAACACACCTGAAGCTGCCGTAAAAATGCGTGATGAGTTCGGATTGGATGGCGCAATGATTGGTAGGGCAAGTATTGGTAACCCTTGGTTTTTCAAGCAAGTAAAGCATTTTTTTGAAACAGGGGAACACCTGCCGCCCGTTACGATTGCCGAGCGTGTTGCTGTGGCCCGTCGTCATTTAGAAATGGAGATTGCCTGGAAAGAGAAAGAGATTTTGGCCGTGTTGGAAACCAGACGTCATTATGGAACTTATTTCAAAGGAATTCCAAATTTCAAAGAGTATCGAATGAAAATGGTTACGTCAAACGATGCACAAGAGGTATTTGCTGCATTTGACGAGGTGTTGGAAAAATTTGGTGATATGACATTTGCCTAGAGATATTCTACAGAAGTCCAATTTTTTTATTTTTACAAAAGTGTAAAAACGAGGTATCGGTGATTTTTGCTTCGGCAAAAATTGTTGTGCAGTGCGTTATTTCTCAATGAATTCTTTGGTGATTCGACTACTGGCAATTTTAGAAGCCAACCAACTTAGAGAAAGAATAGTGACCGAAACAATTCCCAAATTTTTGAATTGAAATTCAATAGGATAGGCCGTGTATTGAGTAATCATGAACCATTGGAATTTGTTTTGTAAAAAAATAAAGAATGTCCCCATACCTGTACCTAATACCAAACCAAAGCAAGACAATAAAAAGCCTTGGATTAAAAATATTCTTCTGATTTCTGGCAAACGAGCTCCGAGGTTTGACAAGGTTTTGAGATTTTTTCTTTTATCGAGAATCATCATGATGATCGATCCAATGACGTTGAACAGGGCGATAATTAAAACGAGTGTAAAAATAAGGTAAGCGATCAGTTTTTCGCTGTTTAAAATTTTATAGAAAACCGCATTTTGTTCTTCTCTTGAGGCAACTTTAAAATTTTCACCCCAATGTTGTTTCAATCGTTTTATAACGGCTGCTGTCTGCGTTGGTTTTGTTTTGATTTCCAGGGCTCCTATTTGATTGTTTTTGTAGCTCAATAAATACTGTGCGACTTTCAAAGGAACAAAAACAAATTTATGATCGAGTTCTTCGGAGATTGAGAAAAGTCCGACGGTTTGCGTATTTACAAAACGAAAGGCTTTGTTCGGATCTGTTGTATATTTCGTTCCCGATTTGGGCACAAAAATTTGCAAAGGTTCTCCATAGTTTAAAACACCAAGCGATAGTTTGGTGGCAATGCCATTTCCAACAACGGAGCTATTGCTTTCAAAGTCAACCCATTTTCCTGCGAATACGGTAGAATCTAGTTGAACGACTTTGGTAAAATTTTTGTCAATTCCTTTGAGGTAAGCAATTTGTTCTTTTTTCTTGTTTTTAAAAAAAGCGCGCTCCTCTAAGACTTTTGAATAAGAAATGATGTCTTGATCCTGGTTTAGGAGTGCTTCTTGGGAGCTGTTAAATTCAAAAGTTTTTCCTTTTTTGGCGGTAATTTTGATGTCTGAATCGGTCTTATTTAGAAAAGAAGCACTAAAAGATTTCAGTCCAGAAAAAACGGAGAGGACTAAAAACAAGGCCAAAGAACCCACAACAACACCCAATGTAGCAATGACAGTCAATATGTTAATGGCATTGCTACTGCTTTTTGAAAGCAGGTACCTTTTGGCGATGTATAGCGAAAAACTCAAATTATGATTTGTTCCTTTTGGGTAAAATTTTAGGATTTTGAATGGGGTTGGTGTCTTCTCCTCTCAAGGAGGCGTCTATTTTTTCAATATAGTCCAGTGAGTCATCTCCGTAAAAAGTCAAATTGGGAACCCTTCTCAATTGATGTTTGGTTCTTTGTGCCAATTCGTGTCGCAATTGCACCGCATTGCTTTGAATAGCAGTGACCAATGCATCTCTTTTGTCAGAAGGAAAGATACTCAAAAAAACCTGTGCCTGACTCAAATCGGTCGTCACGCGAACGCGTGTTACCGAGATGAGAACTCCTTGCATTCCTGCTTGCGCTGCTCCTTGCAATACATCTACAAGATCTTTTTGAATAACTCCGGCTATTTTCTTTTGTCTGTTCGTTTCTTCCATGTGGCAAATTTAAGATAATATTTAGGAATGGTGGTTACGAATCCCTAGGGTTTTGAAAGCATCTTGAAATCTTACGAGCCTTGCTACAAACGTCTTCCTGCTTTTCAGAGAATTTGAGACAAAAGAGGATTCAAAACCTATTATTTTAGTAACTTGCCACTTTTAAAATTAGAAAAGAAATGAGTAGTTCCTTTGAAAGCTATCAAAAAAGACGCTTGAAATCGTCTTATTTTTCTGTAGTGATTAGCATAGCACTTGTCTTGTTCATGATGGGTGTTTTGGGAATGCTTTTGGTGAAGTCGAATCAGATAACAGCTCACTTTAAAGAAAAAGTGGCCATTACTGTTTTTTTGAAAGATCGGGTAACACCTGCTCAAACAAAAAAACTAGAAGAACTTTTACATTCGAAAAGTTACACGAAAACGACTCGTTTTTTATCCAAAGAGAAAGCGGCTGAGATTTACAGCAAAGACATTGGTGAAGATTTTTTGGAATTTTTGGGCAAAAACCCACTGAAAAATTCCATCGATATTTATCTAAAAGCCGATTTTGTTTCTCCGCTTAAAATGACCGACATCAAAAATGAATTGTTAGAAA
>CAXRIA010000008.1:0-16035 GCA_964230805.1 Flavobacteriaceae bacterium
AAGTAAAATCCCAAAATTGAAAGCCAAAGAAAAACAACAGCAGCAGCAAGCACAAAATGCCTGTCTTTTTTTCAAACGGGAAAAAGCCAAATTTTTGCCGTACATACACCAATTTGACGGTATTAAAAACCAAAACCACCAAAAACGTAGACAAAGCCGCCCCATCAATACTGAGCCAATCAATCAAATAATCATTCAACACATAAACTGTTACAGCCATGGCCAAACCATAAGGCAGCAGTATTTTGTAATGTTTTGAATTGGAAATAATGGCGCCATTGGCTCCCAAGAGCATGTGGTACAATTTGGCAAGTGATATCAAAAGAACCACGAGAATACCGCCGCTGTACTTCGCTGGCAACAACAAATACAGTTCTTGGACATTTACATTGATGATCAAAAAGACAAAACCCGCAATCAAAAACAAATTGATGGAACTTTTGCGGTACAGACTTTTTACCTCCGTCCAGTTCTGCTCATTCAAGGCTTTGGCAACCAAAGGTTGCAAGATCTGAGACATAGCCCTTCCCGGGGTTTCTACCACAGAACCAATATACACCGCTACCGCATAATAGGCGGTCAAGGCAATGGCCTCTTTTTGTGGGATCATAAATTTGTCAATGTCCAACAAAATGGTTCCCGCCGCACCCGCCAGTAAAATAAACAACGAATACTTGAGGATCTCTTTGTAGTTTTTGGGCAATGACAGGGTGAATTTCGGACGATACAACTTGAGTGCATAGGTAGCCATCAACAGCAAACGAATGAAATAGGCAGCCACCAAATAGTACACAAAATCATCGGGAGCAATCCATTCAAAATAAACAGCAAATAGCAAGATCATCGAAGCGACCCGTGAAAACATTTCTTTCAAAACATTGCCATACACCGATTGCAGTTGCACCTTGGCCCAGGCGTAAAAAATTTCAAAATAAGCCGTGGCCACAGCCACCCAATAAATCACGAAAGTATAGGAGGCAATCACAGGATTTTCCAGCGACAAAAAACGAGCGATTTCTGTGTAAAACAGATTTCCAAAAACGGCAATAGGAACAGCCACTAGCAAAGGCAACAGAATGACCGAACTTAAAAAAACATCTTTTTCCTCCTGTGTTTTATAGGAAGAGAAAAATTTTAAAATCGTGTACTGCACACCAAAAGCCGTCAAGGGCATTAACAGATTCGAGGTGGACAACAAAAAGGTAACCAACCCATAATACGATTCCGACAAAAAAGAAGTATACAAAAACAAGGCATTGACCCCTCCAATGGCAAAGGCAATGTAAATGGTAATGGTATTTTTAAAACTTTGTTTGAGTACAATTCCCATAGGTCCTTAATCTTGTGTTATCAAATTCAACAATGCTTTGTAAATGGATTCGCCCACATCATTTCCGTACAAATTCAACCCAAAATCGGCCGTTGATTCTTTGAACCTTGTAAAACTTTGGTACATTTTATTGGCATCACTTCCCACAATTTCTGCAAAACCCTGTGTCACCAATTCCACCCACTCCGTTTCCTCTCTAGCAATAATGCAGTGTTTGCCGTTGAAATAGGCTTCCTTTTGGAGTCCTCCACTATCGGTAACCACCATTTGGCAATTCTTTAGCAATTCCAGCATGTCGTAATAGCCCACGGGTGGAATGATCTGTATCGGATAAGACAACTGGTTTTGATCGAGTATCTTTTTGGTGCGAGGATGCAAAGGAAGGATCACTTTTTTGGAAGCGTGAATGCGCGACAAACCTTCAAATATCTGTTTTAATTTTTCAATGTTGTCTGTATTTTCTTGTCGGTGAATGGTTGCCACGACAAAATCATTGGCTTGCAAATTCCATCGCTGCAAAACATTCGATTTTTCCTGGGACTGTTTGGAATAGTACTGCACGGCATCTTTCATAATATCACCGCATTTTTGAATACGCAAAGGACTCTTTGAAAAACCTTCCTTCGCAAGGTTTTGAAGCGCGGTATCGGTCGGACACAGCAACAAATCAGACATTTGATCGACGAGCACTCGGTTTTTTTCTTCTGGCATTTCTGTATTGTACGAACGCAATCCCGCCTCAACATGCACCACCTTGATTCCCCTTTTTTTTGCCGCCAAAGCCCCTGCCAATGTGGAATTGGTGTCGCCGTAGACCACCACCGCATCGGGCACTTCTTTCTTTAAAATGGTTTCAATACCTTGTGACATTTGCGCGGTCATCTCATTACGACCGACCCCATTGATATTCAAATTATAGGCAGGCGTGGGAATGTTCATCTCTTCAAAAAAAACAGCACTCATATTCGCATCGTAGTGCTGACCCGTATGCACAATAACTTCCGCGATTTCAGAATGATCGGAAATAATCCTGCTCAACACCGCTGCTTTTACAAACTGAGGTCTTGCTCCGAGTATCGTAACAATTTTCTTCATGCTGTCACTTCTTTTAAATAATTCACCAACTGTGCCGTAATTTCTTTCCGATGGTATTTTTCAATTCCCTGGGAAGCAAGAGTTGTCTCCTTCTTCAAATAGGCTTTGTACAAGGTCAGCACCGCTTCTTTTAACTTTTCTTTGTTTTCAAACCCTGCAATCACACCGCCTCGAGTTTCTTCTAAAATACCGGCCAAATCACCGTCTTCAGGGCCAATGGCCAGAATGGGTCGTTTGGCAGCGAGGTATTCAAATATTTTTCCCGTTACAATTCCTTTCGCACTGGGCACATTATTGACCACGACCAACAACACCTGTGATTGTTTTTGAAAATCGCGCACCTCACTATGCGGCAAATAATCTAGGTGTTCTGTATGGCTTTTCAAACCGCTTTTTTGAATGCCTTCCAAAACCCTTGAGGCCACCTTGCCAATCAATTGAATTTTTACATTTTTAGAAAAGCCTGCAACCTCTTCAGAAAGCTCCTGTAAAACCTCCCAGAGCAAATGTGGATTTCGGTCCTCATTCATCATGCCCACATGTGTAATGGTAAATTGCGCATCCAAAGCAAGGTTGTTTTCTGAAATCGCAAAATCATACCCATTGGGAACGACCTTGGTTTCTTTGTTGAAATTCGAAAAATTTTTCTGCATGGTTTTGCCCACTACCCAAACCGCATCTGAATTTTGAAGCACTTCTGCCTCCAGTTTCCAATGTTTTTGCCTGGAATTTTTTGTCAAAGGCAAATCTTGAAAATAATCAATCGCAGTCCAAGGATCTCTAAAATCCGAAACCCACGGAATCTGGGTTTTTCTTTTGAGTTGCATACCGATCAGATGCAAACTGTGTGGGGGTCCCGAACTGATAATGGCATCTACCGGATTTTTTTGCAAATAGGCTTCCAAATAATGAACCGAAGGTCGAATCCAAAACTTTCGCGCATCGGGAATAAAATAATTGGCACGGACATACCTCACCAGCTTTCCAAAAAAAGTGGGCGATTTTGTTAAAAAACCTGCCTGTGTGGCGGTTCTTTTCTTTGACAAAAAAGAAGCCCAAGCATATGGCTCCCAAATAGGACGCCGCAAAACTTCAACCCCCTCAGGAATTTCGGACTCCAAAGAAGGATCTTGAATCGCGTACGACGGATTTTCAACCGTATACACCACCGGTGTCACACCAAAATCTTGCAAATACTTCACAAATTGCAACCAACGTTGTACGCCCGAACCTCCGGACGGGGGCCAATAATATGTAAGTATTAAAATCTTCAAGGTCTCAAATTATCGTATAAATGTACTAAGTTTTTCGAGGTTCGTTCCCATGAAAACTCATTTTCTACAAAGGCTTTTCCCCTGCTTCCCATTTCTCTCCTCAAATTTTCATCTCTGTACAACAAAAGTGCCTTCTCTGCAAAATCATTGACCTCTGAAGCCCTATGCACATAGCCTGCCCCTACAGCGGTGACCATCTTTTTTTGGGCTGTGGCATTGCTCACCAACAAAGGTTTTCCAAAACTCATGTATTGAAAGAGTTTGTTGGCATAGGTTGTATCGTGATGTACATTTCTATGCAAAGGAGAAATACAAAGCTCACTAGCGGAAATATAAGATGGAAAAAGGGCCGGATCTACCCAACCCACAAAATCTACGTAGGCTTCCATTTTTAGACGCTTTACGGCAGCTTTTAACACCGAATCTTCCGAACTTTTTCCTGCAACCACCAGTCGAATAGACGTCGATTCTTTCACCAACTGAGGAAGGGCATGTATGGCCGTGAGCAAACCTCTTCGAAGCCCTGTGTCTCCAATGTACAACAGCACAAAAAGGTCTTGGTATTTTTGAATCACCGTATTTTGTATCTGAGACTCCGTGTAGAAACTTTTCAACACAGAATTCGGAACGACTGCTATATTTTCTGAGTCGATTTCAATTCGTTTTAAAAGATTTTCTTTGGCCTCTTGGGTTACCACAATCGTTCGGTCTGATTTTTTAACAAATTCTTGCTCTTTTCTTTTCCAGCGCTGGGGATGGATCAAAAGGTTTCCCGGAAATTTTTGAAGATGTGGATAAAACTTCATGATCTCAGGACGGTTTTCATGCAGATCCAACACCACAGGCAATTGATAGGTTCGATTCGCCTTGAAGGCAGCGCCAGCAATTTGCATGTCGTGAATATGAATCACTTCAATCGCATTTTTCTTTAAAAAAACCCGGATTTTTCTAGCCATCCTCCGGGTATAAACAGGAACGGTATAAGCCAGTGCCGACATTTTGTATTCAAACCACGAAGAAGGAAAACGATGTATTTTGATATCCTTGTAGCATTCTTCTGATTGTTGATGCCTGCGATTCAAACAAAACAAAAAAACCTCATGACCTGCCTCTATCAATGATCGCGCCTCATTTTCCACCCTAGGATCTGGTGGAAAAACGGTATCTAAGAGCATTCCTATGCGCATGATTTTTATTTTTTTCTTCGCTTCGTTAAAAATCTACCTCCCAGCAACAATAAGAGAAACACGCCCCAAGAACTGATGTTGACAACATTTCCCTTTGCAATCACTGTCGGTTCAAATTTAAATTCAATTCGGTGTTTTCCTGCCGGTATTTCTAGCGCTCTCAAAACATAATTGGCTCGCAAATGAGGCGTCAATTGACCGTCTATATAGGCATTCCAACCCTCTTTGTAAAAAATTTCAGAAAAGACAGCCAATTGATTGTTTTTACTTTCCGATTCGTACACCAACGCATTGGCTTGGTAGTGCTGCAATTCAATTTTTGAGGTGGGGTCAACTCCTTCGATATTTTTTAGGGTCAAAGAAAACTCTTTTTGGTTGACAATGGCTGTTTTCTTGGAATCAAAATCTGCCAAATTCAAAATTTCCTCGTCGGCCGTATCGACCCTTAAAATTTTTTCTACGAACCAAGCATTGCCATTCGATGCTGGGTTTACCTCTACTGATTTTTGTCCATTTTCATCAGGAAGTATAAAGTATTTGGTATGCAGCATATTCAAAACCTCCACATTGTTCTTAGCGATATGAAAATCGACCAATTCTTGATACCTTCCCATTTTTGCTGCATGATACCCCCCGATGGATTTGTGATAATAGGAAGTCGCGCCATCATTCATGAAGTTCCCAACGAAATTCGCAACCCTGTAATGTCCTTTGTCTTTTAGAATTTCTTTGTCGATGCTCGTTTTTACAAATGGTTTTTCTACTTTTCTCGCAGGTAAAAAATTGGTGGCATTTACATAGCGTCTCGCAACTCCCATCGTATCAAACAACAACAGAACACCCAGTGCCAAGAGGACTTTGTTTTTATGTAATTTTTCTTTCAAAAACAGGTACAACACCACGGCTGATAGTGCAACCAACAAAAAACTGCGCAGACTGTCGTTAAAAAAAAGTGTTTTTCGATCTTCCACAATGGCACTCGACAGCCCTTCGAGCAGATCGTTGTAATAGGCGTCATTCAACCCTTGAAAATCGAATACAAAAGGTCCAAACAAGCCACAGGCTAATGCCAACCCCCCAACTGTGTAAAAACTTTTTTTCAAGGCTTCTTGTTTTTGCAAAGGTGTTCTGTCACTAAAAACAAAAGTTTTTAACGCCAACATTCCTAACAGTGGAATGGCAATTTCTGCCAACACTTGTACGGAGGAAACCGCTCTAAACTTGGTATACAAGGGTACATAGTCGATAAAAAAATCGGTCAGTAGCGAAAAATTATGCCCCCAACTCAGTACAATCGAAAACACGGTTGTGGCCACCAACCATTTTTTCAAACTTCCATCGACCAAAAAGAGACCCAAAACAAATAAAAAAATAAAAATTGCCCCGATGTAGGCAGGTGCCGCGACAAAAGGTTGGCTTCCCCAATAGGTGGGGACATTCTCGGAAAAATCTGCCGCTTGCCGTCGATCAATTTGCGATGCCAAAAAGGCATAGGTATGCGACTCCTTTCCTAAATTTTCATTGTTCGCGCCTCCTGTAAATCGCGGGATAAACAAATTTAAGGTTTCCAAAACCCCATAACTGTATTCCGTGATATAACTCTTGGACAAACCAGCCTGCTGCTCTTTTTTCTTACCATCAGCCGTGATCGTCAGCTCGCTTTTTCCTCTGGTACTGTAGGAAGTGTATTCTTTGGTTGCCAACAAACTCGATGCGTTCATTCCCAAAGCAAGAATCGCTGCCAAGAGCAAGAGACCTATTTCTTTGGCAAAAACAAACCATTCTTCTTTGTTTTTGATTTTTTCAATCAGCAATACCAATCCCCAAATAAGCAAGGCGAAAAACAAATAGTAGGTCATTTGAGGGTGACTGGCATTGACCTCCAGTGCAATGGCCAAAGTACTCCACAAAAACCCAAGAAAATATTTTTTTTGAAACACCAACAAAACCCCTGCCAACACCAAAGGAATGTAGCCAATTGCATGGGCTTTTGCATTGTGCCCCACTCCTAAAATAATGATGAAATAGGTAGAAAACCCAAAAGCCAGCGACCCTATCATGGCCAATTTCCAATCAAATTTCAACACCCACAACAAGGCAAAAAACCCGAAAAAATACAAGAATAAATAATCCGCTGGTCTTGGTAAAAAACGGATGATACTGTCTATTTTTTTTATAAAATCATTCGGATAATAGGTACTCAACTGATAGGAAGGCATGCCGCCAAAAGCCGCATCGGTCCAATAGGGTTCTGTGTCATGTTTTGCCCTAAAATCTTTAATCTCTTTCGACATTCCTTGAAATTGCTGAATGTCACTCTGAAATAATTTGTCGCCCCGCAAAACTGGTGCAAAATACCCCAAAGCCACCAGCACAAAAACCAATAGCGGAATTCCTAGTTTGAAGTTTGTTTTTGTCATGCTTTATTTGATAAAACAGGAGTCTTGCCTTTCAGCATGCTTCCTATTTGAATAAGTGTTCTCTACATCTTTACGAAAATTCGCCAGTTCGCTCCCTCGCAAAACAGACGATTGTTCTGTTTTACGACAATTCGATTTCAATCATCTACCTCTTCGTAATCCACGTATTCACCCACATTGTCATTTGATTTCGAAGGTTTGTTTTTCAAACTCGATTTGTCTATCACCGTCTCTCCTACCTTCACCTCTTCCGAAGCCCTATTGCTCGAACGCTGACTTTGCTGTGCTCTTTCTTGGGCTTTCTTTACTGCCCTTGTAAGCACATAGGGAAGAATATATCTGGCTATGAATTTCAAGCCGTATAGAATCAGTAGAATAATTAAAATGGTTCTGAAAAAATTCAGCAAACCTGCTTCTTGCATCATTGTTTTTTTATTTTATCCAAAAATAACAATTTGAAAGCAACTGCAGCGTTCCTTTAGATAAAATCTTATCTTTGAAAAAATTTCGTATCCCGCACATGGTAAAACATTCTTGCCTTTGTTTATTGCTGTTCTTTTGTAGCAAAATGACGGCTCAATATACCGATATTATCAACTCCAACAGACCTGGTTTTTCTGAGAGTCCTTTTGCCGTGGGAACGGGAATTGTTCAAATCGAAGGAGGATTTGTACACCAATCGTTTGAAAACAAAGCGGGAAACCAACGTTTGGCAATCAATCAATGGCAACAAATAGTTCGCATGGGCGCCTTTTCCGAACGATTCGAATGGAATGCGTTTGCTTTTCAAGACCATAATTATTTTTACGTCGATGACTTCAAACAAAGAAGAGCCGGTGCTTCCATTGGCCTTGGTATGAAATATTTGTTGTACCATCACGACTATAAAAAACCTCGAGAGATTAGAAGCTGGAAAAAACAACAGGCTTTTGATTGGAAACGACTCATACCCTCAGTCGGAATTGCAGCATCTGCTTCGTTCTATGCTGCACCTTCGCTTACATCGAAACTGCCCAATCTTGACAAAGATTTGTTATTTCCGAATACGTCTCTTTTTTCTTTTACAAACACAAATACGCTCGCACGCACAAGAAAGGGTCCTTACTTAGGAAGAATCGCACTTTTGTTACAAAATGACTTGCATGAAAATTGGGTGGTCACAACCAATCTTGTTTTCAACAAAACCTACGAACGCACAGATCAGTATTCCTTCGCCGTATCGTCAAACTACATCCTAACAGAACGCTGGGCCATTTTTGGAGAAACACGTCAAGTAGTGCAACCTGCATACACGGCAGAGTTTGCTGTTGGAACGGCTTTCCTCGCCAATCAGAATTTACAATTCGATGCCGCCATACATGGTGGAACCTCAGAATTCGGAAGGAGTACTGGTTTTTCTATCGGCGCCTCGTATCGATTTGACAACCATACCGATCGCTATAAGATTATTGAAATTGACGCTGCCGGAAATAAGATAGTCCCTCCCGAAGAAAACACAAAAAAAATACCCTTTCTGAAAAGAACAGGACAGTTTTTCAAAACCATTCCTCAAAAAACAAAAGAACTGGTCACTGTTGGAATTATTTCTACCGGAGATTTCTTTCGCAACTTGTTTTCGAAGAAAACAAAGAAAAAAAAGAGAAAAAAAAGAACCCTTAAAAAACCAAAAAGAGGGTTTAATCTGCAAAAAGAACAAACCGAACGCGACCTTTTGCAACAAGACAAAACAAACTCCGAAACAAAAGAGAACACATCCCAAAACGAATAAGCATGCAATTATTTTTCAATCCCGAACTAAATCCGAACATTTCCGAATTCAAGTTTGACAAAACAGAAAGCAGGCATATTGTGCGTGTTTTGAGAAAAAAAGAAGGAGACCTGTTACACATCACCAATGGCAAAGGTTTTTTATTTGATGCAGAGATTATCGTTGCCAATGACAACAAATGTTGTGTTCAAATTACAAGGTGCATTGCCAAAGAAAAAACATGGAATTATCACCTACACATTGCTGTAGCTCCCACAAAATTGAACGACAGAATGGAATGGTTTTTGGAAAAAGCAACGGAAATTGGCATTGATGAAATTACACCTATTATTTGTCAACATTCTGAAAGAAAAATTGTAAAAATCGCACGTTTTGAAAAAATTATACGAGCTGCCATGAAGCAATCGCTCAAATTTCAGCTACCCAAAATAAACGAAGCCAAAACATTCAAAGAATTTATGGCTGAAGAAATCGAGGGACTAAAATTCATCGCTCACTGTGAAGAACAAGAAAAAAAATCTCTAAAACAGGAAATCCTTCCCAATACGGACACAACCGTTTTAATTGGGCCTGAGGGCGATTTCTCTAGCAAAGAAATTGAACTGGCTTTGCAAAAACAATACATTCCTGTGACCTTGGGCCAAAGCCGTTTGCGAACAGAAACAGCGGCACTCGTTGCCTGTCATACCGTGGCGATTGCCAACCAAAAAGACTAGTCCACAATAGCCTCAACAGCCAATTGTTGTATCTTGGTTCGTATGTCTTCCTCTCCAAGCTTGTTGTTTTTCATGGTCGGATAGGTTCGATTTGACAAAAAAACATAGAGTAAACCAGAGTCTGGATCTGCCCATGCGTAGGTTCCTGTAAAACCACTGTGCCCAAAACTATTGTCAGAAACACAGCCACAAGTAGATTTTACTTCCGTATCTATCTGAGGCTTGTCAAAACCCAAGCCTCTCCTGACCGCTTCTTTCTCAAAATAACGTTTGTTAAATTTTTTCAGAGTCTTTGCCTCCAAATAGCGATGCCCTCCATAAATCCCCTCCTGTAAAAACATTTGCATCACCTTAGCCACATCGTTTGCACTGCCAAACAAGCCTGCATTTCCACTGACACCTCCGAGCATAGCTGCGCCCATATCATGCACATGTCCTTGCAATTTTTGGTGGCGAAAATAAGCATCTTGTTCTGATGGGATGATCTTTTCTATAGACATACGTTCCAAAGGGTGATACCCCAACGTATTGGCACCAAGCTGATTGAAAAACTCAGCATGCAAGGTCTCTTTCATCCCGGAAGAGAATTTTTTTTCCAAATAGGTATTGAAAATAAAAAAAGGCAAACCACTGTACTGATAGCCGGGCATAGCTCTTTGTTCCACATTTCTCACCTCACGGTACAAGCTATCCCGATAATCCGTTCTAAGATAAAGGTCTTTTGCCACCTCAATGGCATAGCGTTCATTGGGTTTGTTCCGATAATATTTCTGAAGCGGTTTGTGAGATACACTGTCCAATGTTTTGAGATAAAACGGAATCCAAGCTTTCAATCGAGCCGTATGTGAAAGCAATTGCTTGACCGTCAGCGTATCTTTATTTGTTCCTTTGTACTGTTTTAACAACGCCTCAAGTGTTGTATCCAAAGAGAACATACCTGTCTCCTCCGCTTTCATGATTAGTGGCAACGCTCCTAAAATTTTTGTCAACGAGGCCAAATCATAGACATCCGTTTCTTGTACCCTTTTTTCTTTCTCATAAGTATGGTACCCCACATTCCTCTGGTACACTACTTTTCCATGACGGGCAACCAATACCTGAGCGCCTGGAGCCATTTTTTCTTTCACAACCAACTGCAAAACACTGTCAATTTTTTGAAGCTTCGCACGATTCATTCCAACAGCTTCTGGAACAGCATACCCCAAACGCATCAAATTAACAGATGACAAACCGATTCCTTCTATGAAATCATTGCCAATAGAAACGGGCAATTTGCCTTGCGCCTCGAGCGCTCCAAAAAGCATTTGTGCCGCAATATCTTGTGCTGTTTCATTGTTCTGATAAGCCACTAAAATGGCTTCAATATTTTCAAATGACGGTATTTGTAACAAACTGTAAGGACTTGCAAAGACATGCAAAAACACTTCTTTTTTCGCTGCAATTAAAGCCAGTAATTCCAGATCCTCCTCTGAAAAACGATAGGTTTTCCATGGACTTGCATCTGACGTATGATACCCTACAACCACTTTATCAAAACGATGTAACTTTGAAAGAAGTGTCATTTTATTCCCTTGAATTTCTGTCACCTCCGCATAGGAGTTCAAACGGTCTAAAAAGGTGTGATGCACAGCTTTTCCCAATTTTACATAGGCTATTTTCGTATTGGCCAATTCTCGAATCGGAAACACCCCATCTTTGTTCTGCAACAAGGTCATCGATTGTTCGACCAATTTGTTACGCAAAACAGTATCTTGTTTTGAATTCAAATCGCTTTGTAAATTTTCTAAAACGACAGGTTTGTAGGCGTGCAAACCTGCCCAGTATTTTGCCTTCAGTATTTTTTCAACCGAATGATTCAAACGCGCTATCGAAAGTGTCTTTTTTTTGAGTGCTCGTTTTATTTTTTTTACCGCCGCACCCACATCCTCAGAAATCAGTAACATGTCATTCCCTGCCAAAAATGCAGCCAAATCAATAGCTCCTGGTTGCGCATAATTGGCAGCGCCTTTCATATTCAAGGCATCGGTAAATACCAAGCCCTTAAAACCCATTTTTTGTTGTAAGAGTTCTGTAATTACCTTGTAAGAAACAGAAGTCGGTACGGTAGCGTCTGGTTCCAATGCAGGCACACTCAAATGTGCTGCCATCACACTTGTCAAACCATTTTTAAACAGTTCAGGATAAGGATGCATTTCTACCTCCTGCAATCGTTTCAAATCAAACGTCAACTGAGGCAAGGTTTTGTGCGAATCTGTTGCCGTATCGCCATGACCCGGAAAATGTTTGGCATTGGCCAACACCCCAACTCCTTGCATCCCTTTGACAAAAGCCACTGCCTTCTCGGTGACACGGTATTTGTTTTCTCCAAAAGAGCGGTTGCCAATAATTGGGTTTTCGGGATTGGTATTGATATCTACCACAGGCGCAAAATTGATATGAATGCCCAAGCGCTTGCAATGCAGCCCCACACGTTTTCCAAATTGTTCGATAAGCTGATTGTTTTCTACAGCGCCCAAGGTCATGTTCCAAGGATAGCGAAAGGTGTTTTTCAAACGCATGTCCAAGCCCCATTCACCATCAAATCCAACCAGCAATGGAATCTTTGCTTTTTTTTGGTAATAATTATTTAATAACGCTTGCTTCTCCGGAGTTCCCTGCATGAAAATAAGTCCTCCAACATGGTATTTCTTTACTAGTGAGGCTATTTTTTTTTGGTGCTTTTTGCCTTTATTTGAATAGGCTTGTACCATAAACAGCTGTCCTATTTTCTCATTCAAAGAAAGTGATTTCATTTTTGAAGCCACCCATTTGTTTTGAGCAAGAGAATCGGAAGTCAGCAACGGGTCGAATTGTTGCGCTTGAGCGAAGTGAAAAATTAAAAATGCCACAGAAAATACGAATTGGCCTTTTCGAAAGCCATTCCGCATTGCAGAAATCTTTTGATTCACCACGCCGTTACATTCTACATTTTTCATACAAACTTTTTCTAATTCATTCTTAATTCAGAAACCGCGCATGCCAACTATCTTTGGCAGATACTTCCCATTTTAATGCAAGTTCTCCTTTTGTCTGAACCATATTGTTGAAAACAATCGTTTCTGAGGTAATTTTGCCCGCTTTGACAAAATTTTGAAAGGATGCCAATGAAACCATATTGATTTGTTGGTCCTCTTTGAAAGAAACGTTCAATTTGTTCATCAAGTCCACAGAAAGTATGGTTTCTAATTTTTGCACAAATCGAACAGAAGCATCAATCGAACAACCTGAAACGGAAGCAAAAGATTCGTCTACTGCCAAAATGAGAAACCGATTGTATTTGATTTCAAATCCTCCTTTCAAATGATCTCCGTGACGCGTCCAAGAGTCGATAAATTCGGCTGCTTCTTTATTTATTCTTTCAATTTCTTCTTTGGAAAATTCTCGATCAGACTGGTAAATCCAAACTCTCGAGCTCTCTGGCAATGTATTGTATTCTACGAACATATTTTTTATTTTATACCTTTTTCTCTAACGACACGTTTGAACCGTATTGCTACAACTTGTTATTCAAACTGCGCAGTTTGATTTGTGTCAGCACTTTTTTTGTAAATAATGGAAAATCTGCATTTTGTATCCATGCATAATACCCTGGGTTTTCCGCCAATACATCTGTTACTTTTCTGCCTTTGTATTTGCCAAATGTAAAGCATTCCTCCTCATTTTCATCGAATTGAATAAAACCTGCAAAATCAGCTCTTTTATGATGCGAAGAATACGTGCTCAAACTTTGTACGTCATTCTCCAAATCATTGTATTTCTCCAGTTGTGCCAACAATATTTCGTAGGTAGCCATGGTATCTGCCTCTGCGGAATGCGCATTTTCTAAATCTTTACCACAATAAAATTTGTATCCTGCGCTTAACGTGCGTTGTTCTTTTTTATGAAAAATAACCTGTACATCAATAGCAACTCTATTTTTCATGTCAAAATCGACCCCCACACGAAGCAATTCTTCTGCCAAAAGAGGTATGTCAAACCGATTGGAATTGAACCCTGCCAAATCACATCCTTTGATCATTTCATTGACTTGAGAAGACAATTCTTTGAAGGTTGGTTCGGTGACTACCTTTTCATTTGTGATTCCATGCACATCAGATGCCTCCTTGGGAATTTCTATTTCTGGATTTACCAACCAAGTTTTACTTTCTTTATTCCCATTAGGAAAAACTTTTAAGATGGAAATTTCCACAATTCTATCTTTCGCGATATTGATCCCTGTTGTTTCTAAATCAAAGAAAACAAGCGGTTTTTTTAAATTTAATTTCATCTTATTGTTTTTGTTCTGATTGGCGGTGGAACGCAGCGTATTTGTCTTTAAATTCGAAAAGAATTTTATTTGCGCAACAAAAAAGCTACCATTCACTTGTTACGAGGGTAAAGATAGCATTTCTTCTTTGTTATTGTGAAAATACCCCCATATTTTGCGCAAAAAAATACCATTCTTGAGGGCAATCAAAAAGTCGTTTTTTTTTCGTTAAAATTTTCAATAGTTCCCTGCTAAAATCTTGAAATCTTGGTTATCTTTGCTATCTTAAATTTCAAAACATGATTCAAATTACTTTACCTGACGGGAGTGTAAGAGCGTACGAAAAAAATAGTACCCCAATGGATGTGGCTATGAGTATCAGTCACGGTTTGGCAAGAAATGTTATTTCTGCAGATTTTAACGGCACCACCGTTGAAACCAAAACACCACTCACCACAGATGGTAATTTGACACTGTTTACCTTTGAGCAACCAGAAGGTAAGAAAGCTTTTTGGCATTCGTCTGCACACGTGCTAGCACAGGCTGTGCAAGAACTTTACCCGGGTGTAAAATTAACCATTGGTCCTGCCATAGAAAACGGTTTTTATTACGATTTGGATCTCGGTGAACAAACGATTTCGGAAAAAGACTTTCCGACTATTGAAAAGAAATTTTTAGAATTGGCACGCGGAAAACACGAATTCAATATGAGAAGTGTTTCCAAAGCGGATGCCTTGCACAAATACAAAGAGGAAGAAAATGAATTCAAAGTTGAATTGATTGAGAACCTAACGGATGGAGACATCACTTTTTGTGATCATGACAACTTTACGGATTTGTGTCGTGGAGGACACATTCCGAATACCGGCATTATCAAAGCGGTCAAAGTCATGAGTGCTGCAGGTGCTTATTGGCGCGGTAACGAAAAAAACAAACAGCTCACACGTTTGTATGGGGTTTCCTTTCCAAAGCAGAAGATGTTGACCGAATATTTGGCTCTTTTGGAAGAGGCAAAAAAACGAGATCATCGAAAATTAGGAAAAGAACTTGAACTCTTTACATTCTCTCAAAAAGTAGGACAGGGATTGCCTTTGTGGCTACCCAAAGGAGCCGAACTTCGCGAGCGTCTTGAACAATTTCTGAAAAAAGCCCAGAAAAAAGCAGGGTACGAAATGGTGATGACCCCTCACATCGGTCAAAAAGATTTGTACGTTACCTCTGGTCATTACGAAAAATATGGTGAAGATAGCTTTCAACCTATCAAAACGCCAAAGACAGATGAAGAATTCTTGTTGAAACCCATGAACTGCCCGCATCATTGTGAAGTGTACAACTACCGACCTTATTCCTACAAAGAATTGCCCAAACGATTCGCAGAATTTGGTACCGTATACCGATACGAGCAAAGTGGAGAATTGCACGGTATGACGCGTGTTCGAAGCTTTACACAGGACGATGCGCATATTTTCTGTACGCCAGAGCAATTGGATCAAGAATTTAAAGAAGTAATTGATTTGGTTTTGTATGTTTTTGGTTCTTTAGGATTCGAGGATTTTACTGCGCAAATTTCATTACGTGATCCAGAAAACCATGAAAAATATATCGGAACGGATGAAAACTGGGACAAAGCGGAACAAGCGATCATCAATGCTAGTAAGGAAAAAGGCCTTACAACCGTGGTAGAATACGGCGAAGCTGCCTTTTATGGTCCCAAATTGGACTTTATGGTGAAAGATGCTTTGGGAAGAAGCTGGCAATTAGGAACCATTCAAGTAGATTACAACCTCCCCGAACGTTTTGATTTAACCTACAAAGGATCAGACAACTTAGACCACAGACCAGTAATGATTCACCGCGCTCCCTTCGGATCCATGGAACGATTTATCGCAGTATTGCTCGAACATACCGGAGGAAATTTCCCGCTTTGGTTGATGCCAGAACAAGTTATTCTCCTGCCAAT
>CAXRIA010000009.1:0-72888 GCA_964230805.1 Flavobacteriaceae bacterium
CGGGAAAGTCAGCAGAGACAAAATTGGTAACATCGCCATTGTTGTTTCCCCAGCTTAGACCACTGAGGTCTGAGGCAAAAGCGGTTGTTCGTGTGGCATCTGCATTGCTTGCGGTAAAATTGTTGTCTAGCGCTATGGTAACGATGACGTCGGTATTGACCGAGCGAGCCACACGTTGGTCTAAGCCAGACAGGTCGTCTCGGAAAATGCCCGCAATATCGTGGTTAAACCGCTCTGCGTGGGTTGCATCTTTGTTCCATATTTCTGTGGTGCCGTCAGAAGCAACATAGTCTTGAGCGGTGGTTTGGTCGATGGTGATGCCGTATTTGATGGCCAGGTAGCTTTCAACACGACGAACCTCTGCTAAAGGCAGATCTCTGTTGTAACCAATAATTTCTGCGATGCGACCGTCAAAAAAACGACCACTAAGGTTACTTGTTTTTCCCTGACGCCCGATGGTAAAGGGAGATCTATTGAGGTTCGAAGTGCTTCGAGCGTATATTTCATTTGAAGTCAGAGCAGTCAATGTGATCGCTTGGGTGACATCGGGAGTGGCGGCTCCGTCTAGGGTAAAGCTCTGATCAGTTCCAAAGTCAATAGAAAATCGCATCAGGGCAGATCGTGTACCCAGACTATGATTTCTACTAGCATTGGCACCTCCATAAGCCGAAGACGCATAAAAGTCATATGTGTCAGAACTATAGGCCAATCCATACCCTCTTCCTGCATAGTTTCCAAAATCAAAAACAAACTTAGGTGATGAGCCAACATCCGGCTTGACAACCGCAAACCAAGTCATGCCGTCTTCCGTACCTGTACCTGAGGAAAAAATATAATCATTATTAAAGTCGAGTACATTGGCTCCGTTAAAATCTACAACGGGGTTAAAATTGATGTTGTCAGTCACATTGTCTCTAAACACCGGAAAATTTATGGACCTTGTGGCATCATGGGCTCGGGCTCCAGAGACATCATCCCAGGATTGGCTGCTTTGCCCATCTGTCGCAAGGGTGGTTCCTGCCAAATTGCCGTCACTGGGATTTAGATCGGTATATACCCCCTGATTGGCCTTGAGCCAAAGAACCAGATTGGCTGAAACATTGGATGGACTCTGGGCAAAGGTCGGTCCGATGAATGCGATCATTAAAAATGTAAAAACTGATAGATGTTTAGAACTGACTGTCTTTCTTGTCATTCAATCTAAATTAAAAACAAAATTCTTTTTCATTTTAACCTTTTTTAAGCCTATAAATACGTAAAACTATTATTACTTGTATATACAAGTGATCAATTTACAAAAAAAATAATTAAATATCTCATAATTTTTGATCGAAAAGCGAACAGTAATGAAAAAAATAAAGTCATCCCTATTTTTAAAGTACCTGGTTTTACAACAGCTTTTTTTAGAAACTTCTAATCGGGTAGCATGAGCTTTAAATATTGACATGGCTAATTTTTCAGACAATAAGTTGCGTTTTGTGGTAATAAATTGTTACTTTTAACAAGCAAGACAAGCTTTCTCCTAAAAAAGTGTCCTCAATAAATACTACCCCTATGAAAAGAGCACTAACTTTAACGTGTGCATTACTCGTATCATTTTTATTACAATCTCAAGAAACCATTGTGTCATCAGGAGGGGAAGGGATGGCTAGTGCAGGAAGTTTTAGCTACAGTTTGGGTCAGGTATTTTACACTTCAAATGTTGATAGTGATGGCAGTATGAGTCAGGGCGTACAACAAGTTGTTGAATTAAGTTCCATGAGCAATCCCAAATTGGGTACAGTTAAATTGCAAGCGGTGACTTATCCCAATCCAACAGCAGCGTATTTGATACTTACCATTGCAGATCCTAACCTCACCAATTTAAGTTATCGCCTCGCAAATATGCAAGGGAAAGTACTTTTACAGGGTTTCATTGATCGTTCAGATACTGAAATAAGTATGCAAGATCAATCTTCAGGTGTTTATGTGTTGCGCGTAAACCAAAACAATATCGAATTAAAAACCTTTAAAATCATTAAAAAATAAGAGATCATATGAAAAGAATTTACACTTTTATTGTGGCTTTCCTACTAAGTGCAGCCAGTTTTAGCCAAGCGCCAGAAAAGATGAGTTACCAAGCCGTTGTTCGAGATGCAGCAGGAGCATTGGTAAGTGATCAGGCAGTAGGAATGCAAATAAGTATATTGCAAAGCACGGCAACAGGATCAGCAGTCTATGTAGAGACGCATACACCCACCTCAAACACCAATGGGCTTGTGACGGTTGAAATAGGAACAGGGAGTACTTCAGATGATTTTAGTGCCATAGATTGGAGCGATGGCCCCTATTTTGTAAAAACAGAGACCGACCTTACTGGGGGTACGAACTATACGATTTCTGGAACAAGCCAATTGATGAGTGTTCCGTTTGCTTTGCACGCAAAACTAGCCGAAAATGTGTCAGAACCTGTCTATACGATTGGACATTGGCCAGAGCTTGGTGGTTATGTTTTTATGATTTCAGCAGATGGCAAGCATGGGTTGGTTGCCGAAACACAAGATCAAGGTCTCGTGTCTTGGTACAATGCGCAAAATACGATATCCAATCCTTCGAGTCATTCAGCAGATGGTCAAAATTTTGTAGACTGGAGACTCCCTACAAGGTATGAGTTAGCTCAAATGTATTCTCTGAAGTCAGATATTGAATCTGCTGGGACATCATTAGGATCAAAAACTTATTGGTCATCGAACCAAACCGTCTATTCTGTGAATGGTCTCGAAGAAGAAACGGCATGGAGACAAAATTTCGGCACGGGATTTCAGTATAGCAGTAATTCCTTTAAATTAGAGGATGAATTGTATGTGCGTTCAGTTCGAGCATTCTAAGTCAGAAATTTTACAAAGAAAAAAGGCCACTATTTGATAACTGTATGTTGCCCTTTATTATTGTGGAGAGTTCTGGAATAATTTTCAGTTTTTCTTTGGTATTTCTTCTGGGAAATACAGAAAACAGCCCTCGCAGCTCTTATGTCTAAAACCAACAAAGCGCAATCAAGTAAAACTTATTGCGCTTTTTATGTGTTCAAAACGTAACGAAGTTACGCTTGATCGTGGAGACGCCGGGAATCGAACCCGGGTCCAAACAAGCAACCGCAAAGCTTTCTACATGTTTAGTTTTTAATTGATTTTCGATTTGAAACCGCCTAAAAACAGGCTATTGCAAACGTAGCTTCTTTGATTTCGGAAATGTGTCGAAGCCCACAATTCTTAGGTATGCATTTACGACACCTCTAAATGGAACGCCACATACCAGGGCTTTCCGGAGATGTATGGCTTGCTCACCTTGTGAGCCGAGGCCTAATCTTACTGTAAATTCAGATTATGCAGCCATAGCGTAGTTTTCTTCGCCGTTTAAAAAAGTTGAGACAGAGTTTTACGAGGTATGTTTCCTTGCTCGACATGCTTACTTTTTGATTGATCTTGCTGTCAAAACCAGTCGTCCCCTCACTGCGAGTGATTGGTGAAACAAAATTAAGAAAATAATGAGCATTTCAATATTTTTTAGCAAAGAAATAAATGGCGCTCTTTTTTCTTTCCGCAAATAATTTTCTTTATTACGTGCAAAGTAATGACTATCTTGTTCTAGAATTACATACCCCAAATCCATGAACAAATTCCTTTTGCTTTTTTTATGCAGTCTTTTTTCAATGAACGCCCAAACCTACCATTGGGAAAGTGTTGTTTTGCCAAATGATGCATTTCTTTACACGGTTCCAACAGCGGAACCTGCGTCATATTGGATACAGACAGGATATACCCCTTCAGGCTGGTCTACAGCTTCTTCTGGATTTGGCTACGGAGATGGTGATGACACGACGGAGATACCCTCACCCCAGATTTCTGTGTTTATGCGACGTGATTTTGAACTGACCAATGTGTCCGACATCAATCGATTGGTACTGGATATGGATTATGATGATGGTTTTGTGGCCTATATAAACGGGGTAGAAGTTGCGAGAGATTTGGTTTCAGGGTCGCCAGTGCCTTTTGATCAGCCAACCGATGGGTTGCATGAAGCACGCCTTTATCGAGGGCTCGCCCCGGAACGTTTTTTTCTGGATACAGACATGCTTGTAAACGGAACAAATACACTCGCCGTGCAAGTACATAACGAGTCTCTGACGTCATCTGACATGACTGCGATCCCTGTACTTTCTGTAGAAGTGACAGGAGAAACGATTGCTTATAATGATACGCCGTCTTGGTTTGTTGATCCCGATCCAGCGCCATTTAGTTTTGAGTCTTCAAACTTGCCTATCGTATTTCTTGAAACATCGGGAGGCCAGGAGATTCCAGATGAACCTAAAATTGACGCTACGATGGAGATTGTGGAACGGCCAGATGGCACACGAAATTATGTTTCTGATAGAACAACATTGGCGTATCAAGATTTTAGCGGTGCAATCAAAATTGAAAGAAGAGGGTCGAGTTCACAAGAGTTTTCTAAAAAACAATATTTACTTACGACCTACAATGCACTTCAAGAAAAAGAAAATGTGAATCTGCTCGATATGCCCAAGGAAAATGATTGGATTTTGAGTGGAATTGCCTTTGATACGACTTTTGTGCGCGACTATGTGAGTTACAAATTGTCAAATAATATTGGGCAATACGCTGCCAGAGGAAGGTATTGTGAGGTGGTTTTGAACGATGCCTACCAAGGGATTTATGTGTTGCAAGAAAAATTAAAAGCAGACGATAGTCGGATCGATATTAACAAAATTAAGCAAGTCGATTTAAGCATGCCGAAATTATCGGGGGGATACATTACAAAAACAGATAAATATTCAGGAAATGAATTGGCATGGACAATGAATAGTTATGGGTGGGGTGCTAACTTTATCCATGTGCATCCCAAGCCAGATGAAGTGATGTCTGAGCAGGATACCTATATTCAGAATGTTTTTCAAAATTTAGCGAATCAATCTTTGGTACAAAACAATTCGGTTTTGGATGGTTATCCTTCTGTGATTGACATTCCTTCTTTTGTAGATTTCATGTTACTGAATGAATTGGCATCGAATCCCGATGGTTATCAATTCAGTACTTTTTTTCATAAAGACCGCAACGGTAAGTTGCGAGCCGGCCCTGTGTGGGATTTCAATTTGACTTTCGGGAATGATTTGTTTTTTTGGGGATTTGATAGAAGTAAATCAGATCTTTGGCAGTTCTCGGTAGACAATAGAGGTGCTACATTTTGGACGGATTTATTTTACGACCCTACTTTCAATTGTTATTTCACAAAAAGGTGGAGTGAATTGACACAAGTTGGACAGCCTTTGCACGAAGATCAGATTTTTGATTTGGTGGATGAAACGGTTTCTTTGATTTCAGAGGCTGTGGGACGTCAAGAACAAGTATGGGGTGTAGACCTTCAGTTTGAACAGCGCATTGCCAATTTGAAAACATTTGTCACAGAACGTATTCAATGGATGACCAATCAGCTTGGTGGTTTTAGTGCTTGTGACCAAGTGACAGTGCCTTCTTTGGTAATTTCTAAGATCAATTATCATCCTCAGGTGGCAGTGGGTGAGGATTCAAGTGATTTTGAATTTATTGAAATCACAAATAATAGCAGTTCGGATGCAGATTTGACGGGTGTCTATATTGGGGGAACTGGACTTGTCTATCAGTTTCCTGCAGGTTATGTAATTCCTGGAAATGGTGCTGTTTTTTTAACCAATGAAAGTGTTTCTTTTGAGAGCAAATATGGACAAACCTCATTTGATGAGTTCTCAAGAAGTTTGTCGAACAAAGGACAAGAAATTGTGTTGTTAGATGGGTACGGAAATTTGATTGATCAAGTTTCGTATGAAGACAGTTTGCCTTGGCCTGAGGAAGCAGATGGAAATGGAGGGTACTTGACTCTTGCGGATTTGTCTTCGGATAACAATGTGGCTTCAAACTGGTCTGTGGGGAGTACACTTTCGGTACCGAAAAATTCAAAAGAGAATTTATTGACCATGTACCCGAACCCAGTTCGTAACTATTTGAACATGTATCTTGCGCATGGCAAACCTATTTTAAGTGTATCAATCTCAGATGCCAAAGGAAAGCTCATAAAAATTGTTCAGATTAATCAGAATAGGGTTCAATTAGATTTGGGATACCTTCCAATCGGGGTTTATTTTGTCAAAATTGAAACCAATGATGGGGTACTTCACAAAAAAGTGCTACGAAAGTAATCACGAGTTAGTTTTCGAATAAACACGCTGTTTTCAGGTTGAAAAAACACGAATTACACATCAAATGCAAGACGCGAAAGAAGTATTAAAAACCTTGGCGCACACTCAAATGCCGTATGGAAAATACAAAGGTTATGATTTGATTGATTTGCCCGAACATTACATCGTTTGGTACCACGCCAAAGGTTTTCCAAAAGGAAAAATAGGAACACTACTTTCTTTGGTGTATGAATTGAAACTGAATGGACTGGAATATTTGATTCATCAAATAAAAAAAGATACACCTAAGTGATTGATTCTTGCCATTTTTAGGGCAAGGTATTGATGGTTTTTCGAATTGCGGTTAGATTGCTAAGGAGTTGCTTTAAATGCTGCAAGTTTAACATGTTTGCTCCGTCCGATTTTGCATTGGCAGGGTCAAAATGCGTTTCGATAAACAGACCATCGACGCCACAAGCAATTCCTGCTCGCGCAATGGTTTCAATCATGTCGGGTCTTCCTCCAGTAACACCGCTGGTTTGATTGGGTTGTTGCAAAGAATGCGTCACATCTAGAATTGTTGGAGCAAAAGTTTGCATTTCAGGAATTCCTCGGAAATCTACAACCATGTCTTGGTAACCAAACATCGTACCTCTATCCGTAATCCATGCTTTTTCATTTCCTGCGTCTTTCACTTTTTGCACGGCGTGTTGCATTGCCGCAGGACTCATGAATTGTCCTTTTTTGAGATTTACCACTTTTCCCGTTTTGGCAGCGGCAACGACCAAATCCGTTTGTCTTACCAAAAACGCAGGAATTTGAAGAACGTCTACGTAGGCTGCTGCAATAGCAGCATCTTCATTGGTGTGAATGTCTGTGACCGTTGGAATGTCAAAAGTTTCGGATACTTTGCGCAAAATTTTCAGAGCCTTTTCATCTCCAATACCCGTAAAGCTGTCGATTCTAGATCTATTGGCCTTCTTGAAACTTCCTTTGAAGATATAGGGTATTTTTAGGTCGTCCGCAATGGAAACAACTTGTTCTGCGATGCGAAGTGCCATAGCTTCTCCTTCAATAGCACAAGGTCCTGCCAAGAGAAAAAATTGATCACTGTTGGCGTGTTTTATTTTGGGGATTGCGTTTAAATCCATGGTATTCTTTTTTGACAAATATACATTTTTAGAAATAGATTTTTCACACGCTGCTTGAGAAATTATTACTGCGGGTTTTTACTTTAAAAACGAATAAAAATGTTACATTTTTTTTCTAAATTCATACATTTACAAATCCAAATAATTGAAAGAATGAATGTACATTTTATAGCCATTGGTGGAAGTGCCATGCACAATCTTGCCTTGGCCTTGCATCAAAAAGGTTATCACGTTACGGGAAGTGACGATTCGATATTTAACCCTTCAAAAGCTCGTTTGGAAAGCAAGGGTTTGATGCCTGCTCAATTGGGTTGGTTTCCTGAAAAAATTTCATCCGAGTTGGATGCCGTCATTCTCGGAATGCACGCCAAAGAGAACAATCCGGAGTTGCTCGAAGCGCAAGCATTGAATTTGAAAATATACTCTTATCCGGAGTTTTTGTACGAGCAGTCAAAAGATAAGACCCGAGTGGTGATTGGAGGATCGCATGGAAAAACGACGATTACTGCGATGATACTTCATGTTATGCATTATCATGACATTGCGGTAGACTATATGGTGGGTGCGCAATTGGAAGGTTTTGATACCATGGTTCATTTGACAGAAGAGAATGAATTTGTCCTATTGGAAGGTGATGAATACTTGGCTTCACCTATTGATAGGAGGCCTAAATTTCATTTGTACAAACCCAATATTGCGCTTTTGAGTGGCATTGCGTGGGATCATATCAATGTTTTTCCAACTTTCGATGAATACAAAGAGCAGTTCCAGATTTTTACGGATTCTTTGACGAATGGTGGAATTATGGTATACAACCAAGAGGATAGGGAGACAGCTGCTGTGGTTGAGGGTACATTACATCCGATAAAAAAATACCCGTATCAAACCCCAAATTATACAATTGAAAACGGGGTGACTTCTATAGAAACGCCAGAGGGTTTTATGCCTTTGGAGATTTTTGGCGTACACAATTTGCAAAATTTAGCAGGAGCCAAGTGGATCTGTCAGCATATGGGTGTGGGCGAGGATGATTTCTATGAAGCGATTGCCAGTTTTAAAGGAGCAAGCAAACGACTAGAAAAAATTGTGGAAATAGAAACTACCGTTGTTTTTAAAGATTTTGCACACGCCCCCTCCAAAGTGAAGGCTACCACAACAGCGGTAAAAAATCAATACAAAAATAGAAAAGTGTTGGCGTGTTTGGAATTGCATACCTATAGTAGTTTGAACGCTTCTTTTTTAGAACAGTACAGAGGTGCTTTGGACGCTGCTGATGAGGCCGTTGTTTTTTATTCTCCCGAGGCGGTAGTTATCAAGGAGCTGAAGGAGGTATCAGAACAACAGATCAAAGATGCTTTTCAGAGAACAGATTTGAAGGTGTTTACAAACCCTTCTCATTTTCAAAAGTTTTTGTTTTTACATGACATGGACCGCACCGCGCTACTATTTATGAGCTCAGGCAATTATGGTGGTTTGGATTTTGATCGCTTTAAAGAAGTGATTTCGGAAAAGTAAATTCCTCTTCAAAAAAAGGCAAATAGGTGCTTTAATTTTTTTTCCAGAAATAAGGGGTAAAAAGAATCAAAACGGTAAACAATTCCAACCGTCCAATAAGCATTAAGAAAGAGCAAAACAGTTTCGCAACGTCGGACAGAGCGGCATAATTATTTACAGGTCCCAGGCTTCCCAACGCTGGTCCAACGTTTCCTAATGAAGATGCTGCAGCGCCTATGGCAGAAGAGAAATCAAGTCCCATAAAACTCAACGCGATCGCACTGGTAATAAAAATGAGCATGTACAAAACAAAGAAAGACAGGATATTGAAAACAATAATTCTTGAGATTCCTTTTCCATCATAACGAACCGGGATAATGGCATTGGGATGCAAGAGCTTTTTGAACTCTAAAATACTGTTTTTGATCATAATGATATGACGTACAATTTTGACACCTCCACTCGTTGATCCAGCAGATCCGCCAATTAAAAAGAGTGAAAATACAAGCATGGTTGCCAACGAATTCCAAAGGGTGTAATCTGCGGAAACAAATCCAGTAGTGGTCAGAATAGCGACTACCTGAAAGCCGGCATGTCTAAAAGCGCTTTCAAAACTTCCCCAAGGCATTGGATGGTGAATGCTCGTTTGCAAATTTGGATCCTGAAAAAATTGGATAATAATGGTAAGCAGGATTGTAAACCCTAGGGTTCCGAAGAAATAATATTTGAATTCTTCGTTTTGAAATATTTTTTGGATTTTGCCTTTCAGGGCAAAATAAGTCAATACGAAATTGGTTCCTGCTACGAACATAAAAGCAATGACAATGTATTGTATAACAGGCATGTGATTCCAATGAGCAAGACTTGTATTTTTGGTAGAAAACCCACCAGTGCTCATGGTCGCCATGGCATGATTGATGGCATCAAACCAGGTCATTCCGGCAATTTTTAAAAGCAGAAATTCTGTGAGCGTCAAAGAGATGTATATGAGCCAAAGCCGTTTCGCTGTTTGTGTGATTCTCGGATGCATTTTATCTGCAGAAGGGCCTGGTGCTTCGGCAAGAAACAATTGCATTCCACCAATTCCTAACAATGGTAAAATAGCCACGGTGAGTACAATAATTCCCATACCGCCAATCCAATGTGTGGCACTGCGCCAAAAGAGAATGCCTTTTGGAAGGATTTCTATGTCGTTGACGATGGAAGCACCTGTGGTTGAATAGCCAGAAATAGTCTCAAAAATGGCATCTACAAAATTGGGAATGGTACCGGTAAAAAGATAGGGAAGGGCTCCAGTGAATGTAAGTACAAGCCAACCCAATGTTACAATGATATATCCCTCTCTTTTTTGAAGATTTTTAGGCGCTTTTCTATTAAAAAACCACAAAAGAAATCCAAAAACAATGGTCAGTGTACCGGCTAGTAAAATTCCCGTAGCTTCTTTTTCATTGTGATACAAGCTGAAAGGTACGGAAAGCAGCATAAAGATACCATTGAGCCCTGCGGTAAGTCCCAAAAAGCTCAAGACCATTTTAAAATTCAAATCTTTTGGTTTCATAAGGTATGCCGCTTGTTAGTTGTTGAAAAGTTTCTCTACTTCTCCAATGGCTTCTGGCAAACAGAAAACAATTACGCGATCCCCCTTTTCTATTTGATAGTCCCCAAAAGTCATGGTGGCCAACCCTTTTCGAACAACCCCGCCAATAACCGCTTTGTTTGATAGGTTCAAGTCTTTGATAGGAACTTTTGTTGCTTTTGCATTTCTTCTCACGAAAAATTCCAATACTTCGGCGTCTACATTGTGCAAATTCGCCAAAGCCAAAACTTTTCCTTTTCGCACATGTTTAAAGATCGCGCTGGCAGCTAATAATTTTTTGTTGATGAGTGTATCAATTCCAATCGTTTGAGAGATGTTGATATAATCCATGTTCTCTACCAAAGCAATGGTTTTTTTTACGCCTTTTGATTTGGCCACCAAGCAAGACATAATGTTGGTTTCGGAATTTCCTGTTACGGCAACAAATGCATCCATGGTAGCAATAGATTCTTCTTCTAAAAGCTCTACATTTCTACCATCTCCCTCGACAATCAATGCATCGCAGAGATGATCCGCCAATTCAAAGGCTTTGTCTCTTTTCGTTTCGATTAGCTTGACGTTGAAGTTTTTGGAACAAAGAGATTGTGCTGCTTTTTGACCAATTTTACTACCGCCAAGTATCATGACCTCTTTGATGCCAATTCTTTCTTTGCCAATAAGTTGGTAAATTTTATCTACCGAATCTGCCGTTACGGAAAAATATACTTGATCGTGGTGTTTGAATGTTGTGTCTCCTCTGGGAATGATCGTTTCTATGGTATTTTCTCTTTTCAGTGAAATGATGGTGAAATTGATGTCTGGAAAAAGATCTTTCGCTTCTTTCACAGTTTTGTTTACCAGAGGTGATTTGGAGGAAAGACGCGCTCCTAAAATATTGATTGCACCTTTTTCAAATTCTATTTTATCATTGAATACAGATTCATTTAAAAGCACCTCAATTTCTTTGGCAGCAAGGTATTCGGGTGAAATCATATAGTCAATACCCACTTCTGCAAAATTGATTTCTTTGGTGGTTAAAAATTCGGTATTCGAAATTCTTGCAATGGTCTTTTTTACGCCTAATTTTTTACTCAATGCTGCAACGGTTAGGTTGGTGTTTTGAGATTCTGTAACTGCCAAGAGTAAATCGGCTTGTTCTATTCCAACGTCCTTGAGTGTCTTTAAAGAAGTTGCATCTCCTTTCAGTGTAATGACATCCAAATGTTCGTCAATGTATTTTAATTTTTTCGAATTTGAATCAACCACATAGGTGTCTTGTGATTCTTTGGAAAGTAATTTCGCTAAGTGGAAACCAACGTCTCCAGCACCAGCAATGACAATTTTCATTTGTATCAGGTTTAACCGTTGTCAATTGTGAAATAAAAAAAGGTGCCACATTGCAACGTATCTGAATACAAATATATTACTCTTATCTTTGATATAAAAATCACTGCTATGATTCTTAAAAACCAATCGATTGCCATTAAAAATTGGGACGTTTCAGATCGTCCAAGAGAAAAAATGAAATTGCAGGGAGCTTCTGTGTTATCCAATGCCGAATTGATCGCCATTTTGATCGGTTCAGGAAACAAAAATGAAAGCGCGTTGGAATTGTCTAAAAAAATATTGTCACATTGTCAAAACCGGTTGTATGAATTGTCCCAGTTAACGATAGAGCAGCTGCAACAATTTGAGGGTATTGGCGCGGCCAAAGCCTGTTCAATTGTGACGGCTTTGGAATTGGGGAAACGTTTCATTTCAGAAGAAAGAACAAAGCGACAAAAAATTACTTGTAGTCGAGATGTTTTTGATTTGATGCATTCGCAATTGGGGATGTTGACGCACGAGGAGTTTTGGGTTCTTTATTTGAATAATTCGAATAAGATTTTAAATAAACATCAGCTGAGTAAGGGAGGTTTGGTCGGTACTTTGGTGGATGTTCGAGTGGTATTTAAAAAAGCCTTAGAGCATGCGGCTACTGGAATTGTGCTTTGTCATAACCATCCCTCTGGGAGTGTTGATCCGAGTGTTCAAGACAAGCAGATTACCCGAAAATTACAACGGGCTAGTGAGACAATGGATATTAAAATTTTAGATCATGTGATAGTCACTGAAAAAGCGTATTTTAGCTTTGCAGATTCACAAATTCTATGAAGTTTTTCGCAACATGGTTTTGTGAAATGAACGGACTGTTACCCATGAGTTTGTTGAAATAAAAATTATTTTAACGGATTCCTGGAAAGTGAAATAATAAAAATCAATGGTTTTAATATATACCCATAAGATAACGCCGCGACTTAGTTATATTTTCAAACATATATTTGTTCGGATTTTAAATGTTCCTGTTCGTTTTACGACCACATTGGAAGAGTTTGTCGCCTACAATGGTTGCAAATTCACGTATTCGAAAGCACCTTTAGGAAAGGAATTTTTTATTCGGAGTCATGATTTGATATTTGAACAAGGAATCAATGACATTGAAATTACGGTTCAAGAATGGGAGGAGGTTCCTTGTTTTTTTAACGCAGGAAAAAAATCTTCGATACCCTTTGATATTTTTGCGGCAAGTTTTTATCTGCTTTCGCGTTACGAAGAGTACTTGCCTCATGTACAAGATGCATGGGAACGTTTTCCTGCGGAGGAGAGTTTGGCTTTTAAGAACAACTTTTTAGACAAGCCAGTGATTGATATATGGGCCTATAAATTGGCCGAAATTTTGAAAGCCCATTTCCCTGATTTTCATTTTGAGCCAACTCCCTATAATTACATCAGTTTGTTTACGATAAACGAGGCTTTTTTATACAAGGCAAAAGGGGTTATTCGCAGCGTAGGAGGTTTTTTGGTAGATCTAGTTACCCTAAAATTAGGTGCTTTTTGGGATCGATGCATGGTGTTATTGAAACTACAAAAAGATCCTTATGACGTGTATGATCGTATGGTGAGTCTTCAAAACAACTACAAGGTTTCTACGATGGTGTTTTTCTTGATAGGAAATTTCACAACCTATGACACAAATATTTCTTTGACGAAAAATAAATTTCGTTTGTTGATTAAGTCGCTATCTGATTATGTTAAAGTTGGATTGAATGCTTCTTTTTTTACCATGAATAACACCGAGATGTTGAAAAAAGAACTCACAAAAATGGAGAACATTATTCATATACCAACAGTGCGAACTCGGCAGCATTATCTCCGGATAAATTTACCTGAGACCTATCAAAATTTAATTGATTTTGAGGTAGAGGAGGACTATTCTATGGGGTATCCTGATCAATTGGGTTTTCGGGCCAGTACCTGTACGCCGTTTTATTTTTACGATTTGGATTTTGAAATTCAAACGCCATTGAAAGTATTTTCTTTTTCTATTTCAGATCTTGTTTTAAGAGAGTCTTTGGAGCTTTCTGGAAAGCAAGCCTTTCAAAAATTAAAGGCGAGTTATGAAATGGTGGAAAAGGTGAACGGGACTTTTGTGACACTTTTTCATAACAAAATACTTTCGAATTACGGAGAGTGGCGAGGCTGGAAATATTTTTATGAGCAAGTATTGCAGTTGGCGAGTGTTCAAAAAGAATTGGAAAACAAAGGATCGAAATGATTGTCTACTTGAAGAAAAAAGAGATCGATCTCGAAAAATACGACGCCTGTGTTGGCAAGGCTCACAATTCTCGGATATACGCTTATTCATGGTATTTGGATTGCGTGGCCGATCACTGGGATGTGTTGGTCTTGGGTGATTATGAAGCAGTGATGCCTTTACCTTGGCGTTCTAAGTTTTTTATAAAATACATTTACCCTCCTTGTTGGACCCAGCAATTGGGGGTTTTTGGATCGGAATTTATTTCGGAAGAATTGATGCAAGATTTTATAAAAGCCATTCCAAACAAATTCAAAAAAGTAACCCTACAATACAATTCGAGAAATCCTATTTTGAAAGGGGCTTCGGTAAGACGCAACTATATTTTGAAGCTAGATCGAACCCTCTCAGAAATGCATAAGGGCTTTAACAAAAACAGAAAACGATTCCTTAAAAAAGAAAGTGAGGCATTGTTCGAAAAGAAGGTCTTGCCTGAAGAATTTTTGCGCTTTTACAAAATACATGGCCACAGCGCTGTATTTTCAAAAAATCATTGGAGAGCCTTGCAAAAATTATTGAATAGTGGGCAGCAGTGTGTTCATATATGGGGGATGAGAGAAAAGGGGATGTTGTCTGCTGCTATGGTTTGGGTAAAAGATGACAAAAGACTGACCTATTTACTTCCTTGTGTAACATCCAGCGCTAAAAAAAAGGGAATGCCATCCTTTTTAGTGTTTGAACTCATTCGAGCGCATGCAAATACCGATTTATGCCTTGATTTTGAGGGCTCCATGATTCCTGGGGTGGCTCGTTTTTACAAAAGTTTTGGCGCTCAGAAGGAGTTGTATTCTTTTTATCAAAGGAAACTATTTTTTTAAGCTAAAAAATAGACAGAAATCGGAATTTATTTTGATGGAATTTCTAATTTATTTTTTTTTAGGAACGATGTATATAAAAAGAAAAAAGCAAATGTACTCGCCAGACTTGTAAACCACATGATACTGGCAGAGGTAATTGCTGCTCCTTTGATGCCGTATTTCGGAATCATGTAGAAATTGCCTAAACAGTTCAAGATAATTGCGATAATGCCTATCTGTAGATTGGTGTTTACTTTTCCGATTGAACACAACAAGTTTCCGAACAATCCCCTAAACACTAAAATAGAACAGGTACCGAGTATCAAAATAAAAAAGCTGGTATCGTATTGTGTAAAATCAGTGTCAAAAAAGGAGAGGATTTCTTTTGAAAAAAACCACGAAAATAATAAGACACATGCACTGATTGTTAAAAACAAAAACATGTAATTTTTTACGTAGTGGTAGGTGATTTTTTTGTCAAAAATGTTCTCAGTTAAATGTACGAAATCCGTGTTCATCACTGCTTGAGGTAAAATCAATAGACTCAATGGGATAATTGAAATAAATCGATAGGTCGTTACCGCTGCAGTATCAAGAATTAATGAACCGATGACTAAAATATCTATGGCAATTAATAATTGAGAAACGACGCTCGTCAAGCTCGCAAAAAAACCGTATTTCCAAAACTCTAAAGTTATGATTTGAGGTTTTGGAATTTTCGAAAAGGTTGGCTTTAAGTTTTTTATAAAAATGATACTTGTGACGATTGCAGGAATTATGAGTGCTATTGTGTACCCTTTTTCCTCGAATAAAAAACTGAGAAGGCATACAGTAACAAAAAGAATGAGGTTGTAAACAACTTCTACTTTGGCAAAAGATTTATTGTCATGTAAGATTCTGTATTGAATTTTAATGACTTGAAAAATATAATCAGGTATGATAAGAAATGCCAGAACAGCTACAAAAGAGTGGGAACTTTCAATCTGAAAAGGGATGAGTAAACTAAACAAAGAAACGCCTACAGCGATCAATACGCTTAGGAGAATCCCTTTTCGAAGGACATAATTGAACAAGTGTGTTTTTTCGCTAGCATTGTTCAATAGAGGTGCGTATCGTATCAAACTGTGATACAGACCAAGTCCAGAAAAGGGTAAAATGAATACAATGATATTGTAGGCAAACAAAACGACACCGAGTTTTTCATTAGAAATTAGTTGAAGTGCTATCCAAGATGCCGAAAAAGATAAAATTCGAGAGAAAATTGTAGAAATTAAAACCTTATTTCCAGATCTTGCAATGAAATTTGATAGAAATGCTTTCATAAATAACAAATTTTAACAGTGAACTTTTGAATCACGTTGCAATGCTTTGTGGTACAACTGGCTAAATTGTTTACAAATCACTTCTTGACTAAAATGTTGTTCTACGTAAGAATGCATTTCACTTGGAGGTGCAAAAGTTTTTTCGTTCTTGTAAAAAGAAATGATTTCTGAAGCCAATTGTTCTTCTTCTTGAACAGAGATCAAGCTTCCAAAGTTTTTTGGAAAAAATTCTGAAATGCCACCCACGTTTGTGGATATCACTGGAGTTCCTGTTGAAAAAGATTCTAAAATAACGCAGGGTAAATTTTCTGTGTTACTGAAAAGAATAAATAAATCAGCATTTTTATAGTAGTCGGCTAATTTTTTTTGAGGAAGGTGATTTTTTAATTGAACACATTTTGAAAGCCCCAAGGAATCTACTTTTTTCTGATAAGAAAGGGCTTCCTCACCAATCATTACCATTTCTAATTTGGGGATTTTTTTTAGGATTCTAACTAGGGTGTTGAGAATGCCAGAGATATTCTTGATGGGGTTGTTCATGTTGGACACATGTAAGATTTTGAAGTTCTTGCACAGGTCTTCCTTTTTCGGTGAAAAAATATCTGTTCTGGTCACGTTTGGAACAGGAAGGTAATTCCCTTTGAGTCCTAAACGTTGCATTGAGTCTGCTAAGTTTTTTGATACAGGACAGATGGCAAAAGCATGACGAGCAATGTGTTTGGAAATAAATTTTTCAAATTTTGACATATTTTGAGACCATGGAAAATGATAGCCAGACCAGTGCTCTGATGTGATGTAAGGAATGTTTTGAAACCATTTTAGATGCAAGGCACAAACCCCTAGTGGAAATAAAGTGTTCAAATGCACAACATCGATTTTGTTGAGTTTCTTAAAAATTTGGAAATAAGCTTTTAAAAAGAGAAAAACCTTATAAAGCGGATTCCAGGTTTTTTTGATGTATCCAATATAGTTGGTAAGACCATTTTCATTTCGGATTTTCAAATCAATAGCTTTTGTAATATTGTCGTCTGTGACAAGATGTAACACAGAAACTTTGTGTTTCAATGCAACTGCCTGCGCATGTCTTTGAATAAAGTCACCATTGGTATGGTGCACCCGAGAAGGATACCAACTACATAAAAAAAGAATATGCAAGCCTTTATTCAAAATGAAACATTGTTTGAAGCAAATATAAACACTTCTAGGACTTCCGGCATTTGATTTTTGGTTATATTCATTTTTTGAAAGGATGTTTCGCAGTTTTATTGCATCTAAGTATTAAGAAATTTTGTAAGATTTTATTAAAATGTCTTACTTTTAAATAAAAAAATAATCGGAATGAAAAACATCGCAATTTTGCTCCTTCTTTTAACAAACACACTTGTTTTTTCACAGAAAAAACTGAACGCTTTTGCTTATGTGGTGGTTCCTGAACACTTTTCTTTTTTGGACGGACCAGATCAATATCAGTTGAATTCATTGACAAAATTTTTGCTCGAGAAGAAAGGGTTTGTTGTTTTTAGTGAATACGACCCAATACCAAAAAAAATAGCTGTTTTAGACTGTGGAGGGTTGTTTTTTAAATTGAAAAAAAAATCGAACTTGTTTCAAACCCGATTGCAATTTGAATTGGTCGACTGTCATCGAAAAAGAGTTTTCGAGAGTAGTATAGGAGTCAGTAGAGAAAAACAGTACCGAAAAGCATACCAAGAAAGTTTGCGAAAAGCTTTTGAAAGTTTGTCCAAGAAGTCTTCCAAGGTGGTTTCATTGGCAGAAGAATACACAGAAACAATTCCTTTGGATACAAAATTAGAGAAACTTGAGCGAAAATCACAAGCGGTGTACATCAATTCGGAGGGGCTGCGCATTCAATTGCTAGAGAAAAAGGGTAGTTATTTAGGAAATCGTGTGCTGGATTCTACGGATAAGTGGGGGTCGGGAGCATTGATTTGCAGGCTTTTGAAAACGTCTTTACCCCATGTTTTCAAAGTTTCTTGGCACGGGTTTTCAGGAAAAGTTTTGCAAACAATTGGTTATTTTGACGACAAAGGCAATCTGAATATTGATTTTGAAACAGAGCAGGGGGTGTCGGTAATGGTATTCGAACCAATGAACTAAAAAAGTCAATATTCTTTTTTTAATAATTGTATTTGTCTTTCCAGCGTTTTTTTAAAAAATCTCGAAAGTTGTTTTCTCTGGAGTTGTTGCCAGGTTCGTAAAATTTGGTATTTGAAATGGCATCTGGTAAGAATTCTTGCATCGCAAAATTATTTTCGTGATGATGCGCGTATTGGTAGTTTTTTCCATAATCCAAGTCTTTCATCAGTTGGGTAGGTGCATTTCTTAGGTGCAATGGCACAGAGAGATCGCCTGTTTTCCGAACGAGTTCTTGAGCTTCGTTGATTGCTGCGTAAGCACTGTTGCTTTTGGGAGCGTTGGCCAAATAAATGGCACATTGACTCAATAAAATACGTGATTCAGGAAGGCCTACAGAAGCCACTGCCTGAAAAGTAGAGTTGGCCATGATCAATGCGGTAGGGTTGGCGTTTCCGATATCTTCTGAGGCAAGAATAAGTAGGCGACGCGCAATAAACTTCACATCTTCTCCGCCCTCAATCATTCGGGCCAACCAATACACAGCAGCATTGGGATCACTTCCTCTAATGGATTTTATAAAAGCAGATACGATGTCGTAATGTTGTTCACCTGTTTTATCGTAACGTACCGTGTTTTTTTGAACTTTTTTCAGGACCAATTCATTGCTTATGGTCACAGGGGCTTCTTCAGAGGAGACCACAAGCTCAAAAATATTTAATAATTTTCTCGCATCTCCACTCGATACCTGTATCAGCGCATCGGTTTCCTTGAGTGAAACCTCTTTTTCCTTAATCAGTGGGTCAATTTTTATGGCACGATGCAAAAGAGCCACCAAATCAGTTTTGTCAAAAGCGTTTAAAATGTATACCTGACATCGGGAAAGCAGTGCGGGAATCACCTCAAAACTGGGGTTCTCCGTCGTTGCGCCCACCAATGTGATCCATCCTTTTTCTACAGCTGCTAGCAGTGAATCTTGTTGCGATTTACTAAAGCGGTGTATCTCGTCAATGAATAAAATCGGATTTTTAGCAGTGAATAGGCCTTCGCTGTTTCTCGCTTTCTCTATGACAGCCCGCACATCTTTTACCCCGGAATTAATAGCGCTCAAGGTGTAAAAAGGTCGTTCCGATACTTTTGCGATGATATTTGCCAACGTGGTTTTTCCAATACCAGGAGGTCCCCATAAAATAAGAGATGGGATAATTCCCTTTTGGATGTGTTGGGTCAAAACACCTTTCGGACCCACAAGGTGTTGCTGACTGATATAGTCTTCTAAGGTTTTGGGACGAATACGTTCTGCCAAGGGTTGGTTTATACTCAAAATAGAATTTCTTTTTTTGGAAAGATAAAAATACGAAAATAAGGTGGATTATTGTTGTGGTGTTTTTTATTTTAGCGAGAAGCATCTTGTAAATATGAATGAACAAAAAACACAATTCCGTTTTTCGGCAAATGTGCTGAGAATTCCATGTATCATGCTCTTTTTCATGTGGGGGTTGTATTGGATAGAGATAAAATTCCATTTGAATTTTACAAATTTTGGGATTTTACCTAAAAAGCTGTCCGGATTGCGAGGGATTGTTTTTGCTCCCTTCATCCATGCAAATGCCAAACACTTGTTCAACAATAGTTTACCGGCAGTCTTTTTTGTTGGAATGTTGTTTTATTTTTACCAGGTATTGGCCAAAAAAGTCTTGTTATTGGGTTTTTTTGCAACGGGAGTTTTGACATGGCTTATCGGAGCATCGGCGTATCACATAGGCATGAGTGGAATCATATACATGCTTTTTAGTTTTTTGTTTTTTAGTGGAGTCATGCGCGGGTATTATCGATTGATCGCAGTTTCACTCATCGTTATTTTTATGTACGGCAGCATGATGTGGTATTTATTTCCTATCAAGGATGGAATTTCTTGGGAAGGGCATTTGTCAGGTTTTGTCACGGGGTTGTTCTTGGCAATTTATTACCGGAAACAAGGACCACAGAAAATGTCCTATGAATTTGTAGAAAGTGAATTTGATACTTGGTTTGATGAAGATGGTAATTTCAATCCACCTTTAGACGAGCAAACTTCTGATGATTTCAAAGAGACATGAGCTTCCATAAGGTTTTTTCGGACCGAAAACCATTCAAAACAGTTACAAACGCTGACGGACGGTTTCGTACAAGAAGGCTCCACAAGCCACTGAGACATTTAACGAACCAATGGTTCCCTTCAAAGGAAGTTTGGCTTTTTTATCCACCATTTTTAAGATGGATGGGTTGATTCCTCTATCTTCTGATCCCATAATAATTGCAGTGGGTTTGTTGAAATTTACCGTGTAAAGAGAGGTTTCTGTTTTTTCTGTCGCCGCTACAATTTGTACATCTGCGGCTTGCAAAATAAATAGGGCGTCTTTGATATGATCAACCTTGCAGATAGGAATGTTAAAAGCCGCACCGGCAGAGGTTTTTACAGTTTCTGCGTTGACGGGCGCATTTCCTTGTTTTTGAATGATAATTCCGTGAACCCCTGTACATGCAGCAGTTCGTATGATGGCACCAAAATTACGTACGTCTGAAACCTGGTCTAAAAGCAAAAACAATGGGGTTTCTTTTTTGTCAATGGTATTCATTAATAAACCTTCCAAATCATGGAAATGAATGGGAGCAATTTGAGCAACGGCACCTTGGTGATTGTTGTATTTAGAAAGCTTGTCCAGTTTTTCTACAGGTACATAGCTGAATGCAATATTGTTTTGTTTCAAAGTTTGCATGAGTTCCTGCATCAAAGCGCCTGTACTTCCTTTTTGAATAAATACTTTGTCTATCGATTTATTGCTGTGTATTGCCTCCAATACAGCTCTGATCCCGAAAATTCTAGAGGTTTTTGCTTCCATGCGGCAAAGGTAGTTTAAAATAATAAAATAGAACGCGAAGCGGACGGATGGTTTTTGTTGAAATAAATGAAGGGTACAAATGAGCAAAAAGTTGTGGCGAAATCTCGATTTTTATTTTTTGCGTTGTTGAATGGTGGTGAAACAAACAAGTATATTCATGTATGGAAACTGAATTGTTTTTTTCTCATTTAAAATGAAAGTAGACGTTACGAAAAAGAGGTCAAACTACGTTTTTTTTGTAGAAAAGAGCGCGAATGATAATGTTTTGAAATTTAGTGTTTTGATGTTTGAATAAAAAGAAAAATATTGTACATTTGCACCCTCTAAAAAAGTTAGAGATCAATAAATAAACGTAATTTATAACAAATTAGTATGCCAACTATTCAACAATTAGTACGCAAAGGAAGAACCCAAAACACTAAGAAGAGTAAATCGGCTGCTTTGAATTCGTGTCCTCAAAGAAGAGGGGTATGTACACGTGTTTACACAACAACACCAAAAAAACCAAACTCAGCAATGCGTAAAGTTGCCAGAGTACGTTTGACAAATGGTAATGAGGTAAATGCTTACATCCCAGGAGAAGGGCACAATTTACAAGAGCACTCGATAGTATTAGTAAGGGGAGGAAGAGTAAAAGATTTACCAGGGGTAAAATATCACGTAGTCCGTGGTGCATTAGATACAGCTGGAGTTGAGGGAAGAACTCAACGTAGATCTAAATACGGAGCAAAACGTCCTAAGAAGTAAATCCGTGCGCGGTAGTTCGCTGCTTGTCAATGTTGAAAATTTCATTTTAGGAATCCGACAGCGGCAAAGGGGCCTGCCAAACACACAAAAAAAACACTCAGAAATCATGAGAAAAAGAAGAGCGAAAAAAAGAGTTCTTTTACCAGATCCAAAGTTTAACGATCAATTAGCAACACGTTTTGTGAATATGTTAATGTGGGACGGTAAGAAATCAGTAGCATTCAAAGTATTTTACGATGCCTTAGATATCGTAGAAGAGAAAAAAGGAGAGGAAGAGAAATCTGCCTTAGAAATCTGGAAAGATGCGTTGTCGAATGTGATGCCACAAGTAGAGGTGCGTAGTCGTCGTGTCGGTGGAGCGAATTTTCAAATTCCAATGCCGATTCGACCAGATAGAAAAGTTTCCATGGCAATCAAATGGATGATATCTTACGCCAGAAAGAGAAATGAAAAAACAATGGCTCAAAAGTTAGCAGGTGAAATTTTAGCTGCTGCCAAAGAAGAAGGAGCTGCTGTTAAGAAAAGAGTGGATGTCCACAAAATGGCTGAAGCAAACAAAGCATTCTCACACTTTAGATTCTAAGAAATGGCAAGAGATTTAAAATTCACTAGAAATATTGGAATTGCTGCACACATTGATGCAGGAAAAACAACAACTACAGAACGTGTGTTGTACTACACAGGAGTTTCTCACAAAATAGGAGAAGTTCACGACGGTGCAGCAACAATGGACTGGATGGAACAAGAGCAGGAAAGAGGAATTACTATTACTTCTGCTGCAACAACTTGTGAGTGGAAATTTCCAACTGAAAATGGGAAACCTACGCCAGAAGCCAAAGGATACCACTTTAACATTATCGATACTCCGGGGCACGTTGATTTTACCGTAGAGGTGAACAGATCATTGCGTGTATTGGATGGTTTGGTATTTTTGTTTAGTGCCGTGGATGGTGTAGAACCTCAGTCAGAGACCAACTGGAGATTGGCAGATAACTACCGTGTTCCAAGAATCGGTTTTGTAAACAAAATGGACCGACAAGGATCTAACTTTGGTAGAGTTTGTACTCAGGTAAAAGAAATGTTAGGGTCGAATGCCGTTGAAATTGTATTGCCAATCGGTGAGGAAGCAGATTTCAAAGGGATTGTTGACTTGGTAAAGAACAGAGCTATTATCTGGCATGAAGATACGCAAGGAGCTACGTTTGATGTGGTTGATATTCCTGAAGACTTAGTAGACGAAGCTGCGGAAGCGCGTGCTAAATTGATCGAAGAAGTGGCTTCTTATGATGAAAACTTGTTAGAGAAATTCATGGAAGATGAGAATTCGATTACAGAAGAAGAAGTACATGCTGCTCTGAGAGCTGCTGTAATGGATATGGCAATCATTCCTATGATTTGTGGTTCGGCTTTTAAAAACAAAGGAGTTCAGTTTTTATTGGATGCAGTTTGTCGTTACTTGCCTTCTCCACTAGATAGAGATAATATTGTAGGAACGGATCCTGATTCAGGAGAAGAAATTAGTAGAAAACCAGATGCAAAAGACGAATTTTCAGCCTTGGCATTTAAAATTGCAACCGATCCTTTTGTAGGTCGTTTGGCATTTTTCCGTGCTTACTCTGGGCGTTTGGATGCAGGTTCTTATATTTTAAACAACCGTTCAGGGAAAAAAGAACGTATCTCACGTATTTACCAAATGCATGCCAATGAGCAAAAAGCAATCGATTTTATCGAAGCAGGTGATATTGGAGCAGCAGTTGGATTTAAAGATATCAAAACAGGAGATACGATGTCTTCTTTGAATGCGCCTATCGTGTTAGAATCGATGGACTTCCCAGATCCAGTAATTGGGATTTCTATTGAGCCAAAAACAAAAGGAGATGTGGATAAATTGGGTATTTCTCTAGCGAAATTAGCGGAAGAAGATCCAACCTTTACGGTGAAGACAGACGAAGCTTCTGGGCAAACAGTAATCTCAGGAATGGGAGAATTGCACCTAGAGGTTTTGGTAGATCGTTTGAAGCGTGAATTCAAAGTAGAGGTGAATCAAGGAGAACCTCAGGTAGAATACAAAGAAGCGGTAACAAGAGCTACCGATCACAGAGAAACGTACAAGAAGCAATCTGGTGGACGTGGTAAATTTGGTGATATTGTATTTGAGATGGGGCCTGTTGATGAAGATTTCGAAGGAACTGGGCTGCAGTTTGTAGATGAGATCAAAGGAGGACGTATTCCAAAAGAATTTATTCCAGCGGTAGAAAAAGGATTTAAAGAATCGATGCAGAATGGACCATTGGCAGGATTTGTCATGGATTCCTTGAAAGTGAGATTGATCGATGGATCTTTCCACCCAGTAGATTCTGATGCATTGTCTTTTGAATTGGCTGCAAAAATGGGATACAAAGCATGTGCAAAAGCGGCAGGTGCTGTAATTCTTGAGCCTATTATGTTATTGGAGGTTTTGACACCAGAAGAAAACATGGGAGATATTGTAGGTGATTTGAACAGACGTAGAGGTCAGGTAAATGACATGAGTGATCGTTCAGGTTCTAAAGTTGTAAAAGCTGAGGTGCCATTATCTGAGATGTTTGGATACGTAACAACATTGCGTACCTTGTCATCAGGTAGAGCTACATCGACGATGTCTTTTTCGCACTATGCACAAACACCTTCTAACGTATCAGAAGACGTAATTGCAAAATCAAAAGAATAATCTCTAAATTATAAATCATGAGTCAAAAAATTAGAATCAAATTAAAATCTTACGATTACAATTTAGTAGATAAGTCTGCTGAGAAAATCGTAAAGACGGTAAAGTCTACAGGGGCAGTTGTAAACGGTCCAATTCCTTTGCCAACGAATAAAAAGATTTTTACAGTGTTGCGTTCACCGCACGTAAATAAAAAATCAAGAGAACAATTTCAATTGAGTTCTTTCAAAAGATTGTTAGACATTTATAGTTCTTCTTCGAAAACTATCGATGCTTTGATGAAATTGGAATTGCCAAGTGGAGTTGAAGTAGAAATTAAAGTATAATTTCTCTCCTGTAATAAATAAAAACCGTCTCAATTTTGAGACGGTTTTTTTATGTGTCAAAGGGGCATTACTCTGATTATTTCATTGGAGATATTTGAAAGATAGATCGCTTAGAAACAGCGTGTGTAAAAAAATGCAAAATCATTTTTTTTTACAGTTTATAAATCTTACATTTGCACCTCATTTTGAATAGGGAAATTGCGTTTTGTAATTTCTTGGTACATGTCCGGAGCTGCGAGCGAAGGAAAAACGGTAAAAAATTGAATCAGGGTTGAGGATATTTTGCCCTGTTTTTTTTTGATGAAAAGAAAAGTGTATCGGATCGAAATGAATAGGAATTGAATAGTAATAAATTAAATTAATATATAAACATGTCTGGGTTAATAGGAAAAAAGATCGGAATGACCAGTTTATTTGATGACAATGGAAAAAATATTCCATGTACCGTTATCGAAGTTGGTCCTTGTGTAGTTACCCAAGTCAGAACCGAAGAAGTAGACGGATACAATGCGTTGCAACTTGGTTTCGATGACAAAGCAGAGAAGCGTACAAACAGTGCTTCAAAAGGTCACTTTAAAAAGGCTGGAACAACTGCTAAGAAAAAAGTCGTGGAATTCAAAGGTTTTGAGGAGGAGTACAAACTAGGAGATACTTTAACAGTAGATCTATTTGAAGAAGGAGAATTTGTTGATGTATCAGCTGTCTCAAAAGGAAAAGGATTTCAAGGAGTTGTAAAACGTCATGGTTTTGCCGGAGTTGGTCAAGCAACACACGGTCAGCACAATCGTTTGAGAGCTCCAGGTTCTATTGGTGCTGCATCTTATCCAGCAAGAGTATTCAAAGGAATGCGTATGGCAGGAAGAATGGGTGGAGACAAAGTGAAAGTTCAAAACTTAAGAGTTTTAAAAGTAGTTTCTGAAAAGAATTTACTCGTAGTGAAAGGATGTATTCCAGGTCACAAAAACGCTTACATAACGATTGAGAAATAATGAAAGTAGCAGTTTTAGATATTACAGGAAAAGACACAGGAAGACAAGTAGAGCTTTCTGATGCTATATTCGGATTAGAGCCAAACAAGCACGCCATTTATTTGGACGTGAAACAACACTTGGCTAACAAGAGACAGGGAACGCACAAGGCAAAAGAAAGAGCTGAGATTGCAGGTTCTACTAGAAAAATAAAGAAGCAAAAAGGAACGGGTACTGCACGTGCAGGATCTATCAAGTCTCCTGTTTTCAGAGGGGGAGGTCGCGTTTTTGGACCAAGACCAAGAAATTATTCTTTTAAATTGAACAAAAACTTAAAGCGCTTGGCTCGTAGGTCAGCTTTGAGTACACAAGCAAAAGATCAAAATATTGTGGTGGTAGAAGATTTTTCTTTCGCTGCGCCAAAAACCAAAGATTTCTTGAATGTATTGAAAGCTTTTGGTGTTGAAGACAAAAAGTCTTTGTTTGTTTTGGGTGCTGCAAACAACAATGTTTATTTGTCAGCGAGAAACTTGAAAAAGGCCAACGTAATCACAAGTTCTGAGTTGAGTACTTACAAGGTGTTGAATACAAGTAAAGTTATCCTTTTGGAAGGAGCTTTAGAAGGAATTGAGTCTAATTTAAGTAAATAGGTAACGAGATGAGTATTTTAATAAAACCTATTATCACAGAAAAAGCGACAAACGATAGCGAGTTGTACAACCGTTACTCATTTGTTGTCGCTCTTGGAGCGAATAAAGTAGAGATCAAAAAAGCTGTAGAAGCATCTTACGGAGTATCTGTTGAGAAAGTAAGAACTATTGTTTATCCAGCAAAGAGAACTCAGAAGTATACAAAGAAAGGTGTGGTTTCTGGTTCTGTAGGTCAATACAAAAAAGCAATCGTTCAATTGTCAGATGGTGAAGCAATTGATTTTTACAACAATATTTAATAACTAGATATGTCAGTTAGAAAATTAAAACCAGTAACACCAGGTCAGCGTTTTAGAGTAGTAAATGGGTTCGACGCCATCACTACTGATAAGCCGGAGAAAAGTTTGTTGGCTCCGAATAAAAGATCTGGAGGTCGAAACAACAGTGGAAGAATGACCATGAAATTCATTGGAGGTGGTCATAAGAGAAAGTACCGTATTATCGATTTCAAAAGAGATAAATCAGGTGCTGCAGAAGTATTGTCAATCCAATACGATCCGAATCGTACTGCTTTTATTGCATTGGTGCAGTATGCCGATGGTGAAAAGCGATACGTAATCGCACAAGCAGGATTGCAAGTAGGACAGAAAATTGAGTCAGGATCAGGAGTTGCTCCAGAAGTTGGAAATGCAATGCCGATGTCTGAAATGCCATTAGGAACAACGATTAGTTGTATTGAGTTAAGACCTGGTCAAGGAGCTGTGATGGCTCGTAGTGCGGGTGCTTTCGCTCAATTGATGGCCAAAGAAGGAAAGTACGTAACTGTGAAAATGCCTTCAGGAGAAACAAGATTGCTTTTGGCGAATTGTGTAGCTACCATTGGTGTGGTATCGAACTCAGACCATCAATTACTTGTTTCTGGTAAAGCAGGTAGAAGCAGATGGTTGGGTAGAAGACCTCGAACAAGACCAGTTGTGATGAATCCAGTGGATCATCCAATGGGTGGTGGTGAAGGTAAGTCTTCAGGAGGACACCCAAGATCTAAAAACGGTATCCCAGCAAAAGGATTCAAGACAAGATCTAAGACCAAAGCGAGTAATAAGTATATTATAGAACGTAGAAAAAAATAATAAGATATGGCACGTTCATTAAAAAAAGGACCTTACGTATTTCATAAACTTGAGAAAAAAGTTTTGGCAAATGTCGAATCTGGAAGTAAGTCAGTAGTAAAAACATGGTCAAGAGCAACAATGATCACACCAGATTTTGTTGGTCAAACGATAGCAGTACACAATGGAAGATCATTTGTACCAGTATATGTAACTGAAAATATGGTAGGTCATAAATTAGGTGAATTCTCACCAACACGTTCTTTTAGAGGGCATGGTGCAGATAAGAAAAACAAAGGTAAAAAATAGTAGGTATGGGAGTTCGTAAGAAAAATATGGCAGACCAACGTAAAGAAGCAAAGAAATCTTTGGCTTTTGCAAAGTTGACTAACTGTCCTACATCACCAAGAAAAATGCGTTTGGTGGCAGATTTAGTAAGAGGAGTAGAGGTTGAAAAAGCACTACAAATCTTGAAATTTAGCTCAAAAGAAGCTTCAATCAATGTGGAAAAATTATTGTTGTCAGCGATTGCAAATTGGCAGGCAAAAAATGAAGATGCAAGCATTGAAGATGCAGGGCTTTATGTCAAAGAAATCTGTGTAGATAGCGCAGGTATGTTGAAGAGATTAAGACCAGCACCACAAGGGCGTGCACATAGAATTAGAAAACGTTCTAATCACGTGACCATTGTGTTGGGAAATAAGAATAACGCAAATTAATCGTAAGTAGAAATGGGACAAAAAACAAATCCAATTGGAAATCGTTTAGGAATTATCAGAGGATGGGAATCTAACTGGTACGGAGGAAAGAACTACGGCGATAAATTAGCAGAAGACGACAAAATAAGAAAGTACGTTCGTGCTAGATTATTTAAAGCAAGCGTTGCTCGTGTGATTATTGAGCGTACCTTGAAACTTGTAACCGTTACTATCACTACTGCTCGACCTGGTATTATTATCGGTAAAGGTGGTCAAGAGGTAGACAAGTTAAAAGAGGAGCTTAAGAAAATCACCGGGAATGACGTTCAAATCAATATTTTTGAAATCAAGCGTCCAGAACTAGATGCAACTTTAGTAGCTGCGAGTGTAGCACGTCAAATTGAAAACAGAATCTCTTACAAGAGAGCGATCAAGATGGCAATTGCAGCAGCGATCCGAATGAATGCAGAAGGTATCAAAATTGAGATTTCTGGTCGTTTAAACGGTGCGGAAATGGCACGTTCTGAGCATTTCAAAGAAGGAAGAATCCCTCTTTCAACCTTCAGAGCAGATATTGATTACGCACTTGTTGAAGCACATACTACCTACGGTCGATTGGGTATCAAAGTGTGGATTATGAAAGGTGAGGTTTATGGAAAAAGAGAATTGTCTCCATTGGTAGGTTTGTCAAAAAAACAAGGATCCAAAGGAGGAAATTCTAAGAAGCAATCTCGTAATAGAAAATAAATTTTTTAGAATTAAGAAATGTTACAGCCAAAAAGAGTAAAATACCGCAAGGTACAGAAAGCGAAAGGTAATATGAAGGGGAACTCTCAAAGAGGTCACCGTCTTTCTAATGGAATGTTTGGGATCAAATCTTTGGAGCAAGATCTATTAACCTCTCGTCAAATAGAAGCAGCTCGTATTGCGGCAACACGTTATATGAAAAGAGAAGGGCAGTTGTGGATTAAGATTTTTCCAGACAAGCCAATTACTAAAAAGCCTTTAGAAGTACGTATGGGTAAAGGTAAAGGTTCTCCAGAGTATTTTGTAGCCGTAGTAAAACCAGGAAGAATCTTGTTTGAAATAGGAGGAGTTCCTTTCGATGTTGCAAAAGAAGCATTACGTTTAGCAGCGCAAAAACTTCCCGTTCAAACGAAGTTTGTAGTTGCAAGAGATTTTGATAACGCATAATTGATAAAGACATGAAACAATCAGAAATTAAAGAATTATCAGTTGCTGAGTTACAAGAAAAGCTAGCAGAGTTTAAGAAGAATTATACAGATCTTAAAATGGCGCATGCAATTTCACCGTTGGAAACGCCGATGCAATTGAGAGCGATCAGAAAAACTGCAGCTAGAATCGCAACAGAATTAACTGCAAGAGAGCAATAATAAGTTACAAGATGGAAAAAAGAAATCTTAGAAAAGAGAGAATTGGTGTAGTTTCGAGTAACAAAATGGAGAAATCTATCGTTGTTGCTGAAGTAAAAAAAGTAAAACACCCAATGTATGGTAAATTCGTTTTGAAAACGAAAAAATACGTTGCACATGATGAATTAAACGATTGCAACATTGGTGATACTGTAAAGATCATGGAAACAAGACCTTTAAGTAAATCGAAGCGTTGGAGATTAGTAGAAATCCTAGAAAGAGCGAAATAATATGTTACAGACGGAATCAAGATTAAAGGTAGCAGACAATACCGGAGCGAAAGAAGTTTTAGTAATTCGCGTTTTAGGAGGAACTAAAAAACGTTATGCATCGATCGGAGACAAGATTGTGGTTTCTGTAAAAAGTGCAACTCCAAACGGAACTGCAAAGAAAGGACAAGTACACAGAGCTGTAGTGGTGCGTACAACCAAAGAAGTAAGACGAAAAGATGGATCTTATATCCGTTTTGATGACAATGCTTGTGTGTTGTTGAATGCTTCAGAGGAGATGACAGGAACGCGTGTTTTTGGACCGGTAGCTAGAGAACTTCGTGATAAACAATTCATGAAAATTGTATCATTGGCACCTGAAGTGCTTTAAAATTAGAATCAATGGCGAAGCTAAAAATTAAAACAGGAGATACGGTAAGAGTAATTGCTGGTGATCAAAAAGGAAAAGAAGGAAAAGTTGTGCGTGTTTTTATCGAAAAAAACCGTGCAATTGTAGAAGGTGTAAACTTGGTTTCGAAACATACCAAGCCGAGCGCTCAAAATCCTCAAGGAGGAATTGTAAAGAAAGAAGCTTCATTGCACGTTTCAAATCTAATGCTATTAGAGGGTGGAAACACGACCAAAGTAGGATACAGAGTAGAAGATGGCAAGAAAGTTCGTTTTTCTAAGAAAACCGATAAAGCGATATAAGGATGAGTTATATACCAAGACTTAAAGAAGACTACACAAGTAGAATTGTAGCGGCTCTTAAAGAAGAGTTTGGTTACAGCAATGTAATGCAAGTACCTAAATTAGAGAAAATTGTTTTAAGTAAAGGAGTAGGTGCTGCAATAGCGGATAAAAAATTAATCGATTATGCAATCGAAGAATTGACAACGATTACCGGACAAAAAGCGGTAGCGACGATTTCTAAAAAAGATATTGCAACTTTCAAGTTACGTAAAGGAATGCCAATTGGAGCCAAAGTAACATTGAGAGGAACGAAGATGTATGAATTTTTAGATAGATTGATTACAGCTTCCTTGCCTCGTGTAAGAGATTTTAACGGAATCAAGGCAACTGGTTTTGATGGAAGAGGAAATTACAACTTGGGAATTACTGAGCAAATTATTTACCCTGAAATCAATATAGACAAAGTGAATAAAATTAGTGGTATGGACATTACTTTTGTAACATCAGCGCCTACTGATAAAGAAGCGAAGTCATTACTAACAGAACTAGGTTTACCATTTAAAAAGAACTAAGACATGGCTAAAGAATCAATGAAAGCCCGTGAGGTGAAAAGAGCAAAAACGGTTGCGAAGTACGCTGCGAAAAGAAAAGCTTTGAAAGAAGCTGGAGATTACGAAGCATTGCAGAAGTTACCAAAAAATGCTTCTCCTATTCGTTTGCACAATCGTTGTAAATTAACAGGAAGACCAAAGGGTTACATGCGTCAGTTTGGTATTTCACGTGTAACATTTCGTGAGATGGCAAACCAAGGTTTGATTCCAGGAGTTAGAAAAGCTAGCTGGTAATCAATAAAATGTAAGTAGAAGAACTTTATTTCGAATGAGATAGAGTTCTTTTTGCGATTAAGATGTAAATTGTTGTTGAATATCAAGGATATTTTGCAAGAATTTGTATCTTTGCAGGCCTTTATTTAGCAGAATTGCAGAGAAAGGTAGTGTTGAAAGGTAAATTTTACCGTATTCAACAAAAAAAAGAATATAAATTGGTTTCAGGTTTTGTCTTAGAGTAAGACAAAAAACCAAAACCGCAAATGAGTATATATGTACACAGATCCAATTGCAGATTATCTTACAAGGATAAGAAATGCTGCGGCTACCGGACACAGAGTCGTTGAGATTCCCGCTTCAAACTTGAAGAAGAATATGACGAAAATTTTGTTCGAACAAGGTTACATTTTAAGCTATAAATTCGTGGATGATAAAGTTCAGGGAGTTATTAAAATAGCTTTAAAATACGATGCCGACACGAAAGAATCAGTTATCAAAAAAATTGAACGTATTAGTACACCTGGACTAAGAAAGTATGTGAATGCATCAGAGATGCCACGCGTATTGAATGGGTTGGGTATCGCTATTGTTTCAACTTCCAAAGGAGTCATGACGAATAAGAAAGCTCGTCAAGAGAATGTTGGAGGGGAAGTTTTATGTTACGTTCACTAATAAAGAGATAGTATTATGTCAAGAATAGGAAAAAGCCCAATAGCAATTGCAGAAGGTGTGACGGTTACGATTGCGGACAACGTGGTAACCGTAAAAGGAAAGCTTGGAGAATTATCTCAAGAATTGAAAGGTGGTATCACTGCAAAAGAAGAAGAAGGTTCACTAATTGTAGAGCGTCCTTCAGACAATAAAGCAGATAGAGCAAATCACGGATTGTACAGATCTTTGTTGTACAACATGATTGAAGGAGTATCCAAAGGATGGACCAAAGAGTTAGAATTGGTTGGAGTTGGATACAGAGCTTCAAATCAAGGACAGAAATTGGACCTAGCTTTAGGTTTTTCACATAACATTGTGATTGACTTAGCTCCGGAAGTAAAAGTAGAAACAATCTCTGAGAAAGGGAAAAACCCAATCGTGAAGCTTACGTCTTTTGACAAGCAATTGGTAGGGCAAGTAGCTGCTAAAATTCGTGGATTTAGAAAACCTGAACCTTACAAAGGAAAAGGGGTTAAGTTCGTAGGTGAAGAATTAAGAAGAAAAGCAGGGAAATCTGCATAACCTAAGAAATGCGAATGAGATAGGCCTTTAAAAAAGGTTAACAAGATTCGCAGTTCATAATTTAGAATTAGTTATGGCATTATCAAAGCTTGAAAGAAGACAAAGAATTAAGTCGAGAATTAGAAAGGTAGTTTCTGGAACAGCAGAAAGACCAAGATTGACCGTATTTAGAAGTAATAAGGAAATTTATGCACAGTTGGTGGATGACAATACAGGGAACACATTGGTTTCCGTGTCGTCAAGAGACAAAGCAATTGAGGCAAAAGGATCAAAATCTGAGGTGGCCAAAGTCGTTGGAAAAGCAGTGGCTGAAAAGGCAATTGCAGCAAAAATAGAAACGGTTTCTTTTGATAGAAATGGATTTTTATACCACGGTAGAGTAAAAGCATTGGCTGAAGCAGCTAGAGAAGCAGGTTTAAAATTTTAAGAAAGTATTATGTATCAAAAATATAAAAACGTAGAAAGAGTTAAGCCAAGCGGACTAGAGTTAGTAGATCACTTAGTAGGTGTAAACAGAGTTACCAAAGTTACCAAGGGTGGACGTGCTTTCGGATTTTCTGCAATTGTTGTTGTGGGAGATGGAAACGGTGTTGTAGGACACGGACTAGGAAAATCTAAAGATGTGGCTTCTGCAATTGCAAAAGCAATCGAAGACGCAAAGAAAAATTTAGTAAGAATTCCAATTATCAACGCTACTTTGCCACATGAGCAAAAAGGGAAGTTTGGTGGCGCAAGAGTTTTCTTGAAACCAGCCTCTCACGGTACCGGAGTTATTGCAGGAGGTGCCGTACGTGCGGTATTGGATTCTGTAGGAGTACATGACGTACTTTCAAAATCACAAGGTTCTTCAAATGCACACAATGTAGTGAAGGCAACTTTTGACGCACTTTTGCAATTAAGAAGCGCACAAACAGTGGCAAAACAAAGAGGAATTTCTTTGGATAAAGTGTTTAACGGATAAATTGGAATACGATGGGAAAAATCAAAATTACACAAGTAAGAAGCCAAATTAGACGTGAAGGTTCTCAAAAAAGAACCCTACAAGCATTGGGATTACGTAAAATGAATCAATCAGTAGAACATGAGGCTACTGCAACGATTCTAGGAATGGTAAATAAGGTTAATCACTTGATTTCTGTCGAAGAGATCAAATAAAAATATTAACGATGAGTTTAAATAACTTACAACCTGCAAAGGGATCTATAAAAAAAGGAAAAAGAATAGCTAGAGGTCAAGGTTCTGGTAAAGGAGGTACCGCTGCTAGAGGTCATAAAGGAGCGAAATCACGTTCAGGATACTCAAGAAAAATTGGGTTTGAAGGAGGTCAAATGCCTTTGCAAAGACGTGTTCCTAAGTTTGGATTTACAAACATTAACAGAGTAGCGTATTTAGGAATCAACCTAGATAAATTACAAGAATTTGTAGATGCTGGAAAATTAAAGGATACAGTAGATATGTCTGCTTTAATCGAAGCACGTTTGGCTCGTAAAAATGACTTGGTAAAAATATTAGGTCGTGGTGAGTTGAAAGCAAAGTTGAACATTACTGCACACAAGTTTACTGCATCTGCCAAAGCGGCTATTGAAGCAGCGGGTGGATCTGCAGTTACCTTATAAGAAAATGTAAATGAAAAATTTTATCAGTACTATAAAAGACATTTGGAAAATAGAGGAACTTAGAAATAAGATTCTTTTGACCCTTGGTTTGATGGCGGTATATCGATTTATGGCTCAAATCCCGTTACCGGGAGTGGATCCAACACAATTATCAGCGTTAGAAAATCAAACATCAGATGGTCTTTTAGGTTTGTTGAATTCATTTACGGGTGGTGCTTTTTCACAGGCCTCTATTATGGCTTTAGGTATCATGCCTTATATTTCCGCCTCTATTGTAGTTCAATTGATGGGAATTGCGGTTCCTTACCTTCAAAAACTTCAAAAAGACGGAGAAAGTGGACGTAAGAAAATCACCCAAATTACAAGGTGGTTGACCATTGGAATTACGATGGTTCAAGGACCTGCATACATCACCAATATTCGTTCCATCTTACCTGAGACTGCTTTTTTATCGGAAGCATCACTCAGCCCAGGAATGTTTTGGTTTTCAGCAATGATTATCTTGACTTCAGGTACCATCTTTGCGATGTGGTTGGGAGAGAGAATTACAGAAAAAGGAATTGGTAACGGTATCTCGTTATTGATTATGATCGGTATTATCGCTCGATTCCCTACCTCTTTCATGCAGGAGTTGGTTTCTAAAACGGCCAATGGAGGCGCCGGAGGAATTATGATGATCTTGTTGGAAATTGTGGTTTGGTTCTTGGTAATTTTGGCTTCGGTGTTATTAGTAACAGCGGTTCGTAGAGTAGCAGTGCAATATGCGCGAAGATCGGCGGCAGGGGATATCAAAGAAGTACAGGGATCAAGACAATACATTCCTTTGAAATTAAATTCAGCCGGAGTAATGCCCATTATTTTTGCACAAGCCATTATGTTTATTCCAGGGGCATTGGTGCAAAATGCAGAAGGTGCGTTTCAAACCATTGGAGCAAGTTTTGCCGATATCAACGGTTTGGGATACAACATTTTGTTTGCCTTGTTGATTATTGTATTTAGTTACTTTTATACGGCGATTACCGTAAAGACAAATGAAATGGCATCTTCGTTGAAGCGAAACAATGGATTTATTCCAGGTGTGAGACCAGGAGATGACACGGATAAATTTCTAGATAAAATTTTATCCTTAATTACTTTCCCAGGTTCTTTGTTTCTTGCGTTATTAGCCATTTTGCCTGCGGTAGCGGTGCAGTTTGGTATTCAACAGAATTGGGCCTTGTTTTATGGAGGAACATCGTTAATCATCATGGTGGGTGTTGCGATAGATACGATACAACAAATTAATTCTTATTTACTGAACAGTCACTATGACGGTTTGATGAAAGTAGGAAACAAACGTAAATCATCTTTCTAATATGGCAAAGCAAGCTGCAATACAACAAGACGGAACCATTACGGAAGCATTGTCGAATGCGATGTTTCGTGTGGAATTAGAAAACGGACACATCGTAACGGCACATATATCTGGTAAAATGCGTATGCACTATATCAAGTTATTGCCGGGTGATAAAGTAAAGTTAGAAATGAGTCCTTACGATTTAACGAAGGCGAGAATTACTTACAGGTATTAAGAAAACAAATAAATGATTCGTAAATCAGACGGTGAGGCTAGTAAAACTGTGATAACTGTTTGGTTTTGAAATAAAAATAAAAAGATGAAAGTAAGAGCATCAATAAAGAAAAGAAGTGCCGAGTGCAAGATTGTACGTAGAAAAGGCAGATTATATGTAATCAACAAAAAGAATCCTAGATTTAAACAAAGACAAGGGTAAGTTATGGCAAGAATAGCAGGAATTGACATACCAAAAAACAAAAGAGGAGTTATAGCTTTAACTTATATCTTTGGAATTGGTAACAGTAGAGCTAAAGAAATTTTAGCAAACGCAGGAGTAGACGAAAGCATCAAAGTTCAAGATTGGACGGATGAGCAAATTGGGAAAATTCGTGAGCAAGCAGGATCCTACACAATTGAAGGTGAATTGCGTTCAGAAACTCAATTGAACATCAAGCGTTTGATGGATATCGGGTGTTACAGAGGAATTCGTCATAGATCGGGACTTCCATTGAGAGGACAACGAACTAAAAACAATTCTAGAACAAGAAAAGGGAAAAGAAAAACGGTAGCGAACAAAAAGAAAGCTACTAAATAATAACTAGATATTATGGCTAAATCAAATTCAAAAAAGCGTAAGGTTATTGTTGAGTCAGTTGGTGAAGCACACATCACGGCTTCATTTAACAATATCATTATTTCTTTAACAAACAAAAAAGGAGACGTAATTTCATGGTCTTCAGCAGGAAAACAAGGTTTTAGAGGTTCTAAGAAGAACACTCCTTATGCGGCGCAAACCGCAGCCGAGGATTGTGCTGCAGTAGCACACGAAGCTGGGTTAAGAAAGGTAAAAGTATTCGTGAAAGGACCTGGAAATGGTCGTGAGAGTGCAATTAGAACATTGCATAACAATGGCATTGAAGTAACAGAAATTATAGATGTGACTCCAATCCCACACAACGGATGCCGTCCACCAAAAAGAAGAAGAGTATAAGTAATACTGAATGATCAGTATTTGTATAATAAATATTTAAACCTATTGGGAAATCGATTGTCGAAGGAGAAAGCCTTAATTCACAATCCCTAATATAAAACTAGAAAAATGGCAAGATATACAGGACCAAAAACTAAAATTGCTCGTAAGTTTGGAGAAGCAATTTTCGGAGATGACAAATCTTTTGAAAAGAGAAATTACCCTCCAGGGCAACATGGTAATGCACGACGTAGAGGAAAAAAATCGGAATACGCAATGCAATTGCAAGAAAAACAAAAAGCGAAATATTCCTATGGAATTTTAGAGCGTCAATTTAGTAATTTGTTTGACAAAGCATCAAGTAGCAAAGGAATTACTGGAGAGGTATTGTTGCAGTTGTGTGAATCACGATTGGACAATGTAGTGTACCGTTTGGGAATTGCAAATTCAAGAAGAGCAGCACGTCAATTGGTTTCTCACAGACATATTACTGTAAACGGAGAAATTTTAAACATTCCTTCATACTCATTAAAACCAGGAGATGTTGTGGCTGTAAGAGAAAAATCGAAATCTTTAGTGGCGATCGAGAGTGCGTTGGCAGCAAATAGCAACGTGTATGAGTGGTTGACTTGGAATGCTGATAAAAAGGAAGGAACGTTTGTTTCTGTTCCAGAAAGAATCCAGATTCCAGAAAACATCAAAGAACAATTAATAGTAGAGTTGTACTCTAAATAATTTTACACACGTTAAACTATGGCAATTTTAAATTTTCAGAAACCAGACAAAGTAATCATGATTGAATCTACCGATTTTGAAGGTAGATTTGAGTTCAGACCTTTAGAACCAGGTTTTGGTTTAACAGTAGGTAACGCATTGAGAAGAGTGTTGCTTTCTTCTTTGGAAGGATTCGCAATTACCTCTTTGAGAATAGAAGGTGTAGAGCACGAATTTTCTACCATTGAAGGAATTGTCGAAGATGTTACTGAAATTATCCTAAACTTGAAGCAAGTACGCTTTAAGAAACAAATCGAAGACACAGATAAAGAATCGGTTTCAATAGCTGTGTCTGGTCAAGAACAAATCACTGCAGGTGATATCCAAAAATTCACTTCCGGTTTTCAAGTGTTAAATCCAGATTTAGTCATCTGTAATTTGGCAAGTAACGTGAAGTTCGAAATGGATATTACGATTGAGAAAGGAAGAGGATTTGTTCCTGCAGAAGAGAATAAAAAAGTAAATGTACCTTTGGGAACGATTTTTACAGACTCTATTTACACTCCGATAAAGAATGTAAAATATGCTGTGGAGAATTACCGTGTTGAACAAAAAACGGATTACGAAAAATTAGTTTTCGATATCGTTACTGATGGTTCAATCAACCCGAAAGATGCGTTGACAGAAGCGGCAAAAATTTTGATTCACCACTATATGCTATTCTCAGATGAGCGTATCACATTAGAGGCGGATGAGATTGCGCAAACAGAAACCTATGACGAAGAATCATTGCACATGCGTCAATTGCTCAAAACAAAATTGATTGACATGGACTTGTCTGTCAGAGCGTTGAACTGTTTGAAAGCTGCAGAAGTTGAAACATTGGGAGACTTGGTTTCCTTTAATAAAAACGACTTGATGAAATTCCGTAATTTCGGTAAAAAATCTTTGACAGAGTTGGACGAGTTGGTTCACGTAAAAGGATTGCAATTCGGAATGGATTTAAGTAAATACAAATTAGATAAAGATTAATCTTTCATATTTTGCTCTCTGCACGAGGCGGATTGAGCAAGATGAAAGTACAAAACAAAGGTCATGAGACACGGAAAAAAATTCAATCATTTAGGGAGAAAAACAGCGCATAGAAACGCGATGTTGGCAAACATGGCTTGTTCTTTGATAGAGCACAAGCGAATCAATACTACGGTTGCCAAAGCAAAAGCTTTGCGTCAATTTGTAGAGCCATTGATTACAAAGTCTAAAAACGACACCACGCACAACCGTCGAAATGTTTTTAGTACTTTGAAAAACAAATACGCTGTAACTGAATTGTTCAAAGAAGTATCTGTAAAAGTAGCAGATCGTCCAGGAGGATATGTACGTATCATTAAACTAGGTAACCGTCAGGGAGATAACGCCCCAATGGCGATGGTAGAACTAGTAGATTACAATGAGGTATACAATCCAAACGGAGCTAAAAAGAAAAAAGCGACTCGTAGAGGAAGAAAAAAAGCCGATACAACAGTCGTGGAAGCAGAAGCTCAAGTAGCAGAAGAAACGAAAACTTCAGAAGAATAAAATGATTCATTTGAAATTTTAATACTCAAAAAAAGGATAAGCTATTTTGTTAGTTTATCCTTTTTTTTAGGTAGCTAATAATTGCGGTGCAATCTGTATATTTGCACTATTGAAAAAGAGAAAATATTAAATTGACGAGTAAAAACTACATATATATCTGACAAATATGAAATACAATGAATTAAAAAAGGCAATTTTACTGTTAGAAGATGGAACCGTATTCGAGGGGAAATCTGTGGGTATTGACGGGACTTCTTTAGGGGAAGTTTGTTACAATACCGGTATGACGGGGTACCAAGAGATTTTTACAGATCCATCTTATTCAGGTCAATTGATGGTGACTACCAACGCACATATTGGTAATTATGGAGTAAATGATGATGAAGTTGAGTCCAAAGGTATTAAAATAGCAGGTTTGATATGTCGTAATTTTAGTTTTGTGCATTCCAGAGAAAGATCGTCTGGCTCTTTGCAGGATTATCTGAAAGAACATAAATTATTAGCGATTACAGATGTGGACACTCGCGCTGTGGTGAGCTATATCCGTGAAAATGGAGCCATGAATGCCTTGATTTCTACAGATGTAGATGATATGGATGGATTGAAAGCAAAATTGGCCAAGGCACCAAGTATGAAAGGATTGGATTTGGCTTCGAGTGTATCTACCAAAGAACCTTATTTCTATGGAGATGAAGATGCGACGTACAAAATTTCTGCCATGGATTTGGGTATAAAGACCAATATTCTTAGAAACTTAGCAAGCAGAAATTGCTATATCAAAGTATTTCCGAATACCGCATCTTTTGAAGAAATGCAAGCTTTCCAGCCAGATGGTTATTTTCTTTCAAACGGACCAGGAGATCCAGAGCCTTTGGCGAATGCTCAAAAAGTGGCAAAGGAAATCATCGATAAAGATTTGCCCTTGTTTGGAATTTGTCTTGGACATCAAACCATTGCTCTCTCTCAAGGAGTAGCAACCAAAAAAATGCACAATGGACACCGAGGAATCAACCATCCAGTCAAAAACCTGATCACAGGAAAAGGAGAAATAACCTCTCAAAACCATGGATTTGTAATTGACAGAGATTCCCTTGAAGGAAATGAAAATGTGGAAGTAACGCATGTACATTTAAACGACAATACCGTAGCAGGAATTCGAATCAAAAACAAAAACTGTTTTTCGGTACAATACCATCCAGAAGCGAATCCAGGCCCACACGATTCTTCTTATTTATTTGATCAATTTATTGACAATCTAAAAAAATAGAATCAAACAAAAATAAAAAGCAAGCCAAGGAATACAAGGAGCGAATACGTTGTAGGTAAAACTGCGAATTTGTTCTTTCGGAATTCAAAGGCTTTTGTAACTTGCAAAGCAAACTTAGAATAAACATTAAAATTAAATAAAAATGAGCGTAATTATTAGCATTCATGCACGTCAAATTTTTGACTCAAGAGGTAATCCAACAGTAGAAGTTGATGTGATTACAGAAAATGGAGTATTGGGTAGAGCAGCAGTTCCTTCTGGAGCTTCTACAGGAGAGCACGAAGCAGTAGAGTTAAGAGATGGAGGTACTGACTTTATGGGAAAAGGTGTGTTGAAAGCTGTGAACAATGTAAATACTACTATTGCTGAAGAATTGTTAGGATTTTCAGTGTTTGAGCAAAATGCTATTGACCAAGCAATGATCGATTTAGATGGTACGCCAAACAAAGCAAAGTTAGGAGCCAATGCTATTTTGGGTGTTTCATTAGCTGTAGCCAAAGCAGCGGCCAATGAATTGAACCAACCATTGTATCGTTATATCGGTGGGGTTAGTGCAAACACACTTCCTGTTCCTATGATGAACATCGTAAACGGAGGTTCTCATTCAGATGCTCCAATTGCATTCCAAGAATTTATGATCATGCCTGTAATGGCGAAATCATTTTCACATGCCTTACAAATTGGTTCAGAAGTCTTCCATAATTTGGCAAAAATTTTGCACGACAGAGGGCTGAGTACTGCTGTAGGAGATGAAGGAGGTTTTGCACCGACGTTCGAGGGAACCGAAGACGCATTGGATACGGTATTGAAGGCGATAGAAAAAGCGGGTTACAAGCCTGGTGAAGAAGTGAAACTAGCGCTGGATTGTGCAGCAGCAGAATTTTACGAAGATGGGAAATACAACTATGCCAAATTTGAAGGTGAAGGAGGTGCAGTGCGTTCTTCTCAAGAACAGGCAGATTATCTTGCAGAACTTTCTGAAAAATACCCAATCATTTCCATAGAAGATGGTATGGATGAAAACGACTGGGAAGGATGGAAATACTTGACAGAAAAAATTGGAGACAAAGTACAATTGGTAGGTGATGACTTGTTTGTAACCAATGTTGAGCGTCTTTCAAGAGGTGTAGAAGAAGGAATTGCAAATTCAATTTTGATTAAAGTAAACCAGATTGGTACTTTGACAGAAACGATTGCAGCCGTTAATATGGCAAAAAATGCAGGTTTCACATCGGTAATGTCACATAGATCCGGTGAAACAGAAGACAATACCATTGCTGATTTGGCTGTAGCATTGAATACAGGTCAAATAAAAACAGGTTCAGCATCAAGATCTGACCGTATGGCAAAGTACAACCAATTGTTAAGAATTGAAGAAGAATTGGAAGAGACAGCTTATTATCCACAAGACAAAGCGTTTAAGTTGAAATAATTATTTCTTCAAATCATCTAAAAAGACCGAAATTTATGTTCGGTCTTTTTTTTTGAGTGTGGGTTGTGACGAGAAGAATCGCATTGCAGTTTTAAAGGCAAAAGTTTCGATTTACCTGTTATTTTGTAAGGGATGTCTTTTTATCGCAATTTGTATTGTGAAATTCTTAAAAATATTCCTGTTTTATTCCGATTTTTTTTATCGATAAACCGCTTTCAAAAGCCTTGTTTTTTGTAAATTTGTCACACTTTTAACTGAAAAGAAAAATAGAAAACATGTCAGAAATAGCAACTTTAGAAGTAAACGGAAAAAAATATGAATTCCCATTGATCAAAGGTTCAGAAAATGAATTGGCAATCGATATCAAAACATTGAGAGGAGTTACAGGAGGAGTGACGACCATTGATGCGGGATATAAAAACACCGGTTCTTGTAAAAGTGCTGTCACATTTTTAGATGGTGAAAAAGGGATCTTGCGTTACAGAGGATATGCAATTGAAGACCTAGCTGACAAAGCAGATTTTTTAGAAACTTCTTACCTTCTTATTTTTGGTGAACTACCAACAGCAGAACAGTTAGAAAAATTTCACAAAGACATTGCAAATGAATCTTTGGTAGACGAAGAAATGAAGAAAATCTTGAATGGTTTTCCAAAATCAGCACACCCAATGGGAGTGATCTCTGCTTTGACGAGTGCTTTGATTTCTTTCAATCCAGAATCGGTTAATGTTGAGTCAGAAGAAGAAATGTACAAAGCCATTGTGATGATCATGGCGAAATTTCCTGTGTTAACAGCTTGGACCTTGCGTAAAAAAGCAGGTTTGCCATTGGACTACGGCGATAAACATTTGGGATATGTGGAGAATCTGTACAAAATGATGTTCAGCAAGCCCAATGAAGAATTTAAGATCAATCCAATTGTTTTAGATGCATTGGATAAATTGCTGATTTTACATGCCGATCACGAACAAAACTGTTCAACATCGACTGTCCGTATCGTAGGATCTTCACATGCAGGATTATTTGCTTCCCTTTCTGCAGGAATTTCAGCGCTTTGGGGGCCATTGCATGGAGGAGCAAACCAAGCCGTAATCGAAATGTTGGAAGACATTAAAAAAGATGGTGGAGACTACGAAAAATACATTGCCAAAGCAAAAGATAAAAGCGATCCTTTCCGTTTGATGGGATTCGGACATAGAGTGTACAAAAACTTTGATCCAAGAGCGAAAATCATTCAAGTAGCCGCCGAGCAAGTATTGGCAGATCTAGGAATTGAAGATCCCGTATTGGATATCGCAAGAGGCTTGGCAGATGTTGCCCTAAATGATGAGTATTTCAAATCTCGTAATTTGTATCCAAATGTGGATTTCTATTCAGGAATTATATACAGAGCTTTAGGGATTCCTGTAGAAATGTTTACCGTAATGTTTGCCATTGGACGTTTGCCTGGATGGATTGCGCAATGGAAGGAAATGAGAGAAAATCACGAGCCTATTGGTCGTCCACGTCAGTTGTATGTGGGAGAAAAATTCAGAGAATTCAAAGCCATAGAAAAAAGGTGAAATATTTTCTGTCATAAAATAAAAAGCAAACCTCTTAGAAAGTCTAAGAGGTTTTTTGTTGTACATTTAGGCAATGAAAAAATCGACCACCGTTTTAATATCAAATGTATCTGACGACTCGAAAAAAAAGTCAGGGCTCCAGTCTTTTCTAAAGGAACTAAAAGCACACAATGTCCATGTGGTTGTTTGCAATTTTGCCAAAGAAGATAGTGCTTTGGGAACCTCGAATTGGTTGTCTTTTCATAAAAATGGAATCTCAGCAGTCTATCCTTTGCTATCTAAAAATGCAAGATCCAGTCGCTCCGAGATGGTTTTTGAAGAATTGGAAAAAGAGGGGGTATCTATTGCTTCGGTGGTTGATTATACAGCAGCTGAAGAGGAGGAGTTTTATTTGGAAGGACTGCGAAGTATGGTTTTGGATCCTGCCAATGAAATTGCCTATGCCTCGATTTCAAACCATACAGACGAAGACTTGTTTGTTGAATTCTGCGAAGATTTTGAATACACACCCATGGTTTTTAGATCTACATACAAAAACGGTATGACGATTTCTTACACAAGTGATATTTTGTTTGTAGGGGATTTTTTTGTGATGGTAGCATCTGCCTGCATACCCGATAAAAAGGAAAGAAAATTGGTTTTAAATCAGCTCAAAAAGACCGGAAAAGAATTGATTTTTATTAATGAAAGTCAGGTGAGTCAAGGAATAACCTCTGTGGTTGAAGTGAAAAATGAAAAGGGCAAAACATTGTTTTTTATGTCTGAATCTGTTTGCGATTGTTTTCAAGATGCACAGCTTCGTATCTTAGAAAAATACGGAGCCATTGTGATGGTGAGAGAACTTCCAATGTCATTTTCACACTTGCGTAATTTCACCAATCTTATTGAAATGTAAAAAAAGCTAAAAAACAGTATTTCATACAAAGGAACCCCTGTTTGAAATACTGTTTTTTAGCTTTTAAAAGAAACTGCGATCACATGTTTACTCAGTTTTCTCTATCTTTTTCTCTATTTTGGTGGTCAACTCTTGTGTTTTTTCATTGAGATCCATTTTGATAATGTCTCCCTCTGCAAGTTTGGAGTTTACAATTTCTTCCGCCAATGCATCCTCAATGTATTTTTGAATAGCACGTTTCAAAGGACGAGCTCCATAACTTTTATCAAAGCCTTTGTCTGCGATAAAGTCTTTTGCTTTTTTGCTCAATTTCAACGTATATCCTAGGTTGTCAATGCGTTTTAATAGCTTTTGCAGTTCAATATCAATAATGGCATGAATGTTTTCTCTTTCCAGTGCATTGAATACAATAACATCATCAATTCGGTTGATAAATTCAGGCGCAAACGATTTTTTCAACGCATTTTCAATAATACTTTTGGCATGTGCATCTGCTTGTGCAGCTTTCGCTGCTGTTCCAAAGCCAACACCTCCACCAAAATCTTTCAATTGACGAGCACCGATATTAGATGTCATGATAATGACAGTGTTTCTAAAATCTATTTTTCTTCCCAGGCTATCCGTCACAAAACCTTCGTCTAGTATTTGTAAAAGCATGTTGAACACTTCGGGATGTGCTTTTTCAATCTCGTCCAAAAGCACAACCGCGTAGGGTTTTCTGCGAACTTTTTCTGTCAACTGTCCTCCCTCTTCGTATCCGACATAACCCGGAGGCGCACCAATCAATCGAGAGATAGAGAATTTTTCCATGTATTCGCTCATGTCAATTCGAATCAAGGAATCCGAACTGTCAAAAAGCTCACTCGCTAATATTTTGGCCAATTGTGTTTTCCCAACACCCGTCTGTCCAAGAAAAATAAAAGAACCGATGGGTTTGTTGGGGTCTTTCAATCCAATTCTATTTCGTTGAATCGCTTTGATCACCTTAGAAACAGCCTTATCTTGTCCGATTACCTTTCCTTTAATTTTATTCGGAAGTTCGCTCAATCGATTGCTTTCTGCTTCTGCCACACGGTTCACAGGAATTCCTGTCATCATGGAAACCACCTCTGCAACATTGTCTTCTGATACTACTTCCTTGTTTTCTTTCGAAGCTTCTTCCCATTGGTTTTGGGCTGATTTCAAAGCAGCCTCGATATTTTTTTCATCGTCTCTTAGCTTTGCCGCTTCTTCATATTTTTGACGATTTACAGCACTGGTTTTGTCTGCTTTTATTTCCTCTAATTTGTTCTCTAGTTCAACGATTTGCTTGGGAACGACAATATTCGTAATATGAATTCTAGACCCAGCCTCGTCCAGCGCATCAATTGCTTTGTCAGGTAAAAAACGATCCGTCATATAGCGGTTGGTCAATTTTACACAAGCTTCAATGGCATCATCTGTATAACTTACATTGTGATGATCTTCATATTTTTCTTTCACGTTGTGAAGAATTTGAATCGTCTCTTCGATCGAGGTAGGCTCTACAATAATTTTTTGAAAGCGTCTTTCCAGGGCGCCGTCTTTTTCAATGTTTTGTCGGTATTCATTCAAAGTAGTAGCACCGATGCATTGGATTTCACCTCTTGCCAAGGCGGGTTTCAACATGTTGGATGCGTCCAATGATCCTGTGGCACCACCAGCGCCCACAATGGTATGAATTTCATCAATAAAAAGAATGATGTCCTCGTTCTTTTCCAATTCGTTCATCAAAGCTTTCATGCGTTCTTCAAATTGGCCTCTGTATTTTGTTCCAGCCACCAAACTGGCAAGATCGAGTGAAACAATACGCTTGTTGAAAAGAATACGAGATACTTTTCGTTGGGTAATTCGCAAAGCAAGTCCCTCTGCGATGGCTGATTTTCCAACCCCGGGCTCACCGATAAGCATCGGGTTGTTCTTTTTTCGTCTGCTAAGTATTTGGGAAACACGCTCTATTTCTTCTTTTCGACCTACCACAGGGTCCAATCTATTGTTTTCGGCTAAATAGGTCAAGTCTCGGCCAAAGTTGTCTAAAACAGGTGTTTTTGATTTTTGATTTGATTTTCCTTTTCCAGGCTGTGATTCGTAAGGATTTGATTTTTCGGCTCCTCCAAAATCATGATCTTGATCACTTTCTGCAGAAGGAAAACCTGCTTCGTGATCTTTTTGATTGTGGTGCAATTCTTCAAATATGGACTTCACATCGTCATAGGAAACCTCAAAACCGTTTAAAATTTTGGTTGTCGGATCATTTTCGTTTCGCAAAATACATAAAAGCAAGTGTGCTGTATTTACAGCATCTTCTCTGAAAAGTTTCGCCTCTAGAAAAGTGGTCTTTAAGGCTTTTTCTGCTTGTCGAGTTAGATGTAATTTCTGTTTGCTGAAATCTTGATCAAAAGAAGGATTGGAAGGATTGAGATCTTCGATTCTTTTTTTTAAATAATCCAGATTTGTTTCAAGAGAAACAAGTATGTCAATGGCTTTTCCTTCCGCTTTTCTAAGGATGCCAAGTATGAAATGTTCAGTTCCTATAAAATCATGCCCTAACCTCAGTGCTTCTTCTTTGCTATAACCTATAACGTCTTTTACTTTTTGTGAAAAATTATCGTCCATAGTTATTTGTTTTGTTTTAGGTAAAATTAGTAGAAATTTTTAGAAATAATTGCAAAAACGGTTGGATTGTTATTAAAAATAAGAAATTTGGGTTTTTTTTAACGGTTAAAGCGTTGATTGGTAGTGCGGTAATCTGGAAAAAAGCCCCTTTAAAAATGTTAATAACTAAGCGGAAAACTGAGTGTTCTTTGCATGGTTAAAAAAAGGAAAAGATGTATCTTGCTCTTTGGATAAAAACACAATACAAACATAAAAGATATTTATATGGCAGACGGAGATAAGTTGATCCCTATCAACATTGAGGAGCAAATGAAATCGGCATATATTGATTATTCCATGTCGGTGATTGTTTCAAGGGCGTTACCGGATGTAAGAGATGGTTTAAAACCCGTGCATCGGAGAGTTTTATACGGCATGCACGAATTGGGGATCAAAGCCACAGGATCCTACAAAAAGTCAGCGAGAGTGGTTGGAGAAGTTTTAGGAAAATACCATCCGCATGGAGATACTTCCGTATACGATTCAATGGTGCGTATGGCACAAGACTGGAGTGTGCGTTATATGATGGTTGATGGGCAAGGAAACTTTGGGTCCGTTGATGGAGATAGTCCTGCAGCGATGCGATACACCGAGGTTCGAATGCAAAAAATATCAGAAGAGATGCTCTCTGATATTGAAAAAGATACCGTAGATCACAAATTAAATTTTGACGATACCCTGAAAGAACCCACTGTTTTACCCACAAGAATTCCAAACCTTTTGGTAAACGGAGCCTCAGGGATTGCTGTGGGTATGGCCACGAATATGGCCCCTCACAATCTTACAGAAGTCATTAACGGAACCGTGGCCTATATCGAAAACAAGGACATCGAGATTGATGAGTTGATGGAACATATCAAAGCACCTGATTTTCCAACGGGAGGTGTTTTGTACGGCTATGAAGGAGTCAAAGATGCCTTTCATACCGGCCGTGGACGAATTGTGATGCGTGCCAAAGCCAATTTCGAGGAAGTCAAAGGAAGAGACTGTATTATTGTAACGGAAATTCCATATCAAATCAACAAAGCAGAAATGATTAAGAAAACTGCAGAGTTGGTCAATGATAAAAAATTAGATGGAATTGCCAATATCCGCGATGAGTCGGACAGAAATGGAATGCGTATTGTGTACGTCCTGAAAAAAGATGCAATTCCTAATATTGTACTGAACAAACTTTTCAAATACACCTCGCTACAAACTTCTTTCAGTGTCAATAATATTGCACTGGTAAACGGTCGACCAGAATTGTTGAATTTGAAACAATTGATTCATCATTTTGTAGAACATCGTCATGAAATCGTTGTACGAAGAACAGAGTTTGAACTTAAAAAAGCAGAAGCGAGAGCGCACATCTTACAAGGGCTTATTATTGCATCGGACAATATTGACGAAGTGATCAAAATCATTCGTGGTTCGGAGAATCCAGATGCCGCAAAAGAAAGTTTGATGGCGCGTTTTGAGTTGACAGAAATTCAAGCAAAGGCCATTGTGGAAATGCGTCTGCGTCAATTGACAGGGCTGGAGCAAGACAAATTGAGATCTGAGTTTGATGAAATCATGTTGTTTATTGCTGATATGAAAGATATTTTGGCCAATGAAGCAAGAAGAATGGACATCATCAAAAATGAATTGATTGCTATTCGCGACAAATACGGAGATGAAAGAAGATCTGAAATTGAATACGGCGGCGCCGATATGAAAATTGAAGACATGATTCCAGACTCTAAAGTGGTAGTGACCATTTCACATGCAGGCTATGTAAAACGAACCTTGTTGTCTGAATACAAAACTCAGAACCGAGGAGGAAGAGGACAAAAAGGAGTTTCTACCCGAAGCGAGGACTTTTTGGAACATTTATTTGTAGGTACGAATCATCAATACATGCTCTTTTTTACACAAAAAGGAAAGGTGTATTGGATGCGAGTATATGAAATACCAGAAGGCGGTAAAGTAGCCAAGGGACGTGCCCTACAAAACTTGATCAATATAGAGCCGGACGACAAGGTAAAAGCCTTTTTGGTAACGCAAGATTTGAAAGATCAAGAGTATATCAACAACCATTACATTATTATGGCCACCAAAAAGGGGCAGGTAAAAAAAACGTTGTTGGAGCAGTATTCTCGCCCGAGAGCCAATGGAATCAACGCCATTACAATCAAGGAAGGAGACGAGCTTTTGGAAGCAAAATTAACCACCGGAGACAGTCAAGTGATGTTGGCTTTGAAGTCAGGAAAATCCATTCGTTTTGAAGAAGAAAAAACGAGACCAATGGGAAGAGGCGCTTCAGGAGTTCGTGGTGTTACTTTAGGACATGAAGAAGACGAAGTTGTCGGTATGGTTGCGGTGAATGACATGGAAAGTAATATTTTGGTCGTTTCTGAAAAAGGATATGGAAAACGTTCTCAATTGGAAGATTACCGTATTACAAACCGTGGTGGTAAAGGAGTAAAAACCCTAAATATTTCAGAGAAAACAGGAGACTTAGTCGCCATCAAAAATGTGACAGATGATGACGACTTAATGATCATCAATAAGTCTGGAATTACCATTCGTTTGGCTGTCGGAGATCTCAGAGTGATGGGAAGAGCCACACAAGGAGTCAAATTGATTAATATCAAAGACAATGATTCCATTGCAGCGGTAGCCAAAGTGATGCACGAAGAAGAAGAGGTAGAAGACATCGCGGATTTGGAAGGTGCCCAGGAAACGACAGAGAGTAGCGAAGAGAACCACCAAGAAAAAGAATAGAAAACGATAAATAAATAAAAAATGAAAAATCAATTCTTAATACTGTTTGCATGTTTGTTAAGCATGTCAGTGATAGGACAAAAAAAAGAGTTAAAAGTTGCTGAGAAACTTTTGAAAAAAGGACAATTTACAGAAGCATTGACACAGCTTGCAACAGTTGAATCTTTGCTAGAGGCTGCAGATGTTAAAACAAAAGCAAAATACTTTTATGTACGAGTGAAAGCGTTGCATGCCAACGGAGCAGTTCCTGAAAACGATGAAAAAACAGCGGAAGCGATACAAGACTTATTGGCCTATGAAGTCGAAATAAACAAAGGTAAGTATTCCAAAGAAGCCCAAAAGACGGCTGCTGTAATTGTACAGAGATCTGTACAAGAAGGATCGGATTCCTACAATGATAAAAAATTTGCACTCGCGAGTAAGCGTTTTGAATTGGCGTACAATTTGAGTCAAAGAGATACATCTTTCCTCGAAAATGCTGCCTTATCCTCTTATTTCGCGAAAGAATACGATCGATCTATAAAATTGTACAAGCAATTATTGGATATGGGATACACTGGAATTACCACACGTTACAAAGCAACGAGTTTGGTGAATGGCGAGGAAGTATACTTTAGTACTAAAAAGGACATGGATGCGCAAGTAGCTTTTAAAACCGCAGAAAATCCGCAGGTAATTGTGACCGAGTCAAGAACAGGACAATTGGCCAAGAACATCGCACTGAGCTACATTGCCAAAGGAGATGAAAAAGCGGCCTTAGCAGCCATTGCCGATGCAAAAAAAATCTATCCAAACGATTACACTTTGGTGATTAGTGAGGCCAATATTTATTTTGAATTAGGAGACAATGAAAAATTCCTAGAAGGGTTAAAAAAAGCCATAACAATCAAGCCAAACGATCCTTTGTTGCATTACAATGTAGGTGTGATTACCATGGACCAAGGTTTTGCAAAACAGGCCATTGTTCATTTTGAAAAGGCCATTGAATTAAAACCAGATTATTCAGATGCTTACAACAATATCGGGGCTGCGATTATAGAAAAAACAAAACCAATTGTAGAAGAGATGAATAAAAATTTGTCAAATTTTGACAAATACGACGCTTTGCTTTTGAAGCAAAAAGCAGTGTACAAAGAGGCGTTGCCCTATTATGAAAAGGCACACCAATACAAACCGAAGAGTGAGGATATTGTGAAAACATTAGCAAGTCTGTATGAAATTCTTGAGATGTATGACAAGCAAAAAGAAATGCGAACACTTTTAGAAAGTATGTAAAAAGAATCGCAAAAAAAGCCCCCTACGAAAGTAGGGGGCTTTTTTATATCAAATAATTTTCTTGATCACTCTTAATTTATGTGTGTGTCTTTTGGTGTCCGTATTGTAAATGCCTGAATGGTCCAAGCGGTCAATGCGCACCTTGCCATGTGCATGGATGATATAATTGTCTTTCATAATGATACCCACATGTGTAATGATCCCCTCGTTGTTGTCAAAAAAAGCGAGGTCTCCGGGTTCGCTCTCTTCAATAAAGCTCAAAACTTCCCCCTGAGTAGCCTGTTGTGAGGCATCTCGAAGCAACTTGTAGCCGTTTAATTTGTACACCATTTGAGAAAAGCCAGAACAATCGATTCCAAAAGGGGTTTTTCCTCCCCACAAATAAGGCGTGTTTAAAAATAAAAAAGCGGTTTTAATGAGATGGCTCTTTTCTTTTTTACCAGATACAAAATCACCATCGTATTCAAAATCGGTATTTCCAACACGGAATTTATTTTTTGAAAAATAAGGAAGATGTGCTCCGATTGTGAGTGTCGACAAAGCTTGTCGGTTGTTGGCTATGAAATCGACGATATTACTTACCAAAAAAACAGGTTTGTTTTGCAGATCATCATACACTTCTTTCGAAATCAGTTCGAATTGTTTGTTGTCTATCCAACCCTCATAGGTGTCAAAAGCCAACCGAATTTTACTCCAGTCTTTTCTCTTTTCTAAAACTTTGAAATGTTCCCCAAAGAGCACTTGAGAAATCAATTCTACTTGATTCGAGGGGGCGCTTCTCAAAGGAACGATGCTCAAATTACAAATTCCGTACTCCATTATTGAGGTTGATGTTTTCCTGGCAGAGTTCGTAGTGTGTTGCCTACCGCTCTAATATTCCGCCTAATTCTCTTGCAGAATGTTGTTGTTTATCGCGCAGCAAAGTAACAATAATTCTTGTTCTAAGCAACCCATAACACGATCTGACAGATCTTTCATTCTATTGGATTCAAAGCCCTACTTTGTATGTCCTATTGGGTATGGGTAGGATTCTTTACTTTGATCGAGTGAAAGTCTATCAATAAAGCGAAAATACTCATTTTTTTTCAGATAATGAGTATAGCATGAGAATGTTCATTGGTGCAAAAAAATAGCCAAAAACAAGAACGCTTTGCTAAAAAAGTTCCTTAAAAAAAACGAATTGAAGAAGATTCAATACGTTTTTAATTAATTGCTTATTTTTGAGACACAATAGCATTTTACATGAAGCACTTCATCAACAAAATATACCAAAACAATTCTTTGGTCTATAAAATTTTTCTGTTCGTTACGACTACTTTTTTCATCGTGTATCTTTTTCCAGAAGGAGGGAAGTTTAAATTTGAATTTCAAAAAGGGAAGCCATGGCAGTATGAGAATTTATATGCTCCTTTTGATTTTGCCATTCAAAAAAGTCCAGAAGTAATAGAACAAGAAAAAGAAGCAATACGAAGTAAGTCGAAATTGTTTTTTGCTTACAAAATGGAAACACCATTGGCCGTTGAAAAATTGATGGAGTTTCGTTTTCAAGAATTGGCTTCTGATTCATTGTACTACCGCAAATTGCGGGAGCAAGGAAAGCAAATACTTTCCAAGATTTACGAGATAGGTTTTTTAGAAGTTGGAAGTGAAGCAAGGGTGGCCGATTCGGACACCTATGTTATACTGAGAAAAGGAAATGAAATAAAAGAAATGCAATTTCGAGATTTTTTGTTGTCAAAAGATCTGTTTCAGGTCATTGAAGACGAATTGGAACAAGGTACAAGCTCGCTTTACAGAGACATTGTGCTCAATGTTTTGACAGAGGTGGTCAGACCCAATGTAACCTTTGATGAAAAATTTTCTGAAAAAGCACTAAAAGAAGCTGTGAACGAGATTTCCTATACTACAGGAATGATTTCGAAAGACCAACTCATTATTTTTAGAGGTGACATTGTAGAAGGAAAAAAGTATGCAATTTTAAGCTCTTTGGAAGAAGAGTACAAATCTCAAATTTGGAGTAAAAACAATTACAATTGGATCATATCGGGCTATACAATTTTAGTAGCCTTGGCCTTGTTGATGTTGTTTTTGTTCCTGAGAAAAAACAGTCCAGCCATCTTTGATGACAACACCAAGGTGACGTTTATTTTTCTAAACATTATTTTGATGATTTTTTTGGTCAATTTGATGGTGAGGTATCAAGTAGCCTATCTGTATGTGGTACCCTTGAGTTTGTTGCCGATTGTATTGAAAGCTTTTTTTGACGCTCGATTGGCTTTGTTTACACATGTGCTCACTGTGTTGCTTTTGGGGTTTGTCGTGCCGAATAGTTTTGAGTTTATTTATCTTCAAATGATCGCAGGGATTGTGACTATTCTCACGGTCTCTGAGTTGTACAAAAGAGCGAATTTATTTATTTCTGTCGGGCAAATTACGTTGATTTATATGCTGACCTATTTTGCCTTTTCAATCATTCATGAGGGGAATATTTCACAGATGAATTGGAATTATTTTGTTCTTTTTGCTTTGAATGGTGTCCTGTCTTTCTTGTCTTTATTCTTGATATGGATGTATGAAAAATTGTTCGGATTGGTTTCAGATATAACGCTGTTGGAATTGTCGAACACAAATTCAAAGTTGTTGCGAGAATTGAATGAAAAAGCACCTGGAACGTTTCAACACTCCATGCAAGTAGCCAATTTGGCGGAAGCAGCGGCCAATGAAATAGGGGCCAATTCGATGCTCGTGCGAACAGGCGCACTTTACCATGACATCGGAAAAATAATCAGTCCTATGTACTTTACAGAAAATCAATCGACCTCTGTCAATCCACACGATGAATTACCGCCGAAAGACAGTGCAAAAATTATTATTGATCATGTGGCACAAGGAATACTATTAGCGAAAAGAAACGGGCTCCCAGACCGTATCATCGACTTTATTCGAACCCACCATGGGACGAGTACGGTCTATTATTTCTACAAGAAAGCCGCCGAAGGAAATTTGGAAGGTGTGGATACGGAAGATTTTCAATACCCTGGGCCCATACCTTTCTCCAAAGAAACCGCGATATTGATGATGAGTGATGCCGCAGAAGCAGCCTCCAAAAGTTTGAAAGATCCCTCGGCACAAGCCATTGATGAATTGATTGATAAAATTACGGATCGACAAATGGCAGACGGGCAATTTCGAAATGCCTCCATTACGTTTAGAGAAATAGAAACCATCAAAAAAGTTTTGAAGAAGAAATTAAAAAACATATACCATGTGCGAATAGAATATCCTGCGTAATAGACAGTCCTCCGAGGAGGCTGTGCAATGGAATAAATACATGTTATTTCTAATGCACACGGAGAGAGCAGGTTCTTTTTCTTTTTCATTGTTTCGAGAAAAAAAGTAGGAAAAATGTTGTGAAATACTAAATGGTAACTTACATTTGCACTCGCAAAAATACGTTCTTTTACAGCAAATATAGATTGCAAATCTAGGAGAGGTGCCGGAGTGGCCGAACGGGGCTCCCTGCTAAGGAGTTGTACCTTTACGGGTACCGGGGGTTCGAATCCCTTCCTCTCCGCAAATTTCAATCAAATACAAGTACTTTCTTAAATTCTTGAGAATTTAAAGTGAGAGATTATAGAGACTTCGGGGTGTAGCGTAGCCCGGTCATCGCGCCTCGTTTGGGACGAGGAGGTCGCAGGTTCGAATCCTGCCACCCCGACGAAGTACAAAGAAAGTATTTGAGCATTGTAAATTCTATGAATTTATAATGGGCGCATAGCTCAGCTGGATAGAGCACCTCCCTTCTAAGGAGGCGGTCGAAGGTTCGAATCCTTCTGCGCTCACAGAAAACAAGCCTTACAAATAAAATGATTTGTAAGGCTTTTCTGTTTTTAGTGAATACCTAAAATAAAATGCCGGTGTTCCGAGTCAACAGGAATCGCTTTGATTTACTTACAGAAGATCGCTCTTTTTAAACCTAAAAAAGTGTACTGGAAACCAGTGCGCTTTTGTTGTTTTGTGACCTCGATAGGATTATTTTAGGATCCTTTGCACTCCGTGCTGAAAATAGTCCAAACAAAAAAAACGCTCAAGCAAGCTTGGCGTTTTTCCTCATTGTATTTATTTATTCGTGACCTCAATAAGCCAGAGTTCAAACTTTATAGCAGAACTAAATTTGATTCATAAAAGTCATTTTGATTATAAAAAATAAACCCACAACTTTATGGGTTGTGGGTTCGACTAGTGACCTCAATATGGAAGAGTTCAAACTTTATAATAGAACTAAATTTGATTCTTAAAAGTCATTTTCATTATAAAAAATTAACCCACAACTTTTTAGATTGCGGGTTCGACTAGTGGAGCAAAAGGGAGTTAAGTCGAACTATTTTGATAGTGATTTACATAAGTTAATAAAAAAGCTTATGTGCTTTTAATAACTTATTGTTTGATTTAATGTTTCATTATTAAATTTCATAAAATGTTTTATTGTATTCTGATATTACATTGTCTTTTACGGGATTCCAAAGCGTTACTATCTGTCCATTTAATTCAAACACTTTTCCGTGATTCTTTTCTCCGAAATTTTTCATTTGGGCGAAATTCGATTTAAATGTTTTTATTCCAGAACAATATTCTGCGAGTAAATCATACTTTACAGTTCCGTATTTTTTTTCTAATTCCAAAAAGATTATTAAGATTCGAGAACAAATAAAGTCAGGATTTTTAAACCATTTCGGTAGTTTTCTATAAATTTTATCAATTTCTTTTTCCTTCTGATTTGATATTAAATATTCTGTTTTCTCTGTTTTTTTAATCAGGTTAGAAGTTTGAATTGATTTTTCTAAGTCGATTGGTTTCTCAATGTTAAGATCTCTTAAATGATTTGTAATAACAAAAAGATTTTTGTCGTTTAAGAAGTTGCTTGTTGTGGAAATTACCCAACCATTTTGATGTTCATTATAAACTCCATATTGTTCCGAAACCGCTTTTGGACAAATTAGTCCTTTAATAACTGAACCTTTTTTGTCGAAAAGTACAACAGCGAGATAGTCAAAATTCCAAGAACGAATAATACTCAATTGAGTAGTTAAATTACCTGTGATTTTTCTTGATTTAACTTGATACAATTCTCCATTTGGTGCTGCTATATCTGCGCTTGCATTTGATGCAGTTAAAAGTTCGCCTTTAAGATGTTCATTCACTAAATATTCAGCATATTCACCAAGTAAATTTGAAGTTCTGCCCAACTTTTGTTTTAATAATTCTGTTGAGATATTATATTCTTTCCATAAGTCAGCTATTTCTTTCATTTATTCGGTTTTTACAAATGCACTACAACGTCCACTGTGTATAGCGAAGTGAGGCGCGCCTCACGGAGAGATATAATTGCGCCTCATTCGTTATACACGCTGATGTGTGTAGTTTCGTGATGAGTTCTCGTAGACTCGATAAATATGCTAATAAAGAGTCGAGGTGCAATTAACAGTGGACGATGGTATGTAATTAGTAGAAGGGAAGCGTTTGTAAAACGCGATTCTACGTGCCTTAGGCAATTACATACCATCGGTTTTGTGTATGGCTCGTTGCGGAAAATCAGCTATGATTTTCCGCCGTAACCAAAAGATAGCAAATTGCAATGAATTCCGATTAGGAATTCAGCCGCAATGAGCTATACACGGTGTTGTAGTACGTTTTTTATTCGTTACAAATTCTTCTTGCATTATTAATGCCATCAAACTTACGCCTACATCTATCTAATTCATTCTTTAAATCTGATGAGTGAGTTCCAAAACCAGCACCATTAGATTCCCATTTATTATATATTTTCACACAATTGCAAGCATCTTCTTTTTTACTTGGCATAATTGCAAAGATTAAAATTGCTCCAACGACTATAATACCAATGAAAATATTTCTACCGGTTTTTCCTTGTTTCTCTTGAGTTTTTCTCCGTTCCTCTAATTTTGACATAACTTATGATTTTTATATTTGTTTTTTGAATATATAAACTCCTTTATCTGTAATAGAGACTAATTCATATCCGTCATCTCCATAGATGTTTAGAATTTCCTCGAGTTTTTTCACACCACCAAATCCAGTATTAATTTTTTCAGCTTTATAATCCCATTTAGCCATATCGATAGTTTTTTAGTTATAAATTAATTTATGTAAGCAAAAAATTAGACCATTCTTTTTGTTTATCTGCTCTATAAAAACGAGCAGGAGAATATAATAAACTAAATTTTATATTCTTTTTGTTACAATGTTTTTGAAGTTCTAAAATTTGTCTTTTAATATTTGGAATGCCTGAAAAGGTTTTACGAGTCAGACAAACTTTTTCTAACTTGGTTAAGTTGTCAATTATGTTATTTATGTTTCGCCATTGGGTAACTTTCTTATCAATATAATTGTCGTAAAAATTTGCTTCTTGTCCTTTTTCTACCTCAATTTATTTAATCAAATCAGCGAAGTCAATTTTATGTTTATTTATAAACTCTATCTTTTTATGCTTTGAAGCTTCTTTCAAATCTTTATTATTATATGCGACTGATAATATTCTCCACAAATAATTTCTACTTCTACCATAGAAGAAATCAGCACTATTATTTTTTGCATTCGGATTAAATGTTCCAACAATTAGAATTTTTGTTTGAGAATTAATTTTGTGGTTAAGAAATTTATGTTCAATCGTAATCAAAATATTGTTTTTAAATGTACTACAACACGTGTATATACGCAATAATACTAAATATTAAATAAAAATTCAATTTCAATACTAAAATATTCCATAAGCTTTATAATTACAATAGATTTGATGATTTTAATTAATTGCGCAATTTGTATATATGAATAAATTTAATATTGTTATAATAAGTTTTAGATATACAAATTACGCAATTATAAATACTGGGTTTCATTAAGTCTTATTATATTGTCTTTAAAAGGTGAATTAATCTTTTTTTAATATATCTCAGATGCTGATTAAACAAGACGATTTATTTGTATAACTTCAGCAAAAGGTTCTGTCGCATTAACTTAATAATGTAAAGGAAATTATAACTTTAAGCTTTAATGAAGTTGATGCGACAGAACCTTAAAATATTTGCTAATTTTAAGGTATTGGATTATAAAATAGTTAATCAAAAAATTAATCATTTACAAAGCAAATACGAAAGTGGTTTGATAATATAATAAAACATTTTATGAAATTTAATAACAAATATAACTTCACTTTACTGCTAGTTTTTTTAGGGGTTTCTTGGGTTATTTATGCTTTATTAGTAAGTGTATATGGAAAATGCGGACTTTACTTGACCAATGAAAAAGACAATTGGTATGTCAAATATGAAGTTGATGTAAGTGACGAAACGGGATCTAAATATTATGAAGAGACATTTAGTGGGCCAATAACAAAACATGAGGCTTTAAAAATTATTGAAAACTGCCAAAAGGAAAGCAATGAATGGCATAAAAAATATGGAACAGTCTATTATTTAGCAAAAGGTAATGAATACGAAGGCATATTATTTATGATAATAATTTTCGGTCCTTTGGTATTATTATATGCAATTGGAAAAAAACAACTAAAAAATGAAAACAGAAAAAACGTATCACGATAACGGAAACATTAAAGAAGAATATCAAGTTAACGATGAAGGTGTGCGTCATGGTACAACAAAATTGTATCATGAAAATGATCAATTACAGGTTGAAGTACATTATACTGAAGGAATCCAAAACTCTGGAAAATGGTAAAAAAGCATAATACCCTAATTTATTACAAATGACATTAAACAGGTTTAATTAATATATTTAAAAATTAAAAAATGGAAATAGAAAGAGAATTTTTTGAAAATGGTAAAATTTATAGAGAAGGCCAAATAAATAACGACAACCAACTCCACGGATATCTTAAAGAATATCATAAAAATGGTCAATTGAGATTTGAGCTTAACTATAAAAATGGCAAACAAATAGATAGTCAAGTTGATAGTTATGATCAAGATGGGAATTTAGTCAGAAGTGTAGACGTAAAAAATGGGAGCCTTAATGGTAACTTTGAAGAATATTATCCAAACAAAAAAATTAAGAGAAAGGGTGTTTACAAAGATGATGTCATTGTTGAAGAAATACTTTTTGATAATTATGGCAACAAAACTATTAAACAACTTTATAATAAGGTTTATTCTAATTCTGAATTTAAGCAAAAACTAAATGAGTTCAAAAGAAAAAATAATGATACCTGTTCATTTGAAGTTGTGACACTAGATTTTAATAAATGGGGATTGTATAAAAAGGGATATGTTTTAGGAAGCTCTCATGGACATAATTTTTTGAAAACTTCAGAAATTGCCATTAAATGGCCTATTTGTGAGGACGAAGAAGATGAAATTTATTCCTTTGATGAAACAGAATTCCTAGATTATATTGGAAATATTGAGTTGAATGAGATTTTTTTAGAGTCAGAAAATTTTGAAGCTGGAGAGGTGACTTCTACGATTTGGAATAAAAGAGCTCCGAAAGATTTGATTAATAAATCTAGAGAGATTAGTTTTTTAACAATCCATGGTTTCTAGATTATGGCAATCCTGAGTCTGATTACACCGTTTATGAATTAGAAAGTGATACCATTTTGAGAGATGAAACAGATACGATATTAAATTCAGTTGTTGTAAAACTTAGAGGTGAGAACTATAATGAAACATTAGAATGGTGTTTTTCTATAGATAAAGTTTCTGAATCTGGAGATAGAGTTGTAAGAAGTCAATTAAATAAAAAGATTAAAGATATGTTTATTGAACTTCTGACTCGGGATATGGTTGAATTTACTGATATAGATGGAATAGACGATTTTCTGAATGATTTAAAAGATTCGGGGGACTCTTATTTAAATGTATTTAAGACAAGTGATGAAGAACTAATGATAATAGCATTTAATGTTCTTTTGGATATGTTTTATGATATATGGTTGGCAACTGAGTCAGTTGACGATATATATGATCATATTAACTTTGGAAATAAGGACATTAGTGAAATAAGATTTCAGCTTTTTACTGAACTGAAAGTTAATTTTAGCATGGACAAACTTTTTAATGGATGTTTATGTGTTTTGATAATTCTATTCTATTCAAATTTAACAGCGGACCAAAAAAATAAAATGGGAAAAGAAAAAATTGGTGAGATTGAAAAGTTTAAATCTTTAATATTGAATTTATAATGCATAGAATCCGTAAAGAATGATAGACTATCTCGTTAAGCAAGTAAACTTAAATTATTGAATGTCTTCAAACAAATCTGAACTTTTTAGATCAAAATCTCAGAGAGTAATTATTGTTAATTTAGTAAAATTCTTTAGAATATTTCTTTCTATTAGTTAACGACTCAACAACAATCCAGCAGCCACTCCAATTCCTCCTGCCGCCACATTCTTAATCTGTTGGTTTGATTTATCCTTTTTTAGGGCTTGGTTCTTTTGTTTTAAAGTCTCGATGTCCTCTTTTAATTTCTCTATCTCTTCTGATTGCTCCGAATTAATAGCTTTTTGCTCTTTTAACTGATAGGTTATGTCATCTTTTGCTCTAATAGCATCCAATGCCCTTTCCTGTTCCATTTTCACCCTGTAATCTGCATTTTCTAAATGAACCTTAAGCTTATCGTTCTTCTTGATTTCTAAACGAAGATTCTCTGCTAATTTTTCTTCCTTTGGTGTTATTCTTCCAATATACTCATATTGGTCCTTAAAACACATTACCAAATTATACATCAGTTCCGATAACGATACATTATACTTCTCCGCCATACATTTGAGCATAATCTTCTCATCTGGTGCTACTTTTAGACTAAGAGTCAAGTTTCTGAATTTTGTTACTTCCGTTTCCATATCATTTTGTATTAAATTAACGAGGTATGCCTATGAAATCTACCTCAGGTATACCTGAGGTAGACCTCTACTTCTTTATTTTTAATGCCCATTTCAAGGCATTTTCAATACGAATATAATCATTTTATTTACATTTTATTGTTTTTTTATTGTTTTTTATTACATTTGTGTAAAGTTTAACTTATGAAAGACGATATTACCTTTAAAAACAACCTTTTAGATCAGCGTTATACCATGCCTAAACATCTTGGTATTAGTTCGCGCATGGTGACCTATTGGAAGACGAAGCACATTCTTCCTTTTTTTCAGGCACATAAAAACGGACGCATGAATGTTCCTCAAGCGGTTTGGCTTTATTTAATCCAAGAGCTAAGTGAATTTGGAATTAATACCACCAAACTTGCAGAATTAGCTTATTTGGTATGGCAGGTACCTCGTGAGCAAGGCTACTTTAAGCAAAAACTCGAGAAAGCCATTTCATATCTGGAAAAACAAAACGATTCTGATACTGATGAGGTTTTAAAAACTTATAAGAGAAATATCAAAAACCGTTTATTTTTAGATACTCTAAGTCAGGAAATCAATCCTTTTGTTGATGCTATAGTGGATAGTATTTTGATTAACAAAAATCCATTATCCTTTTACTACTTCCCTAAAAGTGGTGAATGTTATGTTAGGGATGGTAATGCCTTAATTAGTGAAAAGCTTATTGGTCTAATTAAAGATGAAGCTTACCTATGTATTCCACTTATGGGGTTTGTTAAGAGTATTGTGAGCGTAGAATTTGAATATGTAAAAAGAGACCTTAATTATCTGTCTCAGGTGGAAAATCAAATACGAGAGATTATTATGTTTAAATCTCCTAAACATATCGAGCTGCTTGTTGATGATCATTCTATCAAACCGCTTATTATTAGAGAGGAGCATAAAAAAGCGGAGCAATTGGCAAATTTCTTTCTAAATAATAAGCTACCTAAAACAGCAAGACTGCTTATTGAGCCTAGAGCTCAAGGCAACTATAAACTAACCATCTTAACTAAATAAACCAATGATAAATAAGAAACCACAAGTATCACTGAATCGGTCCCTGAGACTCCAGCCCGAGATAACATTAGCTCGTTATGGACCAAAGGGATGCTTATACTTTAGAGAAGGATACATTAACCAACCAGAAAAGAGAAGCTATAAAGAGACAGCTTCAATTGATTTGTGAAAAGGAAGATAATATAGATGAAATTTTAAATGCACTAGAGAACTATTGCCTTATAGTATTGAACACCATTAAATAGTTGTACATGAACACACTTGAAAAATTTAAACAATTTGCTCCAAAGCAGCATCTGCTCGGTCACAGTAAAAATGCTATAATTTATACCCGTGTATCTACCAAGGAGCAAGCGGATACCAACACATCGCTTGAAACCCAGAAAAAGTATTGTGAGCACTATGCTAAATCTAATGGGTATAACATCGTAGGGTATTTTGGTGGGACTTACGAATCTGCTAAAAGCGATGAACGTAAAGAGTTCAAGAGGATGCTTAAATATGTTAGGCAGAGTGGTTCGGTAGGCTATATTATTGTTTACTCCTATGATAGGTTCTCTAGAACAGGTAGTAGCGCCGCTCAGATATCGCAAGAGCTCTTCGAAAAAGGAATACAGGTAAAAGCGGTAACACAAGAAGTAGATACGACTTCTGCAGCGGGAAAGTTCCAGCAAAACCTGTTCTTTATGTTCAGTCAATTCGACAACGAACTCAGAAGGGATAAAACCATTACGGCTATGACCGATCTTTTACGTAAAGGATATTGGTTATGGAGCCCACCTATAGGCTATGTCAATAAAAAGAAATACCATAAGGCTGTAGACTGGGAAATTGTACCTTCTGATAAAGGAAAACTGCTTAAAAAAGCATTTGCATGGAAGGCAAAAGGTATATATACCAATGTGGAGATTATTGATAAGCTCAAAGGTTTGGGAATGACAATCAACGAGCGTAGGCTTAGTGAGGTATTCAAGAATCCGTTCTACTGCGGTGTACTTATCAGTAAGATGATTCCTGGCGAAATTATTGAAGGCAGACATGAGCCTCTTGTTTCTAAAGAAAATTTTCTAAAAATCAATTCCCAAGAGACTCATCACCCCAAACACCATAAATCGGAAAATGACAACCTTCCGTTAAAGCAATTTATTTATTGTGACCGTTGTAAACTTCCTCTAACAGGTTATCTTGTTAAGAAAAAGGGGCTTTATTATTATAAATGTAGAACTAAGGGCTGTTCGTATAATAAATCAGCAAAGGTTTTACATAAATCCTTTGAAGATAACTTGAATCTATATCAAGTAGATCCAAAATACAATGCTATTATCAAAGAGGTCATGGCGTACTCCTATGATAACATCACAAAGGAGATAAGACAGCAGAGTGCTGCCATCAAAAAAAAGATTACCGAACTAAACGATAAAATAGAATCGGTAGAGGAACGCTTTGCGCTTGGTGAGATTGATTCTGATATATACAAAAAATTTAAGGATAAATATGATGGCCAAAAAGTGGAACTACAATCTAAAATAGAGAATCCAGCTATTAATAGTTCGAACCTTGAAAAGGCTATCGATAAAGCGCTAGAATTATCCGCTTCGCTCCATTATATATGGGCAAATGGAGATCTGAAACAAAAACAGAAACTTCAAAATTTAGTGTTTCCTGGTGGTTTGGGTTATGATAAGTCAAATGATAGAGTTCGAACCCCAAAAGTAAACGCTATTTTTTCTGCAATACACTCATTATCAGGTGAAATAGAAAGCATAAAAAAAGGAGAACCAATTCCTGTGAATCAATTCTCCGATTTGGTGACCGCGATAGGATTCAAACCTATAACCTTCTGAGCCGTAATCAGATGCGCTCTTCAGTTGCGCCACGCGGCCGTTAAGCGGTTGCAAATATACATATATATCCTCAAAATAAAAGTATTTTTCAGAAAATAAATCAATTAATTTCGTTCCGTAGGCTTTTTAAAATTTGGGAAGCTTTTGCCAGGTCTTTTTCAAAAACATACAGTTCAACGCTAGCATGCAAGGCCCCAAAACCGGCTAGTTTTGCCGATTCACCATTGTCTTTTTTCAAACAAGGGATGCCTGCCAATTCAAGATCTGATGTCAGTCTTTGAATTTCGATAAAAGAACCGGTAAACAAAAGTATGTGAGAAGATTGTTTAGACATCAAAAAATAGTTAATTAGGTAGGGCGTTTTTTGTAATAAAAGCACGGTATCCAATAATGGCGAGTTGCCATTTTTTTGCCTTACTCATGTCCAATTGCTTTTTTCCAAAAGAGGGTAAAATCAATCGGTTTGTTCTGGCAATCGTCCGAAACAGCATTTTTTTCATGGAGTTTGGTTTGTGATATGTCAGAAAATTACGAAAATTTTACACTGGAAAAAAGCAAAAAGAATAAAAGTTAGGTTTCTCCAGAAAAAGTATCTTTGTTTTGTAAAATTTAAAAGTGGTTGGTATGGATATCGCCTACATCATAGGAGGATTGTTATTGTTGTTAGTAGGAGGAGAATGGCTATTGAAATCGGCGGTGGGATTTTCGCTGCGTTTGCAAATCCCAAAGATTGTTATTGGGATGACGGTAGTGTCTTTTGCGACTTCCGCGCCAGAGCTCATTGTCAGTTTAAAATCTGCTTTGCAAGGACACGCCGATTTGGCTGTTGGCAATGTCTTGGGTTCAAATATTGCCAATCTCGCTATGGTATTGGGAGTCACCGTGGTTTTTGCTACCATTCGTGTAGAAAAGAGTTTCTATACAACGGACTGGCCAATCTTGATGCTATCTTCATTGTTGTTGTACTTTTTTTTAATTTTTGATGGCGTGTTGCAATCCTATGAGGGAGGTATCTTCCTACTGTTGCTTTTCGTGTTTCTAGTGTATCTATTGAAATTTCAAAAACCAGCGCGTCTAGACGAGATTCCTAACAGCGAGGAAGTGTTGCCGCTGTATCGACATGTGTTTTATCTTTTACTCGGTGCGTTGGCTTTGTGGGGAGGATCCGAAATATTGATTAAGGGGGCGGTCAATACAGCAGAAGACCTTGGTGTGAGTGAACGTATCATTGGAATCACGGTGGTTTCAGTCGGAACGAGTATCCCCGAATTGACTGCGTCATTGATCGCAGTTTTTAAAAAGGAAAAAGCCATTTCTTTGGGGAATTTAATCGGTTCCAATGTATTTAATATTTTGGCCGTATTGGGATGTACTTCGCTCATCGCTCCGATAAAAGTAACAGACCAAGCTTTGTTGCAAAATGATATTTACTGGATGTTGGCAGTGGCATTTGCCATGTTGCCCTTGACTTGGCTGTTTGGTAAAAGGAAGTTGGGGAAATTTGAAGGTTTTGCGCTCTTGATAACCTATCTCTTATTTGTGTATAAAACGATTTTTTAAGAATTGTAAACAAAAAAAAAGGCGCTCTAAACAGAGCGCCTTTTTGTTGTGATATGCTTTTTGAATTAAGATACTGTTTTTACAGTTTTGATAATTCTTGCAGCAATTTTGTATGGATCTCCGTTTGAAGCTGGACGACGGTCTTCTAACCATCCTTTGTATCCTTTCTCTACAGCGATAATAGGAATACGGATAGAAGCACCACGGTCAGAAACTCCCCATGAGAATTGGTCGATGGACTGAGTCTCGTGTTCTCCTGTCAAACGTTGGTCGTTTTCAGCACCATAAACAGCAATGTGCTCATTTACTACAGGACGGAAAGCTTCACAGATTTCAGCATATTTTTCTTTTGAACCACATGTTCTTAAAATAGAGTTCGAGAAGTTAGCATGCATTCCAGATCCATTCCAATCCATGTCTTTTCCTAGAGGTTTTGGGTGGTACTCGATGTACATCCCACGACCTTCAGTCAAACGATCTAGCAAGTATCTTGCAATCCAAATTTCGTCTCCTGCTTTTTTTGCACCTTTGGCAAACAATTGGAATTCCCATTGACCAGAAGCAACCTCTTGGTTGATTCCCTCAAAGTTCAATCCAGCCTCGATACACAAATCAGCGTGCTCTTCAACTAAATCACGTCCGTGAGTGTTTTTACCACCAACTGAACAATAGTACATTCCTTGTGGAGCTGGGTAACCACCTCTTGGGAATCCTAAAGGCAAGTCTGTATCCGTATCCATGATGAAGTATTCTTGCTCGAATCCGAACCAGAAATCGTTGTCATCATCCTCAATGGTAGCACGACCATTAGATTCGTGTGGTGTTCCGTCGGCATTCAAAACTTCCGTCATTACCAGATAACCATTCACACGTGCAGGATCTGGATAGATTGCAACAGGTTTCAAAATACAGTCAGAAGAACCTCCTGATGCTTGACGCGTAGAAGAACCGTCAAAAGACCAGTTTCCTAGCTCTTCCAAGGTTCCTTGAAAGTTTTCATGCTCTTCAACTTTAGTTTTACTTCTAAGGTTTTGAGTTGGTTTGTAACCATCCAACCAGATGTACTCTAATTTAATTTTAGCCATAATAATTTTTATAGAATGTTATTAATATACTTTGAATTGATTTCTCCGGCAAAGATAGAACTAAATTTTTGATGGTTACCTATAAATTTACGTAAAAATACGTAGAAATTATTTTTTTTTAAACTCACTAATAAATACTTAAAAAAATTTAGGATATCATATTTTGATTTTTACTTTATTAAAAAATATGAAATAAAAAACGATATTTTTTTATTCTGAAAAGGTTTTTTCGGTTTTTACGCAATGCAACTTCTTCAATTTCAATTGATTTGCGGGCTTGTCTCTAAAACGTCATCAATCGTTGTTTTTATAGAAATAACAAGAATATATTTAGAAGAAGATGGGATCTAAAGGTGATTATACTTGTTTTTTTGGTGGAAAAAACCGTACCACCTTGTTCGTAGAAAAAGAATAGGATTTTTACAGATATTCGTTGCAAATAATTAACTTTGCATTTTTCAAAGCATCAGAAAATAGTATGAGTTCAGACATTAGTAAAAGATACAGCCAACGCGGGGTTTCCGCCTCCAAAGAAGACGTGCACAATGCCATTAAAAATGTGGACAAAGGTTTGTTTCCCCAAGCGTTTTGTAAAATCGTTCCTGACCATTTGACTGGTGATGAGGATTATTGTTTGATCATGCATGCCGATGGGGCAGGGACAAAATCATCCTTGGCCTATATGTACTGGAAAGAAACTGGAGATGTTTCGGTTTGGAAAGGCATTGCACAGGATGCGCTGATCATGAATATTGACGATTTGTTATGCGTAGGTGCTACCGATAATATTTTATTATCCTCTACCATTGGAAGAAATAAAAACCGCATACCAGGAGAAGTGATTTCAGCGATTATCAATGGAACGGAAGAATTGTTAGAAGATTTGAAGAAGTTTGGCGTTGAAATTCATTCCACTGGCGGAGAAACAGCCGATGTCGGAGATTTGGTGCGTACCATCATCGTGGACTCAACGGTTACAGCACGTATGAAACGCAAGGATGTTGTTGACAATGCGAATATCAAAGCCGGAGATGTCATCGTTGGTTTGGAATCCTTTGGTCAAGCCACCTATGAAAAAGAATACAACGGAGGAATGGGATCCAATGGATTGACTTCCGCGCGCCATGATGTTTTTGAAAAATATTTGGCAAAAAAATATCCAGAGAGTTTTGACGCAGAAGTACCCGATGATTTGGTGTACTCAGGAAAAGTGAAACTAACCGATGCCGTTGCGAATGCTCCGATTGATGCAGGAAAATTGGTGTTGTCACCGACCCGAACCTATGCACCCATTATCAAAGAGATTTTGGATACCTATGATTCTAGTGAAATTCATGGAATGGTGCATTGTAGCGGAGGGGCTCAAACCAAAATCTTGCACTTTGTAAAGAATTTACACATCGTCAAAGACAATCTTTTTGACGTGCCACCTTTGTTCCAATTGATACAAGAACAATCCGGAACAGACTGGAAAGAAATGTACCAAGTTTTCAACATGGGACACCGTATGGAAATCTACGTACCTGAGGAAATCGCCGCGTCCATCATTGAAATTTCAAAATCATACAATGTCGATGCTAAAATTGTAGGTCGCGTAGAAGCTTCCGAAACTAAAAAATTGACCATTACAAGCGAATTCGGAACCTTCGAATATTAGCTTTTTTTAAAATAAATGACAAAAGACTGGCGTTTTCGCTGGTCTTTTGTTGTGTAAAAAAGTCATTTAAAAAAATGTAAATTTGCCAATAGGATAAATACAGAAGATGTTAGACAAGTTAAGAATATTCAAGCAACGTTATGATGAGGTGTCGGATTTGATCATTCAACCCGATATCATCATGGATCAAAAACGCTATGTAAAACTCAACAAAGAGTACAAAGATTTAGGGCAGATTGTAGAAAAAGCCAACGAATACGAAACGCTTTTGAACAATATAGAAGAAGCCAAAGAAATTATTTCCGAGGGTTCCGATGCCGAAATGGTAGACATGGCAAAAATGGAATTGGAAGAGGCCAATGCACAGATTCCAAAAATGGAAGAAGAAATAAAATTCTTGTTGATTCCTAAAGATCCAGAAGATGGTAAAAACGTTATAGTTGAAATCAGAGCAGGTACAGGAGGAGACGAAGCCAGTATTTTTGCAGGAGATTTGTACCGTATGTATACCAAATATTGTTCCGATAAAGGTTGGAAAACGGAAGTAGAAGATATCAGTGAAGGAACCTCAGGAGGTTTTAAAGAAATTATTTTTAGTATCACAGGGGCTGATGTGTATGGAGACATGAAGTTTGAGTCCGGAGTCCACCGTGTACAGCGGGTTCCGCAGACAGAAACCCAAGGACGTGTGCATACCTCTGCGGCCACAGTCATGGTACTTCCCGAAGCAGAAGAGTTCGATATTGACATGAAAATGAGTGACATTCGCATCGATTATTTCTGTTCCTCAGGACCCGGAGGACAGTCTGTGAACACGACCTATTCTGCCGTGCGTTTGACACACGTGCCCACAGGTTTGGTAGCGCAATGTCAAGACCAGAAGTCACAACACAAAAACAAGGACAAAGCCATGAAAGTGTTGCGTTCTCGTTTGTACGAACAAGAATTGGAAAAAAAATTAGCAGCCGATGCTCAAAAAAGAAATTCTTTGGTGTCGAGTGGAGATCGCTCTGCGAAAATTAGAACCTATAATTATCCGCAAGGACGTGTGACCGAACACCGAATTGGGTTGACCTTGTACGACCTGTCAAAAGTGATCAACGGAGACATTCACAAGATAGTAGAAGAGTTGAAATTGGCTGAAAATACAGAGAAATTAAAAGAATTGGGAGAAGCCTTGTAAGAGAGGTTTCTTTCAAGATCTATGTTTGCAAGACTGTCGGTACGAATGGATTTTCGACCCTATCAAATCAAAGGGATTAGCGCTTTTTTTTCAAAACTTCAATTTCATCACGCAGTTGTGCAGCCACTAGGAAATCTAGGTTTTTAGCAGCCTGTTCCATGTCTTTTCGTTTGGCTTTGATGCGTTTTTCAATTTCGTTTTTGCTCAAGTAGTCCAAATTTTCTTCCGCAGCCATCTGATTTTCCATAGAAGAATAACTGGTTCCTTGGTTTTGAACCAGACTGTTGTCTAATTTCTTTTTTATTGGGGTGGGTGTAATGCCGTGTTGGGTGTTGTATTGAATCTGTTTTTCCCTTCTTCGTTGGGTTTCAGAGATTGTCAGTTCCATGCTGTTGGTGATTTTATCCGCGTACATGATGGCCTTTCCATTCACATTTCGAGCAGCCCGTCCAACCGTTTGGGTCAACGAACGGTGCGAACGTAAAAAACCCTCCTTGTCGGCATCTAAAATAGCCACAAGCGAAACTTCGGGCAAGTCCAATCCTTCACGCAAGAGATTGACACCAATAAGCACATCAAAAAGCCCCTTTCTCAAATCCTGTAATATTTCTACCCGTTCCAAGGTATCCACGTCGGAATGGATGTAACGGCAACGAATTTGAATGCGCGTCAAAAATTTGGTCAATTCCTCTGCCATTCTTTTGGTCAAAGTGGTGACGAGCACACGCTCATCCAATTCAATACGCTGTTGAATTTCTTCCGTCAAATCGTCAATCTGATTTTGACTGGGGCGTATTTCTATAATCGGGTCTAGGAGTCCAGTGGGACGAATGATTTGTTCTACATACAAGCCCTCTGATTTTTCCAATTCATAATCCGCAGGAGTAGCGCTCACATACAACACTTGATTTTGAATGGCTTCAAATTCCTCAAATTTTAAAGGACGGTTGTCCATAGCCGCCGGGAGTCGAAATCCAAATTCCACCAAGTTTTCTTTTCGAGAACGGTCGCCCCCGTACATGGCATGCGTTTGAGGAATGGTCACATGACTTTCATCAATGACCATCAAATAATCTTGTGGAAAATAGTCCAACAAACAAAAGGGACGTGTTCCTGGACTTCTGCCGTCGAGGTACCGCGAATAATTTTCGATGCCACTGCAATAGCCCAATTCACGGATCATCTCCAAGTCAAACTCTGTGCGTTCCTTGAGTCGTTTGGCTTCCAAATGTTTGCCGATTTCTTCAAAATAAGCCACCTGTTTCACCATATCGTCTTGAATTTGATGAATGGCATTTTGCAAAATATCCGGACTGGTAACAAACAAATTCGCAGGGTAAATGTTCAAGCTTTCGAAACTTTCTACAATGCGATTGTTTTCTACATCAAAAGATTCAATTTCTTCAATTTCGTCCCCAAAAAAGTGGACGCGGTAGGCGTAGTCACCATACGAAGGATAGATGGTAATGGTATCGCCTTTGACTTTAAAAGTTCCACTTTTGATATCGGTTTCGGTGCGTGAATACAAGCTTGTCACCAATAGGTGTAAAAATTGGGTTCGTGCGATTTGTTGATCGCGCGCAATGGTAATTACATTCTTTTTAAATTCTACTGGGTTTCCGATACCGTACAAGCACGATACGGAGGCGATGACGAGTACATCTCTTCTTCCCGACAACAGGGCAGAGGAGGTACTGATTCGCAGTCGCTCAATATCTTCATTGATGGACAGGTCTTTTTCAATAAACACACCACTGGCAGGGATATAAGCTTCCGGTTGGTAGTAGTCGTAGTACGAAACAAAATATTCCACTGCATTGTTGGGAAAAAACTGCTTGAACTCCTCGTACAACTGCGCTGCCAAGGTTTTGTTGTGCGCCAGTACGAGGGTAGGACGGTCTATTTTTTCCACCACATTGGCCACGGTAAAGGTTTTCCCAGAACCTGTAACCCCCAATAGTGTTTGGTATTTGTCGCCATTTTCAATCCCTTCGACCAATTGTTGAATGGCTTCGGGCTGGTCTCCCGTGGGTTGGTAAGCAGACTGCAATTTGAATTTCATATTGCAAAAATAGAGGAACCGTGTTTAAAATCCATCGAAAAAGAGGCTTTATTGTGTGCGGACTTGTTTTTGCGAGTTTTGGGCAGTTGTCTGGTTTTAGTAAAAATGTTTTCTAGAATAAGAAAAGTTCGGGGTCAGAGCATTGAAGAAGAAAGTCGAGCAATCAGTTGTAAATGAAGAAACTACGCCTCCGTCTTTTTATTCCTCAAAAATCTATTGATTTTTATGAAAAAATTATTGTGAATAAACAAAACAGCACCTATATTTGCACCCGCTAACTATAAGAAGCGTTTGTAAAAACGTTTTTCAGCAACGGTCTGGTAGTTCAGCTGGTTAGAATACCTGCCTGTCACGCAGGGGGTCGCGGGTTCGAGTCCCGTCCAGACCGCGTTAAAAATCCTTCCTTTTGGAAGGATTTTTTTTATTTGTAAGGTTGTGGATAAGTAGTGTATCCTGAGTGCAACTTTGTAAGAAAAGTGAACGGCAGAGAACGAGACCACAAAAAGGGCTTTGATTTGGACTTCTGATAAACAATCTTTTGATTGAAGTAAACAAGTGTTGCGTTCGACCAAAACGCGATCGAGAGCGGTTTTTTAAAATAGGTGTTTTCGTTATTTTCCATTCAAGGTGTTCATTTCCTTTTCAAAAGTATCTTTGAGTTGATCGTAGTTGACATACATCTCTAAAGACGGGTCTTGTGACAGGCTGTTGAGAAAATCACGTTGAATATCGTTGACTGAAGTTTCTAGGGTCGTGTAGTATGTATAGTAGCCTGGAAAGGAAGATTCGGTTTCTTTTTCGCAAATTTCAGAGATTGTATTTAACTTTCTGTTCACAACAATTCTAGCAACTTCTTTAAAATTTTCTATGACCTCTACCTTGTTGTTGATCTCATTTGATTTTGCGTAATTGTCAATCACAATCTTCATAGCACTTTTGATATGTGTAGCAAGTAATTGGCTCGCAGCAGCAAAAGCTTTTATTCGTGCACTCATTTTGTCTTGACTTTCGCCGATTGCTGTGGCGCTAAAGAGTGTTCCATTTCTATAGAAGCCTGCTCTCGTGCAAGGTAGGTTTCGCAAAACTTCATCATTGTGTGTCTGTGCAATATTTTTTTTGGAGCCGCATGAGATGGCCAGCATTGCAGTGATCAGAACAAAGGTGATTTTTTGGTGGGTACTTTTCATTCTTCAGGTATTTGGGGTAAGGAATTGAATTAAAAATCCATTGAAAAAAGACGAAATTAGATAGTAACGGCGCATTCTATATGCACATAAAATTAATTTTTGAATAATTTATCAATAGAGACGGAATCAAAGGGACGCTTGCCAGTCGCTTTGTTGTGGAAACCTAAGTCAACCTGTTGTGAATTGACATACCTAGAGGTGTTAGGCTTTTGGAATCTTTTTTAGCAAGGAATCGGTTAGTTCAGCAGGTTAGAATACCTGCCTGTCACGCAGGGGGTCGCGGGTTCGAGTCCCGTCCAGACCGCAGAGTATTAAAAAGTCGATTTTTATCGGCTTTTTTTATTTG
>CAXRIA010000010.1:0-25509 GCA_964230805.1 Flavobacteriaceae bacterium
ACGAAAAAATTCGAAAAAACGAATTGCTAGGCCCCATTTTTCACAAGCACATCGCTGAAAATGAATGGGCCGCGCATCTAGAGAAGCTGACAGATTTTTGGGAAACAAACTTATTCGGAATCGCAAAATTCAAAGGCAATCCAACAGCAAAACACATCAAAGTCGATAAATTACACAGTCACAAAATTGAACCAAACCATTTTGGCGTATGGCTGCAACTTTGGTTTGAGACCATTGACCAACGCTTCGAAGGTGAACTCGCAGACAAAGCAAAAGCATCTGCCCGAAAAATGGGTACGGGTCAATATATCGCCATCTGGAACAATCGACCTGAAAATACAAAAACCAATCTGCTGCAAGGTGAATAAATACAATCGCTTGTCATCACAATTTGAAAAATTAATCAGAAAATTTCACGTGAAGCATTCAGCATGAGCAAAAATATAATACTGATTACTAGTAAACCCAATCTCGGAACAATTTTTAATCTTAAATGCACTTCAGCCAGTTTTTCATCATCACCTTCTTTTCCAAGACCAATTTTTCTTGCCAATCTGTTTTCCCTAAAAAAGTGAAATAACGTTAACATGATCCCCAAACTCCCTCCAATAAGAATTGACAACCCCCATTTACCATGCAGTAAGTTTTCCAAGTTTCCATTCGTCAGATAATACACCATAATCATTCCTGTGATGACCACCCCTGCAGATAGAACGGACGCCAAATGAAATATTTTAGGAAATATCGAAATCAAAAACGCTCTACGAAGGTCACCTTGAAATTTCGATAAGACAGGGATTAGTATGATGTTTATAACGAAAACTTCACCAATCCATAAAGCACCAGATAAGACATGTATTGTTCGAATAATTGGGAATAAATTTTCCATGCTATTTTATTTAGATTAATTATAAATAATGAAATTAAATAAAAATACTCAAAAGAAACAACATGCGTATGTTTTTTGGGAAAGCGAACAAGAAGCAAAGGTTCATAAAACAGAAACAGTATAGAAACAACTAGTGTATTATTCATACTATTTTATAGACCTCCTCTAAAAGCCAAACCTATTTAATATAATTTGTAAAAACAGCTTCATCTTTTCCACACCTATCTCTTTATTTCTCCCTTTTATTACAATGCTCTTTAACAAGTTTTAATATTGGCCTACCTTTTTCTGTCAATTCAATCCACAAAACCGTATTCACATGACAGCAATCAAAAAAACGACCTCGTTGTTCTTATATTCTACAAACAAAAAAGTAATGAATAAAATAATAGCATTCGGTATTGCTTCTTTTCTCGTATTGGTAGCCTGTAATAGTAAAAACGAACATGATATGAAAAAAAATGACGGAAAGTGTCCTTTCGATTTTGACAAAGGACACCAAAAAGAACAAGTCTCAATCGTTAAAAAAAATAAGGATTGGTGGCCTAACAAATTAAATTTAGACATTCTCAGCCAAAATTCGGAATTATCGAATCCTTTGGACAAAACATTTAATTATAAACAAGCATTTCAACAATTAGATTACGCCCAACTGAAAAAAGATATCGCGAAGGTCTTGACAAACTCACAAGACTGGTGGCCTGCCGATTATGGACATTACGGTCCTTTAATGATTCGAATGGCTTGGCATAGTGCAGGCACCTACAGAACGGGTGATGGCCGAGGAGGTACTCGTATGGGAATACAACGTTTTGCACCGCAAAATAGTTGGCCAGACAATGGAAACCTCGACAAAGCGAGACGATTGTTATGGCCCATAAAACAAAAGTATGGCCAACAGATTTCTTGGGCAGATTTAATGATTTTAACAGGAAATGTTGCCTTAGAATCTATGGGCTTCAAAACAATCGGATTTGCAGGGGGTAGAGCTGATGTTTGGGAAGCCCAAGAAGACATCTATTGGGGGCCAGAGGGAAATTGGTTGGCATCTCGAAGATTGAACGAAGCTGGTGAATTGGATTTAACCATTGAAAACCCATTAGCCGCCGTACAAATGGGGTTAATTTATGTGAACCCAGAGGGACCTAATGGCAATCCAGATCCCATAGCCTCTGCTAAAAATATTCGAATCGCTTTCGATCGAATGGGCATGAATGATGAAGAAACCGTAGCCTTAATCGCTGGTGGGCATTCCTTCGGAAAAACCCACGGAGCAGGACCCGCCGATCATGTAGGAGATTCACCAGAAGCAGCCTCTATTGAAGAACAAGGATTGGGCTGGAAAAGCACTTACAAATCAGGAAAAGGTAAAGACGCGATTACCTCTGGCTTAGAGGTTATTTGGACACCAACCCCCACCCGATGGAGTCATTCTTTTTTACAATTATTAATGAGCAATGAATGGGAGTTGACAAAAAGTCCAGCAGGAGCGCACCAATGGGTAAGCAAAAGCACAGCCGAAATATTGCCCGATGCTTTTGACAAAGACAAAAGACACAGGGCAACAATGTTAACCTCTGATTTGGCTTTAAAATTTGACCCTGCCTACAAAGAAGTATGTCAAAAGTTTATCGACGAACCTTTGTCTTTCGATCAAGCCTTTGCCAATGCTTGGTTTAAATTGACACACAGAGACATGGGACCAAAAACTACATATTTAGGCTCCGATATTCCAAAAGAAACTTTCTTGTGGCAAGATCCCATTCCTGTTAGAGACTACGATTTAATTACCCAATCAGACGTTCATAAATTAAAACAAGAGATCTTAAAATCAGGTATCCCACAAAATCAATTAATTGAAACCGCATGGGCATCTGCTTCATCTTACAGAAACTCTGACAGAAGAGGTGGCGCCAATGGTGCCCGCATCCGATTAAAACCTCAAATTGATTGGGAGGCGAACCATCCCGAACAACTAAAAAAAGTATTGGCAACTTACGAACAAATCCAAAAAAAATTCAATGCCAATTCTAGAAACAAAAAAGTTTCCATCGCCGATTTGATTGTATTGGGTGGCAATATTGCTATCGAGCAAGCTGCCAATGCTACTGGCTTCCGTATTTCAGTTCCTTTTTACCCCGGAAGAACAGATGCGACGCAAGAACAAACAGATATAGAATCATTTGCAGTACTGGAACCTATGGCAGATGGTTTTAGAAATTATCAAAGGAAAAAATACACGCTAACAACGGAAGAATTGTTAGTGGACAAAGCGCAACTTTTAAGCTTGACCGCACCAGAAATGACAGTATTAGTCGGTGGTATGAGAGCGTTGAATGCCAATTTCGACGATTCAAGCAAAGGGATTTTAACAGACAATCCAGGCATGCTTACCAACGATTTCTTTGTGAACCTTTTAGACATGGATACCTATTGGACTGCAACATCAGAAAACCATGTTGAATTTATAGGCAAAGATAGAATTACTGATAAAGAAAAATGGACCGCAACAAGGGCAGATTTAATTTTTAGTTCGAATTCTGAACTCAGAGCTATCGCAGAGGTTTACGCAAGTAATGATGCCAAAGAAAAATTTGTAAAAGACTTTGTGCAAGCTTGGACAAAAGTCATGAACCTAGATCGTTTTGATTTGAAAAATTAAAACACGAAACAAATTTAGCAACCATAAAAATTATAGTAATAAATCATTATGAAAAAATTTGAAAAACAAACAGCCATCGTAATTGGGGGTACCAGTGGCATTGGAAATGCCACAGCAAATGCTTTGTTGGCGCACGGGGCCACGGTTCATATCGTAGGAAGAAATATTGAAAAAGTAGCCGAGACTCCTCACCTTATCAAACACGCAGTAGATATTTCCAATACGGACGAGGTAAAATCCTTTGCAAAAGAAATCGAATCACTTGAAAACCTTGATTATTTGGTAAATGCTTCCGGTATTTTTGGCCCAAAACCATTTTTAGAACACACCATGGAAGATTATGATTCGTACTTAGATTTAAACAGAGGTTTCTTTTTTATTACACAAAGTGCTGCTAAAAAAATGAAAAGCACAAAAGGCGGGGCTATTGTAAATGTAGGATCGATGTGGGCAAAACAAGCTGTCAAGGCCACACCCTCCTCAGCTTACTCTATGCAAAAAGCAGGCTTACACTCTTTGACACAACACCTCGCTATAGAACTAGCAGATTACAATATAAGAGTAAATGCCGTATCGCCAGCAGTGGTGAATACACCTGTTTACCACGGCGTTTTTGGGGGAAAAGAAGAAGCCCATAACGCCTTACAGAACTTTCATGAATTCCATCCCATTGGAAGAAATGGAACACCCTCTGATATTTCAGATGTTATCTTATTTCTACTCTCAGAAAAAGCATCCTGGATCACCGGTGCCATTTGGGATACCGATGGCGGTGTCATGGCAGGGAGAAATTAAGCACATTGGACTTTGAAAAATACGCAGCTGAGGACTAATTTAAGCTCTCAGCTATTTTTGTTTGACTTCACGAAATCCTATTGTTACTCTCGACAACATATCACTTTAGACCTCCTTTTGGGATACCACCACCAAGAAAATAGGACAAATAAGCGCCTCCACAAATCGAGTATCATCGCAAACAAAAAAGAAAATAAAAATGAATTTCGTATATTTCGTAGATTATAAATTTGAAAAGTTCGCTTTTTACAAACCTTTCTTTTCAAATGCAACCCCTATTTATGCACAAAAAAAAACTATTTGGACATCTCTTAGCTCTCCTACTCGGAGGACTGATTTATATCTCATTTCGCACAAAGAGCCTAGCCATGTTCCAATGGTTTGAATTCATTTCATTAGACACCTCCATCACTTCTATAAGAAGTATCACCATGCCTCTTGAGTCAAATTTACCTGACTGGTTTCTATTTTCATTCCCCGACGGTCTTTGGATTTTTTCCTACATCTCATTAATGCTATGGCTGTGGAAAAATGATCGGAATCCAACAACTATTTTTTGGATCTTTCTACTTCCTTCCATCGCAATAGCGTCTGAAGTTGGGCAATTATTACAACTGGTCCCTGGCACTTTTGACCTCGTAGACATTTTATTTTACATACTGGGAACCTATATTCCATTCAAAATCTATAAACCCAATATACCAACCTTTCAAACCAACACAAAATGAACCAAAAACTAAAACACCTCGCATCCCTAATTGTAGTTGCCATATTCATCGCCATCGCTTATGGAAGTGAAGATGAAAAAACAACGGAAAAAGCCATTGCAGCAGAAAAACCTGCCTTCAGCGTTTCTTCCAAGAAACTCTATGCCGACTATGATGCCAACGGCGTTGCCGCCGATGAAAAGTACAAAGACAAAGTGATTCGTGTTACAGGAAAAGTCACTACCATTGATAGAGACATCATGGATAAAATTTACGTGACCTTAAAAGGAGACGAATACTTTGGAGATGTGCAGTGCTTTTTTGCGGAAGACCATACAAAAACAGCTTCAAAACTGTCAAAAGGACAACGAATCACGGTCAAAGGAAAATGCGAAGGAAAAATGATGAATGTCCTCTTAAAAGGATGCATCATCGAATAATCACGCATCAAACTTTATGCTTTAAACTCTGAGATTAACAGCCATAAAAAAGTCCTTCCAAAAGAAGGACTTTTTTATTTTCCCCAACGAGCCAAATTTTTTTACCTGTTTCGACAGAAAACACTGGTTCAATAAATTCACAAAATTCATTGAGATTACGATTTACTTGTTTAATTTTAGCACCCACTACTTAATGGAAAACCTATGAACAAAATCGCTACCTACTTTTTAGAACTCCTGATTTTAATTTTTGTGATGATTATACCTCCCTTATTCGTTTGGATGGACATTACAATTTTAAAAAACAACTTGTCTGAATACTCATTCACCGAATTTGCGCAGGAATTTTTTGTATTCGCTTCCTTTCTCGTTCTATTTTTAAGAGCCTCTAAAAGCTTGGACAAAAAAGGTTTTTTTACGCTACTTTCCGGCTTGTTCCTTGTCATGTTTGTCAGAGAAGGAGATTATTTTTTAGATAAAATCATGGATGGACTTTGGCAGATTTTAGCAATCAGTGTTTTTTTAATTTCAATCTATATCGCGAATAAACACAAGCATACCATTCTTCCCGCGCTTTCGTCTTATTGGAATACAAGAGGCTTTGGTTACCTCGCTATCGGTTTATTGACTGTCTTGTTGTTTAGTCGCATCTTTGGAACCGGGAACTTATGGAGAGCCATTTTAATGGAAAATTATACCAATCTATTTAAAACCGCCATTCAAGAGGGCCTTGAATTGTTCGGATATGCCATCACTTTTTATGGCGTTCTTTGTATCTCAAAAAAACCAAGCAGTTCCGAATAGAACCATTGATCGTATAAAAAGGAAACTCTGAACACACTCAAAATACACTCCTTTTTTTAGTAAAAACAAAAAAGTCCCTCTAAAATAGAAGGACTTTTTTTGTGGTCGTACGAGACACAACCCTAGCATTTTATCAAGAATTTTACTTACGCATGATGATGTTTGTTTTCATCTTCTTCAGCAAATAAAAACAGCGCTTCTATGGTTGTTTTAAACAGCTTTGCTAGTTTAAAAGCCGTAGGTAAACTTGGGTCAAATTTCCCCTTTTCAATTGCATTCACTGCTTGCCTTGAAATTCCAATGAACCCAGCTAGCGCTTCTTGCGTTAACTTGTGACTTTTTCTTAATTCCTTGACCTTATTTCTCATTCGTATTTTTTAGAAATAAAAATAGCAGAAAATATATACGTTAAAGCTGAAAAAAATACCAAGTGATGCACTCGAAGTTCAAATTTTAGCAAGCCTGACTGATACAACCCAATAGACAAAAGGCCTATAAAAATCGTAAGAAATAACGTCAAAGCGATGGCATTTAACTGAACCGTTTTTTGAAATTCATCGTAACTATCAAACAGGTTTTTATTTGCATACAACATGGCTATGATCAAAACAAAATTTAGGAGTGCAGCCATAACGGTCATTGCTGTATTTTCCCATAATTCCTTCGGTCCTAGTACTAAAATTGCAAAGCTTATTAACCATGTAAATGTCCATATTAGTACACTTTTATTATGTCTTACTTGTTGTTTCATAATTGTATTTTGTAATGTTTACCTTACAAATATACTATAAAAAAACATTAAATGTAAAGTTTTATTTACTTTTTCACGACTTCTATTTGCATGAACAAAAGTGAAAAAGAAAGTTCACTTCATCTATGATTCAAAAAGAAAGGATTCCAACCCATAAAAAAAGGGAATTGCAAAAAAATAAGCCCTTGAAATCAAGGGCTTATTTTGAGCGGTCTGGACGGGACTCGAACCCGCGACCCCCTGCGTGACAGGCAGGTATTCTAACCAGCTGAACTACCAGACCGTTGCTGAAAAACGTTTTAAAAAAACATTTCTTGTAGTTAGCGGGTGCAAATATAGTCTTTTTTAACACTACCACAAGCGGTTTCTTATTTTTTTGAAGACGATTACATCTCATTCCCATTTTCATCCACAATCTTTATATCTTTGATACCGTCAGGCTACACCATTCCAAAATTGAGAAAAATGCTTAAATTAGCCTACTCTAAACCTCTAAGACAAAATATATGCACATCGCCATCGCCGGAAATATTGGAGCTGGTAAAACCACACTGACAGAACTATTAGCAAAACATTACGGTTGGGATTCTCATTTTGAATCTGTTGACGACAATCCTTACCTCGATGATTTTTACAGTGAAATGGAAAGATGGTCGTTCAATCTACAAGTGTTTTTCCTCAACAGTCGATTTGATCAGATTTTAAAAATTCAAAAAAGTGGCAAAAATATTGTTCAAGATCGTACAATCTATGAAGATGCTAAAATTTTTGCACCCAACCTTCACGCCATGGGTTTGTTGACCAACCGCGATTTTAACAACTACAACACCCTGTTTGATTTGATGGAAAATTTAGTAACACCTCCGGATTTGCTTATTTATTTGAGAGCCGATATCAAAACATTGGTCGGTCAGATTCACAAACGTGGCAGAGCCTATGAAAATTCCATCAGCATTGATTATTTGAGCCGTTTGAACGAACGTTACGAAGCTTGGGCGTCTCAATACGACAAAGGAAAATTATTAATTGTCGATGTGGATACCCTAGACTTTGTAGAAAACCGAGAAGATTTAGGAACCATTATTGATCGCGTCGATGCGCAGATCAATGGTTTGTTTTAAAAACAAAAAAGGCTTCTCAGGTGTGAGAAGCCTTTTTTAATTACATATTCAACTATTTAAGAACTGATCTCCTTTTGAAGTTCTTTCTTTTCTTCACTTTCCAATACCAAAGAAATTTCTTGTCTCTCGACTGTGTTTGATTTTTCAATCGATTCAACCTCAGGAACTACCATTTCAATGATCTCTTCTTGATTCAATTTTTCTTGGACGTAAGCTGCTACCTCACTATCATTTGCAATACTCGGTGCAATCACCAAGGCAACCACCGACATCAATTTCAACAATATGTTCAATGACGGTCCAGAAGTATCCTTAAAAGGATCTCCTACTGTATCACCAACAACCGCTGCTTTGTGTGCGTCCGAACCTTTTCTTCCTTCTTCCTCAATGGTCTTTTTTGCATTGTCCCAGGCACCTCCTGCATTGGACTGAAAAATAGCCATCAATACACCACATGTCGTTACCCCTGCCAACAAACCACCGAGCATCTCAGGACCTCCAACAAAACCAACAGCTACAGGAACAATAATTGCCAACAATCCCGGAAATACCATCTCTTTGATAGAGGCTGTGGTCGAAATGGCAACACATTTGTCGTACTCTGCGACCCCATCAGCTGCATCAAAAATAGCTCTGTCTTCTTCAGAAGCCTTGCTCATATCCGAATCGTATTTACGCATGATCTCCAAAGCTGATTTTAAGGCAGGAATGTCTCGAAATTGACGTCGCACTTCCTCAATCATAGCCATAGCTGCGCGCCCAACAGCATTCATAGACAAAGCGGAGAATACAAAAGGCAACATTCCTCCTATCAATAAACCAGCCATAATTTTAGGCTGTGAAACATCGATTCCATTGACTCCTGCAGTTTTCATAAAAGCCGCAAACAAGGCCAACGCCGTCAAAGCAGCTGAGGCAATGGCAAAACCTTTTCCAATTGCGGCTGTTGTATTCCCGACAGCATCCAATTTGTCTGTACGCTCGCGTACCTCACTCGGCAATTCTGCCATTTCAGCAATCCCACCAGCATTGTCAGAAATGGGACCGTAAGCATCCACTGCCAATTGAATACCAGTATTGGCCAACATCCCTACTGCTGCAATGGCAATCCCATACAACCCTGCATAATAATGCGAAACAATAATGGCCGCTGCAATCAACAAAATAGGAATTGCCGTAGACATCATTCCCACTCCCAAACCTGCAATAATATTCGTTGCAGACCCCGTTTCCGATTGGGCAATAATTGATTTGACGGGTTTGGTTCCAGTACCTGTATAATATTCCGTCGCTTTACCCACAGCCAAACCGGCTACCAAACCAGCAATCGTAGCTTTAAAAACACCGACAGCTCCAAAAGGCAATCCAGCAACCTCTGCTGGAATCATGGCTGTAATGATAAAATAAGAAGCAATTAACATCAGTCCCGCAGAACCAAACTCACCGATATTCAAAGCTTTGTGCGGAGAACCACCGTCTTTTACTTTTACAAAAAACGTCCCGATAATAGACATTACAATTCCTACGGCAGCCAATACCAACGGCAAATAAACGGCCCCCAAGCCATTGTAATCCGGAGTCACAATCAAAGCACCCAACACCATGGTACCGATAATAGACCCTACATAAGACTCAAACAAATCGGCTCCCATACCCGCAACATCTCCTACATTGTCTCCAACATTATCGGCGATGGTTGCTGGATTCAGCGGGTGGTCTTCTGGAATTCCAGCTTCCACCTTTCCTACGAGGTCGGCCCCGACATCGGCAGCTTTGGTGTAAATCCCGCCACCTACACGGGCAAATAAGGCAATAGAAGAAGCCCCTAATGAAAATCCGGAAAGCACGTTTAAAACTTCTTGGACTCCCCAACCTTGAGCACTGTAAATCATAAACAATCCACTCAGTCCTAAAACACCCAAACCAACAACACCAAGTCCCATGACAGCCCCTCCTGCAAAGGCTACTTCCAAGGCTTTTCCTAGTGACTTACGCGCGGCATGGGTGGTTCTTACATTTGCTTTGGTAGCAACTTTCATCCCTATAAAACCTGCCAAAGCTGAACAGATAGCTCCTACGATAAAAGAGACCGCAACAATTCCGTTGGAATTTTCTTCCGAAGCGCCTTTGAAATAAAGTAAAATAGCAACGGCTGCTACAAATATGGACAATATTTTATACTCTGCCTTCAAAAATGACATGGCGCCGTCTGCAATATTTTTGGCGATTCTCGCCATTTTTTCATTTCCTTCTTCTTGTTTCGAAACCCATGTGTTTTTCACAAACACAAAAGCCAACGCCAGCACCCCAAAGACGGGTAGATAATTTACAATTAATTCCATTTGTAATAATTTTTAGTTTAAGTTTTTAAATATTTGGTTAAAATATGCCCCCTAAAATAGAAAATTATTACAGACAAAAAAAACACCGTGTCTAAATTCATAAACACGGTGTTTTTATCGAAAAGGAAAATTCGTTTAGATACTAAAATCTCCTCTTTTTTTATGTTCGCTTTCTTCGTAGCGCTTCAAACATTTAACATAAATTTCTCGAGCTTCTTCAGCATTTCCCCATCCTCCTACATCTACTTTCTTTTCTTCCAAATCTTTGTATACCTGAAAAAAGTGTTCAATTTCTTTCAATCGATGTGGATTCAAATCAGCAATGTCTTTTTTATTATTCCAAATAGGGTCTGACACAGGAACACAAATTATTTTTTCATCAGGGCCTTTTTCATCTGCCATATGAAACACACCAATAGGTCGCACTTCTACCACCGTCATTGGGTAGGTTGGCTGATGTCCCAACACCAAAACATCCAATGGATCTTTATCCAATGCCAATGTTTGTGGCACAAAACCATAATCTCCTGGATACATCATTGAAGAAAACAACATTCTATCAAATCTAATTTTCTGCAAATCGAAATCAAACTCGTATTTGTTTCTACTTCCCTTTGGTATTTCTATCAACACATCAAAGGTTTTTACATCATTTCCACTCATATTCTTTTATTCTATAATTACTTCTTAAATTTTAGCAAAAATACTCAATTTTGATAGCACGCTTTACTTCTTAAAAATTATTTACTCCAACGTTTTCTTAATTTTCCTCAGGCGGAAAAACCACCTTTCTAATCAGAACAATATTGACCATTTTCAGAAAAAAACCCTTTCAATTAAGAAAGGGCTTTTCGTATGATTTACAAATTTGTCTTATTTCACGTACAATACTTCTTTGACCTCTTTGATCACATCTTTGTAATCTGGCAACCATTCTTCCAATAATACTGGAGAGAAAGGTGCAGGGGTATCTGCGGTATTGATTCGTTTGACAGGTGCATCTAAGAAATCAAATGCTTTTTCCTGTACTTGATAGGTAATTTCTGTCGAAATATTTCCATACGGCCAAGCCTCTTCCAAAATCACCAAACGATTTGTTTTCTTCACAGAAGCAATCACCGTATCAATATCAAGTGGTCGAATTGTTCTCAAGTCAATAATCTCCACAGAAATGCCTTCTTTCGCTAATTCGTCCGCAGCTTTATAGGCCTCTTTGATTATTTTTCCAAAAGAAACAACTGTTACATCTGTTCCGGCACGTTTTACATCTGCTACTCCTAACGGAATGATGTACTCTCCTTCAGGCACTTCACCTTTGTCACCATACATCTGCTCTGATTCCATAAAAATAACGGGATCATCATCTCGAATCGAAGCTTTTAACAAACCTTTCGCGTCGTATGGATTGGAAGGTACTACGACTTTCAAACCTGGAGTATTGGCAAACCAGTTTTCAAAAGCTTGTGAGTGCGTTGCTCCCAACTGACCTGCAGATGCAGTAGGACCTCTAAACACAATAGGACAAGGAAATTGACCTCCGGACATTTGTCGAATTTTGGCAGCGTTGTTGATAATTTGATCAATCCCTACCAACGCAAAGTTAAACGTCATGTATTCTACAATAGGTCGGTTACCCGTCATCGTAGAACCTACAGCAATTCCGCCAAAACCGAGCTCCGCAATAGGTGCATCGATTACGCGCTTTTCACCAAACTCATCTAACATTCCTTTTGATGCCTTATAGGCTCCATTGTATTCGGCAACCTCTTCACCAATCAAATATACGCTTTCATCCAAACGCATTTCTTCACTCATGGCTTCACAAATTGCTTCTCTAAATTGTATTGTCTTCATTGTCGTGTTCTTTATCAGGCAACAAAAATAAGGATTTTCCCAGCATAACAAACACTTCCCGCCAAAAAAATTAAGTTTTTAAATCCCTTTTTTACAAAGCCAAATTCCCCCTGAGGTAACAGTCTCGCTTTTTCTTCACTTTTTCATGTCTTTTTGAAAAAAACATATTTCCGAGAAAACGAATAACCCGCAGTATTTCAGATATCTAAAAATAAATATTTTACTGTGCATGCATAGTTTTTTTGCAAAAAAAGTAGTAACTTGCCCCTTTCAAATTAACCGTAAAAAGTCACAACAAATACGATGAAAATTCTTGTGTGTATCAGTCATGTTCCAGACACGACTTCGAAAATAAATTTCACAGCAGACAAAGCTGAATTTGACACCAACGGTGTTCAATACATTATCAATCCATACGATGAATTTGTATTGGCAAAAGCCATGCATCTGAAAGAGGAATTAGGCGCAAGCATTACCGTTATCAATGTCGGAACTGCCGAAACTGAATCTTCTTTACGCAAAGCCATGGCAATTGGCGCAGACGAGGCTATTCGTATCGATGCCACTGCACAAGATGGTTTTTTTGTCGCGCAACAAATTGCTGAGGTTGCACGCACCAACGCATACGATTTAATCTTTGCAGGTCGTGAATCCATTGATTACAATGGAGGAATGGTTCCAGGAATTCTAGCCACCTTACTCGACTACAATTTTATCAATGCTTGTATTGGACTCGAGATCGCAGACACAACCGCTACTGCGCAAAGAGAGATTGATGGAGGTTCTGAAACGCTGCAAGCACAATTTCCATTGGTCATTGCAGGTCAAAAAGGTCTAACAGAAGAAAAGGATTTAAGAATCCCAAACATGCGCGGGATCATGATGGCGCGTAAAAAACCTTTGACAGTCAAAGAACCTGCCGATCTTGCCAGTAAAACAGGGGCGAAAGGATTTGAAAAACCGCAAGAAAATGCTGCATGTAAAATAGTGGCTGCGGATGATATCGATGGCTTGATTGATTTATTACACAACGAAGCCAAAGTAATTTAACAACTATTTTTTGAGGCGCTCGTCTTTATGAGAAGACTCAAAACCTAAAACGAATAAAATGTCTGTACTTGTTTTTGCCGAAGTATCGGAAGGAAAATTTAAAAAAAATGCTTTAGAAGTCGTTTCTTATGGAAAGAAGCTCGCGGAAGAATTGGGAACTGAACTGACCGCTTTTAGCATTAATGCCGAGGCGCCTACTGAACTTGCTTCTTATGGCGCTGATAAAATTATAACCATCACTGAAAGTGCTTTGACTTCTTTTGACGCCAAAGCCATTGCTTCAATTGCGGCACAAATTGTCCAAAAAGAAAACACAAAAGTTCTCATTGTTGACTCCAGCGCAAACGGTGCCTACCTCGCCCCTCTCATCGCGGGTAAAATTGCTGCAGGATACGCTTCCAACGTTGTTGAGCTACCCATTTCCACAGAACCTTTTGTAGTGAAAAGGAAAGCTTTTTCAAACAAAGCCTTCCAAAACACGGAAATCAATACCGACGTTAAAATTATCGGTTTGGCGAAAAATACATTTGGTGTTTTTGAAAATGAAGGAAAAGGCGCGTTAGAAGACTTCTCTCCAGAGCTTTCAGATACTGGAATCGTATCTGTATCCGTTCAACAGGCTTCTGGAAAAATAAGCATTGCCGATGCGGAAATTGTGGTTTCTGGTGGGAGAGGTTTAAAAGGACCTGAAAACTGGGGATTGATAGAAGATTTAGCAGAGGTTTTAAACGCTGCAACCGCTTGTTCAAAACCGGTTTCTGATTTGGGATGGAGACCACACAGCGAGCATGTAGGACAAACAGGAAAACCGGTTGCCTCTAACCTTTACATTGCTATCGGAGTTTCTGGAGCCATCCAACATGTTGCCGGAATCAATGCTTCCAAAGTAAAAGTAGTCATCAATACAGACCCAGAAGCACCCTTTTTCAAAGTGGCCGATTATGGAATTGTAGGAGATGCTTTTGAGGTAGTCCCACAACTGATTCAAAAGTTACAAGATTTTAAGTCTCAAAACTCATAAATTTTACTAAATTGTACCCAAAGTTCAATGCGCTCCGTGAAAAAAATACCAAGCTTTCACGGAAATACTAATCATGGGTGATACGAAAAAATTATGGGATTGATTCAATTAGATATTAAAGGCATTTCTTACAGTCAAACACAGAGTGGCGCCTATGCACTTGTTTTGATTGAAGAACAAGGAAACCGTACCTTACCCATTATTATTGGTGCTTTTGAAGCCCAGTCTATTGCTATTGCACTCGAAAAAGAGATCAAACCTCCACGTCCTCTAACACACGATTTATTTTTGACGTTTTCTGAGCGCTTTCAAATCACAATTTCTAAAGTTATCATACACAAACTTGTAGACGGTGTCTTCTTCTCGAGCTTGGTTTGTGAGAGAAATGGCACAGAAGAAATTATTGATGCACGAACTTCTGACGCAATAGCACTCGCAATCAGATTCAACGCACCCATTTTCACCTATGAAACTATTTTAGACAGCGCAGGAATTTATCTAAAATTAGACCCAGAAGAAAAAGGTGACATGGAGGAATTCGAAATTGAAGATCTTTTTGAAAAAACCATAGATCACGCACCCGTTAATCCTCTAGAAAATTTAAGCTTAAAAGACCTTACCATTGCTTTACAAAAAGCGGTTGATCAAGAGGATTACGAAGCCGCTGCTCTGTTGAGAGATGAAATTAGCAAGAGGTAATTTCAAGGTGCTAGCAACAGCTTCAACAACTGTTAATTACTTTTTTAAAATATCCGGTTTGAGCACAAAAATAAAAAAACAGTTTTCTTATTTTTGTCTGGATTGACCCATGACCAAAGTCAAAATACAGCCAAAAATGAAGCAATACTTAGATTTAGTAAAACACGTCAAGGAAAACGGAGTTTTCAAAGAAGACAGAACAGGAACAGGTACCAAAAGTGTTTTTGGCTACCAAATGCGATTTGATTTATCGCAAGGATTTCCGATGGTTACCACTAAAAAACTACACTTAAAATCAATTATTCATGAATTGCTTTGGTTTTTGAAAGGAGAAACCAACATTGCCTACTTGAAAGAAAACAATGTGAAGATATGGGATGCTTGGGCAGACGAAAATGGTGATTTAGGCCCTGTTTACGGGCACCAATGGAGAAGCTGGAATAGTGAAGACATTGATCAAATTGCGGAATTGATTGAAACACTCAAAACAAATCCTGATAGTCGCCGCATGCTTGTCTCTGCATGGAACCCAAGTGTCTTACCAGACACCTCAGTTTCCTTTGCAGAAAATGTAGCAAACAACAAAGCAGCCTTGCCACCTTGTCATGCTTTTTTTCAATTTTATGTTGCCAATGGAAAATTATCTTGTCAATTGTACCAGCGAAGTGCGGATATCTTTTTGGGAGTTCCTTTTAATATTGCTTCCTACGCCTTATTGACTATGATGATTGCGCAAGTCGTAGGGCTAGAGGCTGGAGATTTTATTCATACGTTTGGAGACGCACATATTTACACGAATCATTTTGAACAAATCGAAACGCAACTTTCCCGAGAACCTCGAAGTTTGCCTGTGATGAAAATCAACCCAGAAATCACCTCTATTTTCGATTTTACCTATGAAGATTTTACCTTAGAAGGATACGACCCACATCCCCTGATTAAAGGAGCGGTATCTGTATAAAACCATTACTTATTTTCAACCAAATGACAACAATCATTGCAGCTATTGCTGCCAATAATGCGCTAGGAAAAGACAACGATCTCATTTGGCATTTGCCTGCCGATTTAATTCGTTTTCGAAAAATAACGACAGGACACCATATCATAATGGGGCGGAATACTTTTGAATCTATAGGAAAACCGCTCCCCAACAGAACGACGGTGATTATTACTAGAAATCGGGAGTACAAGGCACCGGGGTGTATCGTGGTTCACTCCTTGCAGCATGCGTTGGACATTGCAAAAAACGACCCGCAACCTTTTATTATTGGCGGAGCACAAATTTATGAAGAAGCCATTCATTGCGCTGACCAATTAGACATCACCGAGGTACACGCTGAATTTGAAGCAGACGTCTTTTTCCCAAAAATTGACCGGAATACCTGGAGAGAAACCAAACGAGAAACATTTTTGTCAGACGAAAAAAACAAATACGACTACAGCTTTGTCCGCTACGTTCGCGAGTAAAGACATAACACTAAATAAATTAGGACAAAAAAAAAGGAGAAATCTAACTTGAGATTTGCTCCTTTTTTTAAACTAAACTTAAACCAAATTATGATTGTTATTATAGAAGGGTTCAAATTTTAAGAAGTAACCACTCAACTTAAAGGGTTTGAACAAATAACATCAAATTATGATGCAAAGATACGCCAACAAACCTAATTTACAACGCAACATTATTATCTTTTTTGTGTACTATATTAACAATAAAGTTTTGTATACAATTATTTAACGATAAAATAACATATAAAAATAGGAATGAATGCATATATTTGTGCGTACACTGATTTCGTTGCTATGAATACCACAAAACCTACTTTAAAAAAAATTGAACCTGATTTCGGAAGTGCTTTTTTGCTCAATCATTATACCGAATCGGTAAAAGATAGGTTTCCATTTTGGCACTTTCATCCTGAACTAGAGCTGGTCTATGTAAACAAAGGTGGTGGTAAAAGGCATATTGGAAATCACATCTCCTATTTCAAAAATAGTCAACTGGTTTTGATCGGATCTAATTTACCGCACATAGGCTATTTGGACCGTTTGAGCACCAACGGAACAGAGACAATCATTCAAATGAAACCTGACTTTTTAGGAAACGATTTTTTCAACCTTCCAGAAACGGCCAATATTGCGCAACTTTTTGAAAAAGCCAAAATGGGAATTTTATTTCATCCAGAAATCAAAAAAACGGTCGGACCAAAAATAAAGCACTTAAACAATTTACATGGAATCCAAAGACTCATTGGCTTCATTGAAATCCTTAACGAACTGGCAACCACCAATGACTATACCTTGTTGAATGCCCAAGACTTTGCCATGGAAGTATACCAACAAGACAATGACAGGGCTGACAAAATATTCAAATTCATTACCAAAAACTTTCAAAATCACATAAGTTTGGACCAGATTTCTGAAGAGGTAAGTATGACACCCCCTTCATTTTGTCGCTACCTGAAAAAAGCAACAGGCAAAACATTTACAGAGCTCGTCAACGAATACCGCATTGTCCATGCTTCCAAACTATTGGCAGAAAAACCAACCAGCATTTCAGACATCTGCTATGAAAGCGGTTTTAATAATTTTTCGCACTTTACAAAGCTTTTTAAAAAGAAAACAGGATGGAGTCCATCTCACTATCGAAAAGAAATGAAAAAAATCATTTTTTAAACCCTTGTTAAAAAAAATGCACTATTGGTTGTCATGATCAAACGAAAATTTCGATAGAAAATAATGAAGTAGTGTACTTCTTACCGTCAATTTTTTTTGAATAAGATTCCCAATTTTTTCTCCTTTTGGAAATACAAATTCTGTGCTTCTTTCAAATTAATTTTTTCGAATCTAATTTTATCACCCGGTTTCTGCTGAGCCAAGTATGGAATGTCTGCAGAAACAACATTGGCAATTCTTGGATACCCCCCTATCGTTTGACTATCTGCCAACAAGATGATCGGATTTCCATCTTTTGGCACTTGAATCGTTCCTCCTACAATTCCGGAGGACACCCTTTCTTTTCTCAATGTGTTTTTTAACGGTGGCCCCGATAATCGGTACCCCATACGATTGCTATCGACATGGATTTGAAACTCCCTCTCAAAGAAATTATTTTGCGCCTCTTTCGTAAAAAAATCATACTCAATCCCTGGGAGTACGCGTACCTTTAAAAGTGAAGATACAGTTCCCTCCAAAAAGTTGGCAGGCAACTTTCGGAATGACATCTCTTTTTTCTCTAAAATTGGAATCTTGTCCCCTCTTTGTAAATTTTTACCATTCAAACCTCCAATAGAAGCGTATAAATAAGTGGACATACTACCCAAATAAGAAGCTATTTGAAAACCTCCTGCAACTGACAAATAGCTTCGAAAACCTTCTTCCAACTTCCCAAAAGTTAAGACACTCCCCTTATCAACAGCAATCGTTTCATAACGATTGACTGGTTTCCCATTCAAACAAGCGTTCATTTGCGCTCCCGCAATCGCAATAAATGTATTTTTTTCAAATTTCAGAGCGGCTCCTGTCATCGTCATTTCAATGACAGCCGTATGCAAAGCATTGCCCACCAACCAATTCGCAATTCTCATGGCATCGAAATCCATTACTCCAGAAATAGGAACACCAAAATCTCGATACGCTGTGCGTCCAGCATCTTGAATCAAACTTTGCAATCCGCCATGTAAAACTTCTATCATGATTGCATTTTGTTGTATTCCTTCAAGGAAATTTCATAAAACTGTACACGATCGCCACGTTTGACTAAAAAAGGATTTTCTTCCTTTTTCCTGTCAAAAATCAACACTGGCGTTTTCCCAATAATTTGCCATCCTCCTGGACTTGGCACTGAATAAACACCTGTTTGGGTATTTGCGATTCCCACAGCGCCCGCTTCAATTCGCAACCGAGGAGTTTTCTTTCGAGTACATTTTAACTTTTCATGCATCCCTCCCAAATAAAAAAAACCAGGCGTAAAACCCAACATATACACCAAATAAGTAGGCGCTGTATGCAAGCGAATTACCTCTCTTTTGGTCAGATTGGTTTGTTCCATGACCGCTTCCATATCCAATGAAAAATTAGCGTGGTAACAAACGGGAATTTGCACAATTTTCGGAGCCTCCAATAAAATTTGTTCTGTTTCCAACCGTTCTAATTGCGCCACCAATTCATCGTAGGACACTTTGAAAAAATCGTACTGAATTGTCACCGAAGCATAGGCTGAAAAACATTCCAAAATTCCTTTTATTTTCTTCTTGTTCACTCGCTCCAAAAAAATCTGAACCTCTCGATGAATGGCTTCCGAAATTTTGTCTCCAAAAGTCACCAGCAAGGCAGAATCTCCATAGGGTTGGTACTTTTTCATATCAAAAAGCTTGTACCTTTATTTGGTTTTTCAAAAACAGCTCTTTCAAATACAAAACAGTTGTTACTGCATTTTTTGAATCACCATGAATACATATACTTTCAGCATCGACTGAAATTTCTTCTCCCGAATACGCTGTCACTTTTTGACTTTTAATCATTTCCAAAGCCTGATTTGCGCGTTCTTGTTTTGTAGACAACAACGCACCTTTCTGATTTCTGGCCACTAGAAACCCGTTTGCATTGTAGCTTCTATCTGCAAATACTTCGCTGACAAAGGACAATCCCAAATGGACCGCTGCTTTTTCCATTTGTGAATTTGACATCCCTAAAAAAATCAATTTTGGATCCACCTCTTTTATCACCTCTCCAATCAATACAGCCAAATCAAAATCTTTTGCAGCGGCATTGTAAAGTGCTCCGTGTGGCTTTACATGTTTTAATGCACCCCCTTTGCTTTTCACCATTTGCTGCAAAGCCCCAATCTGATAACGCAAACAAGCTTTTAATTCAGCAGCGGAAAGTTGCATCGCCTTTCTCCCAAAATTTTCCAAATCAGGAAACGAGGGATGTGCTCCAATATTTGTTTGGTATTTCAATGCCAATTCAATGGCTCTTTGAATGGTAAGGGGATCTCCTCCATGAAATCCACAAGCAATATTACACGAGCTGATCAAAGGAATCAATTCTTCATCATTGCCAACCACCTTTTGATAATAACTTTCACCAACGTCACAATTCAAATCAATTTTCATAGCGTTTCTTAATTAATTTGATAAACAAAAGGCAATCGCATCTGAATTCCACTAACTTGACGGAAATGTTTTACTTCTTGCAACAAAGAAAAAACGTCCTTCGGAAAATTTGCTCCATAGTTCATCACGGGAATCTTTTTCAAAGTTTCTCGAATGTCTTTTTCATAAGAAGGATAATTTACAATACGAAAACTATCGATTTCTGCCAATTTTGCGGCAGCTTTGACAGCTTCCTTCAATCCTCCAAGCGCATCTACCAGACCTATTTTTTTCGCTTGTTCTCCTGTCCAAACTCTGCCCTGTGAAAGCTCTTGAATTTTCTCTATCTCCATTTTTCTTCCTTTCGCTACCCGAGACACAAATCGTTTGTAGACCAAATCAACCCCCTCTTGAGTCACCGCATAAAACTCTTTTGACATGGGAGAAAACAAGCTGTAAAAAGGACTTTTATTCGTAGCAACTCTATCTGCATGAATGCCTATATTTTCTGTGAACTGACTGATATTAGGCATCAAACCATACACCCCGATGGAACCGGTTATCGTGGTGGGTTCGGCGAAAATCTTATCTGCATTACAAGCAATATAATAGCCCCCTGAGGCAGCCAAATCCCCCATAGAAACCACCAGTGGTTTTTCTTTTTTGGTCAGTTCCAATTCTCTCCAAATCAAATCAGAAGCGAGCGCACTGCCTCCAGGCGAATTGACACGCAAAACAATCGCTTTGACAGCTTCTTGAGCACGTGCTTTTTTTAGCGCTTTGATCAGCATCTCTTGACCAATGTAATTTTCATCTCCTTTGCCATAAACAATGGCTCCTTGTGCATAAATAACCGCAATTTTTTCTTTCTCAATGGTTGAACGACTTTGCATTGTTTTGATGTAATCCAACATTGTCATTTCCGACAGGTCAGCTCCCGCTACATTTTCCAACTTTTTGTGGTATTCATCCTTGTATACTATCGCGTCTATCAAACCACATGCCATGGCTCTCTCCGGAGTTCTCCCTTTCAAGGCATCAGCGATTTGGTTCAATTTGTCCACAGCTATTTTTCTGCTCGCAGCCATTTCGTCTGTCAATGTACCCCACAAAGAAAAAATCAATTCTTTTACTTGCCTACGATTTTCAGTACTCATTTCATTTGCCAAATAGGGTTCTACGGCACTTTTATACTTCCCATGACGAATGACCTCCATTTTAAGACCGTATTCATCTTGAAAATCTTTAAAAAAAAGTGTCTCAAAAGCCAACCCTTTGAAATCTAAATTCCCCAAAGGACTCATATAAATAGAATCCGCTACCGAATGCAAATAATATTCTTTTTGACTTACAACATCACCATAGGCAAACACAAATTTTCCCGATTTTTTAAAGGATTGTAATGCCTCTCTTAGAACCTTTATTTGGGTAAGTCCCGCATCTAATAATTTTGTTTGAATACTGATGCCTTTTATCTTATCATCTTTCTGAGCAGCATCAATGGCTTGAACGATGGTATTCAACCCTGTCAACGCTTCATTATAACCTAGCATCTCATCAAAAAAATAAGGTGACTTCGGTGCGTAATCTTTGATTTTCGTTTGCAACTCTAACTGCAATACTGTATTGGGTTTTACCACAACTGCTGCTTCTTTTTCTGAAAATACGGCCACGGATACCAGCACGAATAACAGGAAAACAATGGCTATAAAAAATCCTAAAAAGGAAGCCACTAAGTTTCTTAAAAATTTCATTTCTATCTTTTTTCAAACAAATATAGACTTTTCTAATTTCTTTTGTTTCTTTGTAAGGTATGAGAAAAACACATTCCGTTTACTTATCTCTTGGAAGTAATTTAGGCAATAAAATAGAAAATTTAAACGCCGCTCAAAAAGCAATCGAAGACAAAGTAGGTCAAATAAAAAAGGTATCCCCAATATACAAAACCCCGGCATTGGGTTTTGACGGCAATGACTTCTTGAATCTTTGTATTGAAATCAACACCGCTTATACCCCCGAAGAACTTCTAAAAAATATTTTAAGAATTGAACGCGAGTTGGGAAGACAAAAAAAGACGTCAAACGAGTATCAGAATAGATGCATTGATATTGACATTCTTCTTTATGAAAATCACCTTTCAAACACCACAGAATTAACCATCCCACATCCAAGGGCACACCTCCGAAATTTTGTACTACACCCTCTAAATGACATTGCCTCTGATGTTCAGTTTCCAAATTTCAATCAATCAGTAAGGGCGCTTTTGGCAAAATGCAAAGACGACAGCCCTATTTTCAAAATCAAACAACCCCATTCATAGAACAATAAGCTGTTATAAAGTGCGTTTTACTCTGGACAATCTTTTTTTATAAATCAAATTATAATCTTACCTTTCGTCGGTAACAAAACCCCGAAGAAAAATCTAATTTTTTTGAACCCAAACATGGCATCAAGAATCAAAATACCATTCCTCCTCCTTTGTTTTTTTATTTCTGCAAATGCGCTCGGTCAAGAGATAACTGAGGAAAAGACCTCAAAATTTGAAGACAATTTTAACACCTGGTCCATGGGTTTTGGTGCGAGTAATTTCACTTTAATTGGGGATTTAAGATCGATAGGAAAAAACAGCAACGGAAGTTTTTGGAATCTAGGAACCTATCTTTATGTAGATAAAATGTTCAATCCCATCTTAGGTACCGAATTGAAACTAAATTATTCCTCGATTGGAGGTGCAGGTATTTACCAAGACAATTCGCTTGAATTAAGTGGGAATCAATTCGGCATAGAACTCAACGGTATTCTGAACTTAACCAACTTATGGAGACACAATAGTCAAGACTGGAGCATGAATTTCCTAACGGGAATTGGTTTTCAGAAGCACAAATCAGAATTGACAAACAATTCGGGCAGTTCCTTTCCTTCGAACAGCTTTGAAAACACAGAAAGACGATCTCTCTATTTCAACACTTCATTTGGAATAAAAAAAAGAATCAATCAAAAATTTGATCTTGAATTTCGTACCACCCTTAGTATTAGCAATAGAGATTCTTTGGATGGCGTTGTGTCCAATGGAGATGTGTTAGAAACCTTTTTTCAAACCAATCTCGGTATTATTTACAAATTCGGCAACAAAGAAAAGCATGCCATATGGGTACATGACGATCTTTTTGAAGAAAATGAAGAGGCAGGCATTTTAGATAGCGATAAAGATGGCGTTATTGATGCCTTGGATGTGGAACCCGAAACACCGGAAGTCGCCGAGGTTTACGGTAGTGGAAAAGCTGTAGACACCGACCAAGATGGATTGCCCGACTACAAAGATCGATGTCCTTTAGCTCCAGGTCCAGTCTATAATGATGGATGCCCTACGGACACCGATGGAGATGGCATACTCGACATTGACGATGTTTGTCCAAAATTGAGAGGAACACCGGAACACTTAGGCTGTCCAAAAGAGGACACTCGAGAAGAGATTTCTGAAAGGATTTTCCTGCTGGCAAAAAGCATCTATTTCAAAACGAACAGTAGTGAAATCAAAGACGATTCGTACGATGCTTTGAACGAAATCGCTCAAATTATGCTGGAATACCCCAATACGCAATTTCAGATCGATGGGCACACAGACGACAGAGCGGAAGCAAGTTATAATTTAGACCTTTCAGAAAGAAGAGCCAAAAGTGTACTGAATCACCTGACAAGCCGAGGCGTCAATTCCGCTCGCTTGTACTCCAAAGGATATGGTGAAGAAAAACCAACCCACTCAAATGACACCGAGGAAGGTAGAAAACTGAACAGAAGAGTAGAAATTAATTTCATCAACCCCGACTCTAATATAGGACAGCAAATTTATGATGAAGATGTCGAGGTCAATAAATATGTCGATGTTATTCAGCCCCAGTTTGATCGTCCAACCAAAAAAGACAGTGACAAGGACGGCGTTGAAGATAGCTTCGATCAAGAGCCCAATACGCCTATGGGTGCTCTTGTTTACGGAAACGGGGTTGCCATAGACACAGACAAAGATGGCATCATCGATTTATTAGACGAATGTCCATTGCAAGTAGGAACTGCTGTAGGCAAAGGATGCCCTGAAAACCTTACCACAGAAAAAACCAACAACACACCACTTACCTTAAAAGATTCGGATGGTGACGGTGTTATCGACCTTTTGGACAAAGACGACAACACGCCAAAAGGAGCTGAGGTTTATGGAAATGGATTAGCCATCGACACAGACAAAGATGGCGTCATTGATTTCTTCGATAGATGCCCCTTAAAACCTGGAAAAATTGACGGATGTCCGGCAAAAGAAGAGAACGCTCAGGAAGAACCTATTTACAGCGTTCAAGATACCGATGGTGACGGAGTTATTGATGCTCTCGATCAAGAAATAAACACGCCTGTGGGCAGTAAAGTCTATGGGAACGGTGTCTCTGTTGACACGGATGGAGACCGAATTCCAGACTACAAAGATGCTTGCCCTCTCGAACCCGGAGAAACCGCAAACAATGGCTGTCCAAAAATAATTGAAGGAGACGAAGGCGAGACTAAAATCATTGAAAAAATTTCTTTCGATGACGCAGATGGCGATGGAGTCTCTGACCCCTTTGACCAAGAGCCAAACACGCCCAAAAATGCGCGTGTCTACGGAAATGGCGTTTCTGTTGATACCGATGGAGACAACATCCCCGATCACAGAGACGACTGCCCATTACAAGCTGGAGAAATTTCCAACAAAGGATGTCCGAAAGTCACCGAAAGTGAGACAGACAAAACTAAAATCATTGAAAAAATCTCCCTGGACGACGCCGATGGCGATGGGGTCTCTGATCCTTTTGACCAAGAACCAAACACACCTAAAAATGCACGTGTCTACGGAAATGGGGTTTCTGTAGATACCGATGGAGACAATATCCCGGATCACAGAGACGACTGCCCTCTAAAAGCTGGAGAAATTTCCAACAAAGGCTGTCCGATAGAAACAGAAAAACCTTCTGAAGAGACAAAGAATGAGCCCGTACTTTTGACAGATAGTGATGGCGATGGTGTTATCGATCCATTTGACCAGGACCCAAATACGCCCGCCAACGTATTGGTCTATGGAAATGGAGTTCCCGTCGATAGTGATCGAGATGGACTCCCAGACTATCAAGATGAATGTCCACTGAAATCGGGACCTATTGCGCAAAATGGCTGTCCGGAAGCACCCAAAGAATTGGATTGGAACGATTCCGATGGCGATGGAGTAATTAATGAATTTGACAAAGAACCCAACACGCCT
>CAXRIA010000011.1:0-21899 GCA_964230805.1 Flavobacteriaceae bacterium
TTAGGTACGATGCTAATTCTCTGTCAATTCATGTTTTTGGCCTTAAAACCAAATTCATGGGTTTACTCTTTAATTTTACGCTGTCAATTTCAATATTCTCAATGATCGTAGGATTCCTAAATTAAAATCCTCTTCTACTAAACAACTCATTATTGCTGTTAGCGGGTGCAAATATAGAACCTCTTTTTGTTTTGACAATAACTTTTTTACCCTTTTTTGCCCTTTTTTTTTATCCAATCCTTTAGTCCCTTAGAAACAACTGTTTACATATCGAAAAAAACAAAGCTGCTTCTTGAAAAACTCATAACGCATGGGAAAGGGAGGGTAAACAAACTTATTTCTTTTCTGGGTATTGAAAATCCCATGTTTTGGGAATTTTAAAATAATCAAAGGCCAGTTTGGGACTTTCAAGCTCTATCAAATTGTCTCTCCAAGCTCTTTGCAATACATCCTCTATCATGTAGTCTTCTCTATTCACTGTTGGATCGTATGGAGTTTTTAAAGATAGCTTAAACAGATTAGCAGTCGTATTGTACCAAAAAGCCTTCCATCCACTGCGCAAGTCTTTTACCAAGTCATAGACAACCACCCCTGTTTCACGATGAATAAGTTTAATTAAGATTCGACCTTCGGTTCGTGTGAGTTTTTTCAATTGCTCTGTAAACTCTTTTTCCATGTATTTCTGTACTCTTTTGACATACCTCCTCTTCTTACGCTTCGAAGAAATTCCATCCAAACGAGCATTCAAAACGTTTAACCTTTCTGCCGCTAGCTTTGCGTAGGGGTAAGCACGCAATACTTTTTTTCGAAACCAGTAATAATAACGTTTGTCTTTGTAGGTTTTAAACTCCAGTTTTTTTATCAACTGAACCTCATTCAACTCTACCAACAAAGTGTCACCTTCGTACAAGGTGTATTTTTTAAAATCAAGAGAATCTTTGTCTTGGGCTGACAAAAAACCAAAACACAAACAAAAAAACAAACAAAAATGAAACCTCATAAATAAAGACTAAGGAACACAAATTTAATGATTTTCACCAAAGTACATTCAAAAAAAAGAAGTTTCAAAAACAAAACCAAACTTTTGAACTACGGATTCATTTTGTTACTTTTGGAACTTAATTTTAGACTAGAGCACACCATGAGCAAAACACCAATATTAAACAAAAAATCAATTGAATTTCTTGAAAAATATTTAAACAATGCCTCCCCCACGGGATATGAAAGTGAAGGACAGAAAATTTGGATGAATTATCTAAAACCCTATGTGGATGAGTTCATCACGGATTCCTACGGAACTGCCGTGGGAGTGATCAATCCCGATGCGGAATTCAAGGTTGTTATTGAAGGACATGCAGATGAAATTTCATGGTATGTCAACTACATCACACCTGAAGGATTGATTTACGTCATTCGCAATGGTGGAAGCGATCATATCATAGCACCGTCAAAACGTGTAAATATTCATACCAAAAAAGGAATTGTCAAGGGCATTTTTGGATGGCCTGCAATTCATACACGCTTGAAAGGAAAAGCCGAAGACACTCCAAAACTAGAAAATATTTTTATCGATGTAGGATGCAAGAGCAAAGAAGAAGTAGAAGCCTTGGGCGTACATGTAGGTTGTGTGATTACCTACCCCGATGAGTTTATGATATTAAATGAAAATAATTTTGTGTGCCGTGCTTTGGACAACCGAATGGGTGGGTTTATGATTGCTGAAGTGGCGAGACTACTCAAAGAAAACGGTAAAAAACTACCTTTTGGATTGTACATTACCAATTCGGTACAAGAGGAAATCGGATTGAGAGGTGCCGAAATGATTACGCAAACCATCAAACCAAATGTTGCCATCGTAACAGATGTTTGCCATGACACCACCACTCCAATGATTGAAAAAAAGACAGAAGGAGAAAACAAATGTGGAGACGGGCCTGTCATTTCTTATGCTCCTGCCATTCAACACAAGCTTAGGGAATTGATTATCGAAGCCGCAGAAGAAAATAACATCCCTTTCCAAAGACATGCCTCCTCAAGATCTACCGGTACCGATACGGATGCCTTTGCGTATTCGAACGGTGGCGTTCCGAGTGCACTCATCTCTTTGGCATTGAGATACATGCACACTACAGTAGAAATGGTTGCCAAAGAAGATGTAGAGAATGTGATCAAATTAATCTACGAATCTTTACTTAAGATCGATCCTAAAAAGAGTTTTAGTTATTTTGACTGATGAATTGATTGACATATTAAATGAGGATTTATCTTATCAAAAAACTGCTTTAAAGTCAGAAGCTCACAAATATGGATGGTTGCATGCAAGCGTCCATATTTGGTTTTATACCGAGAATAATGAATTGCTCTTTCAAAAAAGGAGTCCTACAAAAATTGCCTTCCCAAACAAATGGGATGTCTCCGTAGCTGGACATATCGCAACCGGCGAAACTCCAGTATCAAGCGCGTTGAGAGAAATTGAAGAAGAAATTGGTTTGACTGTTACTGAAAATGAATTGATTCCAATTGGTACTTTTCACGAAAAACACCGGCATAGCGTTGAATTTTTTGACAATGAAATACATTACATATTTTTAGGTAAATTGACCAAAAATATTGATCAATTAAAAATTCAACAGGAAGAATTGATTGCTTTAAAATTGATCCCTCTTAAAGATTGTGAGCGTTTTTTAAAATCTCCTGCAGTTGCTATTGATTTTGTTTCGCACAGTAGCAAATATTATGAATTTGTATTCAATCAGATTCAAAAAAACACCTTCCATTAGAATAAAAACATAGAAATATCCTCATTTCACAGACTGTTTGTTTTATTTCTATCAGCCGAGTAAAAGTCCCGCTTCTCAAAAATAGTTTTCGTTCGGATGTAAGCAATTGCATTGATTTTCGCCAAACTACATAGAAAATTAATAAACGCTCAAAAAAATGAAAACAATTATTTTACTGACAAAATGTATTTTATCTATCTCCTTATTTTTTTTGATTGGCTGCTCCGAAGAAACTGTGTTACCCGAAGAAAATCGAGATGACAATCAAGAAGAAGTAGAGCAGCCCGATACAAGCAATAATGCTGCTCCCACATTTACATTAAAAGACACCAATGGTTCGGATGTTAGTCTTTCTACATACGATGGAAAAGTGATTGTTTTGTTCTTTTTGGGGAGTGGATGCCCCTCTTGCAGGGCTGTTGCTCCGAAAATTCAAAATCAAATAGTGAATGTTTTTTCTTCAAATGAGGTCATCGTATTGGGACTTGACCAATGGGATGGGAATTCAGCGGCTGTGACTAATTTTAAATCGGTGTCACAGGTTACATTCCCGCTTCTTTTAAATGCAAGCGATATTGCTCGCCAATACGAAACAACATACGACAGGCTTATTGTGATTGACAAAAATGGAAATATCCATTTCAAAGGAGACAATCTTGCCTCGCAAAATTTGCCAAGAGTCGTTGAAGAAATCAACAATCTATTGAACTAATACAGAAATAACAGAATGATGAAATTCAAGATATTATTGCTATCTATAGTTATGGGTCAACTTTCCTTTTCACAATCCGTTCGTGATTTTACACTAAACAATACAGATGGCGAAATCAAGACATACGATGAGTTGAAAGGGGAAAAACTAACGATCATTGACCTTTGGGCTTCTTGGTGCAAACCGTGTTTGAAAGCCATGCCTAAAATCGATATCATTTACAAAGAGTACAAAGCAAATGGCGTGGAAGTAATCGGTATCAATACGGACGGACCGCGAAGTATTTCAAAAGTAAAACCCATAGTAAAAGTTTTAGATCTTTCTTATCCCAATCTGACCGACACAAACAATGCTGTGATGAAAGATTTGGAGGTAGCTTCTCTTCCCACTTTACTCCTGGTTGACAATAAAAACAATATTATTTACCGACATGAAGGGTATTCCTCGGGAGATGAAGTAGCCCTGAAAAATAAAATAGACGAACTTCTTAGAAATACGAAATTGCAACCCTAAATTATCAATGCAACATTTTTAGTCAGTCATAATGTTTGAATCATTCCACTCACTTTTCCTAGGAAATGAAATACTTTTTAACCATTCTTACGCTCTTTTTTTATGCACCCATAATCGCTCAATTTTCTGGAAGTAATTTGACGGAATTACAATATGGAAAACTCCCAAACGATCCCGAAAGTTTTGGTTCTATTTACAACAAACTGAATCTTAACTATGGGTATGAAAATTTCAAAATTAGTGCAGGAGCCCAATTTTATCAAACACCCTATTCCGAAAGAAATTACTTTGAATACGCGTGGATAAATACCAATTATCGGAATAAAGGATGGCATATAAGTATTGGAAATTTTAATGAAACCATTGGAAGAGGCCTATTAGTTCGATCGTATGAAATTCCGGGCGCATTGCTAGAAGATGTGACTTTTAGAAGTAAAAATTACTTCTATCGAGATATCCTCGGAGGTTCCGTAGCATTCAAAAACAAAAAGTACTTTGTAAAAGGAGTGTGGGGCTATGCATTGAACAATGTAATTCCTCCCACACAAGATTTTGACATGAGACGAGAGGATGCAATCATTGCTTTTTCGGGTGGCTACCATTTTTATAAACAAACTTTTGAAGCAACGATTTTAAAGGTAAATAGCAACAGTAGTGAGGCATTGTATGGGCTTGGAGGCTTATCTGGAACAATGAACCCTTCTCTTTCTTACTATGCGGCTTATTCGTTTTATTTAGACGGTACCTTTACCGATTACAACATATCAAATACGTATGCTTTGTATGGGAGCTTGAATTATACGGAAGGAAAATTTGGCGGTAGTTTTGAGGTAAAATATTACCGAAATTTTTTAATTGGAACGGGAATCAATGAACCCCCAGCTTTGGTGAAAGAACATACTTCCAAGTTATTAAACAGGAGCACCCATGTGTTAATTCCTCAAAACGAAAAAGGTGTGCAATTCGAGACCTACTATCAACCCAGTTTGTACACGAACTTTGCTCTAAACTACACAACAGCAAACAATAATTTTGAAGAACAAACCTTTCGATATCGAGAAATGTTTCTTGAGATCGCTACAAGTACTGGAAAAGGCACCGACTTGAAATTTTTTATGGATTTTGCGAAAGACCCCTTTAAAGGGGAAGACGACAGAATATCAACAGGAGCTTATATTGAACAAGCGATTCATAACAACCGATACGGCGTAAAATTAGAAAGTGAATGGCAACAATTTGACAGAGATAATAAAAATGTGCAAAATATTGCCAATACCCTGACTTTTCGAAAAGAATCTAAAATTCACCTAAGTATTCTATCCGAAATTAGTACAGACCCTTTTTTACTCCGTGAACACACATCTAAAAAATCATGGTTCGGTGGCAGTCTTAAATATCAATTAAACAACAAACATTCTTTTCTATTCTTTGCCGGTGAACGCCGTGGAGGACCGGCATGTAATGCGGGTGTTTGCTATGAAGTACTCGATTTTAAAGGGATTGAATTACGATGGAATGCAAGGTTTTAAATCTGATTCGAAAACGAATTTTATTTTATTTTGGTCAATGAAAAGACATCAAGAAAACACTACACTCGATTAGAGGGCATTGTCCATGATGTCCTGAACCACTTCTGGATTCAACAAAGTAGAAGTATCTCCTAAATTTGAAGTGTCTTTTGAAGCAATTTTACGTAAAATTCTTCGCATGATTTTTCCACTTCTGGTTTTTGGCAACCCTACCGTAAATTGGATTTTATCCAGCTTGGCAATGGGTCCAATGTGTTCGGTGATAATTTGATTGATCTCCTTTCTTACATTGTTATGGTCTCTTGATTCTCCTGTCTCTTTTAAAATCACATACCCATACAAAGCATTTCCTTTGATATCATGAGGAAATCCAACAATAGCGGACTCCGCCACCGCGGGGTGCTCATTAATGGCATCCTCAATAGGTGCCGTTCCTAAATTATGTCCAGATACGATAATGACATCATCTACTCTTCCTGTAATTCTATAATACCCTACAGCATCTCTTAGCGCTCCGTCCCCCGTAAAATAATTCCCCTCATAGGCAGAGAAATAGGTATCCTTATATCGTTGGTGATTCCCCCAAATCGTCCTAGCAATAGAGGGCCACGGAAATTTCACGCACAATCGACCTTCGACTTGATTCCCTTTGAGCTCCTCTCCATTTTCGTCCATCAATGCCGGTTGAATGCCCGGAAAGGGCAAAGTTGCATACGTTGGAATTGTAGGTGTCACATAAGGCAAGGGAGAAACCATAATGCCACCTGTTTCTGTTTGCCACCAGGTATCAACAATTGGACTTTTCTTTTTTCCTACATTGTCATTGTACCAATGCCATGCTTCTTCGTTAATCGGCTCTCCTACGGAACCCAACACTTTTAAAGAAGAAAGGTCATACCGCTCTATGAAATCTAATTTTTCCTTCGCCAAAGCTCTGATGGCTGTCGGAGCCGTATAAAACTGAGTCACCTTGTGTTTTTCAATGACTTCCCAAAAACGTCCAAAATCTGGATAACTTGGAACACCTTCAAACATAACAGTAGTCGCTCCGTTGGCTAAGGGACCATACACAATATAACTGTGTCCCGTAATCCAGCCAATGTCAGCCGTACACCAATAGACGTCATTGGTACGGTAATTAAAGATATTTTTGAACGTATGTGCCGTGTAAACCATATACCCCGCTGTGGTATGTACCATTCCCTTGGGCTGTCCAGTGGACCCTGAAGTATACAAAATAAAGAGTGGATCTTCTGCATCCATAATCTCGGGTTCACACTCTTTGGATGCATTGTCTAGCAATGGCTGTAACCATTGATCGCGGCCTTTTTTCATCGAAATGTTTGAATGAATTCTTTTGGCAACCAAAACATTGGCCACTCCCGGACATTCTTCCAACGCCTCATCTACAATACCTTTCAAGTCAATTGTTTTTTTTCCTCGGTACGAACCGTCAGAAGTAACCACCATTTTGCAGTCCGAATCGTTGATTCGTGTTGCCAAGGCCGTTGCTGAAAATCCCGCAAAGACAACCGAATGTATGGCTCCTATCCTTGCACATGCGAGCACTGAAATGGCCAATTCAGGAATCATTGGCAAATAAATACACACACGATCTCCTTTTTGAATACCTTGCGCCTTGAGCACATTTGCAAATTGATTGACGCGTTCATACAATCTATTATAGGTAATATGCTGTGCCTCTTCATCCACATTGTTCGGTTCAAACAAAATGGCGGTTTTCTGACCATTTGTTCGCAAATGACGATCGATACAGTTTTCTGTAATGTTCAGTTTGGCTCCCTCATACCATTTGATTTCGGGTTTGGAAAAATCCCAATGCAACACCTTGTCCCATCTTTTTCGCCACACAAAATGCTCTTCTGCGATCTCTTCCCAAAATATTTCGGGTTCTCGCACTGATTTACGATACACTTTGTAGTACTCCTCTAAGTGTTTTATGTGATAATTACTCATTTTTATAAAATTTATTTCTCAATAACGAATAGGTTCTACCTTCAAAATCGGGGTAAAGTTAACAACTCTTGTTTCTGCACTCCTTAATATATAGTACAAACGAGAGGAGGCAAGCCTTTCAAAAATACATTTTTTCAAAGAAAAAACAACCCAATGCACAAACATGTCATTATACGAGCACCCATTGAGAGAAATAACCTGCTTTTAATTTAGGATTCTGTAACCCAATTTTAAGCGTTTTCAATAGACGAAAACGCATACCAGAAAGATTTATTTTAGAAAAAACGCCGAAATAAAAAAAACGATTGCCGGCTGACAGTAAAAAAACTGCGAAAACATAGCATCATACATGTACTAATATTAGATTCGAAGCTATTTCCTTAGAAAATACGAAAAATGAAAAAAAAATGCATTTTTATCATATTCTTAACAAAATTAACAATTTTTAACATTTTCTCTACCATAGAAACGCCTCATCTCTTGTAAAATTATCATTTCCTCTAAATACGTAGTTTTTCTTGCGTATTCTTTTTTTTAAATACGTAGTTTTTTGCACAATTTATTTTTTATTACGTAAAACTACGTATATTTGTTACCATATTAATCAAAACATTATTAATTAAATTATCAGAATTATGAAGAAAGTTATCTTATCTGCAATGTTATTAGCAAGCGCTACTATTTTTGCACAAGAATCAAAATTATCTGTTTCTGGAACCGTAGATATGTACGGAACGATCAACACCGTAGATGGTGCAGGTACACCAGGATTATTGATTGCCAACCCAGAAACTGCAAATGCATTTGGATTGGGATCTATCAACACTGTGTTTGCTTACGAAACTGAGAAAGCAGGGGTTGTTGCTGATTTGGCCTTCGGACCAAAAGCAGACGATGCTAACTTGGCTGGTGCAATCAACCAATTGTACGCTTACTACAATGTAAATGACAAGACAACCATTACTGCTGGACAATTTAACACGTTCTTAGGATACGAAGTTATTTCTCCTGCAGCGAATTTCAACTACACCGTTTCTTACTTATTCAACGCGGGACCATTTTCGCATACAGGTATTAAGTTAGACTACGCTGCTTCTGAAGACTTGTCTTACATGTTAGCAGTTACCAACGGACATGCGATCTCAAGTGCAGACGGAAACGTTTCTGCTGAATTGCAATATGGAGCGCAAATTGGCTACAAAGGTCAGTACTTAAACTTTATCTATGGTGGAGTTGATGGATCTGGAGTAGAAGACAATTTGTTTATTGACTATACAGGAGGATTTGATTTATCAGACTCTTTGTACCTAGGAATCAACGCTGCATACTCTTACTCTGATGAGGCAGACGCTGGATACCAAGGAGCTGCATTGTACATTGAAAATACATTCTCAGACACATTCGCTTTAGGATTGCGTCCTGAATTTTTCCAAGCAAACGGATCTTCTGATGCCACTGTGACTGCTTTGACGTTGGCTGCAAGTACAACACTTACAGAAAACTTAAAAGTGATTTCAGAATTCAGAGTAGATTCATCTGACGACGGAGCAATCGAGGCTTTCGCTAACGAAAGTTCAGTATCTGCCGTTACCGTTGCCGCAGTGTACTCATTCTAAGAAACAAACAAATAAAATATGGACTGCAGGCGACTGCAGTCCATAATCTAAAACATGACAACAATTAAAAAAATTACAGTATGAATTTTCTAACAATTGCTCAAGATGCAACAACATTAGACTTAGCTGAAGAAATTGCTAAGATTAACGGAGACATGGGAATGCTATGGATGCTTCTCTCAGGAATATTAGTCTTCTTTATGCAAGCAGGATTTACCTTAGTAGAATCGGGAATGACTCGATCTAAAAATGCGGTAAACATTGCGATGAAAAACTTATTGGATATCTGTGTGGGATCTCTATCATTTTGGATCGTAGGATACTCTCTGATGTACGGAGACACATCAAACGGATATTTCTTTTGGAGTGGTTTGTTCCAAGGAGAAGGAGCAGATTTATTCTTTCAAACTATGTTCGCTGCGACAGCGGCAACCATTGTATCAGGAGCAATCGCTGGTAGAACAAAATACACAACTTACATTATCTTTTCTGTAATTATGACAGCGATCATCTACCCTATTTCAGGAGGATGGCAATGGCAAGGTGATGGATGGTTGACAAACCTTGGATTTATTGACTTTGCAGGGTCTTCCATTGTACACTCTGTAGGTGGATGGGCTGCACTAGTTGCTGCTTATATGGTAGGACCAAGAATTGGGAAATATGTTAATGGAAAAGTATGTGCCATTCCAGGACACAATCAAATTTTAGCCACCTTAGGTGTATTTATCTTATGGTTGGGATGGTTCGGATTTAACGGTGGATCTCAATTAGCTTGGGGTGGTGCTGATGCAATCGGAGCATCCAATGTAGTATTGATCACAAACTTGGCTGCAGCAGCAGGTGGTTTGGGAGCTTTGATTACGACTTGGATCTGGTACGGAAAGCCAAACTTGGCACAAACCTTAAACGGAGCTTTGGCCGGATTGGTAAGTATCACTGCAGGTTGTGGTAACATGACTGCTGGAGGTGCTGTATTGGCTGGATTGATTGGTGGTATCCTTGTGGTATTCTCTATCGAATTCATCGAAAAGAAATTGAAAATTGACGATGCTATTGGAGCAGCTTCTGTACACGGTGTTGCCGGTGCATGGGGTACTTTGGTGATCGGTCTATGGGGTGTTGATGGTGACACTGCTATTGGATTGTTCAACGGAGGTGGTTCTGCACAATTAGGAGCGCAAGCGATTGGAGTTCTTGCATACGCTGTATGGGCTGTCGTATTGTCATTCGTAGTATTCGGTATCTTAAAAGCTACAATGGGCTTACGTGTATCTGAAGAAGTAGAAATCGAAGGATTGGATATTTCTGAACACGGATCTATTGCTTACCCAGGTAAGAGAATGAGAGAAATCGACGAAGACAAATAAGATTTACAATCTATTCTACAACAAATCACACAAGAATTTATGTATTCTTGTGTGATTTTTTTGCTGAAATACCATTTCTTTGCAAACATCAAACCATAAAATATTTTTATCATGAAAAAAATTGAAGCCATCGTTAGAAAATCAAAGTTTTCTGATGTCAAAAAAGCCTTACATGCAGTCAACGTAAACTTCTTTACTTACTGGGACGTAACAGGGCAAGGAAACGAAAAACACGGTCATGTGTACAGAGGGGTATCCTACAGTACCAGTGACATTCAAAGACGTCATTTGTCGATTGTAGTAAACGATGACTTTGAAGAAGTTACCATTCAGGCCATCGTAAAATCAGCAGCAACTGGAGAAATCGGTGACGGAAAAATTTTTGTATCAGACATCAATGACGCATACAGAATCCGTACCGGAGAACAAGGTGGAGACACGTTAAAATAAAAACAAAAATAAAACATAAAAAAACACATGGACGCAGGTTTATTTACAGCGAATAACGTATGGATGATGCTTTGTACAGCATTGGTATTTTTCATGCACTTAGGTTTCTCTCTTTTGGAGATCGGATTGACAAGACAAAAAAACACAATCAACATTTTATTTAAAAATGTTTTTATTATTTGTGTAGGGTTATTACTCTACTACCTCGGAGGATTCAATTTAATGTATCCTGGATTTGAGGATGGCGATGGTGGCTATTTGAAATTTGCCGGCTTTGGAATTGGCGCTCCTGAAGGAGGAATGACGCCAGCATATGCGGATGGCGGCTACACTTGGTGGACAGATTTCTTATTTCAAGGAATGTTTGCTGCAACCGCTGCAACCATTGTTTCTGGGGCCGTGGCTGAAAGAATCAAATTGACTTCTTTCATGGTCTTTACTGTATTGTATGTTGGATTCATATATCCAATAGTAGGTGCATGGAAATGGGGAGGTGGATTCTTAGATGCGATGGGCTTCTATGACTTTGCTGGTTCTACTTTGGTACACGGCGTTGGTGGATGGGCTGCTTTGGTAGCCATCTGGTTGCTAGGAGCACGTATCGGAAAATTTGACGAGAATGGAAAACCACGAGTAATTGCAGGTCACAACATTCCTCTTGCTACGGCAGGAGTTCTGATCCTTTGGTTAGGATGGTTTGGATTCAACGGAGGATCTGTATTGTCTGCAGATCCAACATTGACTTCACTTACCTTAGTAACTACTTGTTTGGCTGCCGCTGCAGGTGGTGTGGGTGCTTTTGTATTCTCACAAATCTTATACAAGAATTTTGACTTAACGATGTTCTTAAATGGAATCTTAGGTGGTTTGGTAGGAATCACTGCTGGCGCCGATCAAATGAGCCCAAATGATGCCGTAGTGATTGGTGTAATTGCAGGTATCATTATTGTATTAGCTGTTGCTTTGGTTGACAAATTGCGTTTGGATGACCCTGTAGGTGCCGTTGCCGTTCACTTGATTTGCGGTATTTGGGGTACTTTGGCCGTTGGTTTGTTCGGTGCTATGGCTAGTGTTGATCAATTTTTAACACAACTTACAGGAGTGGCTATTGTAGGCGCTTTTTGTTTAGTAACCGCGTTCATCATCTTGTTTGTCATCAAACAAACTATGGGATTAAGAGTTTCTGAGAAAGAAGAAATTGAAGGACTAGACGATCACGAACACGGAATGAGCGCTTACGCAGATTACCGCATGAATGACCACTAAAAAGAGTCACACACGATACGATATTGTGTGAAAATATAGACTTTACAAAAATGGCCTTGTCTGTTGACAAGGCCATTTTTTTTCACCCAACACCCCTATTTTCAAAGAGATATATGAAAAATTCAACAATATACTCGAGCGATTACATTTTTCACAACAAAACAACACATCCCTCAATACAAAATGACACAATTTCCTCTTTTGTAATAAATATTTTAAAGATTATCAAATAAATATAGGCATTATTGACATATGTTTATTTTTGATTTATCTCTTGTGTTTCTATTGGTTTATATAATGACTTTTGCGTAATTTTGCATACTTATTTTCAACATTATGATAGAAAAACAAGGACTTTATTTACCGGAATTTGAGCACGAAAACTGTGGTGCAGGTTTTATCTGCAACTTGAAAGGAGAAAAAACGAATCAAATCATTCACGATGCCTTAGAGATCTTAGTAAAACTAGAGCACAGAGGTGGGGTAAGTTCTGATGGAAAAACAGGAGATGGAGCAGGTCTGTTGATCGATATCCCGCATGATTATTTCAACAGAGTATGTGAGTTTGATATCCCAGCGCAAAGAGAATATGCTGTCGGAATGGTGTTTTTACCAAAAAACAGCAACCAATACGACTACTGTAAAGAAACTTTTGAAAAGGAGGTGCTTGCACAAGGGTTGACCATTTTAGGATGGAGAACAGTCCCTGTAGACTCCTCTCAACTCGGTGAAATTGCCTTGGCATCGGAGCCAAATATCGAACAATTATTCATCGGCAAAAGTGAAGAAACTTCGGAAACTGATTTTAGAGCAAAATTGTATGCCGCTCGTAAAATTACAGAGCATGCGATTTACAATTCTAAGATGTCTGAGAGTTCCTATTTCTATGTTCCTAGTTTGTCAAATACCACCTTGATATACAAAGGGATTATCATGCCAGAAGACATTGGTCCGTACTATACGGATTTGATGCAACCTGATTTTTTAACACGTTTGGCCTTGGTACACCAACGATTCTCTACCAACACCATGCCTGCATGGGAATTGGCACAGCCTTTCCGTTACATGTGTCAGAATGGAGAAATCAACACACTTCGTGGAAACGTAAGTAGAATGCGTGTTCGAGAAGAAATCATGAAAAGTGATGTCTTCGGCCCACAAATAGAAAAATTATTCCCAATCATCTTGCCAGGAAAGTCAGATTCGGCTTCCATGGATATGGTCGTGGAATTACTAACACATACCGGTCGTTCTTTGCCAGAGGTGATGATGATGATGATACCGGAAGCATGGGAAAAGCACAAAACCATGTCAGACGACCGAAAGGCATTTTATGAATACAACGGATGTATCATGGAACCTTGGGATGGACCGGCATCAGTACCTTTTACCGATGGTGATTACATCGGTGCTTTGCTCGATAGAAACGGTCTAAGACCTTCTCGTTACACCGTTACCAAAAGCGGCAAATTGATCATGGCCTCAGAAATAGGTGTTGTGGAAGTTGCTCCAGAAGACGTGGAAAGTCATGGTAGATTGGAGCCGGGTAAAATGTTCTTGGTAGACATGAACGAAGGTCGCATCATTAACGACGAGGAAATTAAAAGTAAAATTGTTTCTGAACGTCCGTATAAAAAATGGTTAGACAAAACCAGATTGCACTTAAAAGACATTCCTTACGGAACAGAAACTCGTGAAGAATCGCTAGATATTGCAACAAGATCTCGCTTGTTCAACTACACCATTGAAGACATACAGGAGGTGATTACCCCAATGGCACAAAACGCGAAAGAAGCGTTGGGTTCTATGGGGATCGACACGCCATTGGCCGTCCTTTCAGACAGACCGCAATTGATTTCAAACTACTTCAAACAATTGTTTGCCCAAGTAACCAACCCACCGTTGGATGGTATTCGTGAAGAAATTGTGACCGATATTAGTTTGAACCTTGGAAAAGATCGAAATATTTTCAGTATTACTGAGAGACAGTGTAGAAAACTGAGAATTCAAAACCCTGTCCTTTCCAACGCCGATCTCGAAAAAGTCAGAAACATCACGGTAGAAAGTTTCCAAGCAGAAACCATTTCCATGTTGTATCCGAAAGACAAAGGATTGAACGGTTTGGAGGACGCCTTGGAGGACATCATTGTACAAGTAACCAAAGCGGTAGAAAGAGGAACGAACATCATCATTTTGTCGGATAGAGGGGTCAACAAAGATTTCGCACCCATCCCATCATTGTTAGCTTGTTCGTATGTGAACCACCAAATGAACCGTTTGCGCAAGCGTTCTTATTTTGATATCATCATTGAATCTGCAGAACCGCGTGAGCCGCATCATTTTGCTACCCTCTTCGGATATGGAGCAAGTGCCATCAACCCATACATGGTAAATGAAATCATCCGTATGCAAGTAAAAGATGGCTTTATCACAGGAATGGATGAGCAACAAGCTGTTGACAACTTTAACTGTGCTATTGGAAAAGGTTTGTTAAAAGTGATGAACAAAATTGGAATCTCTACTTTGCACTCATACAGAGGGTCTCAGATTTTTGAGATTGTAGGATTCAATTCTCAATTTGTAGAGAAATACTTCCCATACACCGCTTCAAGAATTGAAGGGATTGGCTTGTATGAAATTGAAAAAGAAATCACAGAAAGATACAAATACGCGTACCCTGATACCTGTATCGACAAAAGATTAGGTTTGAATATTGGAGGGGACTATCGTTGGAGACGTAACGGGGAACGACACATGTTCAACCCTACAACCGTAGCCAAATTGCAACAAGCTGTTCGTTTGAGCGACCAAGCGAGTTACGATTTGTATGCCAAAACCGTCAACGAACAATCCGAAAATTTAATGACCATTCGAGGCTTGTTTGAATTTGACAACTTGGACCCTATTCCATTGGACGAAGTAGAACCATGGACTGAAATCGTAAAACGATTCAAAACAGGGGCTATGTCGTACGGATCTATTTCCAAAGAAGCACATGAAAACTTAGCGATTGCCATGAACCGTATTGGAGGAAAATCCAATTCTGGTGAGGGAGGTGAAGACAGAAAACGTTTCCAACCAAGCATTAACGGAGATAGTCGTAACTCGGCCATCAAACAAGTGGCTTCTGGACGTTTTGGAGTAACCTCTCATTATCTGTCAAGCGCCAAAGAAATACAAATCAAAATGGCACAAGGAGCCAAACCTGGAGAAGGAGGGCAATTGCCTGGTGAAAAAGTATTGCCATGGATTGCCGCTGCTCGTAACTCCACTCCTTTTGTTGGTTTGATTTCTCCACCACCGCACCACGACATTTATTCTATTGAAGATTTGGCGCAATTGATCTACGATCTTAAAAACGCCAACCGTGAAGCACGTATCAATGTAAAATTGGTATCTGAGGTAGGTGTAGGTACTATTGCAGCGGGTGTGTCCAAAGCCAAAGCGGATGTGGTATTGATCTCTGGTTATGATGGAGGTACAGGGGCTTCTCCTCTAACCTCTTTAAAGCACGCTGGACTTCCTTGGGAACTTGGATTGGCAGAGGCACAACAAACATTGGTTTTAAACAACCTACGTTCTCGTATTGTGGTAGAATGTGACGGTCAGTTAAAAACCGGTCGTGATGTTGCCATTGCCGCATTGCTAGGTGCAGAAGAATTTGGTTTTGCCACAGCACCATTGGTAGCCTCTGGATGTATCATGATGCGTAAATGTCATTTGAACACTTGTCCAGTAGGGATTGCTACACAAGACAAAGACTTGCGTAAAAACTTCAAAGGAACCCCTGAACACGTGATCAATTTCTTCTATTACATTGCCGAAGAATTGCGAACAATTATGGCAGAACTCGGTTTCAGAACCATGGATGAAATGGTGGGACAAACGCACAAGATCAATGCGAACAAAGCCATCCACCATTACAAAGCCAAAGGATTGGACTTGTCTGCTATTTTGCACAGACCTGCGGAATACAGCAATTTAACAGTTCGAAATACCGAAAAACAAGAGCACGGATTAGACAACGTGATCGACTTCCAAATCTTGAAAGACTCGCACCGCGCTTTGTACCGAAAAGAACAAATGACATTGAATTACCCAATTATCAATACAGACCGTTCTGTAGGAGCGATTGTGAGTAATGAAATCTCAAAAATATACGGGCATCTCGGACTTCCGGAAGATACCCTAAACATCAACTTTACCGGATCTGCAGGGCAGAGTTTGGGTGCTTTTGGAGCCCCTGGACTGACCTTTATTGTAGACGGGAATACCAACGATTATTTAGGAAAAGGCTTGTCTGGAGCCAAATTGATAGTGAAAAAACCAACGACGGCTGACTTTGTTGCAGAAGACAACATCATTGTAGGAAATGTTTGTTTGTTTGGTGCTGTCCAAGGGGAAGCTTACATCAATGGAATTGCAGGAGAGCGATTTGCTGTACGTAACTCAGGAGCTACTGCGGTTGTGGAAGGTGTAGGTGATCACTGTTGTGAATACATGACAGGAGGTAAAGTGATTGTATTGGGAGATACAGGTAGAAACTTCGCTGCTGGTATGAGTGGTGGTATTGCCTATATTTACGATCCGAACGACAAATTCACCAAAGGATTGTGTAACACAGAAACCATAGAGTTTGAGGATATTTTGGCAGAAGATGCTGCTGATTTGAAATCACTTATTGAAAAGCATGTGTTGTACACAGACAGTAACCGTGGTAAAGAAATTTTAGCGGATTGGGAAACAAACTTGAAAAAGTTTGTGAGAATTATGCCAATTGAATACAAGAAAGCACTGAAGCGTATTGCAGAAGGCGAAGTAATGGTTGAAGAATTAGAAACAGTTTAAGACGATGGGAAAAGTAACAGGTTTTAAAGAATTCGAAAGAAAAGATGAGTCTTACAAGCCCGTAAAGGAGCGTGTAAGCGATTATAAGGAGTTTACCATTCCATTGAGCGAGGAAGAAATTACAACGCAAGGTTCGCGCTGTATGGATTGTGGAATCCCGTTTTGTCACAGTGGATGTCCACTGGGAAATTTGATTCCAGATTTCAACCATATGGTACACCAAGGAGAATGGAAAAAAGCTTCGTGGATCCTTCATTCTACGAACAATTTCCCTGAATTTACAGGAAGATTGTGTCCAGCTCCATGTGAAAAATCATGTGTATTGGGAATCATTGAAGACCCCGTTTCTATTGAAAATATTGAGAAAAATATTGTAGAGCGTGCCTTTAAAGAAGGTTGGATCAAACCGCAACCACCCAAACAGAGAACGGGAAAAACCATTGCCATTGTAGGTTCTGGACCTGCTGGTTTGGCTGCTGCGCAACAACTCAACAGAGCCGGACATACGGTAACTGTGTTTGAAAGGGATGATGCCATTGGAGGTTTGCTTCGTTACGGTATTCCCAACTTTAAAATGGAAAAAGAAGTTATTGACCGTAGGGTAAAAATTCTTGAAGCAGAAGGCATTTCATTTGAAGTCAACGTGAATGTGGGTGTGAACTACGATGTCGAAAAGCTGAAAGCTTTTGATGCGGTTGTACTTTGTGGTGGTGCTACGGAAAGAAGAAGCTTGCCAACACCAGGTATCGATGCTGACGGTGTGGTACAAGCCATGGACTTTTTAACTCAGCAGACCAAAGTCGTTTTTGGTCAAGAGGTAAAAGACCAAGTACTGGCAACGGATAAAAATGTGATTGTCATTGGTGGTGGAGATACGGGATCTGACTGTGTGGGAACTTCCAACCGTCATGGTGCCAAGTCGGTAACCAACTTTGAAATTATGCCAAAACCTCCGGGACAACGTGCTCCTTCTACTCCTTGGCCTTACTGGCCGTTGCAGATGAAAACCTCTTCTTCTCACAAAGAAGGGTGTGACCGCAACTGGTTGATCAATACCAAAGAGTTTGTCAAAGACAAAAACGGAAAATTGACCGCTTTGAAAACGGTCAATGTTGAGTGGAAAATGGTTCCAGGTCAGCGTCCACAATTGATAGAAATTGAAGGAACTGAAAAAACATGGCCTTGTGATTTGGCTTTATTGGCATTAGGATTTACAGGACCTGAAAGTACTTTGGCCGACAAATTAGGATTGGACAGAGATGCGCGTTCAAACTACAAAGCGGAATACGGAAAATACCAAACCAATGTACCCAACATTTTTACGGCAGGAGATATGCGTAGAGGACAATCTTTGATTGTCTGGGCGATTTCTGAAGGTAGAGAAGCGGCGCGTCAGGTAGACATTTACTTGATGGGGAAATCCGATTTGGCTACGAAAAATGAAACCGGTGATTTGGTAGGGATCTAAATTTACCAACACTTCCTGATAAAAAAAAACCCTTTGCAAATGCAAAGGGTTTTTTTATGACCTCCTGTGTCCTCTCGTTCGTCTACAGAAAAAAACACGAGGTTCTTATTGGCTCTTATTTCAGTTAAAAACACACGACACCACCTATGCACCTATATCCTCTCTTGTTGATTGTCGAATTGAAAAAACTCAATATCTAAGTACTTTACAAAAATGTAATTGTCATTTACAATTGAAATTGTTGTGACAAATTTAAACAGCCATCAGCATAAATTATGATTGACTAAAATTATAAAATAAATATTTCCATTACCTCAAAAGAAACATAAAAGGCATCGGTAACACCTACCATCTAGCTATAAATTTATAGTAAGCACGTCTTTAACAAGTTGTGTGGAATACCAAAATAAGATATGGAATTAAAAAAAATACTAATTAAGAATTATAAGAGTATAAAAATTATTGAGCTACCCTTAACCAGAGTTAACGGTAGTTTGACTTTCTCACTTTTGGGGGTAAATGAATCGGGTAAATCGAGTATTCTTAAAGCGATATCGTTTATCGAAAATAGTGACTTAACTTTTCCACTTGACTTTCACAACATAGACATTCCTGTTGAAGTAACTTTTTCATATGAATTGGAGAACTACGAGAAAACTCAACTTGAAGAACATTTTGAAAAGTCATATGAGGCACCAAAAACATTTATCAAGGAATTAGTTATAAATTCAATTGAATTGACAAAAGTTTTAAAGAATATCAATCCAGTAACAGAAGTAAAAAAACAGACTATAAACTTCAAAAATGAAATTATTAAAATTACAAATTTGAAACTGGGAAGATTTTAGAAGAAAAAGATTCCAAATCTATATTAAGTCTAAAGGATTTTTTTACCATTAATTTACCCAACTACTTTTGGAACGAAAAACATAGAATTGTTTTTTGGAAGTCTGACCAAAAGTATTTAATATCTAGTGCGATAAATCTACAGCAATTTGCTACTAATCCATTAGGAATATCTATCCCTTTATTAAATTGTTTTGAATTGATTGGAATTTCAGAACCCGAGATAGCTACTGAAATACATAAATTAAATAACCCAACTAGTATTTACAATATAGAACAAGAGTTAAGCGATAAAGTAACAAAACACATAAAAAAAGTGTGGGACGGACATCCAATCTTGATTAGATTCAAAATAAACAACAAACAACTTTCCCTATTGGTTGAGGATGAAGGTGTAAGTTATGATGCAAAAGTAACAGGACAAAGAAGTGATGGTTTCCGGCAGTTTATTTCCTTTTTGCTAACTGTTTCAATTGAAAATTCAAATGATAGATTAAATGATACGATACTCTTACTTGACGAACCAGAAACTCACCTACATCCAACTGCACAATTGAATCTTCGCAACGAATTATTAAAAATAACTAAAAACAAAGTTGATAATAATATTGTCTTTTATGCAACGCATTCAAACTATCTAATCGATAAGTCTAATCTAAATAGATCTTTCAAAGTAAAAAAAGCTGACAACATAGAAACGAAACTCGAAAAAATATCCAAAACTCAAACGTCCTATTCGGAAATTAATTTCGAGATTTTTAACATCCCAACAAACGATTATCATAATGAGCTTTATGGATTCATTGAGGAGAATAATAAAGCTAAGTTAAATGATTTAAAAAAAGATAAAGTCTGGATTAAAATTCCATCAGAGAACAAGATTCAGGTTTCTTTGCCTACTTATATTCGTCATTCAATTCATCATCCTGAAAACAACAAAAACAGAAAATTTTCTGACGCATCATTGCGAAAATCAATTAATATTTTACGAAAAATAAAAGAAGAATTATTAAACGAAAAATTATAAAAAGTGCAAGTAAAGAAAACAAAAAACCATTGCCAACATTGTATAAAAACAATAGCGGTAATAAAACGAAAGTAAGCAACTATCTCAACGACCATGATACAGCCTTTTGAAACTACTCAAGGGAAAATATGCCGTATTCTACTGGTATTTGATACAAATGCATTTCAACAACCAAAATAAACTGAAAATGACCGCGATAAAGGCTATGCATCATACGAGCTGTGATACAAATTTTCAAGGACCTCAGTTGGCATCAAGCATTGACAACAAACGAAACCCAAAATTAATTTTAAAAAGAGTAAGATGAATAAATTAATGTTAAAACAAACAATAACTCCATTAGTAACCCTTGCCATTATTTGCTTCATGTATTTTGGACAAATCCCAAGAACTCCTTTTGAAAATATAATCATCTCTGTAATTATCATTATCGCGAATGGTATAGAATACAAAGGAAAACCATTTTCAGCGCTTGGGTTTCAACGCGCAAAATTCAATGCAAAAAACCTCCTTGTGCATGCGCCATTAACAGCTATAGGACTCTTTGCTTTGTATGTGATTGCAATAGTCCCCGGTTTCGAAATGGCAACAGGTGTTCCTATCGATTATTCAAGCATGAACCCATTGGAAGGAAATCTTCCAACCACCATCGTCTGGCTATTAGCGGTATGGGCCACCGCAGCATTTGGAGAAGAAATTATTTTTCGCGGTTATTTTATGCGACAGTTTATCAAATTCTTTGGAGATAGCAAGATCAGTCTTGTCGTTAATATTCTTATTTTTTGTAGCTTTTTCGGATACATGCACATCCAACAAGGAATTACAGGCCAACTTGTTGCAGCAACTACCGGAGCGCTCTTATCCATACTATTTTACATACGTAAATACGATTTGTGGTTTATGATTCTGCTACATGGCTATTTTAATACCTTAGGCATACTCTGTTTTTACTTTGGAATTGCTTAACTTTTGCGATAGTTATAATGACCCCATTATTTATGAATCCATCTGTATTGAAACTAATAGAAAATCATACAGAAATTTACCTAAAAACCGCTAAGTTTATACCTGTAATCGCATGTGTACAATGGCGCAAGTAAACAAAAAAAATTATAAAAAAAATCTTTTATAAAAGACGTAAATTACGGAGATAATAACGTTGTCGCCGAGGTAATGATGGAAACATCCTTTTCAAAGGAGATACGAATTCTATTGAAAGAAGTACAAACTATGAAAGAACACAAAACTCCTTTCCCCATAATCATTTATCTCATCAAAGGGAAAATCAATTTTGGAGTCTATCAAAAAATAGTATCGCTGAAAAAAATAGACATCCTAAGCTTGGAACCTAATAGCTCTCACGATTTAACCGCTGTTGAAGATAGCATTATAAGACTATCACTGTCGAAGAACGACAGCGCATCAAGAGTAAAAAAAGTCGTTTCTAAAACATAAGCCATGAAAACCCTACAAAACCGCAATGACATTTCTACTCTC
>CAXRIA010000012.1:0-49475 GCA_964230805.1 Flavobacteriaceae bacterium
TCTTCTACTAAGCAACTATTATTGCTGTTAGCGGGTGCAAATATAGAACCTCTTTTTGTTTTGACAATAACTTTTTTACCCTTTTTTGCCCTTTTTTTTTATCCAATCCTTTAATGCCTTAGATACAACTGTTTACATATCGAAAAAAACAAAGCTGCTTCTTGAAAAACTCATAACGCATGGGAAAGGGAGGGTTTTACCGAACGCTCAAGTTTCTATTCAAAATTAAAAGGGAGCTGTTCTCAAAAAAAAAGCCCAGCAATTCTTGCTGGGCTTTTTTTCTATTCGGTTGGTTATCCTCCAAAGTCATCAAAACGAACATTTTCTGGGGGGACTCCAAAATCATCGCACATTTTTACAACGGCTTGATTCATCATAGGCGGCCCACAGAAATAAAATTCTATATCTTCTGGGGCTTCATGATCTTGTAAATAATTATCAATCAAAGCTTGGTGCACAAAACCAACAAATCCATCACCTTCGTCGTTGATATTTTCTTTTACTTTCCAATTGTCTTCTTCCAACGGCTCTGACAATACGAGATGCATTTTAAAGTTCGGGAACTGTTTTTCTAAGGCCTCAAAATAGTGTAGGTAAAACAATTCACGTTTTGAACGCCCTCCGTACCAATAAGAAACTTTACGTCCTGTTTTCATCGTGTGAAATAATTCGTACAAATGAGAACGCATTGGAGCCATTCCTGCTCCTCCTCCTACATAAACCATTTCAGCATCTGATTCATTGATAAAGAACTCACCATAAGGTCCGGAAATAGTTACCTCATCACCGGGCTTACAATTAAAAATATACGAGGATGCTATTCCTGGATTGACATCCATCCAACCCCCTTTGGCTCTGTCAAAAGGAGGACATGCCACACGTACATTCAGCATGATGTTTCTTCCTTCTGCTGGGTATGAAGCCATCGAATAAGCTCTTTCAATCGTTTCGCTATTTTTCATTACCAAAGGCCATAGCTTGAATTTATCCCATTCTTCATGGAATTTATCTGGCTCACCTGGGTGATCTTGAGGGTGTGCAGTAATATCCATATCTGAATATTTTACCTCGGTTTTTGGAATTTCAATTTGAATGTACCCTCCGGCCTTGTAGTCCATATCTTCTGGAATTTCTACAACGAATTCTTTGATAAATGAGGCTACATTGTAATTCGAAACAACTTTTGCTTTCCATTTCTTGATTCCAAAAATTTCCTCTGGAATGGAAATATCCATGTCATTTTTTACTTTTACTTGACATCCCAAACGCGCACCTGCTGCCAATTCTTTACGCGTAAAGTGCGGGGTTTCTGTTGGCAAGGCCTCGCCTCCTCCAGAATGCACATGACATTCACATTGAATACATGTTCCTCCACCTCCACAAGCAGATGGCAAAAATATTTTTTCGTTTCCTAGGGTTCCTAACAAAGTACCTCCAGTTTCAACTTCAATTGTTTTTTCTCCGTTGATCGTTATTTTTACTTTTCCTGACGGCAATAGTTTTGCTTTGGCTACCAACAAAATGGAAACCAAAATTAAAACTACGATTAAAAATACGACAATACTTACTCCTATAGTCATTGTATTAGGTCTTTGTTGTTTATAATTTAATTCCTGAAAAACTCATAAATCCTATGGCCATTAATCCGGTAATGATAAAAGTAATTCCCAAGCCTTTTAATGGCGCAGGGATGTTTGAGTAGGTTATTTTCTCACGAATCGCTGCAATTGCTAATATCGCTAAGAACCACCCTATACCAGAACCCAAGCCATACACTGCCGATTCTCCTACATTTGAGAAATCTTTTTGTTGCATGAACAGAGAACCTCCTAAAATCGCACAGTTTACTGCGATCAATGGCAAGAAAATTCCCAAAGCACCGTACAAGGCAGGGGCAAATCGTTCGACAATCATCTCTACTAATTGTACCATTGAGGCAATCACCGCAATGAACATGATAAAACTCAGAAAACTCAAATCAATCGAAGCGTATTCTTCTCCCATCCACGTCAACGCTCCTGGCTTTAATAGATAGGTATCCAAAAGAAAGTTGGCAGGTACGGTTACTACCAATACAAATATTACTGCGGCTCCCAAACCGACTGCAGTGTTTACTGTTTTTGATACTGCCAAATAGGAACACATTCCTAGGAAGTAGGCAAATACCATATTGTCGATAAAAATACTTTTTACAAAAATGTTGATATAATCCATCTTGTACCTTTTATTAGTTTTCGATTAATTTTCTGTTCTTCGATCTTTGGAACCAAATAATGATTCCTACGGTAATCAATGCCATTGGTGACAACAACATAAAACCATTGTTCTCATATCCAAAAGCATACAATCCTGTGGAGTCTGCCAACGTCTTTGCTTTGTGACCTAAAACTTCGTATCCGAATAATTTTCCGGATCCTAGCAATTCTCTAAAGAAGGCTACGAGTATCAAGATCAACGCATATCCCGCACCGTTTCCGACACCGTCTAAGAAAGACTTCCATGGTCCGTTTGCCAAAGCAAAGGCTTCTAAACGCCCCATGACAATACAGTTTGTAATAATCAATCCTACAAATACAGACAATTCTTTACTCACATCATAGGCATAGGCTTTTAGTATTTGATCTACTAAAATTACTAGAGAGGCCACAATCAACAACTGAACGATGATTCGGATACGACCCGGTATCAAATTTCTGATCAATGATACGATGACATTACTTGCAATGATTACAAACAATACGGCGATGGACATTACCAAAGCAGGTTTTAGTTGTACGGTAATTGCCAACGCAGAGCAAATACCGAGTACTTGTACTGAAATAGGGTTGTTGTCGTCCAACGGATCTGTCAACAACGCTTTATTTTGTTTCGAAAACAAGGGTTCTTTTTCCTCTGCCATGATTACATATTTTTAAAATAAGGTAAATATCTTGCTAATCTTTCTTGGATCATATCGGACACACCATCAGAAGTAATGGTTCCTCCTGAAATCGCATCTACTCCATGTGCATCTCCTGTTTTTGCTCCTCCTTTGATCGCTTTCACTGAAACAAAGTTTTCTGCTACATAGCCTTCATTGATATCATTCAATAAGGTTTTTCCAACAAATTGTGCTTGAAACCAATCGGTTGTAATTTCAGCACCCAATCCAGGTGTTTCTCCTTTGTGTCCGAAATTTGCACCAATAATTGTGTTTTTGTCAGCATCTAGCGCTACGTAGCCCCAAATGGCATCCCAAAGTCCGGCTCCGTATAAGGGAACTACATAAAAGGTCTTTCCTTCTTTTTCTGCGATGTACAAGGGAAAACGCTGGGCATCGTCACTTTTCTTGATTTCTTTTTTCAAACTCAACTCAAAAGCATTTGCTTCTGTGTCTACGGAACCATCGACTTTCAGGGCCAATTGCTGTTTGATGTATTTGTTGAATGCGACTTCTGCATTGTCTCTTGAAACGTCGACCACACCAATTGTCCCAAGAATATTTTGCATTTTTTCTGCTTTTACATTTTTCGCTTGGAGTGGTTTTAGACTTGTCGCTGTAAAAGCCAACAAACCTGCTATTAAACTCACCATAATCACTGCAAAAATAAACGTGTATGCGTTGCTATTTTTATTCATGTCTAAGCTGTTTCTAAATTAATTTTTTGGCGATTTTTACGACGCTTGATATTTCCTTCCACTACGTAATGGTCAATGGTCGGTGCAAAAACGTTCATCAATAAGATGGCCATCATAAATCCTTCAGGATAGGCTCCGTTGAATACGCGAATCATAATTCCTAACAATCCTATCAAGAAACCATACACCCATTTTCCTTTGGTTGTTTGTGCTCCAGATACGGGGTCTGTTGCCATAAATACAATCGCAAATGCGAAACTACCTACCAACAAGTGCTCCCACCATGGAAAGTTCATCAAACCGTTTTCTGGTAAAAATGTAGCTCCAATCGCATTAAAGATCAAGCCCATCACTGAGGCTCCAATAACTCCCGAAAGCATAATTCTCCAACTGGCTACTCCTGTGAATAATAAGAAAGCCGCTCCTATCAAAATCATCAATACCGAAGTTTCTCCAACAGATCCGGGAATGTAACCCAAGAACATGTCTAACACACTGTATGATACTTGGTCATTTGCGGCCAATGTTCCTAAAATTGTCTCGCCTGATATCGCGTCTACGGTACTTGCATCTGCCACCCATACTTTGTCTCCAGACATATAGGGTGCATAGGAGAAAAAGGCAAAGGCACGTGCTACCAAGGCAGGGTTCAAAATATTCATTCCTGTTCCTCCGAAGGCCTCTTTCCCAATCAATACGGCAAAGGCTACGGAAATCCCCAACATCCACAAAGGCAAATCGATAGGCATGATCAAAGGAATTAACATTCCCGATACCAAATAACCTTCGTTGATTTCGTGACCTCTAAAAATTCCGAACGCAAATTCGATTCCCAATCCAACGCCATACGACACGGCAATCATTGGAATAAACTTCATCGCTCCGTATCCTAGGAAACTCAAAAATGTTCCGGTTTCTCCCAATTGTGAGAAATGCTGATACCCTACATTCCACATCCCAAAAATCAGTGCTGGGATCATGGCAAATATCACGGTTACCATAACTCTTTTCAAATCTACTCCGTCACGAATGTGAGCTCCTTTTTTGGTGGTATGGTTTGGCACAAACATGAGGGTATCAAAAGCATTGAACCCGGGTGCAAATTTCTCATACTTTCCTCCTTTGTCAAAAAGAGGCTTGTACTTGTCAAATGTGTTTCTAATAAATCCCATTATCCTACTTCGTTTATCATTAAATCCAATCCTTCTCTGACGATTTCTTGTGCTTCAATTTTAGAAGAACTCGAATAATCAATCAAAGCAAAGTCTTCTGGAGCGACTTCGTATATTCCTAAGTTCTCCATTTTTTCTATATCTTTTGCTTGTATCGCTTTTAACAATTGCATTGGAAAAATATCGATTGGCATTACTTTCTCCATTTCTCCTGTCACCACCATCGCTCTTTCTTCTCCTTGCAAATTGGTGTTTAAAACGTATTCTTTGTTTGGGTTCAACCAAGAAAAAGAGGTTTTGGAAGCACTGTGAATTTTACTACTTCCTACAAAAGGCACCCAACCAAACATTCTGTATTCGTTTCCTTCTGGAATGACTGTAATGGCGTTGTCATAAAAACCTAAAAACCCTCCTTTGGCAGCAGATTTTTCTCCTGTCAACACATTTCCTGAAATGACACGTGTGTTTTCTGCATTGATTTTTCCTTCTAACAATTCGTCCAAACCTTGTCCGGCAGTCACTGTGTAATATTGTGGCTCATTGACTTCAGAACCTGCCAAAGCTATAGTTCGAACAGGCTTGTATTGCCCCGTCAAAAATAGGTTTCCAATAATCGCTACATCTTGAGGATTGACGGTCCATACTTTTTCTCCTTGATTGATGGGTGCTATTTTAGAAATTTGCACTCCTACATTTCCAGCCGGATGCTTTCCTACCACATTCACCAATTGCACGTTTTTCACTTCATTAAAAAAAGAGGTTTTTTCATTTACGGCTAGGTAAACTTCTCCGGCAGTCAGTTTTGCAAGTGCGTCGATTCCTGCTTGAAAAGCCTCTTTTTGCTCTTGCAATGAAAATGCGTAGTTCGGCGCCAAGGGAGCTGTATCAAATGAAGACACAAAAATTGATTTTGCTTCATCACTCGGATTCGCGATCACGTCGTAGGGTCTTTGATTTACAAACGACCAACAACCGCTTTCCAATATTTTTGAAAGTACTTGTTTTTTGTCAAGATTTTCAGGAAGTGCTTTGCCAAAATCTTTGAACTCGTCTTCTGATTTTGCCTCAATCAAGATTGCTAAAATCCTTCTTTTTGCCCCTCTTACGATCTCTTTTACCGTTCCGGAAACCGGGGATGTAAACTTGATTTGCTCGTTCGATTTTGAATAAAACAAGACATCTCCGACCACAACATCTGCTCCAACTTTTACAGTCAGCTTCGGTGTAATTCCATGAAAATCTTTTGGTTGTATTGCAAAAACTTTGGAACGAGGTGCGGCAGAAACAATCTCTTCTGCTTTCCCTTTTAACTTAATTGTTAAGCCTTTTTTTATTCGAATGTCTTTTGACATATTTAGAATTTTAATGTTTGCGTTTTAAAACGTTGCAAATTTAAAGCTTTTTGATTTTTTAACCTCAAAACTAAGTACATATCTTAGTGATATTTATTATTTATACTCGTTCTAAATTGCGTTTTTAAACCCTTTGAAAATTCTGGGTTTTGACTAAAAAAAAAGCAACAAAACAAGCGGATCTTTTCATTATTCGTAAAACTTAAACATCCATAAAATATCAAATATTGTTTTGCTAGGGTGCTTTGATTCTTTCCACATCGTTCTTTGTGTTGTTCCGAATTAAGAATACGAAAACAACTCTTTGTACTTGACAAAACACTTATAACCAAAGCATTACACTTATTAAAACAGCACTTGCCATGTATTGTGTTTTTTATAGGTTTGAGCATCGCTTTCAAAAATTGCAATCAAAAGCGCTTTACACTACCCCAAAATATTTTATCAAAAAAGATATCATACCCAATTCCAAGGGTAATGATGGTATTGTTTATTCAAAAAAAAACCGTTATGAAGACAATTTTTATGCTATTATTCTCTACAATCTTCTGCTTCTTTTTTGAGGCAAATTCACAAACAACGGGTGTTTTCAGAATTGGAGATGATCAATTTTCGAGTCTTGTAAGTGCCACAGGAGGCATTGGCAATGATGGCACAAATGCAGGTACAGGAAATGGGAATCTTCTGTTAGGACATGGCACTGGTGCAAATTTAACCAATGGCCATTGGAACAATTTTTTAGGTTATTTGAGCGGTACGAACAACACTAGTGGAAAAGACAATAATTTTCTTGGCTACCTCGCTGGCAGACGAAACACCACCGGATCTTACAATAATTTTCTTGGAACGGGTGCAGGTCATGACAACACCACAGGAGGTCACAATGTGTTTATTGGATACCAAACGGGGAATAAAAATCGCACTGGAATGGAGAATGTATGCATTGGCACACATGCGGGTTATCAAAACACTACAGGAGATAGAAATGTACACCTAGGCTACAAGGCAGGGGCGTATTCAGGCTCCGGGGACAGAAACGTGTTCATTGGCAATAATGCCGGAGCGTACGCACCAGCGGGAAATGACAAGCTATACATCGACAACTCTAGCACCTCAACCCCTTTACTATATGGTGATTTTGCATCCGATCAATTGGGGATCAACACGAATAGCATTCCTACGGGTTACACCTTTGCTGTCGTAGGAAAAATCGTCGCTGAAGAAATTAAAGTTCAGGTAGCCAGTGCTTGGCCAGATTATGTTTTTCACCCTGCCTACAAGTTACCTTCTTTGAAAGAGGTAGAAAAACACATCAAAACCAAAGGGCAACTCACAAACATTCCTTCTGCGAAAGAAGTGGAAGAAAATGGGATTGAATTGGGCGAAATGAACGCCAAATTGCTACAAAAAATTGAAGAATTGACCTTGTACATTCTTGCATTGAACAAACGAATGGAACAACTAGAAAAGAAAGCGCATTGACATTATGAAAAAATTATCATTTCTTTTCGGTTTCATTGCCTTTCAGATGACGATTCCCGCACAGGAAATTCCTTCCGAACTTGTGAGTCATTGTATTCATGATAGTTCTGCCTCTCAGCAAAGCAGTTATTCTATATCGGAATTTTCCTTATCTGAAATCGACAACTGCGGCAATACATCGCCTTATTGGAATGACAATAGTTTGTATATTCCAACAGGACAAGAAGATGCAATTTATATCAAATTGAACTTAATTTTCTTGACAAAGCCTGATGGAACAGGCAATTTTGAAGCTGACAATCCAGAACACACCCAAGCCATTGATGACTTGATTGCCAAATGCAATCAAAAACTCAGACATTCATTTGACTATCCTCATGAAGGAAATCAAAATACAACCATTCAAGTGATTGCGAATAAAATATGGAAAGAGGACGAAGGTTGGGATTATGAGGTTACTGATTTTGATTTGAGTAGAAAGTGGTCAGAAGGCGGTTCTGCTTATTATATTAATTCAGAAATTTACCCTCCTAACCCAAATTATTATTACAAATACTTAGATGATGACCCAGAGATTCCTTCAGATGGTATCAATCTTGTTTTTGTGAACAATGGAGCTATTTACGAAGACATGGTCGTGCAACAAAACCATGCCAATTATGAAGATCGAGAGAGAACAGAAAGCACTTATGCTTCCGAGTTTCCTAGTAATACCGATTTGACAAAAAAGAATCATCAAATGTATCCCGATGTCTTTCTAAAATACTATTGGATGAAAAACATCATTCCGAACAACTTATACCCTTATCCATGGTCTGTAATCAGAAATTGGTTTATTGGAAGCGTTGGAGGACAAGTCGCACATGAAATGGGGCATTCATTGCACTTATATCATCAAAGATCGGGCACATCAAACCCAACAAAAGGAATTTTAAATGGTGTTGGATTATCCAGTCATACTGACCCTAGACAAAATATTGGACGCATCTTAAAAGCAGCCTCCACTACTAGTATAAAGCAATATTTTACGCACGACTCAAACCACAATGTTGAGTTGAATATTTCGGAACATGAACTTTGGGATCTAGATTTTAGAATTTATAAAGATGTTGTCATCGAAAACAACGCTTCTTTGACAACCACCTGCAACCTCATTTTTCCTCCTGAAAATAAAATTATCATACGCGACGGTGGTAAGTTCGCTCTGAATCAGGGAACACTTCGTTCTGCAAACAATACTGCTTGGGAGGGAATCAAAATTGAAGGCAATGGCTTTTTAGAAATTTTACCTGGTACCGACATCACGCCACCTTTTTCAGCAGTTACGGGCTATACATACAACTCTGAATCAACTTCAATCGTCAATGAATTCAATACTCTAAATCTCGACAATTACGCAACGGCAACCACCAAGTCCATTGCTGTTACTGTTTTCCCCAATCCGTTTAAAAACAAGTTTACCATAGAAATCGAAGCTGCACAATTGAATTCCAATCTGATCCTTAAAAACAGCAATCACGTTACTGTTTTAAATAAAGTGCTGACTAAAGAAATCACAGAATTCGATACAGCGCATATGAAGAAAGATATTTATTACCTATCTCTATGGCAAACTGGAACTGAAATATACTCCGAATTGATTTTGAAAAAATAAATTCATGAAGTCAAAAATTAGAATCATAGTTTTTGTTTTGGGCAGTTTACAGCTCTCTTTTCTCTGTGCACAATCCCAACTTAGAGAGCCGACAATTACTGTTGTTGAGACAAAATCCGTAGTTTCTCAAAATGAGAACGACATTGGAGGAATCTATTCCAACAGCTATACGATTCAATACCAATATCCTTTAGACACTTGGTATGCTCCGGAAAGTTTGGAACACCAAAACTTCCAAGAAATACGCATTGAGTTGATCGTCACAGATCTTGTGTTTTCCGAACCAACTTTAGCTCCTCCCAATTTCTCTTTGCCCATAATTGCTCGTGTTATCGTAAATTAACAAAAAACAAACTACAACCAAAATAGCGACCCCATTACTAGTTCTTTCTTTTTTGATAAAAATTTAATAGGCTCTGATTTTTTTGACTATATGAGTGGCTATGAAACAATGGAGTTTTATTTTCGAGTAAGAGCCATCTCCAAAAGCGATGCTGTATTGGACTCCAATGCCATAGGAACTGAGAATTTAACAGATGCGATTCTTATAGACGAGTTCTGCCTCTTGCCCCTTTCCTTGTGTCCTGTGACTGAAAGAACATTAACGACTCGTTTAAGAACGTTGCATGTCTCTGACAGTCCTTCGAATACGTCTTTAGTCTTATCCCCAAACCCGGCAAATGATATGGTTAAAATAAAAAATGTAGGACTTGAAATTCAACAAATCACCTTGTTTAATTCTTTGGGAAAACGAATCCTTGTGAAAACAACTGATTTTAACCATATCGATGTTTCTCAGTTATCTTCAGGAAACTACTTTTTACTCTTGAAAACCAATGAGGGAATTGTTAAAAAACAACTGTACATACTTCGTAAATGAATCGCTTTACAAAGAACTTAAGCTTCACTATTTTACTCACCCTTTTGGTATTGATCCCTAATTTTATTTTGGTGTTTGTAGGAGAAGATTCAATTACGGCAACTCCTCTAAAAAGTTTTGTTTTTTTAGTTTCTTGCTTTTCGTTCGTATTTGTGGGTTGCATTCTAATAAGACCCAAATACTATTTCTTATTTCTTTCCCCTATTGTCCTCATCCAATACTTGGAAGTCCTTCATATTTTTCTATTCAAAACCCCCACGTCTACTGGCGTTTTTATCGCTTTTCTTCAAACAAATTTTAATGAATCTCGTGAATTTTTAACGAGTCAATTTCAATTTTTAGGAATTGCATTGGCAACGCTTTTTCTTTATGGATTCCTTCTTTTAAAATTAGACACGTCTTTTTATTTTTCCCTTCAAAAAAAGCTAATTTCAGCAGTATTATTCTCTTTTTTCCATTTGTTATTGTTGTCACGAGATTTTGTGATCATTAAAAAGACCTATCCCAGTCACAATACGAGACAAACCTTGGAATCGATTAAATACTCCTTTCAGGTAAGGTCCAATAAAACCTTCCCTATCAATTCATTTTACAGAATAAATAGCTATCTCAAATACATAGATGAGCATAAAAACTACACACAAAACATAAAACATTTTTCTTTTGATTCCATCGTAAAAGACACACTTCAAACTCCAGAAACCATTGTATTAGTTATCGGAGAATCCGCTAGATCAGACCATTTTGGAATAAATGGATACAAAAAAAATACAACTCCCAATCTAGGACACTATTGAAAACATCTTATCTTTTAAAAACACCTATTCACCCTCAAATTTAACACAACCATCATTGAGCTTTATGCTTTCAAGAGCAACGCCGTTAAAAAAAGCGATTATGAATCATGAGCCCTCTTTTATACGAGCATTTAAGGAACAAGGATTTCAAGTTTATTGGATTTCCAACCAAGACTACGAACCTAGCCATCCAACAAATTTTTATTCCAAAGAATCTGACTCTTTGATCCTAAACAAACTAAGTATGGATACTAGAAAAACAACTGATTTAATTTTAGTAAATCAATTTTCAAGTCTTTTAAAAAACACTAGAAACTATAAAAAAAGATTGTTCATCATACACACTTTGGGCAGCCATTTCAGATATAATTACAGATACAGCCAAGATTTTGAAAAATTCACCCCTTGCATTGACAACAATTTTCGTCTTACTAGTATTCAACTATCCAACAAAAGGGCGCTCATCAATAGTTATGATAATTCGATTTTGTACACAGACATGATTGTTTCTCAATGCATCAAAGAGTTGGATAAAGACAAAAGAAAAAATGCCCTGGTGTACGTATCCGACCATGGAGAAAATTTATTTGACAATGATAAAAAACACGTGTTACACGGCAATACAATTCCTACAACATTCGAGCTCCACGTACCTCTGATTCTCTGGCTATCTGCATCCTACAAAAAAACATATCGAAATAAATACAATACTCTAAAAACAAATCAAAACAAAATATTCTCAAGTGCCAACCTTCCCTACTTAATGTGGGAAATCGGAAACTTGTCTATTTGCGAAAACAACAATACTAAGAATATAGGAAGTCCAAATTATTCAGAACTAGACACCATTTATGCTTTCAATCAAAAAATTTACAAATACCCTGTACATCAACTAAATTGAGGAATTGAAATTCTCAAAATCCATAAAATATTTCCATGAAGATCAAGCTATATAAAACAAGACCCTTTTAAAGAGCTACTCAAAAACAGAAATCCTATCGTACGAAGGCTTTTATGGAAAATCTTTTCTGTATAAAATCTTCCATTGAAAGATTCACTTTTGGCCTTCTTTAATTCAGGTACAATTCATACATTTAACTTTTGAATTGAAGTAAATGTTGCGAAAAAAGTCCTTATTTCTAATCCTTGCCTCATTGTGTTTGCTGACGCGGAGCTTTGCCCAAAATTTTACGGCCAGCTTTATCAAAACGGTGACCACCCAGTCCACGCTTCACAAGGAGCAAACGTCCATTTTTCCATTGGGAAGTGCCTTTCTATTTTCTTTTGACGACTTGGAAGCGGATCAAAAAACCTACTATTACAAAATTGAACATTGCAACTACGACTGGGAAATCAGTTCTTTAAACCCATCCGAATATATCGAAGGAAGCCATGAATTTGAAATTTTTAATTTCGAGAATTCTTTCAATACGCTTCAAGGCTATACCCACTATTCTTTTCAAATACCAAACCAAAATACGCGCATCAAAATCAGCGGTCATTTTTTGGTCACTGTCTACAACGAGTTCGATGAAATTTGCATCCAACGAAGAATTGTGCTCCATGAAAACCTTGTCAATATCAGCGCTCAAATTGTTCGTGATCGGAATTTGGAAAATCTGGATACGAAGCAAGTGGTTCATTTTTCTGTTTACCACCCCTTGCTCCGCATAAACAATCCTAGACAGGAACTCAATGTGGTTGTTTTACAAAACCAGGATTGGAATTTTTCAAAGAAAAACCTGCAACCTCAATTCTACAAAAAAGACGAACTTGTGTACAACTACAACGAAGCTACGAGTTTCTTTGGAGGCAACGAATTTTTAAATTTCGACACCAAAGATATCAACGGAAATCATGTGAGCATTGCGCAAACCTACTCAGAAAATATTGTGCATCATCTACTGTATCCAACGCAAGCTCGAGCCCACCAACCCTATACGCTCGCGCCGGACATCAATGGCGGTTTTGCCATACGAACCATCAATGAAAACAATCCCTATACAGAAGGGGATTATAGCTGGGTACATTTCACCCTACAAAACAACCATGATGAATGGTCGAACAAAGAATTGTACGTCTATGGGGCTTTTAACAATTATGCATTGACCGAAGAAAATAAAATGTACTACAACGAAAATCGCGATTCCTATGAGGCCGCCATTTTATTCAAACAAGGGTTTTACAATTACTGCTTTGCAAGTGAAACCGAGACCCTCGAGAAAAAAAGTGTTGATGGTTCTTTCTTTACGACAGAAAATCAATACACCATTTTAATTTACCACCACCCTTTTGGACAACGTATTGGCAGGATTGTTGGAGCGACTTCTGTTTTTTCAAAGAAAATTTAAAATCACATCTCTCCAAAAACATTTTTGTATCTTTGATTTAGAACCAATCCAATCGCAGGTGATTCAGAAAATAACCAAAGGCATCAAAGTTTCCGTTGAAACGAACTACGAAGGAATTCATGTGCGCAATGACATTACGCATTATGCGTTTAGCTATTTTATAACCATCGAAAACCAAAGCCTTGACATCGTGCAATTGGTTTCTCGTAAATGGGAGATCTTTGATTCTCTAAACAATAAAGAAATTGTCATTGGTGACGGCGTCGTAGGACAAATTCCAATTCTAGAACCTCAAGAAAAATACACGTATCGTTCCAACTGTTTTTTAGAGTCATCAGTAGGCTCGATGAAAGGCTACTTTAACATGATCAATTTCACGAGCAAAACGCAATTTAAGGTACACATCCCAACCTTTCAACTGGTGGTAAAGGAAGTATTGAACTAAAAAATTCCTATTCTTCGGAAATTCTCTGAAAAACATAGATTTTGTCCTTTTGACGAACCCTGCATAGACTGCAGTGAGAACCGTGTAAAAAAACATACGGCTTTTCGAGTTCAAAGCCACTCTTATTGATGGCAAACAAGGCTCTTACATGCACTTCCCCTTGCCCTCCTTTTCGTGAAATAAGATACTTGTTTTCGACACGCTTTTCCAACTCAAACCACGCACCCGATCCAATGCCACTCAACCACTGTGCTCGCGAGGAATTGTAAAATTCTTGGTCTGGCAAAAGAGTTCCATATTCTTGGTTTTTTTGAGGCACCTTTCTTAAAAAATAATTCTTGAGTTCATTGAAAATGGATTTGTAGCTATAGCTTTTTACCTTTTGATGATGCACTTCAAACATCCTATCTTCCGTTTTTCCGTAAATTGCATTGCCCAGAGGACTGGGTGTAAAAAACAGCGGGCGTCGAAGTTTTTTTCTAGGCTCATGATTGTTCGACGCATGGCACAATACATCCGATACAAATCTTGCACAATTGCTACCGTTTTTCAAAAATGCACCGTAAGGAATCTCTCCTTTGTTTTGGTATCTTGCAATAAAATGGAACGCCTTGTCATAATCTATTTGCGCATTTACACTCGCGATCATCTTCCCTTCCCCATGTGTTTTTTCCGGGTGATTTTCTAGAAACAATAGGATTTCTTCTAGGTTTGCAATGGAATCGTTCTTACACACTGCTTTTATGGGAATTGCCACCTCACAGTCTGTATTTTCACTTCGAACTCGCCCCATACCTTCCGAGGTGACATACCTCCCAAAATCAAAGTAATGGATCGTACCGGTGTTTTTTGAGATCAACAACAGCGCCGCGTGACCTGCCATTATTCTCTGGTTTCCACCAATACCAAACAAGGGCCACAATTTGCTGAACATTTCATGGGCGGCCGTTTGCACCACCGTTTCGGGATAGGCTAAAACAACTATAAAACCTGTATTTTGCATAGGATCTGAAACAGAATTAAAACTCAGAAAGATCCAGAATATTGTTCTCCTGTTAAGAGATCTTTGTGAAACATCGTTACACTTTCCTGAGTTTTTTCTATCGATGTTATGCTCCGTGTTTCTACGTTTGTTCTCTTCATCTTAATGGCCCTCTCTTTGTCTCCAAGCGTATCATTTGAATGAAATTCTAAAATTTTTTCTTGGGAAGGAAAGGCGTGTTCTTTTTTAAAATTTGCAAACCACTGTTCTCGTTCTTTTTTCATGGCAGCATTGTACAGGGTTGAGGAAGACCAAATTTTTGATTGATGGGATAAAATATTGATATGTTTCTGAGCACCGTCCCAAACCAACTCCATACAGATAGGTAAAAACGACCAATCGACAGCAAGCATTGTAAAAGGCTCTACTCCTTCAAGAGGCATGTCTTCAATGGCCCACTTCACCTCATCTGCTTTTAAAACATCTTTCACGACCAAACCTCGACTGTATTTGTAATCTTTGGTTGGGTGGTGTTTTTCCCATCCGCCATTCATCAAACAAACCAAACGCTCCGTTTCTGCAACAGCAATCCAAGTTCCCCCTGCTTTTTTATCCTTAGGATACCATTGCTTGACTCCATTTTCTATATAAAAATCAGGAGGTAACGTTTCTCTATTCGGTTGTTCATCTCTATTAAAGGTCAATATAAAATCGCCATTTTCTTTTGGAAAAAAAGTAACCGTACACATATTTTTTTGTTTTTTAACGTGATTGTTTGTTCAATCGAATTGGGTTCCGAGAATTGCCATTTGTCTCGAAAAACAGCCATTCCTGACAAACCTTGAAATGATTTCACCAAAAATAGGAAATCTATAAAAGCAGGAAGTAAAGTTTCAAAAAGAAATAAGGAATAAGTACCTTTGCGTTTCAGAAATTCAAACCAACTTTTCAATTTCAACCATTTTGTAGATCTGACAAATGCCAAGAATAGAGCAACAATTTCATATTTCTGACACAGAAAAATTCAAATCAAATGCACTGCATTGGGGTCAAAATTACAACACCATTCTTTGGCTAGACTCGAATCAGCACAAAGAAAAACACAGTCAATACGATGCCATCATTGCCTTAGGGCAAGAACAATCAATTTGCTGTTCCTATCTTCATTCTTTTGAAAAACTCAAAAAATTTCAAACTAAAATTCAAGACTACTGTTTTGGATTCTTGGGGTACGACCTCAAAAATGATATCGAAAACTTAAGTTCTCAAAATCACGATGGTTTGGAATTCCCTGATTTGTTTTTTTTTCAGCCTCAAAAATTGATTTTCATCGCAAAAGGAAAAGCAATTTTCAAATATTTGGACAACCAAAATGAAAAAATAGCAACCGATTTTGAAGCGATTGTAAACCACAAAACAAGGCATTTTAACACAACAAAAAAGAAGCTTACTTTAAAACCACGTATTCAAAAAGAAGCCTACTTGGAGAAGGTGCGTTCCATACTGAATCACATTCATCGTGGCGATATTTACGAAGCTAATTTTTGTCAAGAATTTTACGCTGAAAATTCAGAGATTCAGCCGCTCGAGGTGTACAAAAATTTGAATCAAATATCGCAGCCCCCTTTCGCAACCTTTCTCAAATTTGACAGCAATTTTTTACTTTCTGCTTCCCCAGAAAGGTATTTGAAAAAAAATGGACGTCATATTCTTTCGCAACCCATCAAAGGTACGGCCAGAAGATCTTTACAACCTCAAAAGGACCTCGCTCTGAAGGAAGCGTTAAAAAAGGACCCCAAAGAAAGAGCTGAAAATATCATGATTGTAGACCTCGTTCGAAATGATCTTTCTCGAATTGCAATCAAAGGAAGCGTACAAGTGGAGGAGCTCTGTGAGGTTTACAGCTTTGAACAAGTACACCAGATGATTTCGTCCATTGTTTCCGAAATTCCAGAAAACATACACCCTGTAGACATCATTAAAAACAGTTACCCCATGGGAAGCATGACAGGGGCTCCAAAAGTAAAGGCGATGAAAATCATTGAAAAACACGAGGAGACCAAACGAAGCTTGTACTCCGGAGCAGTCGGATATTTTACCCCTGACGGAAATTTTGATTTCAATGTGATTATCAGAAGTATTTTGTACAACCAAAAAAACAAATACATTTCTTGTTCGGTGGGAAGTGCGATCACTTCCTTATCTCTTCCTGAAAAAGAATTGGAAGAGTGCCTCTTAAAAGCAAAAGCGATGAGAGAGGTATTGCTTTCGTAATCAGAGATAAGGCTGAATTGAGTATCTTTGATGCAGACGAAAATCCATAAAATTTTATCCCGTGCTGGAACGTTTCAAAAACCACATCCAAAAAAAATTCTCTTATTTGCAACATGAGTCTATTTTAATTGCTTTGTCTGGCGGTCTTGATAGTGTCGTTCTCACACTCTTAATGCACAAAATGAACCCCGATTGTACCTTGGCTCATTGCAATTTTAATTTGAGAGGTAAAGAAAGTGACCTCGATGAAGCCTTTGCCAAAGAACTTGGCAACCAACTCGGGCTGGAAGTGGAAACTACGAGCTTTGCCACTCAAAAAAAAGCTACCGAAGAGAAAATATCCATTCAAATGGCCGCACGAGAACTGCGGTATCAATGGTTCGATCAAATTGCGAAACGTCGAAAAATAAAATACATCCTAACGGCACATCACAAAGACGATGTTTTGGAAACTTTTCTGATCAACCTCACAAGAGGTACTGGTTTGGAGGGACTGACAGGGATTCCTGAAAAAAATGGCGCCATCATAAGACCATTGCTCCCATTTTCAAAAGAGGAGCTTCAAAAATATGCAGAAGAAAACGCAATTACTTGGCGAGAAGATCAAAGCAATGCGAGTAGCAAATATGCAAGAAATAAAATCAGACATCAAATAATTCCCGTTCTCAAAGAATTGAATCCCAATCTTCTCAATTCCTTTGATCAAACCATCGAACACCTCCAAGAGAGCCGTCATTTGGCTCAAGATCGTATGGCAGCTTTTAAAAAACAACTATTTATCGATGGCACCGCAGGCGAAATATACATTCCAATAGAAAAATTAAACGCTTTAAAACACCCCAAAGCCTATTTGTACGCCTTGCTCAAACCATATGGTTTTGGCGACTCAGCCGAAATCCTATCCTTACTAAAAGCACAATCTGGCAAATTGTTGTACTCAAAAACGCATCGTATTGTAAAAGACCGCGAACGTTTTATTTTGACAGCTTTGAAGGATCGTGCAACACCCGATGTTCTGATACAAAAAACAACGAACCATGTTGTAGCTCCAGTGCACCTCAAAATTGACACCGTTCCGAAAGTATCCACATACCATTCTTCGGTGGCCTTTTTAGACAAATCAAAGTTAAAATTCCCATTGACCGTAAGGAAATGGAAAAAAGGAGACTACTTTTACCCTATTGGACTCCAAGGCAAAAAGAAAGTAAGCAAGTTTTTCAAAGATGAAAAATATTCTCTTTTCGAAAAAGAAAATACTTGGATCCTATGCAGCGGTGACGACATTGCTTGGATTGTTGGCAAACGACTTGATGAGCGGTATAAAATAACAAATGAAACAACTTCTATTTTAAAAATAGAGCATAGCAACGCTTGACCATGAAAAAAAATACGTGGATTTCTATCTTCTTATCACTCCTTAGTTTTATCACACTCGCACAGGAAAGCACCGTGGAGTGGTTTGCATCTGTAGAAAAACAAAAGGCTTCAGAATATACCTTAATTTTAAAAGCACAATTAAAATCAGGTTGGCACCTATATTCCCAACACCTTCCCGAGGGAGGACCCTTACCCACTGTGTTTTCCTATGAAAATAAAGAACAGCAATACCAACTGATTGGAGCCACAGAAGAAAGTGAAACGCATACCTCGTATGAAGCTATTTTTAATATGGAAACTTCTTATTTTGAAAATACCGCCATTTTTAAACAAAAAATAAAGGTAATCTCTGAGGAACTTTCCCAAATTAGCATCTTGGTAAGCTATCAAACTTGCAATGACGAGGCTTGTACTTTTGAACCTGGCGAAGAGATTTTGGTTTCCCTAAATGGACAAACGCTTGCCGAAAACGAAAGCAAGACTATCGACAATCGAAGCAAATTACTCTCAGAGCAATTGGATCTGAATTTAAAAAATCGAAAAACCTACTTTCCCGATTCAGAAAACCCAGCACAGGAAAAAAAAGGCCTGGGAACCATCTTTTTATTGGGGTTTTTAGGGGGATTGATCGCTTTGCTTACGCCTTGTGTATTCCCAATGATTCCACTGACAGTTTCATTTTTTACAAAAAAAACAAAATCCAAAAGCAGGGGCTTTTCCAATGCACTTCTCTATGGTTTTTTTATCACATTCATATACTTGTTGTTGAGTCTTCCCTTCCACTTTTTAGACTCTCTTGATCCTGAAATTTTAAACAGTATTTCTACCAATGTGTGGCTCAATGTCGGTTTTTTCGTGATCTTCATTCTGTTTGCAATTTCATTCTTTGGGTACTTTGAAATTACATTGCCCCATGCATGGTCTAACAAAATGGATACCGCTTCGGATATTGGCGGAATAATTGGAACTTTTTTCATGGCACTCACCCTAGCCATTGTATCCTTCTCTTGCACGGGCCCTATTTTAGGTTCTCTGCTCGTTGGTGCACTTTCTTCCGATGGTGGAGCGATTCAATTAACTCTTGGAATGCTTGGTTTTGGTGCTGCATTGGCACTGCCTTTTACCCTGTTTGCCCTCTTTCCAAATTGGCTGAACAATTTGCCAAAATCGGGTGGATGGTTGAATACTGTAAAAGTTGTTCTTGGATTTTTAGAAGTTGCATTGGCTCTAAAATTCCTGTCAAATGCCGATATGGTACAACATTGGGGGCTCCTTAAACGAGAAGTCTTTATCGGTATTTGGATTCTTGTCTTCGGCGGACTGGCTCTTTACCTTTTTGGAAAAATAAAATTCCCGCACGATGGACCACTCAAGAAACTGAGTGGGGGGAGAATGACCACGGGAATTGTGGCCTCAATTTTCACCCTGTACCTCATTTCAGGTTTATTTTTGAATACATCATTGAACCTTTTGAGTGGCTTTGCACCGCCAAAATTTTATAGCCTCACCAAAACCAATACTGAATGTCCTTTGGACTTGAATTGTTTCAAAGATTTTCATGAGGGATTAGAACACGCTCAAAAAAACAACCAGCCTATTTTATTAGATTTTACTGGATGGGCATGTGTCAATTGCCGTAAAATGGAAGAAAATGTCTGGAGCGATCCTGAGGTCTACAAAGCTTTAGAAAAATATGTTTTGATTTCTTTGTACATCGACGATCGAAAAGAATTGCCCAAAGAAATGCAATTTGATTACCGAAAGAAAAACGGAAAAACGAAAACGATCAAAACTATTGGGTCAAAATGGGCAACCTTTCAGGCGATCAATTTCGAAACAGCCTCACAGCCTTTTTATGTACAGATAAGTCCAAATTTGGAATTGTTAAACCATCCTGAAAAATACACGGATAAAAAAAACTATCTAAATTGGCTAAAAAAAGGACTCACAAATTATTACGATTGATTTCGTACCGTGGATTGAATATAAAAAATTGGCTAACAAAAAAACACAATCCCCAAATTCATAACGCGACAAAACAAACCTATTGCTTTACAACTTTGTTGTTTTTTAAAAGATATATTTGTCCCGATTCAGGGCAAGTAGCTCGGTGATGCTCTTGATCAAATTCCAATCGATGGCCATATTCACTTACCCATCCGATCTGCTGTGCCGGATTTCCCACAACGAGCGCATAGGGTTCTATGGATTTACTCACAACTGCACCTGCACCTATTAGGGCGTATTCTCCAATCTCAATACCACAAATAATTGTCGCATTTGCCCCAATACTTGCTCCTCTTTTCACCCATGTTTTTTGGTATTTATCTCTTCGAACAATGGCACTTCTTGGATTTTTGATATTTGTGAACACCATGGAGGGCCCTAAAAAAACATCTTCCTCACAAATTACACCGGTATAGATAGAAACATTGTTCTGTACTTTTACATTGTTTCCTAAAACTACTTGAGGAGAAACCACAACATTTTGACCAATATTACAAGATTCTCCGATAATTGAGCCGGACATCACATGACTAAAATGCCATATTTTTGTACCTGTTCCAATTTCACACGGGGGATCAATCACCGCTGTTTCGTGCGCAAAATATTTTTTTTCTTCGTTCATATGGATTTCTATTGCCTCACGAAAATACAAATTATCTTTTGAAACTGTGTTTCGACTTCATTGCTCTGGGAAGAACCCCTAAAAACCAATTTTATTTCATAAAAAAAGCAACCTCAACAGAGATTGCTTTTCATCACTTTTATTCGTGTGAGCTTATTATTCAACTTGGAAAGAAATTGGTAGCGAATAACGCACAGCTACCGGTCGTCCACGCTGCTTACCCGGAGTCATTCTCGGCAATGTTCTTACCACACGCTCTGCTTCTTTTTGCAACCTCGGGTGCGGAGCTCTTGCTCGGATTTCAGTAATCCCTCCTGTTTTGTCAATTTTAAACATCACAAAAATTCTTTTCTTACCTGGAGATAACCCTAAATCAGAAGCCAAGTTCGCATTAAACTTTCTATTGATGTGCTTGCTAATTTTTTTCGAGAAACAAGCTTTCTTTTCCGCTTTACTTCCTTTTTCACACCCAGGAAAAATAGGAATGTCTTCAATAATCGCAAAAGGAACGTCTTCTATAACTTCTTCTCCTTCGTCTTCTTCAATAATTTCTTCTACTTCTACGGCTTCTTCCTCATCTGTTTCGGTGGACTCTATAACCGTTTCTTCCACTTCCTTCTCGTCTTCCACTACTTCAATGATTTCTGGAGCTGGTGGCGGTGGTGGTGGCGGCGGTTTTACAGGTTCTACACGCTGTGTAATCACCATATCCTCCTCTTCGTCAACATTCAATGAAGCGGCTCCTAAATCAGCAACAATTCGATCATATGTTTTGTGCTCTATTGCCACATACACACAAAAAAGTGCCAACACCAAACCTAATTGCACAAACAACTTGGTGTAGTTTTCTAAATTGGACTTTGGGTTTTTCTTTATTTCCATTTATTGAAAAGATTAATGAGTGCGCTAATTTAACAATTTTAGCGGTACTTATGCAAGTATGTAACTAGAAAATATCACGGGTATTTGATAAATAAATCCACTTAAAAACAGCGGCCGCTAAAAGCACACCCATAGCATTTGCTGCAATGTCTAGCAGGTCTCCAACCCTGTGTATGGTTAACTTCATTTGCAAATACTCCAACAACACTCCGTAGAGGACTAACAAAACAATGGCAACTGAAAAATAGTGTCTCTTCCAACCGTTTTTGTGACCGGTCAAAAACCAGGAAAACGAAAGCACTGCGTAAGCCCCCATGTGCAATAGTTTGTCTGAGATTACAACAGGAAGTCCCAAAGGGTTGCGATCAAGTTTTGCCAAACTTAGATATCCTATGACAAAAGTTATAGTCGTGGCAAGGTAAATAAACTTACGCTCCGATAACGGCTTTGTACCCTTCGGCATCTAATAGGTTTTCGAATTCAGAAATATCAGAAACTTTCACTTTTATCATCCAGCCTTTTCCATAAGGATCTGTATTTACATTCTCGGGCTCGTCTTCCAACGCCTCATTGAATGCTATCACCTCTCCTGTGACCGGCATAAACAAATCAGACACAGTTTTCACCGCTTCCACAGAACCAAATACGTCATCTGCTTCCACCGTTTCGTCTAGGGTATCTACATCAACATATACAATATCTCCCAACTCACTTTGCGCAAAATCTGTGATTCCCACAGTCACTTCATCTCCTTCAATTTTCACCCATTCGTGGTCTTTTGTATATTTTAATTCCTCCGGTATATTCATTTTATTTGTATTTAGTGTATTCTAAAAAAATCAAGCTTTACGAAATCTTGCACAAAAATAATCAATTAATTTTTCTCTCAAAGAATTAGTTTCCTATGTTATACGTAATACTTATACCTGTGTTGATCGACTGTCTCGGAAATGAGGTTGAAATCGCAAATTTGGAGGCCGCTTGATCGTAATAAAACGTGGCAATAAGATTCTTGTTCAAGTTGTAATCTGCCGATAGTTTTAGAGAAAAAACATCTTGACCACCTGTAATTTGATTGGTAGCTGTAATTTCATTTTCGACAATACCCATGGTTCGAATTACAGAAATATTTTGGCGGTAAGAAATATCTGCCTTCATATTTAAATCCCCTTTCATTGTTTTTCTTCTCCCGCCCAAACGTGTTCTTATTTTTAAATTTTTCAAGCGATAACCCAATCCAAAAATATATTCTGTCCCTCGAACATCTGACAAGGTATAATTGTTAAAATTCAAAGATAAGGTTCGGTCTTTTTTAATTTCTCCCCGGAAAGACATCGAATTTTTAAGCCTGAAATCTACCTTGATCAGTGGTGAAAACCCATCATTTAATGTCAAGTTTGAAATGACATTCTTCGAAAAATAATTGTCGTTTGAATCTTTGTTTGGAATTCCAAAGGCATTCTCTTTGTATTGTATGTTATTGCTGTAGTTCCCCAAAGTATAAGATGAGGTATACCCATGTGAAATGATGAAATTGGAAAAATTATTTTTGAACCATTTCATTTTCATAAAACCTTTGTATGTGAGTCTCCAATTCGGGAGTGGTATGCTTTTAAACGGTTTCAACCCCTCGGTTTTTGCATCACCACCCGCATACGCGGCCGCAAAAGCAGGCAATAATACATCTTGACCAAATCCGTTGTATCCATCTATTGTAGCAAGTTCTTGATTGCTTTTTGCAGCTAAATTTGACCTTAGTCTGTTTTGTATTTGAGGTATGTTCTCTAAAAACTTTGCAAAAGTAGCATCTCCATTTCCATCAAAAGCGGTCTGTATCATGTTGTAGCTCATACTAAAATTCCCCACCTCTAAAAGTTGAGAAGGTCCGAACTCGTTGTAATCATCCGTTGTATCAAAAGTTCCGTTCCCATTGACAACGGGATCCAATTGTTCAGAAATATTTTTGGTTCGAATTCGATTGGCCACCACAGAAATATCCAAGTCTTTGATTGGTTTTATCGAAATATTGACATCCAATTTGTTGTAATGAGTTTGCACATAATTTTTATTGTAATAGACTTCATCTTCCAAAGCATTTCCTTGCGCATCTACCTTATTTACCTCTCTATTTACCAGCCAGTTGTTTTGCAATGCTCTATTTCGAATGTCTGCTTGATCCCCAAAAACAAATCCAAACGTGGGCGCCAAACCTCCTCCATAATTTTGTCTTCCCAAAAATCCGACCTCGGGTTTGTACCCTTCCAATTGGGTTCCGTTATTTTCACTGTAAGCTATTTTAACCGACTTTAAAGAGGTGAGCAACCCATAGGAAGCATCTGCTATTTTTTGCTGTACGGATTTTTTCTTTTTTGAATTTCTTCGGATCTTGGGTCTGGCCTGAGCAAATTTCTTGTCCTTTGGGTTTTTCTTTGTTTTATTTGTCTTTGGCGAAAACAATTTTTTTAATCCTATGTCCCGATAAAACTGCGTCATATTCAAGTTCGTCGACAACGTGTGCGTATTGGCATTTTGGATATTATTGCCCACCAAAGTCGTTACCGCTCCATTCGCATCTCTCGAACGTGGACCTGCTTGCCAATTAAAATTCGCTGCATAGCTATAATCCGCATTTACAAAAGAAAAATAGGGCAGTTTATCAATCGGCAACTTATAGGTAGCATCTAATTTTTGACTGTAATTATTGACTCTACCCATATTGAAAAAATTACTGAATAATGTAATCTCATCATCTTCAATAGTATCATCCGTTTCAAAGCTATCGTAGATATGTTTGTTTGCTGCCCTGAAATTCAATTGCAGTGACTTTGAAACATCGTATCCAATTGTATAATCCCAATCAAACAAAAAATTTCTTTGACGCAATGTTGGCAATTGACTCAAGCCAGGTACCAAATTTCTAGAAAGTTGCTCATTGTAATTTCTTGTGATATTGGTATTCACACCAATATTTTTTGGCAGTAGGTAGAAATTAAAATCCTTGATCATTTGAAAGTATTTACTCTTCTGAAAAAGAGGCACCTTTCGAAAAGGCTCAATGGGTTTTGAAACAATGGTATACGCGTAGTTTGCAGAAGCTCTCACATCTTGTACCAAGTGTTTTTGTATGTTGTAGTCTTTGTGAAACTCTTCATTATAGCTGTAAGACACCGAAAAATTTTCAATATCGTACGGCATCGGTGCCTTTTTCAATTTTCCTACTCGTTCTTTTCGAACATTGATAAAATTGATACTTTTTCGCTTGGTATAATCTTGTGCTCCTTGGCTGTTCTTGTTGATCTCTTTCGCCTGTTCAAACAATACATCTTGAAATTGAGGATCGTACTTTGGGCTTTTGAATTCTTCTGAGATAGAATAGCTCAGCGGAATGTTTACACCCCACTGTGTTGGCATTAATTTCCCGACATTTATATTGGTAGATACACCGTATTGTTTGATCTCTTCTTGGCTTCTCTCGTTTACGCGTTGTTCTACATTTCCAAATCCAATCGTTTGCATGCGACCTGTCAAGGCAACATCCGCTAAATCCGCAAAATTCGCATTGGCACTCATCACAGCTGCCCAACCTCCTTGATTGTCAAAATCTGCCACACGCAATTCGTTAAACCATACTTCTGCACTTTGAGGACTGTCTGAAATATTTTTTACGCCCAGCATGATGGTCTTAATATTTGCCAAATTGGGATTCCCTTTGACACGAACGCGATAGGCAGGCTCTTCTCCCTCCACAGGGGCGGGATATATGGAATTGGCTCCAGAAGCGCCAAACACTTGGTAGCGCTCGAGTTTTAATTTCCCTAGACGCTCAAGGTCTACATCCAAATTATTGGCTTCTGGCCAAATTTCTTCTGGTGTTGAAGCGCCAAATCGAGTCGCCTTTAAAGGGATCTCAATTTGATAGAAATTCTCATTTAAATCTGCACCGATCCGAACAATGGCCATCATTTTATCATCTTGTAGATTGGTAGAACCCCTTCCTTCAGCATGCACAAACATTTTCATTCGCTTGTACATTCTCAAATCTGTAATGGTGTTTTTAAACACCGCCCGTGCTTCTTCTTTCTGCAGATCATCCACTCTAACTGACAATGATTGCTCGTTCTGAAATTGAATGTATGTCGAGGCTTGCAATTGCTCTCTTACAATTCCAGGAGGCAATACATAGGGTATGGGAACTCGGTTTTCATTTTCTTCAAAATTCACGACGCCTGATGTGAAGTTTTTCAATGCTGTCTCGTCGAGATTGTCATTGGCTACCTGAATGCCGTCATGTACATTTTGAATGTAACGCCTCCAATCACCTCTTACCAACTGTAGCTGTCCAAAACGCAGTACGACAGGTTTTGTATAGTTGGTTACAAACATCCTCATAAAACGTATCGAATTGAACCCAACAATCCCATTAATTGGCGTTCCTGAAACAATCGGAATTCGGAATTGATACCAGCGTGTTTGCAACGTTTTGCCATCTGGAGTGGCTCTCGATACTTCTTTCATATCCACAACATGCCCTTTCCCAACGACCAAATCAGATTGTTTTAAAGATACCTTGTATTGGTAATAGGCATCGATCGTATTCATTGTTTGATCCTTGTTTACATCTTCGGCATCTGGAATCGTAGTGGCTGAAGTGGGAAAAGACTCTTCGCTCAAACCTGCGGTTGGTGAGTTCCCCTCGGTATTGTTGTAATCCTTGTATCGCTTTAAAATACTCGCGTTTTCATTGTCATACTCAGTCCCTCTAAAAAATCGATAATTATCAGAGGAAGGATCTTCTTTTTGAGACAAATTTGGAAATTTTATTTTTTCGGCGTCATCGTTCAAACCATCCAATCCAATATCCTGGATTTTTCTGTCTGCGTCGCTTTCCGTAAAAGTGTACAAAAAAGATCTGGTTACGGGTTGGTTCCCCCATGCGGTTTGTTCAGGAATGGTTTCATCCGATGCTTTTGGCAATCCATTTTCAAACATTTTAGAACCGTCACGGAGCACATCTTCTGAAATATTTCCCAAATTAAAATAAAGCATCCCTTCATTGTTTGGAGAAACGCCATCGGCTCCTATTGCCTCTTCATTATTGATAGAATATCCTTCGTAAGGATCCTGCAACCAAAACTGAATGTATTCTACATTGGCTCTTTCAAAATCCGTCGCTGACAAAGCTCTTGTAATTCCTCCCCAATGATTTTCTGTCGCTGCTGCCAACTCTGAATCCGTGGCATAATTATAACTTCCACGTTCCTGTGGATAGTAAGCCAAATCAAAGGTGCGCAAGGTATTGCTTTGCGTGATATCCAAATTGGTTTGTGGAAAAAGTTCTTCGTAAGCGACCCTGCTAACTTCAGCCCTCGACAACTCTTCGTTGTTGATATTTGAGGGTTTTAAAGACCCTCCATAGAACAATTGATCAATGGTATACCAAGCCAATTTGGCCCTTTTTTTTCCACTCTCCAAAAGACCTTCATCATTGGGGTCAGCGTAAACTGTTTCATCGCCAAAATCAATAAATTGATTTTCTTCATTGACAAAGTTTAAGGGTTTACTTGCCAATTTCCACGCATTAAAATCCATCAGATTGATGGGGATTTGTGCTCCTTCAAAGTCGTCAATATAGGTCGTTGCTTCGCCCTTTAAATCAATTCCACTTGGCGTTCCAGGTTTCAGATAGGCAAAATCAGATCGCACCGATAAATTAGACACGGCATCGGTATCTTGAAAAGGCAATTTGTTCACCAATTTTGTAAAAAACGGCACTTCTGTATCGTAATTCAACGTGACACCAAACATTGAATTGTTGATGGGATCTGCGCCAAAAGCTACTTTTTGAGTGAGAGGTCTTTCATTCACATTCAAATAAGTCCCTGTCATTTGAAATTTATCAGAAAATTTATGGGTTACATCAATTCCGACAAAGCGCTTTGTTTGTTGATTGAACAAAGTATTGTTCTCTAAAGACACCTGAACAGGAGCGCCAGATGCCTCAATGGCTGGGTTGATAATTTGTACACGTCCACCCAAATAATCGACCACATAATCCACGCCTTCTGTCAACAATATCCCATTGGATGTGACTTTTACGGATCCTTTTGGCACGTTAAAAGCTCCTAAAGAAATCCCATTACTTGCGTCCGATTTGTAATACCCTTTCAACAGATATTTGTCCTTGGTTTGAAAGCTGGTTCGAGCGTTGGTTTGCGTATTGGTGTACAATTCTTCAAAGAGAAAGTTAGCATCAGAAGCATCGATTAATTTTGCTTTTAAATCTCTTCCAAAAGGTTCTACGGTGGGAAAAATAATACTCCCATCTCGAGAATTCACTGTGATTCCCTCTACGTAATCAAAGTAACCATCTCCCTTTGGTTTTGCAAAATTGTTCTGGTCTAGGCTATCCAACTTCACAAGATTCAAAATCGACCTTTCAGCAACTTTGATATTTTCGCCTCCTTGCTGATAAACTGACTTGGCATTTTGTAGGGTATTGACTGCCACTCCTGTACGATCGTCTTTGTACAACAAATCCAATCGAAACCCTTCACGTTCCATTTGATACGCTCCCAAAGAATAGACATTCTTCATCATTAAGTCCCAAATTCTTTTGGTTGGCTGAATCAACTCACTGCGCAATAATTTTACCACTATATTTTCTGAGGATAATTTTCCATCAGTTGACAATTCTCCTACTTTAAACACGCCCTCTTTTCCACTGTAGGTGTACTGAAAAGCAACTGCCAATACATCTCCATCCACCAAAGGACGATTCAATGACAGCATTCCCAATTGCGGATGAAAGGTATATTCTGAATTCGTTAATTTTTTTGCATTTTCTAAAATGGTATAGTCGGTTCCCTGTACCATAGATGCCGGCAAAGCCGATTTGACAGAACCGATACTACGAATCCGATCATCATTCAAAACAGAAGACAAATTGTTAGAGCTGTTATCTGGATGGTCAAAAACATTGGTGGCAACGACCTCTGCATTGGTGATGTTTTTATTCGTAGCGTCGTAAACATCGACACCTGATTCGGCAAGATCGGTCAAAGCGACAATGTTTCGAACGTCTGTGGTATTGGTCGTTCTATTGGTGACCCATACTTCAATATTGGTAATATTTACGCTGCTATTGATCAGGGGAAATTGCGCCAATGCTTTGTTGTAGTTGTTTCTAAAATATTGGGCGAGAAAAAAATGTTTGTTGGCTGTGTACTGGGAAGTTTGCAACTCAAATTCATTTAAAGAAGAGCCTCCTTGTGCTGTTACGGTTTTGGTTTGTGACCTCTGCTGAGAGAGAACGGAAGTAATGCTCGTCTTTCCAAATTGCAATTCTGTTTTCAAACCAAACAGACTTTGTGATCCAGATATGAGGCTGTTGCTTACATCCATTCCCACATTTCCCAGTTCTATTTTCCGAACAATATCATCTTCTTCTTTGGATTCATGGGCTGTTAAAAATTCCAATTTCACCAAATTCTGAAAATCAAAGGTAGACTGGGTGTCATAATTCGCTGTAACACGCAATCGCTCTCCTACTTTCGCCGAGATGCTCGCCGTCACTTGTTGATCAAAATCAAAAGAAAAATTACTTCTATTTTCTTCGGAGAGTTGGGGATTTTCAATGTTTTGATACAAGGCTCCCAAACGCACGTTTAAAGATCCTTTGGTATTTACTTCAATTGTATTACCTCCAAAGATCGTTTTGAACAATTTGGAATTCACGTAATAGGTTGGGAGCAAATCTTTCTGGGCTTCTTTACTCCCCTTTTTCTTCGAATTTAGCGAAGATATTTTGTCTTGATAATAACGTGTTATTCCTTCTTTTAACTTGTATTCCTTGTACTCTGTGGTTGAATAAAACAGCGGTTTTTTGACAACGGTAGTCCCTATTTTTTCCACAACTACATATCGCTTGATATCTTGGTCAAAGACCACCTCTTTTACCGCAGGCAAATTTAAAAACAGGCTTCCATTGCTGTTCTTACGAAACTTATAAGGCAAACTATCCCTAGGAATATCCTTTTTTGAGATTGTATCTGTTTTTTCAACAAACGAAGCGGGTACCTGTGAACTCAATTTATTTTGAAAAAAAACAAACAAAAGCAACACGAAAATCCCCGTATATTTTGGTATTCTTTTTTTCAAATGCGTTTAGAAACTTTTCAATGCTTTTTTAATCAATATCTCCACGGACAAATCGGGTTCTGCTTTTAAAATTTTATCCAGTACTTTTTCAGATATTTTACGAGCAAAACCTAAGACCTCTAATGCAGATAACGCTTCCTCTTTGCATGTATTGTGTGATAAGGGTGGCAATTCCTCCAATTCATAGGTTTTTAAGATTTTGTCTTTTAAGTCTAAAATCAACCTTTGTGCTGTTTTAGCCCCTATTCCTTTCACGGACTGGATAAGTGCCACATTCCCAGAAGCAATGGCTTGTTGTATTTCTTCTGAGGTCATTGAAGACAGCATTGTTCGTGCGATACTTGGCCCAACACCGGAAACTGAGATTAATAATCGAAAAATTTCTCTTTCTACTTTGGTTACAAAGCCGTAAAGCGTATGTGCATCTTCTTTTATCGATAAATGGGTAAAAATTGTCAATAATTCATCGGTTGGCAATTGCTCATAGGTGTGCAATGAAATGTGCAATAAATAGCCTACTCCGTTGCAATCTACTACGACATGCGTCGGATTTTTTTCTACCAACCTCCCTCTTAATTGTGTAATCATTTTTTATTCTTTCTAGATTTATTTTGTGCATCAACGACAGCAACAGCAGCCATATTTACGATTTCATCGACGCTTGCTCCTAACTGCATCACATGTGCTGGTTTTTTCAATCCTATAACAATCGGGCCAATCGATTCTGTTCCGTTGAGTTCTTTCATCATTTTGTACGTAATATTTGCAGCATCTAAATTCGGAAAAATCAAGACATTTGGTTTTTTCCCCGACAATTCAGAAAATGGAAACTTGTCCTCCATCATTTCTGAATTTAGTGCAAAATCAATTTGTACAGGACCGTCTACAATCAAATCGGGACAGGAGTCGTGAATGATTTTTACGGCCTCTCCTACTTTTCTAGATTTTTCTGAATTGGACGCACCAAAGTTCGAAAAAGACAACATGGCCACTACGGGAGGCACACCAAACATTTTAGCCACCTGTGCAGTCATCTCTGTAATTTTTGCCAATTGCTCCGGTGTTGGGTCTATATTAATGGTCGTATCCGCCAAGAACATGGGCCCTCTTTTGGTAAGCATCAAATTTGTGGCAGAAACTCTCGAGACACCATTTTCCATTCCAATGGTTTCAAACAAAGGTTTGATACTACTCGCATAGTTCCTAGAATACCCTGTAATCATGGCATCCGTATCGTTTTCATTTAGCATCATCGCTGCAAAATAATTGCGCTCACGCATCAATTTCTGCGCTTCCACGAGCGTAATTCCTTTTCGTTGCTTCGATTTCCAATAAATCGATGCGTATGCAAATCTTTTGGAACGAATTTGATCCACTTTCGGATCTATAATTTCTACCTCGGCGTCAAAACCAATCTCTTCTTTCAGCGATCTGATGATTTCTTCATTTCCGAGTAAAATAGGCGTGGCAATTCCTTCATCGTACACGATTTGAGCCGCTTTGATGACATTCAATTTGTCTGCCTCGTTGAAAACAACCCTCTTGGGATCTGATTTTGCTCTGTCGTGCAACATTCGAACAACTTTGCTTCCTGTTCCCAAACGCTCCATTAGAACATGCTTGTAGGCTTCCCAGTCTTCAATGGGACTTTTTGCAATTCCTGAATCCATAGCTGCTTTTGCAATGGCAGGTGGAATCTCATAAATCAATCGAGGATCAAAAGGTTTGGGAATGATGTAATTTTTTCCAAAGGTTAAATTCGAGGTTCCATAGGCTAAATTTACTTGTTCGGGAACTGACTTTTTTGCCAAGTCTGCCAAAGCGTATACCGCTGCGAGTTTCATTTCCTCATTAATACCTGTGGCTCTTACATCCAAAGCCCCCCTAAAAATAAAAGGAAAGCCCAATACATTATTTACTTGATTGGGATGATCGGAACGTCCCGTTGCCATCAAAATATCTTCTCTCGTCTTGACTGCCAAATCATAGGCGATTTCTGGTGACGGATTTGCCATGGCAAAAACAATGGGATCTTTGGCCATGGACAAAAGCATAGCAGGGGTCACCACATCGGCAATAGAAAGCCCAATAAAGACATCGGCATTTTTCATAGCGTCACTCAAAGAGTACAAATCTTTATCGGTCGCAAACTCCGCTTTTTGGGCGGATAAGTTTTCAATATCTTTTCGGATCACTCCCTTGCTGTCACACATGACAATGTTTTCTCTCTTGGCACCCAACGCCAAATACAAACGGGTGCAAGAAATTGCCGCTGCTCCGGCACCATTGACCACGATTTGTAGGTCCTCCATATTTTTTTGAACAATTTCTACGGCATTTTTCAGGGCTGCCGCTGAAATAATTGCGGTTCCGTGTTGGTCATCGTGCATCACAGGAATGTCCAATTCCTCTTTCAGTCGTCGTTCTATTTCGAAAGCTTCTGGCGCTTTGATATCCTCTAAATTGATTCCTCCAAAGGTGGGAGAGATGGCTTTGACTATTTCCACAAATGTATCGACATCGGTGACATCCAATTCAATATCGAAGACATCGATGTCTGCAAAAATTTTAAACAACAATCCTTTTCCCTCCATGACAGGCTTTCCTGCCAACGGACCAATATCGCCCAATCCCAATACGGCAGTACCGTTGGAAATGACCGCCACCAAGTTTCCTTTGGATGTATATCGATACGCATTTTCTGGATCTTTTTCTATTTCCAAACAGGGCTCTGCAACACCTGGCGAATAAGCCAATGACAAATCTCGCTGACTTGCATATTTTTTAGTGGGTACTACCTTAATTTTTCCTGGAGTAGGTTTGGCATGATACAAAAGTGCCTCTTTTCTTTTATTAGATGTTGACATAGAAATTTCATTGGACGTAACACTGACAAATATAACCTATTTCCCATAGATTATTTTAGAAATATATGAGGAAGAACCTGGGCTCTAAAACTCTTATTTTAAGAACTGAATATTTCTTTTCAATCCAGAAAATTTTGTCCGCTTTACGGCAGACTTTTGAAATACTTTGCCAAAGACATCTTCGGTCACTTCTTCCCAATCTCTTTTCGTCATTTGCAACAAATCGGGATGGGGTTGAAACAAAGGTTCGGCATGAGGTTTTGAAAAACGATTCCATGGACATACATCTTGACACAAGTCACAACCAAACATCCAGTCTTCAAATTTTCCTTTTTCCGAACGAGGCAATTCATTTTTCAATTCAATCGTGTAATAAGAAATACATTTACTACCGTCAACAGTATTGTTCGGAAGAATGGCGTCTGTAGGACAAACATCAATGCATTGGGTACAAGTGCCGCAATGATCTGTGGTAAAAGGCACATCATACGCGAGCGCTACATCCACCACAAGTTCTGCTAAAAAGAAAAAAGATCCGTGTTGTTTTTGGATCAACAACGAATTTTTTCCCCGCCATCCCAAACCTGATTTTTCTGCCCACGTTCGCTCCAACAAAGGTGCTGAATCGGTAAAAGCCCGACCACCTACTTCACCAATCTCCTCTTGTATGGCCAGCATTAATTTTTTAAGCTTGGCTTTGACTACGTGGTGGTAATCTTGTCCATAAGCGTATTTGGCTATTTTGTAGGTGTTGTTTTCTTGTGTTTTCTCAGGAAAATAGTTGTAGGTCAGCGAAATGATAGATTTTGCTCCTTCAACCAACAATCTTGGATCCAGACGCTTGTCAAAGTTATTTTCAAGGTATTGCATTTCTCCTTGATAACCACGCTTCAACCACCTTTCTAGTTTCGGTGCTTCGTCTTCTAAAAACCCTGCTTTGGATACGCCTATACTCGTAAATCCCATAGATAGGGCTTTTTCTTTAATAAATCGGGTATGTTTTTCGGCGTTCTTCAAAGTGGTACAAAAATAACCATTTCCATGAGAATTTAAATTGTCACCTAGCAAGGTTGCCAACCTACTTTTGCTTAAAAAAACTTGATTGCATTATTTGTGTGAGATCGTTTTAAAAATAAATTCCCATTTTGTTGAAAACAAAAAATTCGGATGAATGTTCATCAGGATTGTGAGTGTTGTGGGCAATGAGGGATTGCAGATCCCCGATTGAAACCAAAAATGCAAATACAATCCGATGCACTCCGTGCACGTGTTTTTTATTTTCAACATAAACTGAAATAAATCCCACTTTGTTGAAAACAAAAAATCCTGATGAATGTTCATCAGGATTGTGAGTGTTGTGGGCAATGAGGGATTCGAACCCCCGACCCCCTCGGTGTAAACGAGGTGCTCTGAACCAACTGAGCTAATTGCCCGTAGCGGTTGCAAATATAAGACAGATATTTAAATTGACAACTATTTTTTATTTTTTTATTCTAAAATTTCTGCCACTACAAAAGTGCTTCCTCCCACGTAAATAAAATCGTCTTTTGAGGCTTTTCGTTTGGCTTCTTTAAAGGCGTCTTTTACAGTTGAAAATCCCTCTCCTTGCAAACCCATTTTTTGTGCTTCTTTTTCTAAAACTTCGACCGCCAGTGCTCTTCCCAAATTGGGAGCACAAAAATAATACGTGGCTTCTTCTGGGAATAATGACAGGATCTTTTTAAAATCTTTGTCATTTACCATTCCCAAAACGATGTGTAATTTTTTATACGGTTCCGCTTCAACCTGTTCTAAGGTATACCCCAAACCTTCTTTATTGTGTGCGGTGTCGCAGACAATCTTTGGACTCGTTCCGAGCTGCTGCCATCGCCCCAACAGACCTGTGTTTTGAACCACTTTTGACAAACCTTCTCTCAATGATTCCTCAGCGATTGCAAACTTGTTTTTTCGCAGAACTTCAACCATGGTCTCCACAGTTTTACTATTGTGAACTTGATAACTTCCTTTCAAGTCACTCGGGTAACGGACACTCTTTTTTTCGGAAGCCAAAGAGAGCGGGGCTTTTTTTTCTTCCGCTATTTTTTGAAAGACAGGAAATGTTTTCTCGTGGTACTCTCCAATAACTACGGGAATATTTTCTTTGATAATCCCTCCTTTTTCGGCAGCAATCTCCTCCAACGTTGTTCCTAAAAATTGTGTGTGATCTAGCCCTATGTTTGTAATTGCAGAAAGTATGGGCGTTACAATATTTGTAGAATCCAATCTTCCTCCCAATCCCACTTCAATTACGGCAATGTCTACTTTTTCGTCACTAAAATATTGAAAGGCCAAACCAACTGTCATTTCAAAGAAAGACAAGGAATTTTCCTCAAAAAAAAGCTTGTACGCTTCCACAAAGTCAACAACGTATTTTTTTGAAATATTTTGACCATTTATTTTAATGCGTTCTCGAAAATCTTTCAAATGGGGAGATGTATACAAGCCAACTTTCAAACCTTCTTCTTGCAAAACAGAGGCCAACATATGACTGGTAGATCCTTTGCCATTGGTTCCTGCGACATGAATGCTTTGAAATTTTTTTTCAGGATTGCCTAATTTTTTTGCGAGTTTCAAAGTGTTTGACAAATCCTTTTTATAGGCTGCTTTTCCTTCTCTTTGATACATGGGCAATTGAACAAAAAGCCAATCCAACGTTTCTTGATATGTCATTTCAATTTTATTGTTTTTAGATCGAGCCCCCGAAGGAAATACATCATTTCAAAAAAGTTACTTGGATAATGAAAATTTGTAAATAATCACCCCCACTTGTTTTACAGGTGCCTTGGGGTCTGTGTTCCATTTTGTTTTCAAGGCAGCCTGCTCGGCTGGCTCTAACAAGCAGGGCGCCGTATTTGTTGTTCCTTTGACTCCCGGTACGGCCCTCACAACATCTCCTGTTTTATTCACTTCAATTTGTACCACCACAATTCCCTCCTCATTGCAATTGGGCTTGATAATTGGTTTTGTCAATGCTTTTCTTCCTGAAAGATTGTAATTTTCATCTCCGTCGGAACCGTCATCACCGTAGTATTTTGACGTCTCCGAGGTACCGCTCGCTTTGCCTTTCTGTCCCGCTTTTTCATTCTCTTGCACTTTTTGTGAACCCTCTTGGATAGATGAATCTCCTTTCATCAAATTTTCCAGTGCTTTTTGTATCTCTTTGGCGGGTTTGGGCGTGTTTGAGGAATTCTTTGCCAGCACAGGCGCCTCTTTGTCCTCCGAGGCGACAAGCTTTTCATCGCGAATCGGCTCGGATGCTTTTGGAAGGGTTTTATTTTCAACAGAAGATGACGTTTCTTTTGAGTTGAAAGCCTTTTTTTTGTCTGCCACAGAAAAGTCACTGACTGCCTCGGCAGTTCCAAAACGAATGGCCACACCATATTCTTCCGGAGGATCTTGATATTTCATCCCAAAAGCATACATCAAAAACAATAGCATTCCCATGACAATTATTGTTGCCAAGAGTGATTTTCGTTCGTGTATGGTGGTAAGGTATTTCATCGGGTTGCAAGCCTCAAATTCCTTTGACAGCCAAGATCATTTTTATTTTATTTCGGTTGGCGATATCTATGACATACATAATATTTTTGTACGACACATTTTCATCGCCTCTGATCACCAAAGTTTTCTTTTTATCTGTTGAAAATTTTTGCACCAAGACAGGCTCTATATTTTCTTTTTTTAACTGGGCTTCTTCCACATAGAATTGGGCGTCTTTGGTAATGGTAATGGCAATGGTTGCTTTGTTTTCGGTTTTCCCTCCAGCTTTGGGCAACAAGACATCAATGGCATTGACCGTTACCAATGTGGAGGTCAACATAAAAAAAATCAATAATAAGAATACGATATCTGTCATGGAAGACATGTTGAAATTTGCATTGATTTTATTTCTTCCTCTGATATTCATTTGCGCGCTGTTTTTAACATCCTAATTTTGATTCGATTTTTCTCTTGAAAAGTTAAAACTACTACGAAACAGGCTCGTTGAGCAAGTCTAAAAACTCGACCGACTTGGCTTCCATTTGATACACCACTTTGTCGGTTTTCACCACGAGATGATTGTAAGCGATGTAAGAAATAATCCCCACAATCAATCCGCCAACAGTCGTTGTCATCGCTGTATACAAACCATCTGCCAACATTTTGATATCTATTTGCCCCCCTGCATTGGCGATTTCATGTATGGAAACAATCATTCCGATTACAGTTCCCAAAAAACCAATCATCGGCGCCGCACCCGCTATGGTTGCCACCACACTTACATTGGTTTCTAGTTTGTAAATTTCTAATTTTCCTGAATTTTCTATGGCTGTATTGATATCTTCCAAAGGCTTTCCTATTCGTGACATTCCGGTTTCAATGAGGTTTGACACGGGTGTGTCCTCAGACGCACAGAGTGATTTTGCCGCTTCAATATTCCCATTGGCAACATAATCTTTGATCTGATTCATAAAATTTTTGTCTACTTTACTCGCCGCCTTAATTGCAAAAAATCGTTCAAAATATATATACAAAGCTACGGCCAACAGGAGCAATAAAACGGAGATAATTATTTGCCCCCCAATTCCTCCTTCGAGGATTAGTTTGTAAATGGATAAGGTTTTTTCCTCTGGAACAACCGCTGCTTGCGTAGCAACAGCTTCTTGAATAAATGACAACATAGAAACGATTTTACGTAAAGATTTTTTTTGACAAAACGAAATTACGAATAGTAAATTGTTTTTTTTTCGAAATTAAATAAAAAACTGTGACTCATAAAAAAAAGAGCCACTTTTTAAGCAACTCTTTTTGTAAGGTATGGTCTCATGTTGATTTTATGACAGTACGATGCGAACCATGATATAACCCACTCCTCCCAAGACAACAGTGTATGGCAATGCCATTTTTACCATTTTTCCATAGGATAGATTGATGAGTGGCGCTAAAGAAGAAGTCAATAAAAACAAAAATGCGGCTTGTCCATTCGGTGTGGCAACACTAGGTAGATTTGTTCCGGTATTGATCGCAATCGCCAATTTTTCAAAATGATCTCTTGAAATTGTACCATCCAGAAAAGCTTGCTGAACTTCTCCGATGTAAACCGTCGCAACGAACACATTGTCACTTATCGCAGATAGCACTCCATTGGCCAAATAAAACAGCCCTGGTTGTGCGTCTAAATTTTGATGCAGTGCCCAATCAATAATGGGAGAGAAAAGATGTTGGTCATGAATCATGGCTACCACCACAAAGAATACCACTAACAACCCCGTAAAAGGCAAGGCCTCTTCAAAGGCATGACCCAAGGCATGTTCGTCAATAATACCGATAAAAGCTGTTTGAAAAATAATCAGTGCCAAACCAATAAATCCAACAGGAGCCACATGCAATGCCAAACCTGCAATCAACAATATTGCTGCCAAGCCTTGCACTCGCAAAGCATACTTTTCTTTGGCCGTTCGTTTCGCATCTTCTTCATCAGTATACCCCTGAATAATTTGTGCCGCAATATTCGGTAATTTTGCTCCAAAACCAAACCAGCCCATGGTTTCCAAAAGCACGGTAGTCAGCAATCCACAAATCAAAACAGGGATGGTAATATCACTCATTTTAAAGAAAAACTGAATAAAATCCCAACCCATTCTTTCGCCTATCAGCAAGTTTTGTGGCTCTCCCACCAAGGTACAAACACCACCGAGTGCTGTTCCTACAACTCCATGCATAATCAAACTTCTCAAAAAACTTCTGAATTGCTCAAGCGTTTCGCCACTCAATTCGTCTTTGTCCAAAATGCCGTCTTTGTTGTAATCTTCTGTGCTGGAATGAATCTTATGATACACTCCGTAAAAACCAACAGCAACACTAATCAGTACGGCAGTCACTGTCAAGGCATCCAAAAAAGCAGACAAAATAGCAGCCATAAATACAAAGAGCATAGACAAGGCAATTTTGGACTTAATTTTTGTAAAAATTTTACTAAAAATAAACATTAAAAGCGGTTTCATAAAGTAAATCCCCGCCACCATAAATACCAGTAACAAAACCACTTCTAGGTTTTGATCGACCTCATGATAGGCATTGTGTGGACTTGTCAAACCCAAAGCCAAAATTTGTATGGCGAGCAAACCGCCTGACTGCAATGGGTAACATTTCAACGCCATGGCCAGGGTAAAAATAAATTCTCCAATGAACAGCCATGCACAAATGGTTGGGTTGATAAAATAAACAGGGATATTGATAATCAAAAAGAATATCATTGTAATTTTAAACCATTTTGGACTACTCCCTAAAAAATATTTTAGCATGATTGTGTATTTTTAAAAATTTCGCCACTAAACTACTATTTTTGAGTGAGAGCAAGCCTTTTTTTCGTGCATTTATTTCTAAAAAAAAGAAATCTTAAAAAAATTGACGTCCAACCCTTAGGCGATTCTTCCACTACTGTGGTCCTTTTTTGCTCCTGTTACACTTTTCAAACAGTTCACCTTTTTCTCCAATTTCAAAAGCCCTAAAAGTGAAAAAATGAGTGCCTCCTTGTATTCAATCAATTCTTGATCCCCTCTTTTTATTGAAATTTTCGAAATCTGTTGAATGCGATTCATCAAAAAATCATTGTAAACGCCACCTCCCGTTATAAGCACATCAGACGATCTTGTTTTTTGTATGACCTCAGCTATTTTTTGGGCAATATGCTCTACATAAGTTCGCAGGATATTTTCTATTTTCCCCTCTTGTGCGTCTATTTTTGGAAGTACTTGTGACACCACAAACTCATAACCCAACGATTTTGGTGGAGCTAATGCAAAAAACAAATCCGCGTTTAACGCATGCAACAAAGCTGTATTCACCACTCCAGAGGCGGCCAATTTTCCTTGGTCATCATACAATTGACCTATTTTTCTTGTGTAGTGATTCAGCACCGTATTTACGGGACAAATGTCAAAGGCCTTTCGTTCTCCATTGTCCTCAAATGATACGTTTGCGAACCCCCCTAAATTCAAACAACAATCGTACTCCGAAAACAGTAATTGATCTCCTATGGGAACAAGTGGAGCCCCTTGCCCTCCCAAAGCCACATCTTGTGATCTAAAATCATAAACCACAGGTGTATTTGTCCGTCTTGAAATTTCTTTACCGCAACCAATTTGAAGGGTATAATTTTCAGCTGGATTGTGAAAAATGGTGTGACCGTGTGAGGCAATGAAATCAATTTTTTGAATGTTCTTTTCAGACTTGAATTCCAAAATTACGTTTGCTAAAAAAGCGCCATATCGTTTGTCCAAAATGGCAAGTTCTTCTCTTGATTTTGTAAAAGCAAGACGTAAGCTTTTTTCCCAATATTCTGAGTAAGAATAGGTTTTGGCATGCATAATTTCATAAGAATAGCCCCGCCCTGAAGTCAGGGATACGTATACCAAATCTACACCGTCTAGAGAAGTTCCAGACATCAGTCCTATGCTGTAATATGTTTTCATGATGTGTGGTAATATTACAATTATTTTGAAAATTACGTTCCCTACTTAGACCCTTTTTTTAATTCTTCTCTTGCACCACCTCAATTTTTAAGTTCCTCCTATCCCACTACCAAATCAACCGCATATTGCCTGTAAAAACCCCTGCTGAAATGAAGGAAATACTTATATTTGCCTCGTTAAACAACGATTTATGACAAACAACGATATCCTGAAAAAATTACGTGTTGCGCTTCAACTGAGAGATACTGACATTGTTGAAATCATGGCCTTGGTAAATTTTAGAGTTACCAAAAGTGAAATAAATGCACTCTACAGAAACGAGGACCATCCGAAATTTATGGAATGTAAAGATCAATTTTTACGTAATTTTTTAAACGGTTTGATCATTCATAAAAGAGGCCCAATGCCTCCGAAAAAAAACACTGAAAAAAAATAAGCGGCATGAAAGAATACAAATTCATCAAACAAAAAAGTACACCTATCAAAAAAGACGCAGATTTCGAAGCCCTTTTAAATAGCTATGCAAAAACAGGCTGGAGCGTCGTAAACGCGTTCGTACACAGAGGTGTTGTGAAGGCCATTTTAGAACGCGAAAAAGAAAACTAAATGTCTCTAAAAATAGCCTTTACCGACATCGACGGAACGTTGTTAAACAAAGAACGGGTTCCTTCTGAAGCACTGAAAGTTGCTGTGGCGAACCTCTCGAAAAAAAACATCCCGTTTGTTCTAATTTCTTCAAGAATGCCGAGTGCAATGCACCACATTCAGAAAGATTTACACATCGAAAATACGCCTTTGATATGTTATAACGGAGGGCTTGTTTTGGTCGATGGAAAAGCCATTCATTCTACAGAAATCCCTGTACCCACCATTCGAGAAATCGCTCGCTTGAATACGGGCAAAAAAATACATGTTAGTTTGTATAATAATGACGACTGGTATGTTGAATCGATGGATTATTGGGCGCTGCGAGAAGAAAACAATACCAAGGTTAGCCCCTCCTTAAAAAGCATAGAGGACGTTCTTTTAGATTGGAATAAAAAAGGCAAAGGAGCCCATAAAATTATGTGTATGGGAGCCAAAGAAGATCTTGACACATTGATTGATTGTTTAGAAAAAACGCACGCAGACGAACTGCACTTGTACCGTTCCAAAGACACCTATGTTGAAATCGCGAACAAAAAAATTTCAAAACTAACAGGAATTCAAACACTACTCGCGGACCATTATCCAGATTTTTCGTTGAAAAACTGCATCGCCTTCGGAGACAATTACAACGACATTGAAATGCTGTCTGCGGTGGAGGTAGGCGTTGCGGTAGCAAACGCCAAAACGGAGGTTTTAGAAATCGCCGATGCCACTACCGATACGAATCACAACGACGGCGTTGCAAAGGCGCTCGACAAATATTTTGAATTTCACTAAAAGATTTCTTTCCCCAAAATACGCTCCTTATGTTCAAACACATCTTTTTTTGTATTTCTCTATTGCTTATGTCTTGTAATGACCACCACAATATGTTGGTGCAAGGAGAAATTAAAAATTTGAAAAAGGGCACGCTCTATTTGGAAAAAATTTCCGACGGCCACTTGATTGGCGTGGATTCCATCGAAATTGACGGCCATGGTCTTTTTGAATTTGCCACAAAAATGGAAAGTCCTGAAGTCTATTTTCTGTCGCTAAACAAAGATGCAGACAAAACAATTCCTTTTTTTGGCGATGAAGGCACTATTGAAATTCACACCTCCTTGGAGAGATTTGTTTTCAATGCAAAAATATCAGGTTCTAAAAACCAAAGGATTTTGGACGAGTACAACAAAATAGCGGTAAAGTTTCAAAATCGAAACCTAGAAATGATCAAGGAAAATTTCGAAGCTCAGAAAGAAAACAATCAAAAGAAATTGGAAGCACTGGAAAGAGAATCGAAACAATTGGTACGAAGAAATTATTTATACACCGCTAATTTCGCCATAAATAATGCAAATTCGGAAGTAGCTCCTTATCTGGCACTGACAAAACTCACAAACGCCAACATCACTCTTTTAGACACGATCAACGCGTCGCTCAGTGACAAAATAAAAAATTCTACTTACGGAAAAGCCTTGGAAGCTTACCTGCAAGAAATCAAAAATCCCGAAAAAAAATAAGTTTTTTTGATCACTCAAACGCGCTCTAAATAAGCCGTTTGCCCTATTTAAAATTATTTCCGTTTTACGCTCCATTGGTAGTTGAATTTCGAGACAACAGCACCCTCTTCATCTACTCCTTCAGAATGCAAGGTTATTTCTTGCCCTGTTCCTGTTGTTATTGCCTTTTGCAAAGCCTGTGCTACGCGACCATCATTGACACAAACAAAGGTTATTTTTCCTACTGCCTTCTTAACAAACTCTCCTGTTTGCTGCGTTACCAACATCGAAAATTTCTCTCCCGTATTGTCAATCTCCTGCATCATTACAACGCCAGTGGCCAATTCTGAAGCCATGCCTTGGGTTGCCCAATACATCGATTTAAACGGGTTTTGATTGATCCATCGAAACTTCACCTCCACCACTACTTTTCGCGGTGTAATTTTTGTCACACGAACTCCTGAAAAAAACGCAGATGGAATTTTGAACAGTACAAACCAATTTATTTTACGCCTTGTAAATTTCATTTTTGGATTCATTTCGTTACAAGATATCAAAAATTACAAAAACCCACGAAAAATAAACCCGCACATTCACAACAAAAGGCACCACCCTTTATTTTACTTCCAAGTAAGGCTTCACAATTTTGTTTGTTATTTTTTTTAATCCTGTGGGATTGTTTGTTTATTTTTACACATATCCCTCTGAGTTTTAACAGGCTTTTGTATCTTCGCAGGAATAAAATTATTGCACATGTCAAAACAAACAAAACTTTCAAGATTTAACGATAGCGTACTCTCAAAGTACCAAGTATACAATAGTGTTTTTATGACATTGCCTTTTGACAACGTTACAAAAACAGGGACACTATTGCCCCTGTTCAACCAAACATGTATCGAAGGGTTTCAAAATGGAAAAACACCTACAGAAATCGTAAGTACCTTTTTTGATAAATACAAATCCGATTGCTCGGAAGATGACCGAATTGGATTCCTTTTTAAGTTCATTCAATATATTGAACGTCAGGTTGTCCTTTTTGACGCCATAGAAGATGCTGCCTTCCCTGTAATTAACAATATGAATGGAATTGGCACCATGCGAAACATCAAAGAAGTTGCCAGCTCCAAAAGAGTCAAAACCGAACTTCAAGATTATTTGAAAGAATTCAAAACACGCTTGGTTCTGACAGCGCACCCGACACAATTTTACCCGGGCACCGTATTGACCATTCTTACAGACTTGCAAAATGCCATCAAATCTGATGATTTGACAATGATCAAAAAATTATTGTCTCAATTGGGAAAAACACCTTTTTTCGCAGACCAAAAGCCCACTCCCTACGACGAGGCGATCAGTTTGATTTGGTACTTAGAAAATGTATTCTACCACTCCATCAGTAAAATATACAACTATATACAGACACACATTTTTGACGGAAAACCAATTGACAATGACATTATCAATCTTGGTTTCTGGCCTTGTGGAGATAGAGATGGAAATCCATTCGTAACTACGGAAACTACCTTACGTGTTGCCCGAAAATTACGTCAAACCATCCTAAAAAATTATTACCGAGATGCGCGTCAAATAAAGAGACGTCTTTCTTTTGAGGGTGTTTACGACATCATCAGTGACATTGAAACAAGATTATACGACAGTTGTATTTCTGAGGACGCACCGATAAAAATTTCGTGCGATGCTTTGTTAAACAAATTGTACACTATCAAAAAAACGTTGAAAGACCAACACAACAGTTTGTTCATTGAAGAGGTAGATAGCTTTATCAACAAAATAAAAATATTCGGGTACCATTTTGCTACCATGGACATTAGACAAGATAGCCGTGTGCACCACAATGTTTTTGTTGGAATCGTAAAAGAACTACAAGAAAAAAATACAAAAATTTTCCCAGACAACTACCTAGAACTAGCCCCTGACGAACAAATTCAAGTTTTGGCAAAAGTAAAGGGAACTGTTGATCCAGAAGATTTTTCAGATGAAATGGCTGTCAAAACGTTGGGGTCAATGCAAGCCATTAGTACCATTCAAAAAGAAAATGGTGTGCGAGGGGCAAACCGATACATCATCAGTAACAACCAAACAGCACTGAATGTAATGGAAACCTTTGCCATGCTCAACCTGTCTGGTTTTGAAGATGGTTTGTCTGTTGATGTTGCTCCATTATTCGAAACGGTAGAGGATTTACAAGTGGCGCCACAAGTGATGCGACAGCTATACAGCATTCCTGAATACCGTGCTCACGTAGAAAAAAGAGCCAACAAACAAAACATCATGCTGGGATTCTCTGACGGAACCAAAGATGGAGGATATTTGATGGCCAACTGGGGTATCTACAAAGCCAAAGAAGAACTGAGTGCCGTTTCACGTGAATTTGGAATCAAAGTAATTTTCTTCGACGGACGTGGTGGACCACCGGCACGTGGAGGAGGAAAAACTTCTAAATTCTATGCATCGCTTGGACCAAATATTGAAAATCAAGAAATTCAATTGACCATCCAAGGGCAAACCATCAGTTCTAACTTTGGAAACAGAAAATCTTCCCGATACAATATTGAGCAATTGCTAGGTGCAGGAATCACCAACAGTATATTTGACGATCCTAAAAATGGTGCCATGCACGATGAAGACCGAGCCATCATGACGGATCTTGCCGAAACGAGTTTTGCGGCTTATTCTGATTTCAAAAACCACCCTATGTTTATTCCTTATTTGGAGCGTATGAGTACTTTGAAATTTTATGGAAAAGCCAATATCGGATCCAGACCTTCCAAGCGATCAAAATCGACGAAATTAGACTTTGGTGATTTGAGAGCCATTCCTTTTGTGGGAAGTTGGTCGCAACTGAAACAAAATGTTCCCGGTTTCTTCGGAGTGGGTACTGCCTTTAAAAAATACGAAGATGCAGGAGATTTTGAAAAAATCCAAACGTTCTACAACCGCTCGAATTTCTTCAAAACCTTGTTAGAAAACAGCGTGATGTCCTTGACAAAATCGTTCTTTGAATTGACCTCATACATGGCCAAAGACGAAGAGTTTGGTGATTTTTGGAATATTATTCACGAAGAATACATTCTTACAAAACGTCTCTTATTAAAGCTTACAGGACATTCAGAATTGATGGAAAATTATCCAGAAGGAAAAGCTTCTATCGCTGTGCGTGACTCTATTGTGCTGCCTTTGTTAACGATACAACAATACGCGTTACGAGAAGTACAAAATATGAACAAATCTGGTGTAAAAGACCCTAAGAAATTGGAAACTTTTGAAAAAATAGTGACTCGATCTCTCTTCGGAAATACCAATGCAAGTCGAAACTCTGCCTAACATTTTTCAAAAGCAGACAAATTAAAATAGCAATGCATAACCATCGTGGTCATCTTATTTTCCACGATGGTTTTTTTTGATTTTAATCCTGTTGTAATCAATCAAGTAATTTATCCTTATCGAAAATTGATGCTGCGTAGGTTGGGAAAAAAGATTGCTAAGACTCCTGTAGTAATCCATTTCGGTTGCATTGTCATTATTAAATATTTGGTTACGATACAACAACACTAAATTACTTCCTGGAGCAAACCACCACTCGTAATCAATATCGAGATTCCAAATATTAAAATTTGTATTCGGGTCATCATCCAGCAAAGAAAAGTCTGTTTGAATTCGGTTTCCATTTTCTGCAAGTTCAAATAAAACCGGATCGTATTTTGCCCGGCTCCAATAATTTCTCAATCTCAAATTCATCCATTTTTTACTATTAAAAAAAAGCTTCATCTGAATATTGTTTTCAACGGAACGGATGTTCCTTCTTCCAAAATAGATGGCATCGTTTGAGGCACTAAGGTAGCCTACATCGTCGTTAACATGAAGATGATTGGAGTTTAAGGTTAGTGAAAATTGTTCCGAAAAACGATACAGTGTAGAAATGTCTATTCTGTTTCGAGACCAGTGCTCATTAAAATCTTCATTAAAATAAGCAACGTTGTTCCATTGGATTCTGTAGGAAAAATCTCTGTTTTTGTTTGACTGCACACCAAGCTTCAATTGAACGTTTTCAGGCTCCAGAATAAAACGGTTGTAAACTCTTGGCTTGTTATAATCTTTTTTGATTGATGAATAGGCAACGTCTGCTTCGAAAATCATTAAGTTTTGAGTTGAAAAATCATTCCCAAACCGAATGCCCCAATTTTTCCTATCAAAAGAATGAAAGGTACGCGTATCATGAAACCGCAGAAAATTGCTGTATTTTCGGAGCAATCCATACTCATTGAGGAGCTGATACCCAATTCTTGCAAAATAACTTTGATGATCGATGTAATTGAAGTACCCTAATTCATTTTGATCATAATCCTTGTCAACACCCCACCAACCTAGTTTGTATCTAAAATTCCCTTTGAGTTCACTCAGGCTGACGCCTGATCTAAATCCATTGGCACCACTTTTTTCAGGTGTTTTACTGCCAAAAACCTTCAATTTTAAATTAAAATCTCTGTTATTGTCAAACAAGTCTGCTACAAAGGCACTATTGTTTCCCAACAACCCCTTGCTACCTGATTTATTCGCATTTAAAAAACTTACTGATGAATAGTCATTTAACAATTGCTGAGACAATGCAACTACATTATAATTGACCACAGGCTGAATCGTCTCTTTTCTGTGGTCATCAGAAGATGTATTTTGTATGTGCGCTTCTACTTTGTCTGTAATCGCGTTTAGAAAACCCACGCTGAGTTTGTTGTTGGTTGTTCCCGTAATCTTAACTGCATTCAAGAGTTGTGGGGTACCATCAAAATCAACAACCTGTTCATCATTTTCCAACAACCCGTTATCTACTGTTGTTTTTTCTCCAATTCTTCGGCTATAAAAAAGCAATCCTCCACCCATATCTCCGTCTGCAATTTCAAACATGGTAGCACCTTCTGTAAAAAAGGCTCTATTTTCAGAAAACTGTTGCTCAAAAGGCCCCAAATTAAGTCTCACATCATCAAAGGCTACTTGTCCAAAATCTGGGATCAGCGATGCATCTAACGTAAAACTACTGCTCAGTCCATATTTTAAATCCATCCCTGCCGAATATGAAAATGCCGATCTCTTTCCTTTTTGAGCACTTAGAGACGTTTGAGCATAGGGATAAAAAAACAGCCTCACTGGTGGGTTCACATTTTCAATTCCTGTTAGAGTTCCATTCGACTCGTGGTACTTTAACTCGTTCGCATTTACAGGACTCCATACATAGGTTTCGTCCACACTGCGCAGTTTACGTCCAAAATTGACACCCCAAAGCTGTACATTTTTCTCAGGAAAACGAAGTGCGCTAAAAGGGATTTCCATTTCTAAGCTCCACCCTTCAGAATTGTGGTTTATTTGGGCATTATAAACTGTGTCGTATAAAAAATCATCTGATTGAATTGGCCCTGAGGAATAGACATCTCCAATTGTTCCTGAACTGGTAACTTGAAAGCCAAAAAAATTCAAATCGTCATTATAGGTATTGAAGGTTACAAAAAATGTTTCGGCATTTACATCCCAAATATCATCACGCTGACTAAATTCTTTTGGAATATTATTGGGATTGGGATGCTTCAGTTTGGCAGCAACATATACCGCCTTTTGATCATACCCTACATACGCAGTGGTCTCATATTCTTTAGGAATTTTTTTACCGTATCGGGTTTCGGGCCAAATCAACGTAAAGTCGGTTGCAGGGTCCATGTTGCTCCAAATATTTTCTGAAAGTATGCCATCAATGACAGGAGCTTTTTCTATTCTTTGTGCTTTTAAAATCTTACGCTCTTGTGCCAACATTGCTACTTGAGAAAACAAGCAACACATTACGATAAAAATCTTCACTAGTGTAGGGGTTTGTTGTTTCTGACAATCCATTGGAATTGATCAACGTTATAATTTTATGCAATTGGTTCAGGAATTCAAAAATAATTAAACAGCACACAACCTCCGCTAGGCTCTTTTGATTTGTATTTGTGATTCCTCTTTTTTGACTTGTTTTCAAACTACCTAAATTTGCATTCAATGATTTTCTCAATAAATTAAAGAGAAAAAGCGACTGTTTTCACCATTTTTGGCGTGTTTCATTTTGGCGTGCCAAAAACAACCGCAACGCCATGGTTATTCAATGTTTCAAACCTAACATTTGCCACCAAACAGTATTTAACACTGTGATGTTATACAAAAAGAATAAGCCCAACGATTTACGCTAGGCTTATTCAAATCTAAAAAAAATTAGAAGTATTAGTCAATTACTAATTTGCTCGCTACCTGCTTCCTTCTGTATCAATTATAACCACGTACATCCCTTTTGACAGGTCTGAAACATCGATATTATCTCCTTCTGTAACTACTTTTTGCAAAACACCTACCAAAACTATCGTTAGTTTATTAGTCAAAGCTCATACCACTTCCTTGGGCAAACAACACTCCTTCTCCCTCAGATGATATAGGCCATGTAAAATTAAGCTTTCCAGATGGTTCAGCGTCACCAAACACCACATCTGCAATTCCTTCTCCAGCCATTCCTGGTAAAAAAGAAGCCAAAAAAGCATCCCAATTGTCGAGATGGTCATGTACCATCAATGGACGACCACTTAGCACAATGACAATAAGTGGATTTCCTGATGCATAAACACGGTCTAAAATTTCTTTGTCTAATTTGTTTAGGCTTAAATCTGCATCATCTCCATAGCCCTCTGCATAAGGATACTCCCCAACAACTGCAATCACCACATCATCGCTTGAAAGAGAAACGGCGTTGGGGTCGTAGGAGATTTTGGCTTGTGGAGCTACTTCTTTGAGTCCATTCAATATTGATGTCCCTTCGGGTTGAAGAACATGTTTATTCGTAAAAATACTAAACTCCTCAATAGATAACTCTTGGTCTTTGTTCTGATCTGCCCTATTGAACTCA
>CAXRIA010000013.1:0-38970 GCA_964230805.1 Flavobacteriaceae bacterium
CCAGACTATCAAGATGAATGTCCACTGAAATCGGGACCTATTGCGCAAAATGGCTGTCCGGAAGCACCCAAAGAATTGGATTGGAACGATTCCGATGGCGATGGAGTAATTAATGAATTTGACAAAGAACCCAACACGCCTGCTAATGTGCGCGTGTACGGAGATGGATCCTCCGTGGATACCGATGCAGATAAGGTGCCAGACCATATCGATGATTGCCCTTTTGAAAAAGGAACTTCAGAAAACAAAGGATGTCCAGATATCGAAGGTGCTGTTCAAAACAACCTACGAGACTCCGACAAAGACGGCGTTCTTGACTTGTACGACGAAGAACCTGACACTCCCTTGGGTGTAAAAGTATATGCCAATGGCGTCTCCATAGATTCCGACAAAGATCAAGTACCGGATTACAAAGATCGATGTCCACTTCGAAAAGGCCTGATCGAGAACGAAGGATGTCCCAAAGAAAAAGATTTGGATGGAGATGGTGTTTTTGATGATGAAGACCTATGTCCTGATGTCAAAGGCACCCTCAAAAACAAAGGCTGTCCAAACAAAACTTACAACAAAGATGTTTCCATTCAAATTCAAAATTTGGCCCGTAACATTTCCTTTGCGAGTAACAGCAATAACCTGAGCAATACCGCCAGAAAAACTTTGGATGAAATTGTTAAAATTATGCAAGATTATCCCGCAACCAAATACGAAATAGCAGCACATACAGACAACAAATCGAATGCAAAATACAGCTTGTACCTTTCCAAAAGAAGAGCCAATGCCGTTCTTAAATATTTGATACGAAATGGCATTGAAAATGAGAGGTTATCTGCTGTAGGATATGGAGAAACACTTCCCAAATACCCCAACAATGAAGACAGAGTAACAAGTGAGTTGAACAATAGAATTGAGTTCAATTTTGTTCTCCCGGATTAAGAATCAGCAGCAGTGTAGAAAACAAAAAGCGACCCGTAATTCGAGGTCGCTTTTTTCGTAAATTCCAATAACAAGGATTACTTTTTAAGCTCTAATTTTTCAGCAAAATAATCGCAAAAATCCCGCATGGTGGCTGCCATTTTTTCATCATTGGTCGCCCGTTCAAAAGTCTGACTCATGGACAACAACGTTTGGTGAAAAAATTGTTTCATCTCATCAACAGGCATGTCCTTTGTCCACAAATCGATTCGTAGGGTATCTTTCTTTTTTGGATCCCAAACAGAGAGCAACACTGCTTTGGTTTCTTCTCCTTGGACACCTCCATCTTCGGCTTTCCAATTTATTTTCTCAGGGACTTTATTCTCATCCAAACCAATTTTAAATTCGATTTTTGAGGTATGTGCTACTGCCATGTGTTTTCTATTTGTTTTCGAAATGCAAATATACAGTTTTCCAAAACGAAAAAAAGCGAGAAAACCACTCCTTTCAATTAAATACCTATATTTGTGGTATAAAATTAATATGCTATTATGAAAAATCAGACAACCAGTACCAAATCGATTGTTTTAAATTATGGGATCACCCTAGCTGGTTTCTCCGTGTTACTTCAATTGGTACAATTTTCAATGGGCCAACACTTGAATCCACATTGGAGCTATTCAATTGTAAGTACACTGATTACTATCGGACTAATTGTACAAGGACTAAAAGCTTTCAAAAAAGCCAATTTGGGGGTAATTTCATTTGGTCAAGCAGTCAAAACAGGAATAGGCATCTCAGTCTTTAGTGCGCTCCTTTATATTCTTTATTTACTCCTTTTCATGAACAGTATTGATCCTGAATTTCTATCCAAACTATGGGCGATAGAAGAGGGTAAAATGATCAATAGAGGTATGTCCGAAGACCAGATAGAAGCCTCCATGAAAATGGTAAACAATTGGGGGGTATATTTTATGTTTGCCGCAGTCATAATCATCAGTATACTTATTGGATTTGTAATTTCTGCCATTACCGGAGCAATTATCAAAGAAGAAGCTGAAAACTAATTTTTGTTGCCTCTCTCCATGGATATTTCTCTTATCATTCCTCTACTCAATGAAGAAGAGTCTTTGCAAGAACTCCACCAATGGATTTCATCTGTATTGAACGCGCATGGTTACTCCTATGAAATTATTTTTATCGACGATGGAAGTACCGACAATTCTTGGCGTATTATTCAAAAAATAACCGCTGAGAACACTGCTGTAAAAGCGATAAAATTTGCGGCTAATTATGGCAAGTCTCAAGCCCTGAATGCTGGATTTAAAAAAGCACAGGGAGCGGTTGCGATTACCATGGATGCTGACCTCCAAGACAGCCCAGATGAAATTCCTTTTTTGTACGATATGATCACCAAAGAAGGGTATGATTTGGTGAGTGGTTGGAAAAAGAAACGCTACGATTCTAAAATTCGGAAAAACATTCCGTCCAAATTATTCAATTGGGCAGCCCGAAAAACATCTGGAATTCAATTGAACGATTTCAATTGTGGTTTGAAAGCCTACCGTTCAAAAGTCATTAAAAATATCAACGTTCAAGGGGAAATGCATCGCTATATTCCAGTTTTGGCAAAAAATGCAGGATTTACAAATATTGGAGAGAAAATTGTGCAACATCAAGCCCGAAAATACGGCGTCACCAAATTTGGAATGGAACGATTTGTCAACGGTTTTCTTGATCTGATCACCATCTGGTTTGTAAGTAAATTTGGGAAAAGGCCCATGCACCTTTTTGGCCTGATGGGGACTTTGATGTTTGTCATCGGATTTTTGGCAGCTTTTTCAATTGGTTTGTTAAAACTCTTGAATCTGTACTATTACCATCGTCCTGCCCCCCTAGTGACAGACAGCCCGCTTTTTTACATTTCTTTGGCAACCATGATTGTAGGGGCCCAATTGTTTTTAGCTGGTTTTATTGGTGAACTTATTTTAAGAAGCAAACAAAACGTAGCGAATTACACAATCCTCGAGACATTGTAAAATACTTTGGCGAAATCTACACGTTTCATTTCGCAATCCTATTGAATAACTTATTTTTGTAAAAAATTAAAAAAACGAATGAATAACCAGACAATATTAGACGCTGCAAAGCAATGGTTAAGTGATACTTTTGATAGTGCAACTCAAAAAGAAGTACAAGCATTGATAGACAAAAATCCCGAAACACTCGTCGACAGTTTTTATAAGAACATGGCCTTTGGCACGGGAGGTATGAGAGGACTCATGGGAGTCGGTACCAATAGAATTAACAAATACACCCTAGGAAAAGCCACACAAGGTCTTTCGAATTATTTGCTCTCAAATTACCCCGAAAAACAATGCAAAGTTGTCATTGCATACGATTGTAGACATAACAGTGATAGCTTGTCTAAACTGGTTGCAGATGTCCTTACCGCAAACGGCATCAAAGTATATCTTTTTGAGGCCTTGCGAACCACTCCAGAACTTTCATTTGCAGTAAAACATTTGGAATGCGATGCTGGAATTGTTTTGACAGCTTCTCACAACCCACCTGAATACAACGGCTACAAAGTGTACTGGAAAGATGGTGGCCAAATTGTTCCGCCACATGATGGTGGTATTATTGCCGAAGTGAACCGACTAAAATTCTCTGAAATAAACTTCCATGCCAATCCCGATTTACTAGAATACATTGGGGAAGAAGTGGACCAAGCTTTCACCGATGCTGCCGTAGCAAACGGAAGTCTGGCTTTGAACAATCGAGATGATTTGACAATTGTATTTACCTCCTTGCATGGTACATCCATTACTGCCATGCCTCAAACACTGGAGAAAGCAGGCTACAAAAACGTACATATCGTAGAGGAACAACGAGAACCCGACGGAAATTTCCCAACAGTGGATTCTCCGAACCCAGAGGAACCCGCTGCCTTAAAAATGGCAATAGAACTTGCCGATAAAGTGAAAGCCGATATTGTGATCGGAACAGATCCGGATAGTGATCGATTGGGAATTGCAGTGCGTGATTTGAATGGAAACATGACCTTATTAAACGGAAATCAAACCATGGTTGTGATGACCGATTTCCTCATCAAAAAATGGAAAAAAGAGGGAAAATTAAACGGAAAACAGTTTGTAGGAACCACCATTGTTTCAACGGATATGGTTTCGGAAATCGCACATAGTTATGGAATCGATGCGAAAATTTGTTTGACGGGATTTAAATGGATTGCCAAAATGATCATCGACTATCCTGAACTTGATTTTATCGGAGGTGGTGAAGAAAGTTTTGGATATATGGTAGGTGATTTTGTACGAGACAAAGATGCCATTACAGCCTCTCTACTTGCTTGTGAAATTGCCACCTATGCAAAATCGCAAGGGAGTTCCTTTTATGAGGAATTATTGAAATTGTATACCCAACACAACTTTTACAAAGAGCACCTCATTTCTATTACAAAGAAAGGAATGGACGGAGCTGCTCAAATCCAGCAAATGATGGTTGACTTGCGAACATCTCCAATGACAACCATTGACGGAGAAAAAGTAAAATATGCTTTTGATTATGAGAGTTCTGTGCGAAAAAATTTGCTGACAGGGGAAGAAACACCCATCCATTTGCCAAAATCAAATGTTTTGATTTTCCTAACGGAAAATGGAACTCGAATTGCCGCAAGACCGAGTGGGACAGAACCGAAGATAAAGTTCTATTTTAGCACGAACACACCACTTGATAAAATAGAGAACGCCGCCGCTACTGAAAATCATTTGGACCAAAAAATACAACGTATTATTAAAGAACTATCTTTGTAGGCAGCAGATGAAGCACTTTAGAAAAATCTTACTCTTTGCAAAGCCATACATCCGGTATGCTTGGCTGAATACATTGTTCAATATTTTATACGCTGTGTTTAATATTTTGACAGTATTGTCTTTTTTACCTGTGCTATCAATCCTGTTCAAAACAGACACCAAGGTTTACGAAAAACCTGTTTACACAGGATTGCCCAATAGTTTTAATTATCTAAAAAACAGTTTTTATTTCGAAATTACGCAATACATTGAAGAAAAAGGGGTTCTGGCAGCGCTCGGGATTATTTGTATCGTTTGTGCAGTGTTATTTTTCTTTAAAAATTTATTTCGTTTTTTAGCGTCCTACGAGCTCGCCTTTTTAACAAACGGAATCGTACGTGACCTACGCAACAAATTGTATGAGAAAATTGTACGCTTGCCTATTTCTTACTTTTCAGAAAAGCGAAAAGGAGACATTATTTCAAGAATGACTGCGGATGTGGAAGCCGTTCAAGTTTCTTTTTTATCCTCTCTAGAAACCGTGATCAGAGAACCTTTGACCATCCTCATTACACTCATTATGATGTTTTCTATGAGTGCGCGATTGACTTTATTCGTGTTTGTAATGCTTCCTATCTCCGGTTTTTTTATCTCTGCCATCGGAAAAAAATTAAAATCAAAATCCATGAAAGCGCAAGAAGAAAGTGGACGATTTCTCTCTTTTATTGAGGAGACACTGACCGGACTTCGCGTGATCAAAGGTTTCAATGCGGAAGAAAAAATGGAAAAGAAATTCCAGACTTCCACAAATTTATTTTCTCGATTGATGACCAATGTAAACCAACGACAATATGCAGCCTCGCCAACAAGTGAGTTTTTAGGGGCTTTGACTATCATTTCCATTTTGTGGTTCGGGGGAAAATTGGTGCTTTCAAACAACAGTCATCTAGACGCTGCTTCATTCTTTACCTACATCGGGTTGTTTTACTCCGTTTTGAATCCTGCAAAAGCGATATCAAATGCGGTTTCAAAAATCCAAAAAGGAGATGCCTCGGCCCAAAGAATCTTAAAGGTTCTGAACACGGAAAACAATATCAAAGAAATTGAGAATCCTATTGAGAAAAAGGACTTCCAAAAAGAAATCGTTTTTGACAATATCGCGTTCAAATACCAAGATGAATACATCTTAAAAAACTTTTCATTGACCATTCCAAAAGGAAAAACAGTGGCCTTGGTAGGACAATCAGGAAGCGGAAAATCCACACTGGCCAATTTACTCACTCGTTTTTATGACGTGAATGAGGGAAGTATTTCCATCGACGGAATCAATATCAAAAACTTTTCTAAAAAAACGTTGCGGTCTTTGATGGGAATTGTGACGCAAGACTCCATTTTGTTCAATGCTACTGTCAATGAAAACCTTGCTCTAGGGGTTGACAACAGTTCTCCTGATAAGGTAATCTCTGCTGCAAAAATTGCCAATGCACATACTTTCATAAGCGATTTGCCAGAAAAATACGACACCAATATTGGCGACAATGGAAATCGTTTGTCAGGTGGACAAAAACAACGTTTGAGTATTGCTCGAGCCGTGTTAAAAAATCCACCCATCATGATTTTGGACGAAGCCACTTCCGCATTGGACACTGAATCGGAACAACTGGTGCAAAATGCCCTAGAAAAAATGATGGAAAATAGAACCTCTTTGGTCATTGCACATCGACTGTCTACAATTCAAAAAGCAGATCGTATTGTGGTTCTTCACAAAGGTGAAATTTCAGAACAAGGAACACATGAGGAATTAATTGCAAAAAAAGGAGCGTATTACAAGTTGGTCAACATGCAGGCCTTGTAAAAACATTTCAAAACTTTAGCTATCGACAGGCTTTAATCCTAACTTGGTTCCATGAGATAGCATCAATTTATAGGCTGGCTCGTATTCATTGGGAATCTCTCCGTCCAAAATAGCTTCCTTGATTGCCTCTTTTATTTGTCCGATTTCCCGGCAAGGTTTCATATTAAAGGTCTTCATAATCATTTCACCGGAAATGGGTGGTTCAAAATTGCGAACATGATCTCTTTCTTCCACCTCCTTTATTTTGTCTCGAACAATCTTAAAATTTTTGTGGTATTTTTTAAATTTCAAAGGATTTTTTGTGGTGATATCTGCCTCACACAAGGTCATCAAACTATCCAAATCGTCTCCTGTATCAAATATCAATCGACGAACAGCCGAGTCTGTCACATCCGAAGCAAGGACAATAGGCCGAGAACTTAACAGTACCAATTTTTGTACAAATTTCATTTTTTGGTTCAACGGCATTTTCAATCGTTTGAATAATTTGAACACCATTTTAGACCCCACAAATTCATGCGCATGAAAAGTCCAACCAAGCTTTTTATGAAATTTTTTTGTGGGTGCTTTTCCAATATCATGCAACAATGCAGCCCAACGCAACCACAAATCGTCTGTGTGCTTTGAAATATTATCAACCACCTCCAACGTGTGGTAAAAATTGTCTTTGTGCTTTTGTCCGTCTTGTTCATCAACCCCTTTCAGATCTGTAATTTCAGGCAAAATACGCTTTAACAGACCTGTTTTCTCTAACAATAAAAAACCGATGGATGGCTTTTTCGAAAGCATTATTTTATGCAATTCGTCTACAATCCTCTCTTTGGTGATAATTTCAATTCTTTCCGCATTTTTGGAAATGGCACGCAATGAATTCTTTTCAATCGTAAAATTCAATTGCGTTGCAAAACGAATCGCTCTCATCATTCGCAAAGGGTCATCCGAATAGGTAATATCCGGATCTAGGGGGGTTCTCAAAATTTTGGAACTCATATCTAAAATTCCTCCAAAAGGATCCAACAACAGACCAAAATTTTCTTTATTCAAGCTCAAAGCCATCGCATTGATGGAAAAATCTCTCCTGTTTTGATCGTCTTCTAAGGTTCCTTCACTTACTTCCGGATTTCTGCTGGCTTCTGAATAGGACTCCTTCCGAGCTCCCACAAATTCTATTTCCATATCATTGAAACGAAGCATGGCCGTTCCGTAGGTTTTAAAAACTTGGACCTTGGGCTTGTTTGGAAGTAAGCCGGCAACCTCTTTGGCCAATGCAATGCCACTTCCCACAGCAACAATGTCAATATCTTTTACCACGCCTCTATCCAACAAATAATCGCGTACAAACCCTCCAATCACATAGGTTTCCACTTGCAATCTTTCAGCGGCTTGGCAAATAATGGTAAAAATATCGGCAGTCAGTGCCTCTTTGTAATAGTGTTCCTGCATGGGTTATTCTCTGAGCACTTCAATTTCATCACGCTCGTTTACACGAAGAATGGTAGACGATTTTGAAGCAATTTCATCTTGCCGCAAATTTACTATATAATCTACGGTATCCAAAATGGCAGGACTTATTTCTGAGTAACATTTTGGGGTGGGTTCCCCGCTAATATTGGACGAAGTTGAAACAATTGGTTTTCCAAATTTTTTAATGATCTCCAAACAAAAATCATCTTTTGGAATTCGAACAGCAACCGTATTGTCTGCAGCAATCGTATTTGGTGCCAATCCTCTTGGGTTGTTGTAAATCAGCGTTGTTGGTTTTTTAGTTTCGTCTAGAATTTGACGAATTTTAGCGGAGACCTCCGGTACATAGGTCTGTAACATTTCGAAAGAGTCTACTAAAATGATTAGGCTTTTGGATTCTTCTCTGCTTTTTATTTGATAAATTTTCTGCACCGCTTTTGCATTCGTTGCATCGCAGCCAATTCCCCAAACCGTATCTGTTGGATACAATATTGTTTTTCCTTCGCGCAAAAATTGAACAATCTCTTTAAATAGCATCGTTAAAATTGGTTTCTAATTTGCAATCGACCCATGTAAAAATCTTTCTTAAAACTCTTTTAGGCGCTAATTCTAAACTTTGAAAACAGACAAATTTTTTAGTTTTTACCCGGTCAAAATACCATAACTTAAAGAGAGTCTTCCAGTAATTATAAGACTGAAAATACACAAGATTGAAATTCTTCTCTAAAACGTAGGTATTACGCAAAACCTCTAAATGGTTGGATAATGAGGAAATGATAAACTGACTATTGTCTCTAAATCGATGTTTTATGTTGTTGTCTAAAAATTCAGGATTTTCATCAAAATATTTTATCAAGGTGGACCTTCGCACAGAAACAGGCGTATGATCTCTTCTTATGTATTTTTTAAATCCTAACAGTTTGGCACTCTTTTGTTGCGCTAATTTATAACCTGCTTTTTTGGCTTCTTCCTTTTTAATAAGCCCTTTGACTTGTGTAAATATTTTTCGAAAAAATTTGTCTTCATAAAAAGAATCCCATCGGCCTCTGATAATGGGTTTTTCTTGGATAAAAAAATCAGAAATTTCGGTTTTTCTCATCAAAAAAGTATCGTCGTTAAAAATGATAAATTTGTCCGATAAATTCGGTATTTGATACAACATCGTTATGATAGAACAAGAATTAAATGTCGGCAAATAGGTTTTATAATCCCTAAAAATCACACTGTGATCTATCAGCTTCAACGTTACCCCATTTTCTTTGGCTATTTCTTGAAGTTTCGTAAAGTTTTTCGGTTGTTGGTTGTCGGTTACTAAAAAAATATTTTTTACGAATGTTGCGAATTTTACGATGGATAAAATGGTAATATCTACTTCATTGATCGAGTTGTAACGTGTAGAATCCTTTTTATTGGTCCAATCTATCTTCTTTTCTAAGAACTGATTGATTTTATTTCTCCAAACACTATCAGAGCTATCCACCCAAGTTATTACTGCATCAATTTTCATATTTTCCAAATATTGCCCGTACAAATAGAATCAAAGCCATCATTCTGATGAAGAAAATGCTTCTTGAACTGATTTTGTTTCTACTTACTTCTTGCGAAGATACATTTTTTAGACAAATGTTTGACCCGACTACAAAATGCTTATTTTTGTGATGAAAAAAAACGAAACTTTTGGCAAAAATACTCGCTTTAGATTTTGGCATAAAAAGAACGGGAATTGCCGTTACCGACGATTTGCAAATCATCGCATCGGGTTTAGACACGGTGCCAACTAAGGAGCTACTCGTCTATTTAAAAAAATACCTTTCCAAAGAAACGATAGAACTCTTTGTGGTGGGCAAACCCAAACAAATGAACAATACAGATAGTGAAAGCGAGGTATTGATTGCTAAATTCTTGGAAAAACTTTCCAAACAATTTCCGAACATTCCCATTCACAGAGAAGACGAAAGGTTCACCTCAAAAATGGCATTTCAAACCATGATTGACGGGGGTCTTAATAAAAAACAACGCCAGAACAAAGCGCTTGTAGACAAAATTAGTGCTACGATTATTTTACAATCGTATTTGTACCACCGCTAAAACTGTCTGTTGAATTTTAAACCGCAGAATATTTGCTTTCAGCAGCAATCTTTTTGTTTTCAAAACCAACACTACCGCCCATTACATAATGCCAAAATAAGTTTTTTAGGCGCCCGATTCTTTGTATTTTTGCCTTCGAACGAATTTTAAAATACAACGAATGATTTTACCCATTATAGCCTATGGAGACCCTGTCTTACGAAAAGTAGGCAAAGACATTGATGCGGATTATCCGGACTTGAAAAAATTAATTGCAGACATGAAAGAAACCATGAAAAACGCGCATGGTGTTGGACTGGCTGCTCCTCAAATTGGGAAAGCCATTCGTTTGTTTTTGGTAGATGCACGTCCTTTTGCAGAAGATGAAGAATTGGATAAAAAGGAACGAGAAACGCTCAAAAACTTCAACCACATATTCATCAATCCTAAAATTTTAGAAGAAGAAGGCGAAGAATGGGCATTTAGTGAGGGGTGTTTGAGCATCCCCGAAGTTCGTGAGGATGTTTTTAGAAAAGAAAAAATAACCATTCAATACTGCGATGAAAACTTTACAGAGCACACCAAAACTTTGGATGGCCTTGCCGCCCGTGTATTTCAACACGAATACGATCATATTGAAGGCATCTTATTTACTGACAAACTTTCCTCATTAAAAAAACGTTTGCTAAAGAAAAAGTTAGAAAACATTTCAAAGGGAAAAATCACAGCGGATTACAGAATGCGATTTCCAAAAATAAAAAAGAAATAACCAACTAAAACAATGCCCTATGGGACTTACAAAAACAATTGCGATTGCAGGCAAACCCGGACTATTTACTATCATTTCACAATCCAAAGGAGGATTTATCGTGGCTTCTTTAGAGGGAAATAAAAAGTTTCCAATTACAAATTCACACAACATCAGTGTGCTGAACGATATCGCGATCTATACCTATGGTGAAGAGGTGCCTTTGCGTGAAGTGTTTTTAACTATCTTTAAAAAAGAAGAAGGAAAAGCGACGATCAGTCACAAGGAAAGCAACAAGACATTGCTCGCTTACTTTGCAGAAATACTTCCCGATTTTGATGAGGAACGCGTATATCCTTCCAATATTAAAAAAGTAATTCAGTGGTACAACTTGCTAATTGCTTCAAAATTTGACTTTGGTTCTATTGAAAGCGAAAAAAAAGCAGAAGAAGAAACCGCGCAATAACAACAAAAGTATTTTCGAGGAGGTCTTAAAAGTAAAACACAGTACTTTTTAGACCTTTTTTTTTTGAAAAAAATACCCTACTTTCATGGTCTATCAAATCCCGTAAAAACGCCCTATTGCACCTACTATGAATACCCGAAAAGAACAATTAGCAGCGCTCAACAAATTACTTGACATTATGGACGAACTGCGAGAAAAATGTCCTTGGGACAAAAAACAAACCTTGGAGTCTTTACGGCATCTAACTATTGAAGAGACCTATGAATTGGCGGATGCCATTCTCGATAACGATTTGGAAGAAGTCAAAAAAGAATTGGGAGATTTATTGCTTCACATTGTATTCTACGCTAAAATTGGCTCTGAAACCAATCATTTTGATATTGGCGATGTTGCCAATAAAATTTCAGAAAAATTAATTCACAGACATCCACATATTTATGGGGATGTAAAGGTAAATAGTGAAGAAGAGGTCAAGGAAAATTGGGAAAAATTAAAACTTAAAGAAGGTAAGAATTCTGTTTTGGAGGGCGTTCCAAAATCACTCCCTGCCATGGTAAAAGCAAATCGAATTCAAGACAAGGTAGCCGGTGTCGGATTTGATTGGGAACATCCAGAACAAGTTTGGAAAAAAGTACAAGAAGAACTGTCAGAATTGAATACAGAAATTAAAAAAGGAAACTCAAAACAGATCGAATCAGAATTTGGAGATGTCTTATTTTCCATGATCAATTACGCTCGTTTTATCGGTGTCAATCCAGAAAATGCTTTGGAAAAAACCAACAAAAAATTTAGCAATCGATTTCAATTCTTAGAAAAAGCTGCCAAAAAGGAAAACAAAGAACTTTCTGAAATGACCTTGAATGAAATGGATGTGTACTGGGAACAATCCAAAGAATTTTTTAAGTAAACACATGAATCAAAAAAAGATTGCCATCATAACAGGGGGGAGTAAAGGAATCGGAGCTGCTTTGGTCCATCGCTATGCGCTCCATGATTTTTTCATTTATTCCTTATCAAGAACAGCCGCTGATCAACACCCCGCTGTGACCTCCATATTGGTCGATTTGTCTGACCCAATAAATGCAACAGAAGTTTTCGATGAATTGTTGGAAAAAGTGAAGACCCAGAATCCTGTAGAAATCGTTTTTATAAACAATGCCGGTTCCTTAGGCGAGATGGCCCCTATTGAAAAAAACACGCCAGTGAGTGTTCAAAAGACCATTGCCCTCAACACCACAACACCCATTTGCCTTTCGAGTCGTTTTATCAAACAACTAAAGGATTGCAAGGCCTCCAAAAGAATTTTAAACATTTCTTCCGGGGCCGCAAAAAAATCCTACGAGGGATGGACTGTTTATTGTTCTTCAAAAGCAGCGCTTGATATGGCGACAAAAACCATGGCTCTGGAACAAAATTCTGAAAAACGACCCGTAAAAATCAATGCTATTTACCCTGGTGTCGTGGAAACCGAAATGCAACATCAAATCAGAAATACCTCGGAAAAAGAGTTTAAAAATGCAAAACGTTTTATCCAATTGAAAGAAGACAACAAATTATTTTCTACAAAAGAAGTCGCTGAAAAAATATACCAGCTCGACATCAATTCCGTTTTAGAAAACGGAGTCATTGTCGATATTCGAGAACTCTAAAAAAAGTAAAAAACGTTTACAGATCTTGGGCCTTTGCGATCATTTCCGAAATATCCATCACTTCAATACTGGCTTCTTTTTGTTTGTTTTTCACACCATCGGTCATCATGGTATTGCAAAACGGACAGCCTGTTGCAATGATATCGGGTTGCACTGACAGCGCCTGTTCTGTACGCAAAATATTGACTTCCTTGTTTCCTTTTTCTGCATCTTTAAACATTTGTGCGCCTCCGGCACCGCAGCACAAACCATTTTTTCTACAGTTTTTCATCTCCACCAATTCTGCTTCCAACTTTCGAATCAATTCTCTTGGAGCTTCATACACCTCATTTGCTCGACCGAGATAACAGGGGTCGTGAAACGTAATTTTTCTTCCTTTGTAAGAACCTCCTTCCACTGTCAACTTTCCCTCATCTAAAAGCGACTTTAAAAATTGTGTGTGATGCATTACTTCATAAGAACCTCCCAATTCAGGGTATTCATTCTTAATGGTATTGAAACAATGAGGGCACGCTGTAATGATTTTTTTCACCTCATAGGCATTCATTACTTCAATATTTGCCATGGCTTGCATCTGAAACAAAAACTCGTTCCCTGCTCGTTTGGCAGGGTCGCCAGTACAACTTTCTTCGGCTCCCAAAACGGCAAAATCTACCTTTGCTTTGTTTAAAATTTTCACAAATGCCTTGGTAATTTTCTTTGCTCTTTCGTCGAAACTTCCTGCGCATCCCACCCAAAACAATACTTCGGGTTGTTTTCCTTGCGCCATCATTTCTGCCATTGTAGGTACGTTCATATTTTTTGATTTTGAGCTGTGAATTTTAAGGGCCACACAAGTAAGGAAGCCTTAAAATTCAAAACTAATTTTATTCATCTTTCCAATTCAAGCGGTCCATTTGATTGTAGGGCCATGGCGCTCCATTGTTTTCAATATTCGTCATCATGTTATTCAACTCTTGTGGAGCCGCAGATTCCTCCATTACCAAATATTGACGCATGTCCATAATAATGGATAGCGGATCAATATTTACAGGACACTCTTCCACACAGGCATTGCAACTTGTACACGCCCACAGCTCTTCTGGACTGATATAATCTCGTAACAACTGTTTTCCGTCTTCTTTAAATTCGCCACCATTTGCATCGATATTTTTTCCGACTTCTTCCAATCGATCGCGGGTTTTCATCATGATAGCTCTCGGAGACAACTCTTTACCTGTTTGATTTGCTGGACAGACGGAAGAACAGCGTCCACATTCGGTACAGGTATAAGCATTCATTAACTGCACCCAATTCAAATCAGCGACATCACTAGCCCCAAATTTCTCAGGCTCTGCTGTGTCATCTTCAGAAACGGCATAAGGATCTGCATTGGGGTCCATCATGGTTTGTACTTCTTTTGTGACTGTAGCATTGTTGGTGAATTTTCCTTGGGCATTTAAATTGGCAAAATACGTATTCGGAAAAGCCAGTAAAATGTGTAGATGTTTGGAATAATACAAGTAGTTCAGGAAAATTAAAATCCCCACAATATGCAACCACCAAGCCGTTCTCTCAATCAAATGATTGGTTTCCATTGAAAAATCCGTGAACAATGGGGTTAGAAATTTGCTAATCGTGTTTCCCGAATTCATCTCTTGAAAAGGAAGATCTGTGGCGTTCATTACCAAAAACAGGGTCATCAGTACAATTTCAAAATACAAGATCAGATTTCCGTCTTTTTTTGGCCATTCCGTCATCTCCTTCTGCCAAAAACGTTTTATTTTGACCACATTTCTACGTGTCCAAAAGAATACAACTGCTACCAAAACCAAAAGCGCCAATACTTCAAAACTACCAATTAAGAAACCGTAAAAGTCACCCATAAAAGAAAACAATCGATGGGTACCCAAAATACCGTCTAGGATAATTTCTAGAACTTCTATATTGATAATAATAAAGCCTACGTACACCACAACATGCAACATTCCAGAGATCGGTCGGCGCACCATTTTGGTTTGACCCAACGCGATTTTTATCATGTTCGACCAACGCTCTTTGGATCGATCGGTTCTGTCAATAGCTCTCCCTAGCTGAATATTCCGTTTGAGTCTCTTTAAGTTTTTTGAAAAAAAACCAATCCCTAAAATCAGTAAAAGGGTAAAAACAATATTTGGGGCGTACTGCATGTTTTGTTTGTTTATTTTACATCAAATTCTTGATAGCCTTTGTCTTTTTTTCCAAAAAGAGAAAAATGTACGAAGCGTTTCGGGTGTAATTTTATGTCTCGAAGCAACGCCTCTAATTCTTTCGACGCATTGGTCAAATTGTTATAAAGAACTTCATCTTTCATCAGTTTTCCAAAAGTTCCCTCACCTTGATTGATTCGATTTGTAATCAATTGAATATCCGCCATGGTGCTTTCTGCACGACTTACCAGTGCTCCCATTTGAACCTGGGTCAATGTATCCGAAAATTTAGACAAATTACTCGTTATTTTTTCAGCATTTACGAGCGTTTTCTTTACGGATTGTCTGTTTTCCGCCACAATAGAATCCGCATTTTTGGCCGTATTTTCAAAGGTCGTCATGGTTCCTTTGAAGGATCGAATACTCTCTTTCAAGTTCTGTATGGTCCTTTTATCCAAAGCATCGTTGAGGTGCACCAAAAGAGAATCTGCGCTTACGATAACACTTTCTAATTTTGCCTGCAAAGGGTTCAATTTTTCTCCTACGGAAGAAAGCATATCCGACTCAATTTCTCCGGCCAAATAATCTCCCGGCACTGCTGTCTCCCCATCATACGAAGGTATCACCGCCAGAGATTTTCCTCCCATCAAACTCGCGCTGTAAATTTTTGCAATGCTGTTTTTAGAGAATTGAAAATTGTTTTCTACTGTAAATTCGACCACCAACTGCCCTTTTTTATTGACGTCTTCATTGAAAGAGATGCCCACCACTTTTCCTACTTCATACCCATTGATGGTGACCATACTTGCGGTGTTCAAACCTTGCACATTGTTGTATTCTGTAAAATAGGAATGAGAAGTTCCCTCAAACAAATTGTGTCCTTTTAAATAACTGTATCCCCAAACAAAAAGTGCCGCAATAACGACCACAACTACGCCTGTCTTGAATTCTCTTGAAAATGTACTCATATATTTTTTTTATAAAACAAAACTACTAATAATTTATTTGAGTAAAAATGGAACCTGTTGAAACTTTTATTTCTGTGTCACTTACTTTTTTTAAGAGCTTTTGCCAAAGGTACTTTTGCTCCATTTATAAACGCCGCAATAAAAGCAGATCGGTAGCCTTTTTTTTGAGCCACTTTTAAATGTGTTTTGATCTCGTTGTAGTTTTTACTTTTTCCATAGTAGTACTTGTAATGCGTGCCTACTTTTACGCGCTCGACATTTTGCAAGCCCCTAAAGTTATAACTGTAGGTTTTCAATTTTGTTTTTCCAGAAGCGATTTGAACTTTGAAATAAACGGCTTCTTTTTTCGAAACGACTTTCGGAGTGGACACCCACTTTTCTTTCGCAACGGTATTTATTTTTAAATTGTTGACATAACTCAAAATTGCATTGGATATGGCCGCTGCCATTTCGGTTTTTCCTTTTTTCGAATGCAAGTAGGCCGCTTCTTTTTTATTGGTCAAAAAACCTGTTTCTATCAAAATACTCGGCATGTAGGTTTGGTGCAAAACAATAAATCCTGCTTGCTTTACGCCCCTATCATATCTTTTCAGTTTTCCTTTGAAATTTTTTTGAACAGCAGCTGCCAATTCCAAACTTTTGTCCAAATATTCTTCCTGTTCTAATGTCAGTCCGATCACTGATTCTGGAGAGTTGGGATCAAAACCTTCGTATTTTTCCTCGTAATTTTCCTCTAACAAAATAACCTCATTCTCAGCTTTTGCAACCTCAAAATTTCTTTTGTTTGCATGCAAGCCAAGCACCCATGTTTCCGAACCCGATGCTTGCGATTTGTGTGCATTGCAATGCACCGAAACAAACAAATCTGCATCGGCCTTGTTGGCAATCCGACCGCGTTCAAACAAGTTCACAAAAACATCTTTTTTACGCGTGTAAATGACCTTGATATCTTTTTCTTTGGACAAATTTTTTCCCACCTGTAAAACGATCTGCAAGGCAATGTCTTTTTCCTTGTAATTTCGATAGCCAACTTTGCCAGGATCTTTCCCTCCATGCCCCGCATCAAGAACGACTGTAAAACTTTTATGCTGCGAGACTGCTTGAATCCCTGATAGAAATAGGCAAAAAATAAGGGTGCAGAATAAAATTTGCTTTATTTTAGGGTTTTGGGTCAAATTGATGAATTTATTTTAATTAATTTTGGCAGCGTAAAAACCACAAGTAGGAAACCGCTTGTCACACAAAAATAGCACATAAAATATTGCGAACAAACTTATACCATATTCTTTTTATCGCCGGCTTTTTTGTGCTTGGCTCTCTCCCCTCTTTTGCACAGATAGACTCTTTAGAAATCAAAAGTGACATCCCTAATTTCATTGAGCAAGACAGTCTTTCAACACAAGAAACAAGGAAACCCAAAGAGGCCATTGAGACTATTATTGACCACAAAGCGGAAGATTATATTTTGGAAGATGTCGTGAATAAAACGGTTACTTTGTTCAACAAAGCAGAAGTGAACTACGGGGACATCAATATCAAATCGGGAAATATTGTCATTGACTACCTCAACAATATTGTCATTGCTAAGGGCATCAAAGACAGTGTGGGAGCCTATTCCCAACTCCCTGTTTTTGTGCAAGGTTTTGAAGAATCTGTACAAGACTCTATTGTTTTCAATTTCAAAACTGAAAAAGCGCTGATTTACGGATTAAAAACCGAACAAAACGGGATCATTACACTCGGTGAAAAAACGAAAAAAATGAACGACTCAACGATCTTTGTCCGCGGCATTCGATTCACTACTTCGGATAAAAAAAATCCCGACTATTATTTAGCCACCAAAAAGGCAAAAATTGTACCCAATAAAAAAATTGTTGTCGGGCCAACAAAACTGGTAATTGCAGATGTTCCAACGCCGATTATCCTGCCATTTGCCTACCTACCATTAACCTCGTCAAAAGCCTCTGGTTTCATTGTGCCGAGTTATGGAGAATCCAACAGCCAAGGTTTCTTTTTACAAAATGGCGGGTATTATTTTGCCGGAAATGATTTTTACGACCTCGCGCTTACCGGAGATATTTACTCCAATAGTAGCTGGGGAATCAGTGCTGAATCAACCTACAAAGCGCGTTACAAATATTCCGGAACGTTTCGTTTCAATTACGAAAGTCTAATTTTTGGTCAAAAAGGATTCGACGATTACAGCGAGAGTCAAAATTTCAATCTTCGGTGGTCACATTCCCAAGACGCCAAGGCAAACCCGAATACGCGACTTTCTGCCTCTGTAAATTTGGGAAGCAGCAAATATTACCGTCAATCATTGAACCAACTCAACAACTCACAAACCCTTACAAATACATTGAGATCTTCTATTTCTTATTATAGAAAATTTGCTGATACTCCTTTTAACATGAGTGTCACCGCCTCACATGCTCAAAACACAAATACAGAGGTCATCACCATGTCATTGCCTACATTACAGGTAAATATGGACCGAATTTATCCATTTGCCCCCAAATCTGGGACAAAGAAAAATGCCCTCCAAAAAATGGGATTGAATTATTCGCTCAAAGCAGACAATCGAATCACAACCACAGACGATGAATTTTTCTCACAGAAAATGTTTGACGAAGCAAAATCAGGAATTCAACACAGGACAAGTTTGAATACCAATATCAAACTTTTGAAATACCTTACCTTATCTCCCAATGCCACGTACGAAGAAACTTGGTATTTTAAATCCCTTCAGAAAAACTATAACGAAAACACCAAAGAAATAGAAACAGACACCATCAATGGTTTCCGTGCCTTCCGAGAGTACGCTATTGGAGCTTCCTTATCCACAAATATCTACGGCCTTTACAAATTCAAAGGAAAAAAACTAAAAGCCATTCGACATACCGTGCGTCCGTCTATTTCGTTTAATTACAGGCCTGACTTTGGTTTTTATTACGAAGATGTTCAAAGAAGTGACGATCCCGAAGATTTGCTAAATTATTCTCCCTATGCGCTCGGAATTTATGGCTCCCCTTCCAGGGGGCTTTCCAACACAATCGGCATCACCATCGCAAATGCGGTGGAAGCCAAAATAGCGCCAAGAGAAGAAGACACTGACGGCAAAGATCGAAAGATAAAACTACTGAACAACCTAAACATTCGAACAAGCTACAACATGGCGGCCGATAGCTTGCGATGGGCGCCGGTAAATTTAACTGCTGGAACCCAATTGCTAAAAAACAAATTAAGTGTGAATATGGGCGCCACACTAGACCCTTATGCCATCAATGCCAATGGTGTCAAGTACAATGTTTTCAATATCAACAACAACGGTAGTCTGTTTCGTTTGACAAGAGCCAACCTCACCATGAGTTACTCCCTTTCGAGCAAAGACTTCGATAAAAATAAAAAATCAAGTGCTGAGGAAGACACCACCATTGCGAATCTTCAAAACACAGATTTGTTTGGAAAAAACCTACGAGAGAACACGACAACAAACCCAGCCTCTGAAAACACTTCCTCAAAAGAAGAGGAAGAAGAAGTCACCTTGTACCAAAATTCAATTCCTTGGTCACTGCGTTTGTCTTATTCTAGCACGTATGCCAACGGTGCTCGACAAAACGAAATATCAAACAATTCGTTGATGTTTTCTGGCGATTTAGATTTGACGCCCAAATGGAAAGTAGGTGCGTCTTCAGGGTATGACTTTAAAAACAAAGGGTTTAGTTATACGCAAATCCGAATTTCAAGAGACCTAGACAGTTGGCGATTGAATTTCAATTGGGTTCCCTTTGGCAACCGAACCTCCTACTACTTTTTTATTGGTGTAAAATCACCTATGTTAAGTGATTTAAAATGGGACAAACGAAACGTTCCCGACAGAAGGTTGTTTTAAAAAAAAGGATCAAATAAAATCCGTTTCTGTTAAGAATTTTTAAAATTTATTTCCCAATATCCTTTTATTTCTCACTTAGTTTGATGAATTTAGCATTGGATTTAAAAACCAAACCCTAGATGGAAAAAGAGATTATTTTATTGAATATTTCGGGACAAGACAAGCCTGGATTAACCTCCAGTTTGACTGGTGTTTTGGCTTCTTATGGCGCTAAAATTTTAGACATTGGACAAGCCAACATTCACGATACATTGTCGTTGGGAATTTTGTTTGAAATCAAATCAAAATCCAGTTCTGCACCGGTATTAAAAGATTTGCTTTTCAAAGCCTACGAATTGGGAATCACCGCAAAATTTCGTCCCATCACCTTGGAAAAATATGAAAAATGGGTGAACTCACAAGGAAAGAATCGATACATCGTGACCATCTTAGGAGAAAAGCTCGCTGCAGAACAAATTTCTGCCGTAACTGATGTGATTTCAAATATCAATTTGAACATTGATGCAATCAAACGATTGACAGGAAGGTTGTCGCTTGTAGATGCCGTAGAATACCCGCGTGCCTGTGTACAACTTTCCATTCGAGGAGAAATCAAAGACAAAGCCTTTGTGACCGAGGAATTCATGAGAATATCGCAAGAGTTGGATGTCGATATTGCCTTTCAAGAAGACAACATCTTTAGACGCAACAGACGTTTGGTTTGTTTTGACATGGATTCTACATTGATTCAAACGGAAGTCATCGACGAACTCGCAGAATTGGCTGGTGTTGGTGCCCAAGTAAAAGCCATTACAGAGTCTGCCATGCAAGGAGAAATAGATTTCAATGAAAGTTTTAAAAAACGAATGGCCTTGCTCGAGGGTTTGAGCGAAGAAGTTTTGCAAAACGTTGCGAAAAACCTACCCATTACCAAAGGAGCGCATCGCTTGATAAAAACCTTGAAAAGTTACGGCTTTAAAACCGCAATCTTATCCGGTGGATTCACCTATTTCGGACATTACCTACAAAAAGAGCTCGGCATCGACTACGTGCATGCCAATCAATTAGAAATCAAAAATGGAGCACTTACAGGAGGCTATTTGGGAGACATTGTAGACGGCAACAAAAAAGCAGAATTTTTAAAAGAAATTGCAAAGCAAGAAAATATTGACATTGCACAGACCATTGCGGTGGGAGATGGTGCCAATGATTTGCCGATGTTGAACTTAGCTGGATTGGGAATTGCATTTCATGCCAAGCCGAAAGTAAAAGAGAATGCCCAAAGTTCCATCTCGAGTATTGGACTTGATGGGGTACTTTACCTACTAGGCTACCACGATCGTTATATTGACCTTGTCGAAGAATAATTTTCCTATGAAAAAAGTAATTCACACAACTGCCGCACCCGAACCATTAGGACCGTACAATCAGGCCATACTGAACGACAATACTCTCTATATCTCGGGACAAATAGCGATAAATCCCGTTACAAACAAAATGGTAACCGATACCATCGAAGCGGAGACCCAACAAGTCATGGAAAATTTAAAAGCCATCCTAGAGGCCGCTGACATGACTTTTGAAAACGTCTTAAAATCTTCCATATTTATCTCAGACATGAACAATTTTGGAAGCATCAACCAGGTGTATGGCAACTATTTTAATGAGGAGACTGCACCCGCAAGAGAAACAGTAGAAGTGGCCCGATTGCCCAAAGATGTTGGAGTAGAAATTTCGATGATCGCTGCTGTTTTATCCTAGATAAAACGCTGTTCTATTTTTGTAGTCGTTGAAATAACCCAGTGCTACCGCTTATAGAGGATGTTTTAACGAAAACGATGTGTATAAAAAAACCCTGTTTTGTGATCAAAACAGGGTTTTTTAAATGTATTGATTACAACGCTTTCTTACAAAGTAGCCGCGTATTCAATTAGGTCCACAATTTTTGTTGAATAACCAATTTCGTTATCGTACCAAGAAACTACTTTTACAAAGTTGTCTGTCAATGCGATTCCTGCATTTGCATCAAATACAGAAGTACGTGTATCTCCCACAAAATCTTGAGAAACCACTAAGTCTTCAGTGTATCCTAAGATCCCTGCCATTTCATTTTCAGAAGCAGATTTCATAGCGGCACAAATTTCAGCATAAGTCGCTGGTTTTTCCAATTTTACTGTCAAATCTACCACAGAAACATCCATTGTAGGAACACGGAAAGCCATTCCTGTTAATTTTCCATTCAATTCAGGAATTACTTTTCCTACCGCTTTTGCTGCTCCTGTAGAAGAAGGGATAATATTATGGATGGCAGAACGTCCACCTCTCCAATCTTTCATAGAAGGTCCATCAACAGTTTTTTGTGTTGCTGTAGCAGCATGTACCGTTGTCATCAATCCTTCTGCAATTCCCCAGTTGTCATTCAATACTTTTGCGATTGGAGACAAACAGTTTGTTGTACAAGAAGCGTTTGAGAAAATTTTCTCGTCTGCTTTCAATTCTGAGTTGTTTACACCCATTACAAACATTGGTGTGTCATCTTTTGACGGTGCTGACAAGACCACTTTTTTAGCACCTGCATCCAAGTGCAATCCTGCTGTTTCTTTTGTCAAAAAGAATCCTGTAGATTCGATAACGTATTCAGCTCCGATTTCATCCCATTTCAAGTCTGCTGGGTTGCGTTCCGCTGTAATACGAATGGCATTTCCATTCACAACCAACTTCCCGTCTACTACCTCTACCGTTCCATCAAAAGGACCGTGCACTGAATCGTACTTTAGCATGTAAGCCAAGTAATCAACATCTAACAAATCGTTGATTCCAACTACTTGTACATTTTCTCTCGCTACAGCAGATCGAAACGCAAAACGTCCAATTCTACCGAATCCATTAATTCCAATTTTAATCATTTTATTTCTATTTATTCTTAGTTATATACTCATGATGTCTGAAACACGCATCAACTCTTGGTCAATTGCATGGTTTTCTTTTACGGCTTTTTCCAATGCTGTATAGCGCACTTCGTTGTTCACAAAACCTACCATTAAGTTGGAAGATCCTGAAATCAATAATTCAACCGCACTTACGCCAAATCTACTGGCCAATACTCGGTCAAAACAGCTTGGTGCTCCTCCTCTCTGCATGTGTCCCAATACAGAAACTCGAATGTCGTATTCTGGTAAATTTTTCTCCGCATACTCTGCCAACTCGAAAATATTTTTACCGGTCTTTTCTCCTTCTGCCACAACCACAATACTTGAGGTTTTTCCTGACTCTTTACTTCGAATCAAAGAATCGAGCATTTTGTCCAAACCGATGTTTTCTTCTGGAATCAAAATTTCCTCGGCTCCGGCTCCTACACCTGCATTCAAAGCAATAAACCCGGCATCTCTACCCATTACTTCTATAAAGAAAAGTCTGTTGTGTGAGGATGCGGTATCTCTAATTTTGTCAATGGCTTCTACCACAGTATTCAAGGCAGTGTCGTATCCCAATGTATATTGCGTTCCATAAATGTCATTGTCAATGGTACACGGAATTCCGATGATCGGGAAGTTGTGTTCTTGGTTAAAAATCATTCCTCCTGTAAAGGTTCCATCTCCACCGATAATAACAACTCCTTCAATGCCTTCTTTTACTAAATTGTCGTATGCTTTTTGTCTTCCTTCTGGAGTCATAAACTCCATAGACCTAGCTGATTGCAACATCGTTCCTCCTTTATTGATAATGTTTTGCACACTACGAGGCCCCATATTTACAAATTTTCCTTCAATCATTCCTTGGTATCCTTGGTAAATACCAACACATTCTACTTTATGGTAAGCACAGGTTCTCACCACGGCTCTGATGGCAGCATTCATTCCCGGAGAATCCCCTCCAGAGGTCATTACTGCTATTTTTTTCAATTGTACATTCATACTTCTAAAATATTGTATAAAATTACTACTTTTTTAGGTGCTGATCTTCTCCATAAAAACTTTTATACGAAAACGTTTTCGGCTATACAAGCTCTCAAAATCGAATAAAAGTAACTGAAAAACAGCGATTTAAGATACAAAAAACTATTTACATTTAAGCCCAAAGATTTTTGGGATAAACCCCTTCTTCTTTCAAACGCGCAATTTCTTTTACGACCAACGGACGATCCTCGGCATAGGTAACGCCCATCCACTTGGCGTCTGAAGTCAAAACCTTCACAGTTCCTCTGTTGGACTGAATGATTTCATTGACCACCGTAGGAATAAAAAATTCACTCTTCAACTCCATGGATCTCTCCTTCAAAAAATCTTGGAACATGGCTTCCAAAACTTCCAAATACTTCGGGGTAAATCCCCAAAAGTTCATAGAAACACTTGAATTCTCAGACATGGGCACAAAAGTGCCATCGGCTTCTTTTCTTTGAATTTTTCCATCAATTTTTTCAATATGAGTTCTTTCGATAACATCTGTCAATTCCTGATTTTCATTGACGAAGCACTCTCCTCTCGACACATAACCATTTTCAGAAATGGTATTTCTCAACGCGTAGGCTACCATACACATATTGTAGGAATCTTCTTCCAAATGATCCAGTTCTTTGATGATGGTTCGAAAAGCTCCCGCGCTGTAAAAATCATCTCCATTGATAACGATAAAATTACCATCTACTTCTCCTTTTACCTGCAAAGTGGCATGACCTGTACCCCATGGTTTCACACGTTCAGGATGTACTGAATAGCCTGTCGGTATGTTTTTCAACTCTTGACATACATACGCAACTTCTATTTTTCCTTTTAGCTTTTTGTTGTAAACAGCAACAAATTCGTTTTTGAACGACGCTCGTATGATAAAAACTACTTTTTTAAAACCTGCCTCAATGGCATCATACAGCGAAAAATCTATGATGGTATCTCCTTCATCTGACATGGTATCTAATTGTTTCAGTCCTCCATAACGACTCCCCATACCTGCGGCCAAAATAACCAATGTGTGTTTTTTCATGATCTGTTGTAATTGTTTTGGTTTTGCATAGATACAGTATTTTTTCAATCTATAAAAAATCGATTGTGTGAAAAAAATTTTACTTCTTCTTTTCCTCTGAACTTTTGGTTTTTTTCTTTTTGAGTCTGTCCAACATTTCAGACAAATTATCAAAATCTATTTGATAGGTCAAACCAACGCCTTGGGTATAACCTTCCTCTTCTTCGGAATATTGAATTTCGTTCTGTCTGTTAAAAAATGTCCATCTCAAATTTCCTTCTTCATCTACCAAAACCTCTACTTTTACCTCTCCTACCACACTTGATTGTGTTCTGGCTCCCAAAGGAACCCCTAACTTTCCATTAATCAACACTCGATTGTTGATCTGAGTAGCCATCGAGATATCTACTTGATCGTCTATGTTTTGTGTTTCTACATCATTTTTTTCTCCCGAAGTGTATCCGAGGTCTATCTGAAATTTATCGCCTTCTTTATTAAAAATATCAGAAAGTGCTCCTGAAATAATATCGGAGGTGGTTCCTGAAATGGCCGAACTCCCATTTTCTTCAATATTGTTTTCGTTGAAAAAACTTTTAGAGATCAACAGGGAGAAAAATTGTCGCATTTTGGCATTGTCATCATTGTCATTGAGTTTGAAATCCAACTCCGAGGCCACTACAGAGCTCGAATTTGGAATGACAATATCAAATTCATTGGACGAATTGAAAAGCTTGCCTCTGATTTTTGTGATCAAATCGATGTCAATTTTTCGATTGGTATTCAAACTTTCGAGCAAAATTTTTGGATTGGCTTTGACACGATGTACGGCCGTAATATTCAAATCTGCATTGTAAGGATCACCATCCCATGAAATCACCCCTCCTTTGGCCACCTGAAACGGTTTGTTGATCACGCCTCCATAAATAAAGTTGTATATCCCTCTCTCAACCAAAAAATCACCAAACATTTTGAACGCTCCTTTGGTGTCAATCTCAACAAGTAGGTTTCCAGACCCGTTTCCTTTTAAGGAACTTCCAGACACCTTGTCAATCACAACTTCTGCTGTAGCCTCTTTGGTGACGTCCAAATCAAAATTTAGAGAAAGTCCCTGCATATTCTCCAAAAGGTCTATATTATCTTCCCATAAAATTTCCTCTTTTTTTGTCTCTTCTTTTTTGAAATGGATCAAAGCCGAATTCTCTACGCCTTTTATATCGCTCAATGGAATTACAAACCTTGTCCCATCTAAGGTTTTTGCTTTTACATCAATATTCAAATCATTGGTTTTTCCGAAAAACCGAGCGCGTCCTGCAATCAAACCTGTACCGTAATAATTGACCCCTTCACGATCTTCGGTATCCAAGACCAACAATTTTTCGGAGTCTATTTTTAAATCCAGTTCCCAATTCCGAAAACCCTTGTGATTTATCCTGCCGTTCATAAAACCTATCGTATTTAGGCGAGAATCGGACAATTTCAAATCTTTAAAAACAAACGATTGTTTTTTCAATTGAATCTCAGGCCTATCTACAAAATTGTAATCTACATTCAAGTAAGGAAATTTCAAACCGGAATTGCGCAAATACAGCGCTCCGTCCATCGCTGGATTGGACAAGGGACCGCGAACTTCAAAATTCCCATCAGCCACACCTCTAATTTTTGTCAACACATTTTTACCCAGTGGACTAAAAGCGTTCAACTGAAAAGAATCCAATTGCACCTGCAACGCAATTTGAGGAATTTTTGGCGTCAAATCCACCACTCCTTCCGCGGTTAAATTCTTATACGACTCACTAATAAGATCCATTTGTACTGCGTATTTTTTATAGGAATCTTCCGCTTTTAAACGCATGTTTAAATTTCCTTGCGAGGCATCATTGATGGAAAAATCTTCTATACTCACATTTCCAACCGGCTGATAAACACCCCTCTCTTGTTTGAAATTCAAATTGCCATTGAGCACACCTTCGAGTGACAGACTATCAATTTTGGGGGTAATGGCATCCAAGCTCACTTTTTGAAATTGAATATTTAAATCTTTGTAAGTCGAGTCTTGCAGCGCTCCTGAAAACGTTATTTTTTGATCGCCTTGTGACAAATCAAACTCTTCAAATTGGTACTTTTGCTTGCTGTAATTAAAAGTCAATTTGTTTTTGTCATTGTCTGATGGATTTACAAACCAATCTTTGTCTTTAAAATAAATTTTTGATTTTTTGATTCCCAACACCCCTTTTTTAGCCTCGTCCACTGTATAGAAAAAAGACAAATCATAACGTTCTTCACTCGCTTCTCCTCCCGTGAAATCTGTTCGAACAAACAAGGTGTCGTTTAGGGTTTTGTTCAAAAGATTGACTTCGTTCAATACATAGTTTTTGGTTCGTAACTTTTGAATTTTAAAATTGGTGTTCAATACCGGATTTTTATTATCTATCTGCAAATAAATAGAATCCAAAATCGCATTTTTTACCGCCATTTTTGGCGTTTGAAATAACAATTTTATCTCATCATTGGCATCAATTACCTTTCCTCTTATTTTTGTATTTGATCCCAATCGAATCTCGGGCAAAAAAACTTCTACGATCTCTTTGTAGATATTGAAATCAAAATCAAAAAATTGGTTTTTTGTTACTTTTACAGGCTTGTACTTTGCGAGCATGCTTCCCAAAGAATTTTGAAAAACATCTTTGATCTCTGACAATTTGTACACGCCTTGCAATCTTCCTTTCACGATATCTTTTGAGTCTATTTCAATCGTTTTGATACTGTCTTTTTGCCATGATTTTACGGTAAAATCATTGAACTCATATGTTTTGTTTTGATTGGTATAACTCGCATTCTCAAAAGCAGCCGTTCCGTAAATATCGTCTAAAGTATTGCCCTTAAAATCCATAGAGATGTTCCCTCTCAATACGGCAATACTATCTCGTTTGAAAAGATGCAAGGCATTGAAATTTGCATAAGGCACCTCCGCTTTGAAATCGAATGTATTTGTCGTCTTCGAGAAATCTGCCACTCCCTCAAAATCCATTTGAAGGTTTCTGTCTCTTACCTTTAAATTCCCTCCGAAATGTTTGTTTTTAAAAACACCATTGACCGCTATTTTGCGATAGGTATATCCTTTGTATTGGTGCTTGGTTACTTTTCCTTGAAATTTTGTATTCATCTTGGCCAAGGAAAAACCGCGCCCATTCACCTTACCGTCTAAAGATAATTTTCCAACCAGAGGATCATTGACAATAATTCCCAAATCTACATCCTCGAAAACAACCGTTCCGTTGTAGGCGGCTTGGTCTATATTGTAGGCATTGTTCAAACGCAATTGGGTGTTTACTCTTCCCAAATCAGAATCAACCGCCACGTCCAAATCTATCGTATCTTTTCCGATACTCGTTGCTCCCTCCATCGAAAAATTCCCAATCTTTTGAAAAGCTGAGGGCACGCGTTCTCCCACAATTTTAGGCAACATTTTTTTCAATTCAAGATAATTGGAAGCAAACCTATTTGTCATTCCTTTCAACACAAAAGCCCCTTCTCGTTTTGCACTGTTCTGCAAATGATAATTTCCTTTCAATTCAAAATTTGTGTCGGACACTACCGCCAAATCCAACAATCTAAAATCGTTGATGGTCCCTTGAAAATTTGCATTCAAAGCATAGGTTGCCTCTCCGGAGAATTGAGGGTATACTTTTTTCAAATCTTGTGCAAACACATACGCATCTTTCACTTTCGCTTTGATATAAACACTGTCCTTGAATTTTCGCAAACCTTTTGGACTGTAATCCAATTCAACCGTCGCCTTTACCATTGAATTTTCTGTGCGAAGTGCTGTCTTAAAAAATCTCATTTGAGAGCGGGTATAGGAAAAATCCGTACGAAAGGAAGCAATGCGCAACCCGTGCTTTTCCGCAAAAGAGACCTCTCGAAATTTTGCTGCTACGTCAGGACCGTTCAACACAAAATCGAACAAATCCCCTTTTATTTTTTTATAATCGGCGACCAAAGAATCCTGTGCTTTGTTTTCATTTACAATCGTGAAATCAATGCCGCGCATGACAATTCTACTCGATTGCAATACAAAAGGCTTTTTCTTTCTTTGAGATTTTTTTGCAAGTTTGGAAGAAAAAAGTGCCAAATTGGATTTGGATTCCCCCTTGTAAGTCTTTAGATTGAACATTGCGCGGCCAAGATTTACTTTGCTTAGATTCAATTTATTTTCCAAAACTTGCTGCCAACTCAACAGAGAGGTTTCCAATTTCTCACTCGATATCATCACATGGTTGTGATGGTCTTTAATGACAATTCCCTCTAGTTTTACAAACCCGAGATAGGACAAATCAATTTTTTCAACAGCAATGTTCACGTCGTAACGCTCTTGAAGAAATTCGCTTACATAATTCCCCAATTTTGTTTGCACATTGGTCAAAGAGAAAACAAAACTCGACATTAGCAAAAGCAACAAAAGCAGCGCTAAAATTTTTCCCAGTATTTTTCTAATTCGTGTGATAAGGTGTAACTTTGTTTTTTATTTGCAAAAAGGATGCCTAATTTACGCTAACATGACTAAAAAATCCATTCATATCCTTGCCATTGAATCTTCTTGTGACGACACTAGCGCTGCGGTTATTTCTAACGGAAAAATTTTATCCAACATCATCGCCAATCAGAAAATACATGCCGAATACGGGGGTGTTGTTCCAGAGCTGGCCTCTAGGGCCCACCAACAAAACATTGTACCGGTTGTTCAGCAAGCAATTCAAAAAGCAAATATCGACAAAAAAGACTTAAATGCCATAGCTTTTACACGCGGACCTGGATTGATGGGTTCACTTTTGGTAGGCACTTCTTTTGCCAAGTCTCTAGCACTCTCTTTGGACATTCCCCTCATCGATGTCAACCACATGCAAGGCCACGTACTGGCTCACTTTATTGAAGAAGAAAACACGCCGAAACCCAAGTTCCCCTTTTTGTGCTTAACCATTAGTGGAGGACACACGCAGATTGTAAAAATCTCCGATTATTTTGACATGCAGGTGGTTGGAGAAACCATTGATGACGCGGTAGGCGAAGCTTTTGACAAAACCGCAAAAATTTTAGGATTGCCTTATCCTGGCGGACCTTTGATTGACAAATACGCGCAGTTAGGAAATCCGAAAGCTTTCAAATTTTCGAAACCCAAAGTAGGCAAAACGGATTTTAGTTTCAGTGGCTTAAAAACAGGAATCTTGTACTTTATTCAGAAACGGGAAAAAGAAAATCCCAATTTTATCGAAGAGAACTTGAACGATATCTGCGCCTCTGTTCAAGGAACCATTGTAGAAATTCTCATGGAAAAATTGAAAAATGCAGTCAAAGAAACAGGGATCAAGGAAGTTGCCATTGCCGGGGGTGTTTCTGCGAATTCGGAAATCAGAAAACAACTGAAAGCCACGGAGGCCTCATTGGGTTGGCGTACCTACATCCCAAAATTTGAATACACCACCGACAACGCCGGTATGATTGCCATTGCAGGATACTTAAAATACCTTGAAAACAATTACAGCGCAATGAGTGTTTCGGCGCAAGCGCGATTGAAAGTAAGCGAGCACCTGTAGTTTTCTACAAAGCACAGAAAAACAGCCGTTTTCTAATTTTGTGTCAATTCACGAAACAAGGCTTCTAGGTTTTTGTTTTTGGCAACGAGTTGTAGAATTTTCAACCCTTTTTTATTCGCAAAATCAAAGACGGTCCCGCGCATATCCGTCTCGGTTTTAAATTGCAACTCCCACACGGCATCTCCCGTATTTTGAACTGAAACCACCTGCTCCATGCCTTCCAATTCCTCTTTCTGAACAGGTTGGTCAAAAGCAACTTCAATGACCTGCATTGGGCTTTGGTTCCAAGCGTCCAAATTTTCATCGGCTACAATTTCTCCCTTCTTCACAATCAACACGCGGTTGCAAACGGCCTCGACCTCTTGCAAAATATGACTTGAAAACAATACGATTTTGTCTTTGCCCCATTCGGAAATCAAACTTCGAATCTCTACAAGTTGGTTGGGATCGAGTCCCGTAGTAGGTTCGTCAAGAATTAAAATTTCTGGATCGTGTAGCATGGCGGCTGCCAATCCTACCCGTTGCTGATACCCTTTGGAAAGCGCTTTTATTTTCTTATTCGACTCGGGCAACAAGCCTACTTTGATCAAAGCTTTTTCTACTTCTCGCTTGGGTATTTTGTGAACATCTCCCACAAAGCACAAATACTCCCGCACAAACATTTCTTTGTACAAGGGATTGTGTTCTGGCAAATACCCAATTTTATTTTTGAGCGCAATACTGCCTTCTTTTAACTGCTCACCACAGACAAACACCTTTCCTTCGCCTGCCAAGTAACCCGATAAAATCTTTAATAAGGTAGATTTTCCTGCCCCGTTCGGACCAAGTACCCCCAAAATTGTTCCCTTTTCGACTTGAAATGAAACCGATTTCAGTGCTTGGTGTGCGCCATAAAACTTTGATACATTTTCAACTTGAATAGACATCGCTCCGATTTTCAAAACAAAAATACATTATTCAAGGCTGTCTGCCACCAAAGAATTCTCAGATATTCGTTAATTTTTCAGACCTTTGCGTCAAAACCTAGAAAAAATGAGTTTTTTACGTGCTTTGGTCTGTATTCTTTTTCCACCCCTTTCTGTTTTTGACAAGGGCTGTGGATCTTTGCTGATTGTGTTTTTGTTGACACTTTGTGGCTGGGTACCGGGCGTGATTGCTTCACTCATCATCAACAATAGAAAAGCATGAACAAAAAGGTATTTTTAAAAGATTTAGGTACGCTGGCCTACCAAGAGGCTTGGGATTATCAGGACGCATTGTTTCAGGGAATCATTGCTGTTAAAATTGCCAATCGAAAAAACAACACCGATGAACAGACGCCAAACTACCTACTGTTTGTAAGTCACCCCCATGTTTATACCTTGGGAAAAAGTGGCGATGTGTCCAATCTTTTGTTGAGCGAAAAGGAACTGGAAGCCAAGGGGGTTCGTTTTTACAAAAGCAACCGGGGTGGTGACATCACTTACCACGGACCGGGGCAAATTGTAGGCTATCCTGTTTTTGATTTGGAGAATTTTTTTACCGACATTCACAAATACCTCCGCTTGTTAGAGGAAGCCATCATTTTAACGCTAAAAGAGTACAACCTAAACGGCGAGCGCAGTGATGGAGAAACGGGGGTTTGGTTTGATGTGGGTACGCCTTTTGCTCGAAAAATTTGTGCCTTGGGTGTGCGCAGCAGTCGCTGGGTAAGCATGCACGGATTTGCGCTGAACGTCAATACAAATTTGGGTTATTTTGACAACATCATTCCATGTGGTATTCAAGGAAAAGCCGTCACTTCGATGCAAGCGGAATTGGGTAAAAAAATAGACGAAGAAGCCGTCAAAACCAAAATCACCCAACATTTGTCCCATTTGTTTGACATTGAGTTTAAGCAAAAATAAAAACGACTTTTATAGATCCGGAGATTGAAAGCCCTCAAAAACGATACACAACAGCATTGATGTTCATACCGGCACCGACAGAAGCCAAAATAACCACGTCGCCTTGCACCAGCTGATGTCCCTCCATTTTTCCTTTCAAAATGAGATCTAAAAGTGTCGGAACGGTGGCCACGGAGCTGTTTCCTAGTTTGTGGATACTCATGGGCATGATTCCTTTTGGGACAGGCAACTTATACAGCCTGTAAAAACGTTTGACAATGGCCTCGTCCATTTTTTCATTCGCCTGATGAATGCATATTTTGGTGACTTCATGAATCGAAACACCACTCTGATCCAATACTTTTTGCATGGCTTGAGGTACATTGTTCAAAGCGAATTCATAAATTTTTCTTCCGTGCATTTTGATGTAATCTGTCGCGTCGGCTTCTTTCGAATAGGATTTTCCAAAAAACAAATACCCGATTTCATCTTCTGAAAATGTTTGTGCCCCCACACTCAAAATACCCTTGTTTGCAATCGACTTTTTGGATTCCAAAATACAGGCACCGGCCCCATCTGCATAAATCATTGAATCTCTGTCAACAGCGTCTACCACTCTTGAAAGCGTCTCTGTTCCAACGACCAACACCTTTTTCGAAAGTCCTGATTTGATAAAGGATTCCGCTTGGATCACTCCTTGCACCCAACCGGGACAGCCGAAAATCAAATCGTACGCAACGCAGTTTGGATTGACAATTCCTAATTTGTTTTTGACCCTAGAGGCCAAACTCGGGAGCATGTCACTTTGAATACCTCCTTTGGGGACATCTCCAAAATTATGTGCTACGATAATACAATCGAGTGTGTTTTTATCAATCCCCGCATCAGAAATTGCTTCTTCCGATGCCAAAAAGGCCAAGTCGGAGGCATTCAAAGAATCTTCCGCATAACGGCGTTCGGCAATTCCTGTGATCGCATGAAACTTCTCAATAATGGTTTCCGTGCCACTCTCAAAGGCCACACCATTTTCATCTAAAAAATGCTGCGACAAAAAATCACGGTTCTTTTTTACAACTGTTGGAACACAACTTCCTGTTCCGGTAATCAATACTGACATGTGGTTAGGGGTATTTAAGCAATGATGAATCCGATAAATGCCGATAAAAACAGAACACCGTACAAACTCACAATCACCAAAGCGAACATTCCTATAAATTTGTAATGCGACTTTAAGTTTTTCAAAGCGCCTTTGAACAATTCTTGGTCTTCAGTTTCCAAAGATCGACGCATGTTTTTTCCAAATTGATACAGGTAATTCACTGGGAAAAAATAAATCCCTGCCAAAATAAAATAAAAAATAGAAAGTGTGCTCGTGGGCACTTGTTGCAAATTTGTCTGGGGTAGTATTTCAAAAATTCCTTGCACAAAAAAAGAAAACAACACCAACAACCCAATCGCAACAAATCCCAGGATTCCTAATATTTTTGCCCATTTGGCTGTTTCTTTTAAGTAGTCTCTTACTTCTTCATCCAATTCAAAAGAATCTCTCATAGGTTTGTTCGTTACGTTCACACTGCAGCAAAAGTACTAAATTCGTTTTTAGATCGCCAAAACGCTTCCGTTCACTTTTTCCTTTTACAAAAAAAAGACCGTGCGATTGTTTTTCTCACGGTCTCTTTTGTGTATTTCTTTACAAATTTTCATAGATGTCTCCGACATCAAAAGATATGGAAAAACGCAACGTTTGCTCCAACGGATTGTTCACATCCGAGGCATTGATCAAATAAGACAAATCAATGTTAAATATATTAGCCTTTAATCCACCACCCATGGTAAAATGCTGTCTGTTTCCTTTCGATTCACTCTCGTGAAAATAACCTGCTCTCACGGCAAAAGAATTGTTGTACAAATACTCCGCACCTATGGAATAGGTAAATTCTTCCAATTCTTCACTAAACCCACCAGGAGCGTCACCAAAAGAACTAAAAATTCCTTCTACCCAATCCACATCTTCGGCATCACCTCCTGGAGTAGGCACCAATAGTTTGGCCGTTTCTACCGTCACTGCAATGGCATTGTAATCGTCTAATATAAAATCAAATCCACCACCTAGACGCAAACGAGTCGGAAGAAAATTCTTATCGCCTCCTCTTGTGTAAGATACCTTGGGCCCCAGGTTGGAAATGTTAAATCCACCTCTCCATCGACCATTGAAATTTCCATAATTTCGTTCTCTTGATTGGTAATAACCCGAAATATCAACACCCAGTGCATTGATTGCTTGCAAGTCCTGATTCTGCACGTTGATGGACAAATCGGAACGGATATATCTCAATGTCACCCCCATAGAGTAGTAATCATTTAATTTCAATGCATAGGATCCAGCGATAGACAATTCCGAAGGATTTTCCGTACCGAGTGGCGCCGCTTGCTCGTCAAATAATTCTATTTTTCCCAAGGAAAAATAACGTAAGTTGGCTCCCCATGCACTTCTTTCATCAATCTTATGAATGGCCGACACACCTCCCACAAAGAGACCGTCGACTAAATTTTGCAACCAAGGAGTGTAATTCACACCATAGGTATATTCCGAAGTATTGAATGCCATTTTTGCGGAATTGTGAAATATCGAGCTGGCATCCGAAGTGGTGGCAACTCCCAAATCTCCCATACCAGCAGAGCGGGCATCTGAGTTGATTAATAGCAATGGTGCTACGGTTGAGATTGCTTGGGCTTGCAGTTTTACCACTGTCATTGTACACAACAGCGCAAGTGCAAATCCTTGAATTTTAAATTTTTTCATACGAAACTATTTCCTTTATTTTTTAATTACTGCAATAATACTAATTTTTCATAAGTCTCAGCGAACAATCCTTCCGCTGTTTTCATGGTCAAATGATACAGATATACCCCTTTTCCTACTTCATGTCCAAAATCATCCAAACCATCCCAAATAAGTTTTTGTGACAACCCACTGCCTGATCCTGAGATTTTTTGCCGAATTGTTTTGACCCGTTTCCCGGTCACTGTAAATATTTGAATGCGAACATCCAACAACTCATTGGGTTTGTTGTGATTGAATCGAAACTCCGTTTGATGGAGAAAAGGATTGGGGTAGTTCAACACATTTTCCAGCAATAAGCCTTCGTCGTCGACGACATGAAAATTCAACGTCTGTTCAGCAGAATTATTGTAGGTATCCCAAGCTTTTAATCTCAAAGTATGTGGACCGACTTCCAAATCTCGCAAGCGGTACGAAATTTTTCCACTCGTATAATCGCCCAAGGTAGCTTCGTAAAACTCATTTAAAACAATGGGATTGTTTGTGTCTCCATCCAATACCGCTGTAATATTGTGCCCTATAGAACTCGTTGAAGTATTCATTCCATTCTCATCTGACAAATCGACAATCAAATTTGGGTTTTCATTTGTATTGCCTCCATCAACAAAAGAATCGTCATTCAAATACATGGCAATCAAGGGACCTGTATTGTCATTTACAGCATCGTTGTCTACGCCTCCAATCTCGGTTTCAACATTGACCCCTCCTTTCTCTAAAATGCCATTTTCGGCGTACAAACTTATTTTTGCTTTCCCATAAGCGATTTTTATATCTTTCGGCACTACAAAATCGATGTAAAAAGCCCCTTTCTCAACCGTTGCTTTTCCACTAAAAACTTTGCTGTCTTGTACGTCAAAGGTCATCACCTTGCCGGCACCATCATTGTCCAAAGTTGTTTTTTCCACCAATTTATCAAAGATCGTAACACTCACTGTACCGTTAAAACTTTCAAGTCTTTGGCCTAGGGCGTCAATCACATCGCCTTCTATGCGAATTGGCGACAAGGATTTCAAGGTGTCATTTTCAATCACAACCTGCGCTTCTTCTGGCAAACCTTCCTCCAAATCTTTATTTCTTCTGAGCACGCGATTTATCCGAACACCTGTCTTTGGGATTTTTAATTTCATTGCCGGATCTCCCAATGCGTAAATAAAAAAATGTTGCTTGTTGAGAGAGGGATCCTCATTCTTCGTATGCATCAACGCCTCTGAAATGGAATAATCTTGCCCATCAAATCCTAACAAATTGGGCATCAAACTTTTGTTAAACTTTTGTCCGTAGCTAATAAATATTTCTCGCGTGGTCGATATCATTGCCGCTGCGCCTCCGTACGGACTAACAATCACTTCTTCTCCACCCGTAAATTTATCTGGATTGTCGAATCTCGTAAAATCGCAGGTAATGGTGATAATCAATGGTAATTTGTCATAATTCTGCCAAGATTTTATTTGGGGGATGTCTAAAAATCTTTCACCTCCCCAGCCGTCTTCGCCTCCATGCCCAAAATAATTGATCACCAAACTCCCTTGCTCAACGGAATTATTTAAGCCTGCATTTACATCGGGATACAAATCGCCTCCGGAAGACTTTTCTTGTGGAAAAGCATCTGCATACAGTTTTTTTATATTGAAGGTTGGTTGGTTTCCTTTTATTTGATCGGCAATAAATTCCATGTCTTCTTGCAAAACAGCTTCGGAACTGCGATCCACATCGTCGGCCAACAAAGTAATTTCATTACGCCAATCACCTGCTGTTTCGCTATTGTAATAATTCAATATTTTGTCAACGACTATTTTGGCCTCTTTTTCGTTTGTCACAAGAATTCTTCCCGTAGCCACATCTTGTTTGTCTGTTGACTCCATTCCTCCCTCTCCAGCGTCCATCATTCCGTAATAGTCATCCGTCACATAAGAGTAGGTCAAACTAAAACTTCGGTATGGCATATACACCGGAACGATATTCTTCCCTTTGTTTTTCGATAAAATATCTTTGTAATCGTAGGTAGCATCTCCAAATAAACAAAGGTATTTGATGCGGGTCTCATCACTCGTAGCTGTGTCGTAAAGATGTTTTACAAAGTCTCGGATGGCGGTGATGTCTTTGGATCCCGAACCAAATTCATTGTATATTTTATCCAAGGTGATGACCTCCACCGTCAAATCTGAATTTGCGATGTGGTAATCGGCGATTCTTTGTGCTTCACTGGCTAAATCTGTATTGGTAACAATAAGATACTGAACATCTTTCAATGCCTGTAAATTTTGGTTTGCAACCAAAGGATTTTCCGGAATCGTGGGAATGTAAAAATCCGTTTCACTCACAACCACATATTCTTTGAGTTCTCCGCCACTGCCTTTGAAAACAAATTCGGACCTGCCCGGCTGTAAATTTTCAATTTTTTTGGGGTTGAGATGATCGGTAACATCCCACAATTGATCTATTTCTGAGGCATTGGCAACGGAATATTCCAAAATATTTCCTGCCTCCTTGGACAAAAAGTTACGAAATCCGAACTGTGTTCCTTCTGCCACTAAATTTTTATCGGCAATCACTTCTATATAGTCCAAACGCGCGTAACCTGCAGGATCTGTAGTGTTATTATATTGCAAAGTAACCGTGACCTCTTCGGATGATAGCTCAGCCGCATTTTCTGCAATCCTGGCATTTGCTTTGATAAAAGCCCCGGCCGAAATCGGCGAAAAATTTAAATCAAAAGCATTGTTGTCATTGATTTGAACAGTCATTGATGAACTGACTGCCGACTGCGCCATGGCTCTTACCCTCACCCGTACTTCTTGAGAGGTATCCAAATTGTCAAAACGAAATTGATAGTTTTTGGCCCTAGAATTTCGGGTAAATAAATCTCCAAACCATTGCTGTCCTGTGTTAAATAGATTCACCTTTTCTTCCTCGAAAAACGCATAGGTTTTCGAGGTAGTCACCATATGTGTAGCCATTGAAGTAATCGGTATTTGCTCTTGTATTCGCTTTCCTTGTCCACGATCCACCGATAAAAAATAATAGGAATGATTGGAATAAATATTTTTTCTGTGGGAAACGGCATTCGCATCTGTTACAACCCAATCGTCGGGTCCCTGTGCATAAAAAGCAACATAGTCCGAATTGTCAAATGCGCCATCTTCTTCTCCAACAACCCACAGACTATTTTCTTGCAAACCTTTGTATCTAAATGCTCCATTTACCTGTGGCAACATCTTTCCGCCATTGCCAAAGATGCGAATGTCTCTCGGATCCAAATTGCCTGTATCGATACCTAAATTTTCCAAAAAACGTTTGTTCAATCGATACACACCACTTTTATCAATCGCTATTTTATACCAAGTGCCGCTGGACAATACAGATGCTTCGGTTTGGGCGCTCGCATCTCTTTTCGATTTTTTTTCGTTTTCCAAAACATACGCCAAATCAAACGCTTCCAGGATTTTGAACTGCCCATTTTCTTTGACAATCGGCTGCAAACTCAAAGACATCAAATGATTCGATTTTTCTTGCGAAAGGGTCACATGAGATTGAAGCGTTGCAAACAAATGTTCTTTTGGTAGCTCGCCCAAAAAAGAAGAAGACACCACACGAGACACTTCATTCGTAATTTGGTATTCACGAATGCTACTAAAATTTCCAACTTTCCATGTCTCTTGAAATTGTGGAATTCCTTCTTCGTTGATCCCACTTCCCTTGACACAGGGAATCTGATACACTTCCGAAATGCTCGTTT
>CAXRIA010000014.1:0-4947 GCA_964230805.1 Flavobacteriaceae bacterium
TCAGTGGCGTTGCTTGTTCCCGTCCAAGTAAACCAAGTGTTGGTATAGACTTCACCGCTGTCGAGAATAAAAGTGCCTGTCGCTCTTTCGGAATTTGTGATATCACTGTAAAAATTACGTCCTTGAAGGAATCCTTCCATCATTGCGGCAGGTGTTGTCTCAACACCATTGACATTGGCCACTGCATTCTCAGCAAAGAGTTCTTCTTGACCAGTCATGTCATTGGCTAGGTACGCATCATTAAAAGCATCCATTGCTATTGATTTTGGATCGCCGACTTCAATGGTCCCAAAGTGATACTCTGATTTCTCAATGTGACCATCAGCAACTTGGGTACATGAGCTTAGGAATGAGGCAAGTACTAGTATAGATAATAATTGTTTCATGTTTTTTAGATTAAGCTTTAAATTTAATGAATAATAAATAAAACGACTTTAACTAATTGTAAAGTTGTCCTGATTTCAGATCAGAAAGTCAAATGGTTTTTTGTAAATTCCTTAGTTGGGGCATTCTCCGTCTGTCCAGGTCAACACCCCACTGGCTGTGGCATAGCAAGTATTGCTATATGTGACAGCATCACATCCGCATACAGGTTCGTATATTTCTATACAGGCAATGTTCTGTGAACTTGGCTCCTTGAGGCAAGAGATTTGGTCATCCTCTTTTTCACACATGGTAATCAAAACAAGAAAGCTAAGTATGGAGTTTTTCATTTCGTGATTATATCAAGATCGTATGCCAACAAATACCATAGGAGCTTGATCAGTTTTTATAATTGTGATACATATACAGCGGTAAGGCTAGTGAAAATCCGACTAGAAATAAAGATGCAAAATAGGTGAGAAAGCGTTTTGTGGACAAGGCGTTTATGCTGCGCTTGTGAATGATAAAAACCAAAAATGTTGTCGCTGCCACCGTGAGGTCAGCATTTAAAATTTTCATGCCAGGATTGGCGTTGATTTGCTCAAAAAAGAGGGACGTTGACCACTCCCAGTTGTTGGCTTCAATAAACTTATAAATAAAATAATATGGGGCTGCGATGCCTGCGATCGCGAAAAGTAAAAAAACATTTTTCATATTGATGATTGATTATGATGAATCGATTGTATAGTCTGGAAAAACTCCTTTAACTTGTTTTCATCTAGCTTTCCATTGGTGCGCACACTGCTACATAGATCGACCCCAAAAGGCTGCACGTGTTCAATGGCTTGCTTGACATTGTTGCTATTGATCCCCCCAGCCAGAATCACAGGAATATCAATTTGATCTCTAATTTTTCGGCTCAAATCCCAATTGTGTGTACGTCCTGTACCGCCGAGTTCTTTGGTCTCTAAATTCGGATTGCCACTATCCAACAAAATTGCATCTACATATGCAGAAATATCTATTGCCTCCGCCACAGATTTGTCATCCAGTACATGAATAACTTGCACAATTTTGACATGGGGGAGTTCATTTTTTATTTGTTCATAGTCCCTATTTTCCAACACATCAACGATTTGAATCGTAGAAGTGTTTACCTTTTTGTAGTGATCAATAACCGCTGCTGATTTTGTTTCGCTAGTCAACAAAAACGTCGAAACCATAGGAGGCACTGATTTTGTGATTTCTGAAATTTTGGGATTAGAAATCACCCCAGGCCCACTTGGCATATGTCCAACAAGCCCCAAAGCATAAGCTCCATACGCAGTGGCAAGCTGGGCTTCCTCTACACTACAAATACAGCATATTTTTACACGAATTTTTTGCATTTCAATAAATATAAACAAACTATTTTGATTATATCCTTTTTTTGTTTAAGTTTATGGCAAATACATTAAACAGAAATGAAGAAGAAAAAAATCGCCTACTTTGACAACCACACTCAGAAAATAAAAATCCGCGAACTTTCACGGGTAGAATCATTAAGGCGATATTTCGATAAAGCATTTAGAAAAGTTTCTTCGCCATCAAATTGACCTCCCTTCCGCAGTGTGAGTCAGCAAGAATATATTTCGAAAAGTATGATTACAGTTCGATGTCTTTAGGTTGATACGTAGTCTTGCCTTGTTTGTTGTGTAGAACTTCATCGATCATTTTTTTAGCCAAGACGGAAACCGATAGAGGTTTTTGCGATGTTAGAATTCCAACCCGATTGAGCATATTTAGCATGCGTATTCCCCTCCTTTCTTTTGGTCTAAGCAAATCTGCTTGGCGAATTAAAGTTGGTGGTTGAAAAATATGAGTGCTTGTGAATGATAGCTTTTTGATCTCTTCCTCTAAATCTCCTTTCGTTTTGAGGTAAAAAAAACAAGAGTTTTTATTTGCTCCGTATGAAGACACCAAAGAATAGTAATTCACGCCGTTTTCTGAAGCCATTTTTGCAAATTCATATTGATAAGTATAGTCTACTTCATATTGTTTGGTTTTGTTGCCAGCATCTTTCAGAGTGGTTCCCAAAGCAGAAAAAAGAACATCTCCAACAACGAGACTCTTGTAATCAAACCGTTTTGAAAAATCGATTTCATGAACTTTGAGTTTTTGGTGCTCGAGGTCTGGTTTCTTCCGAACAAAAATGGAAACCTCACCAAACGCTGGATTTGCACGCACTTGCGCGACAAGCTCACGACCCGTTGCGCCAGTAGCACCCAAGACCAAGGCATGCTGTGTCTTCATACAAATAAAAATACGAATTCATAACTTTATTTGAAAAACAATGCTACTCCTTGTTATGCAAAGTAGTTATCAATATAATCATAAATTCGGTATATTTAGGAATGGCAAATCGATTAAATCAATTCATTTTCACAGGTGTTTTTATTGAGCTTATATTGTTCGTTTTTTTCTTTTATTATAACGATGCTATAGAAGATGTTTTTCGCCTTTCAGCAAGATATACTGGACGAATTTCATTTGGTTTGTATCTGATGATGTTTTACCACTTTATAAATGAAAAGTCAAAAGGTACATCCCTGCAGAATACTTATTTGTGGGGAATGGTTTTTTGTGTTTTACACATCATCCATTTTGCATATTTGTCTGCCGCAGTCTATCTCAACGACCTGCCGATCATCCCTCATAAAGTCGCTGGGGGTGGGTTGGCATACCTAGCAATCGTGATTTATCCATTTTACGTGCGGAAAATAAAACGATTGGGCATTCATTTGATTTATTTTTATTATGTGGGCTTTGTAATGGCGATGACTTTTTTCGCTCGAATTCGTGGGGAGTTTGAAGGAGCCCCCCAATCGGATTTTCACTATTTTGGAGTTCTCCTTATTGTTTGTTTTTCTCTGTATTGTCCTTATGTTTTTTTTAAAACCAAAAAGACTTGAGCGTGTTTATTTCAAATAAATGGGCTTAATTGATTGGGCAGCCGTTTTATTATAAATGATACATCGGCAACAGCTTTTTGGGTTTTTACTTTTGAAATATTTTTAGTTTTTAAAAGTCTGATAAATAACTTAAATTAAGGCCTTTAAAACTATACAATGAAAAAACTAATATTTTTAATTTCAATAACATTTTTTGTGTCCTGCTCTGATTTTCAACATCCTGATTATGAAAGGAATCTTGAAATAACAAAGCAGTGGTTTGATGTTTTTGTTACCGAAGATCTTGACGCTACAATGGATTTTTATGCAGATAATGTTGAATACCAAAGTGCCTTTTATGGAGGGCCTTTAATGAATAAAGAAGAGCTTGGAGAATATTTAAAAGGTTGGCAGGATAATATGGAAAACATTTCTTGGGAAGCTCAAAACTATCTTCCTGGGGTCGACCCTGAAACCAGTCTTCCAAATGGTAGTGTCAGAACCTATGGCCATTGGTCTGGGACTCACTCAGTTTCTGGAAAAAATTTTAAAGGCTTATGGTATCACTACTTATCATTTGATGAAAATGGAAAAATTACTGAAGGTGGTGATTTTGGTGATGCGACTGGATTAGTTATGTCAGTCATGCCAAGTGAAGAATAATTATTCTTATTGGTTGTAATTTTCTTAAAATCAATTTTCACAACGATTTATTAAAGCCCATTGCATCTGATGGGCTTTTTTATTTAACGAATTTGTGTACACAAGAAAAAACCCACCTTTTTGATGGGCTAGAATGTGTAGTGTAGCGGTTCGGCTTGCTCCCCCTATTATTCAAAGTTGCAGCTTCCATGATTACAATCTAAACTTTTTTTGATAATTAGGGTCTAAGAAATTAAACAAATAAATTGAAAACTGTTTTAAGGTTATCCATCATAATTATCTTGTTGTCGTGTAACAAAAATGAAGCCCCTCAAGAACAGGTTAAAAATGATTGTATAGGAGAATATGCTACAGAAGAAATACAAGATACTCTTGTGTCGGCTTTTTTTGGACTTGATAATGCACTACCAAGTCTATTATTGTGTAATCAACAAGGAGGTCTGATAGATGGTATGCCTGTTAATTTTAAATTCCCATTAGATGTTTCCAGTTTATCTGAAACTGATTTTGAAGTTTTAGATAGCCTTGGAAATATACATACCCCTATGTGTGTTTCTTTGGCTCCAGCTAATGAAAACGGAGAAAATCGAACTGTGCTTCTGTTAGGTGAATTTGGTACCGCTGTTACCAATCCACCTGTTGAAGTTAGAATTGTAGGGGATTTATTTACAATTGATACATTTTCTGGAGAGTCAGTTTGTTCAGAAATCATAAACCTAAACGGAATCACTACCACGAATGTTATTCCGCTTGCAGATGGACCAAGTTTATTCTTTGCCCAAAGAGTTGATGGTAATCTGAATGAATGTAATTCAGGTACACAAACGATTCAAGTTGCTTGGAATGGTGGCGTTGCACCATATATAGGTAGTGATACCGAATCTGACTTATTTCAGTACTATGTTGGCTATTCTTACTGTTCTGGAGTTCTAATACCGCATGTGCCTATTTCGATAGCAGATATAGATGACAACGACAACTTTCACCAACT
>CAXRIA010000015.1:0-37579 GCA_964230805.1 Flavobacteriaceae bacterium
TTACCATAGCGCTAGACAACAATTTTACCGCAAGCAATGCAGATGCCACACGAACAACCGCTTTTGCCTCAGACCTCAGTGGTCTAAGCTGGGGAAACAACAATGGCGATGTTACCAATTTTGTCTCTGCTGACTTTCCCGTTGTAGGAAACAACCGTTGGGCGCGTGTTTGGTATGCGCAAAATGTAAACTTTAACAGCACGGTAAATATCCAATTTACGGATTCCAATATTGAAGATGGTGTTACCTACTATTTGATTAGCGAAACCGATGGAGATGGCAATTTTGCATTTTCTGACGATGGTGTGGTTGAGAATGGTGGTGTTGGTGTGGTCGCCACAGGAAACACGGTTAGTTTTGCTGGGGTCAACCTGAACAATAAGTTTTTTACACTTGCGCTAAAAATAGAAGCAAACTACATGCGCCATGGGAAGTTTTTCCGAAAAGGGAGTGAACAAAGAATGAAGTTTGGGAAAGGTCGGTAAAAAACAATAAGTCAAGATGAGTTCACTGTGTTAAATCGAAGTTAAAACACAGGATGCCATTCATTGTTTTTGTAAATTTCATGAATGAAGTATTTTTTGATTCTAACATCTTGGCTGCTGTTGTCCAACATCAATTCAGATGTTCCCTCGCTTAGTTATAAGCAACTCAAACCCATGCTTCACCAAACTGGAGATAAGGTTTATGTGGTCAATTTTTGGGCTACTTGGTGTGCCCCTTGTATCAAAGAATTGCCATACTTTGAAAGCATAAACCAACGTGAAGATGTAGAGGTGTTGTTCGTAAGTTTGAAGTATTCAAAACAAAGACTTGGTCTTATATGTTGATACTTTAAAAATAGGGATGACTTTGTTTTTTTCACTACTTTTGGCTTTTCGATCAAAACTTATGAGATATTTAATTGTTTTTTTGTGTGCGTTCTGTAGTGTATCTGCACAAACGGTAAGAATTAATGAGGTCGTTTCCTCGAACTCCATTCATTTCGACGAAGACGGCGACACACCCGACTGGATCGAGCTCCACAACTACGGATCGCAAGCAGTATCTCTTGAAAATTGGTCATTATCAGACAACCCAGACAACTTAGACAAGTGGACCTTTCCTAATTTAACTCTGGCACCTAATGAATATTTACTCTTATGGGCATCATCAAAAGATCGCGCTTCCATAACGCATGCACGAACGCTTATCAATCGAGGAAACTCTTTTAAATACCTCGTACCGAGCTCCGAACCTAATTCAAGTTGGAAATCTTTAAATTTTAACGATGCCAATTGGTCCAATGGAAACTCCGGTTTCGGTTATGCTGATGGAGATGATAGCACCACACTCCCCAACGGAACCCGATCTATTTATCTCCGAAAAAAGTTTTCCATTACGAATATTGAAAGCATGTCCTCTTTACTCCTCGATATCGATTACGACGATGCCTTTGTGGCCTATATCAATGGCGTTGAAATTGCGCGTGCAAACATCAATGGAAATCCGCCCGCTTACAATGCAACAACCATTACCGATCGCGAAGCGCTCATATACCAAGGAGGAAATCCCGAAAGATATGAAGTCTCAAATTTTCGTTCCCTCTTAAATGAAGGAGAAAATATCTTGAGCATTCAAGCGCACAACATCGGTGCAAATTCATCTGATTTTACGGTCATTCCTTTTTTATCTGCCCTATTTACCACGCCGAGTAATTTGGGAATTACCCCGCCTCAAATCTTACGATTGTCAAGCGACGAAAACAACCTGCATACCAATTTCAAAATAGCTTCGGATTCAGAGACACTAAGTTTAACGAGTGCTGATGGAACCCTCGTAGATCAAATTCTTATTGAAAGCCTCCCTGCAAACACCTCACTGGGAAGGTCTCGATCTAGCAATCAACTCGTTATTTTTTCACAAACAACACCGGCAGCTCAGAATGCAACGAATTCCTATCTCGGCGTAGTTCAAAGCACTGTTGTTTTCTCTGAAGAAAGAGGTTTACTAGACGGCCCAATCAGCCTTCAATTGTCTGGAAACAACAATGGGGAAATCATACGCTATGAAACCGGTGGAAAAGAACCTACAGCGACTTCAGCAGCTTACACCAATCCTATCTCAATCAATAGAAACACGGTGGTCCGCGCAAAAATATTCCTCAACAATCATTTGCCTTCCCAAGTATATACAAGATCCTATATTTTAAATGCCGACCACGATCTCGACGTTGCCATGATCAGCACAGATCCTGCACATTTTTTTAATCCAAATACAGGAATCTATGTCTTTGGACCTTCAGGAACCTACGATCCTTGGATCCCCTATTTCGGGGCTAATTTTTGGGAAGATTGGGAGCGACCGATTCACTTTTCTTTTTACGAAAAAGATTCGGATGCTTTTGCAGAATTCAATGCTGGAGTGAAAATTTTTGGAGGTTGGAGTCGCGGACAAAATGGTCAAAAATCCATGGCACTTTTTGCTCGTGGAAAATACGGAGATTCCAAATTCAAACACCCTTTTTTCGACGCCTTGTCCTACGACAGCTTTGAATCCATGGTTTTGCGAAATTCTGGACAAGATTGGATGCGTTCGTCTATGAAAGACATCACATTGACAAGTTTGATGCGAAGATCTGGATTGGACTTTCAAGAACACAATCCAGTCGCTACTTACATCAATGGAAGTTACTGGGGCATGTACAACCTTCGAGAAAAAATAAACGAACACATGCTGGCGTCCAAACACAATATAGACGCGGATGAAATTACCTTACTTACGAACAACGCGGAAGAAATTGAAGGAAGTAATGACGAATACAGAGCGCTCATCAATTACATCCGTAGCACAAATTTATCGATAGACACCAATTTTGAATACGTTGCCGAACGAATAGATTTGGAAGAATACGCCTTGTATCAGGCGGCCAATATTTTCTTTGGAAACACGGATTGGCCTGGTAACAACATTAAATTTTGGAAACACCCAGAAGGAAAATGGCGCTGGATCATGTACGATACCGATTTCGGTTTTGGACCGTTTTGGAATACGGAAAACTATGAAGAAGACACTCTGGAATTTGCATTGGACCCGAACGGACCTGGTTGGCCAAACCCCTCTTGGTCGACCTTGTTATTTAGAAGATTGATCACAAATATCGGCTTCCGAAACCGATTTATCAATCGGTATGCAGACGAATTAAATACGCGTTTTCTGAGCGCAAATGTCAATGCTCATATCGATCAAATTTATCAGAGTATCGCTCCGGAAATCAATGCCCACTACCAACGTTGGAAATCGGATCCTTCCCTCACTCAAAACAATCCTCCCGTAATCATCGAAAACACCAATAATTGGGTAAATTATTATGTGAATATCATGCGAAATTTTGCAGACAAAAGACCTTCCATTGCGAAAAATCATATCCAATCAAAATTTAATTTACCCGGCATACACAGGCTGACCATCTCGAATCCGACACAATCTCAAGGTTTTGTTGAAATTAATGACAATTTAAAAATACAAACATCAAACTGGTCAGGTGATTATTTTGAAACCGTTCCCGTAGCGTTAAAAGCCATTGCAGCGCCAGGGTATTCATTTTCTCACTGGAGTGGAGACGTCTCCTCTACAGAGGAAAGCATTGCCATCTCCCTGAACCAACCTGTGAAAGCGGTTGCCAATTTTGTGGTCTCTAACGCACCAGAACTGTTGGTTATCAATGAGATTCATTACACATCGAGTAACGATTTCGACCCAGGTGACTGGGTAGAATTGTACAATCCAAATGCAACTGCCATTGACTTGTCGAATTGGAAACTCAAAGACGACGATGATACGCATGTTTATACATTTCCTGAAAACACCACGATTGCTGCCGAATCTTACTTGATCGTTGCAAAAAATACGTCAAGTTTCTCTAATATTTTTCCTAGTATCACCAACTATATCGGTGATTTTGACTTTGGTTTTGGAAATGCTGACTCGGCCAGAATTTTTGACGAAAATGACATCCTACAAGACGAAGTAACGTATCTCTCAGAGGCTCCTTGGCCAAACTGCACGGGCAGCTATGGATCTACGATTCTACTAGATGCGTGGGATACTGATAATTCGCTCGCTGAGAACTGGTCTTGTCATAACGGAAAAGGAAGCCCTGGTACTATGAATACGAATGGACCACTTCCAAAAACACCTTTAAAAATATATCCAAACCCAGTTGAAACAACCCTTTACATAACAGGGTTCGCATCTTCTTCAATCGTTTCAATATATTCAATAACGGGAGCATTGGTGCTTCAACAAGTAGCTACGGAAACCATCGATGTCAGCGCACTTGACAAAGGAATGTACTTTGTAAAAATTGAATCAGAGGGCGAAAAAACAGTTCAGAAATTCATCAAAAGATAGTAACCCATACGTCCAAAGTTCATTTCATCACTTTGGTTTCCATAAAGCGATCCACATTTTTGTTAATTGATCCACAAAAAAAATGAGCAGCAGGTTTTCCTTATTTGCTTACCTACTACTCATTTTTACTTTTTTACGGTCATTATACCTCGACCGTCCTGAACTTATTCTGTCTTGAAACTAAACACATCAGAGACTACATTTATACGTCCATCTGAAGCCTCAACCGACCAGTAATAAATCGTATTGGGCTCCACAGCCACCGCTACTGAATTTTCAGACAAATTTGTATTGGACGTCAAAGGAGCTTGCTTTCCATCTATTTTATCGATGTATACGGTATACACCAAAGCATCATTATCAGGATCTGTTGCTTCCCATTGCAAAACAATTTTCCCTGCTTGTGGTGTTACCAACCAACCCAAACCTGGACTCACTGCCTTCGGTGAAACAGGAGCGTTATTCACAGCTCCTTGTCCCGCCAAATAAAATTTCCACGTATCAGAAACAGAAAAGATTTCTAGGTCATTTCTTGAAGTAACATTCCATGCATAAGGATACCCTCTTTCCAAGGAAACACTTTTTTTTGTGTCTTCAATACCGAACAAATCAATTGTTTTGTCTGTTTCTAAATTGACAATCGTAAGATCGTACGTTTCTGTATCCCCAGCATTTTTCCATTCAAAAACAATCGTCGAAACATCGTCTAAAACGCTTCCTACTTCACATTGTTTGTTTTTTTCTGGGAACACTAGAGTTGTCTTTCCAGAAGTACCTTCCGAACTTCCATCGGAATCATTGCTGCAAGAAGCAAGAAAAAAAACACTTAAAATAAAACTGTAAATAATATATTTCTTCATCTGATTATTTTTTTACGATTTTTTGATATGTATTTATGGTATTTCCTTTCAATGAAACGAGGTAAATACCACTTGGAAACGGGCTCAGATCTAACGAAATGATTCGTTCTTCCGAGAGATTGTAAACTGCTTGATGTACTTTACGTCCAGTTAAAAGATGTACTGTAACAAGTACACTGCCTTCTTCATTGGGTACATACAATTGAACATCGCCTAAAGTAGGATTCGGATGAATCTTTACTTCTTCAGAAATAAATATTTCTTTGGAGTAGACTCCTTGACATTCTGAATCTCCCTTCACTTGTAGATTGTTTGCTCCTGACTTCAAATCTAGTATCAATTCGGATTCACTTGTGACAAACGATTCACCGTTCAAAAGAACTGTATACGACTCAGCTCCTTCAAGGTCAACGGTTAATTTTTTTGATTTTTCATCCACTTTGGAAACCGCATTCAAAGGCGCAGGCTCTTCTATGGTAATTCCGTAACATCTTTGATAATCTGCTACACCATCAACAACAATACATACGTCATAATCTCCTGCGGTAAGACTTTGTATTTTTGCCGAATACTGATTTGCATAATTCAAATTGTTTTCAAACACATCATTCAAGTATACTTCATACGAATGACTTTTTTCAGTAGCTAAAATTTGTATCTGTCCATTGGCTTCTCCGCTACAGGTAGGGGATTTTGCAGTTATGGAAATCGCATCAGGAGGCAAAACAAACACTTCGCAACCCTTTGCATCTACGGAAGTTCCGGCGGGTGTGTTTGGACACGCATCTGTAGCGTCTGAAACACCGTCACCGTCACTATCTTCACCGACTGTTTTATTACACTCCGTACCGACAACATAGTCAATGTATTTGGTCACTGCCATTCCATTGGAAAAAGCAAACTTACAAGCATAGCTGATGGTTTCACCGTTGGCAAGCCCTGTAATTGTTGTTGAGAATTTTCCTCCGCCCTCAGATGTCATTTGTTTTTCAGAAAAAGGTGTCTTTTTCCATAAATAAGCTACTGCACCAGACTTATCCGCATCCAACATTTCAAAAGTAATCTTGACATTCGATCCATCCGTCACAAAATTGTACTTGTAACCTGTATTGAAACTACCTTGATCAGCCTCTTGGCTTTGACCTGAACAGGCATCTGTTGATCCGGATCCTCCGTTGTTTCCTCCACCTCCGTTGTTATTGCCTTCGCAATCCGTATCGTCGATATTACCCGGATCGTAATCCTCGGCAACGGGTTCTCCATACACTTCCAATTCATACAAGCTGTATCCGTATTCTGTGCCTCTTGCTGTTCCATAAATTCTCAAATACCTTCCGACACCAGAGATCGTTAATTCGTCTTTTTCTCCATTTGCAGAAAACTCCGATCGAACGGTTTCCCATGAACAAGAGTTGTGAGAAACTTGCACCTCATATGCTGTTGCATAAGCGGCTTCCCAATGAAGAAACACTTGACGCAACTGATAGGTTTCGCCAAGATCTATATAAATCCATTGCGGGTCCGAAAAAGCACTCGCCCAACGACTTTCCATATCACCATCAACGGCATAAGAACCTTTGTAATTATCACTTTCTTCTGAACTTGTATATACTTCTTTGTTCAAAGCTAAGTTGATTCTTTCCTGAATCATCACCAAAACCTCATCTGTAGCTGTAGCTCCTTCATTATCCGTCACGAGAAGTTCCAAGACTTGTTCACCAATTTCAAGATTGACAATTGCATTTACTCCTTCTCCAATCAGTTCGTCATTTTTGTACCATTGGTAGCTATAAATCTCTCCATCGCTATCCGTACTTGCCGTACCATCCAAACGAACTTCTAGCAATCCATCACCATCATCCTCCATAAGTTCTTGATCCGCTCCTGCATTCGCCAAAGGAGCATTGTTATTACTATTGCTAACAAATACCGTAAATGCATCTGTCCCTACAGAACCATAATTGTCAGTAACCTCTAGAATAACATCGTGTGCACCTATACCAAATGTATGTGTACTTATTACGGAATTTCCTATTTCCGTTCCGTCATATAGCCATGAGAATGTTTCGATACTCCCATCAATATCTGTACTTCCAGAGGCATTGAGCTCAACGGTTTCAAATCCATCAGCGTTGATGTCTTCTTTTCGGATATCTTCTCCTGTAAAGGCCTTGGGTAACTGATTGATCGTAACAACAATTTCATCACTCCCAATCACACCATCATCATCTGCCACTTCCAAGGCAATTGTATGCACCCCTAATGCCAATTCAACTTCAAGCTGAACACCTTCTCCAATAATTTCTCCGGACTCTTTCCATACATAGGACACAATTGTTCCGTCTTCGTCCGAAGTATTTTCTCCATCCAAGACATAGGTTTCGAACCCGTCAAAATCACTATCAATGATCATCAAATCTTCCGCAAGAGTGACATTTGGAGCTTGATTATCTGGGTCTATCAATTGTACCTGGATTGTATCAGTGCCAGAAACTCCATCGTCATCGGTAACTTTCAGGGTCAAATCATAGATTCCTGTAGATAAGCTCACAAGCGGATTGACTCCAGTGGCAACCACTTGACCCTCGATGAGCCATTCGTACAGCGCTATGGTCCCATCTTGATCTGTACTGGTCGAACCGTCAAAAGTCACTTCCACCAAATCGTCTCCATTGTCATCATTCAACACAATATCGCTTCCCGCCACAGCAGTTGGAGGATTGTTATCAGGATCCACCACCGTCACAAGCAATTCATCTGTACCTACTGCCTCGTCCTCATCCATTACTTCTAATGTAATCAGGTGCAATCCTGTACTCAATTGAATTTGTGCTCGTACACCGGTTGCCAATTCGACATCATTTTCCAACCACCTGTATGAAGTGATCGGTGAATTCGTGGCTTCCGAGGCTGCTCCATCCAAAACAACAGTCACAAGATCATCACCATCTTCATCATTGACTACGATGTCTTCACCTGCATCGGCAACCGGAGCCAAACCACCGTTGCTAATGGTTATAGATACTGTGTCTGTTTCGGTGTTTCCTTCGCTATCTTTCACTGTTAAAATTGCTTCATAAACTCCTCTCGGCAATTGGACAGAAACAAAGGCTTTGTTTCCTACTTCTTCTCCATTGATAGTCCAAGAGTAACTTGAAATGACTCCATTGTGATTGTTACTTCCTGAACCGTCAAGCACAATTTTCTCTAGGCCATCTTTATTTTCGTCAATTTTTATAATATCTGGACCTGCATTGGCAATCAAGCGACCGCCTTCAGAAACTTCTCCAAATCCATTGTGTTTGAAAATCCGAATGTAATCTACCAGCATTTTACCGGGCATCGTCGCGGTTACTTGATTGGGCGTTCGCGCATCTGTAAAATTACCTCCTACAGCCAAATTGGCTATCAGATAAAAGGGTTTGTGAAATTCTTGTGCTTCAATTCCAAGTGGAAATGGTCCGGTATACAGTCCGTATTCAACTCCACGGTCTTCTACCGTTAATTTTATTTCATTGGGGTCCCAATACATTCTGTAGATCAAAAATCTATTGGTAAGCGAGGAATTGTTTGAATAGGGGTTGTTGTACCATTTGTCATAGGCTATACTCGCGGCACAATCTGGACTTCCTCCGCAGGCATCGTCTGAATAAAAAATGATATTTCCACCGACAATTTCATTTTCTGTGGCCTCTGGAAACTCTTGTCTTTCTCTAAAATCTCTACCATGTCCCATTTCCATCATATCGATTTCTCCTGACTTCGGCCAGCCTACGTCATCAATATTATTTCCAAGTAACCAAAATGCAGGCCAAAGACCCGTAGCTAGGTTGTTTGGTACTTTAATACGCGTCTCTACCAATCCATAACGAACACTTAATTTCCCTTTGGTAGTCACTTTTCCTGAGGTAAACGAAAATCCTTCTACACTCTCTTTTTTAGCTTCTATAACCAGTGCTTTGTTATCTTCTTCGTTCGGAATCGCTTCTACATAAACATTCTCAGATTGATAGTATTCCAACTCTTGATTACCCCAACCACAAAGTCCTTCTTCACATCCATTACCGATATCTGTATTCCAAATATTTGTATCGAATGTGTTAAAATTCTCTTCCCAAAGAACTTCGCGAATCGTAATTTTTACATCGTCTACAGCGCTATTTCCTATAGCGTCTGTAACTTTCAATTGCAGTACGTGTATCCCGGAACTTAAAGAGAGGGTCGGTTTTTCGTCTTGTGACAATACGACTCCATTTTCGCTCCATTCATAGGAAACTGCTGCGCCATAACTTGCAGATCCGTCCAATGTAACGATCTCTGTTCCATCTTTATCTAAATCTGCCAAAACCACATCTGCGCCTGCATTGGCCAATACTTGTCCTTCGGTTTGGAAAACATTTCCTTGACCATTCCATTTGCTCACCTTCACATAATCGATGTACATCTTAGATGGAAATGGAGCTGTAATTTGATTTTCACTTGTTAGACCTACAAAATTTCCTCCAACGGCAAGATTCATGATAAAATAAAAAGGCTGTCTAAATACTTTTTCTTTGCTGCCAATTGGAAATGGATTGGTGTACAAATCATACTCTTTTCCATTGTCGACAGCGGTCAATCGAATTTTACTCTCATTCCAATACATACGATACGTAATGAAACGATTGTTCATCGGTGAAGAGGGTGTGTAGGGAGTCGTGTAATATTTGTCAAATGCGATGCTTGCTGCACAGGTAGGATTTTCTGGACTGCATGCTTGATCTGCATACCATATTAAATTGGCTCTTACAAAATTGTTGGGCGAGCCAAAAAAACCTTCTGCATTTCGCTCAGCTTGATCGTGTCCCATTTCCATCATGTCAATTTCTCCCGTTTGCGGCCATCCCGCTGTCCTATGATCTACTCCTAAAAGCCATGCCGCCGGCCATAATCCGTCTGCCAAGTCGGGCACTTTCATACGAACCTCGACCACTCCGTACTGTATGGCCAACTTGTTTTCCGTGGTTACTTTTCCTGAGGTAAAATTATTGGTCCCTACGGTTTCTTTTTTTGCTTCTAATACCAATGCAAAGTTTCCGGGTTCTCCTGGAATTTCTTCCACATATACGTTGTCTTGTTGGTAAGATTCCAATTCTTGATTTCCCCAACCACAAAGTCCTTCTTCACATCCATTACCCACGGATACATTCCAAGTCTCTGCACTCAACTCATCAAATTGATCTTCCCAAATAACGTCTCCGATTTCTTGGCCTCCGACGCTCACAATAATTTGATCTTCGGCTGCATTGCCCTCTGTATCGTAAATCGTCAGTTTGACGGTGTAATCACCTGGATCAAGAATCAATTCATCATTTTTGTTCTCGGAAATTTCTTCTCCATCTATACTCCAAACATATCGAGAAATTGGTCCGTAACTCCCTGAACCGTCTAAAATTAGTGCTTCTCCTTGTTCTAATTTTTTGTCAACCCCGGCATTGGCCATTAATTTTTCTGGCGTAAAAACGGTTCCTTTTCCATTCCATTTTTTCACTCTTACATAATCAATGTACATTTTTCCCGGCAAGTCTGCGGTCACTTGACTCGCACTTGAAGCATCCGTAAAACTTCCTCCAACCGCTAAATTCAAAAGCAAATAGAACGGTTTTTTGAATTCGCTTGCTTCTGATCCAATAGGAAATGGTCCTGTGTATAAATTATGTACGGCTCCACGATCTTCCATAGTCAAACGAATTTCAGATTCATCCCAGTACATGCGGTAAATCATAAATCTGTCCGTCAATGTTTCCGGTGATGTGTAGGGTTCGTTGTACCATTTGTCAAAAGCAATGCTCGCAGCACAGTTTGGGTTTTCATTGGAACAGGCCTCATCACTATAAAATATAAGATTCCCTCCTACCAATCTATTTTCATCAGCACTTGGAAGGTCTTGTTCACCTCTAAATTTTGTGCTGTGCCCCATTTCCATCATGTCCATTTCACCGCAATAGGGCCAATTGACAGCATCGATGTTTGTACCAAGTAACCAAGCTGCTGGCCACAAACCTTTGCTAAGATCATTTGGGACTTTGATACGAAATTCTACCATCCCGTATTTGATTCCAATTTTATTTTTTGTCGTTACCTTTCCTGAAGTAAATGCGCTATTTCCTGCGTTTTCTTTTTTTGCTTCTAATACAAGGGCGAAGTTTCCTTCCTCTCCTGGAATCTCTTCAATATATACATTGTCGTTTTGATACGACTGCAATTCACTGTTTCCCCATCCACACAATTCTGGACACCCATCTCCTATATCAACATTCCAATGATCTGGATTTAAGGAGTTAAAGTCATCCTCCCATACCACTTGTCCCACTTGAGCGTTGAGCGAGGTGATTAGGAAGATCCAAAAAAATTTGCAATACTTTTTTAGCTGTGCTGTTTTCAAAATAATTTAGTTTAGTTTTTGTTCGTTTGATTTCTGTCCATAAACGCTCTTCTCAGGTTTTTGGACGTTTCCAAAATTAAACTTATTTTGAGACAGGAAAAGGATAAATAACCATACAACAACTGAGCAGCAAACTATACAACAGCTATACAAATAGGAACACGTTGTTTTTCGAAATCAATACACTATCCCTCAATTGAGCGCAACTTTTTTTCCTTGAAATAAATAGGCTAGAAAGTTTCTATCAAAAACGATAACTCGCTTTTCTTATACTACTGGTGGGTGAAATTAAAACCGTTGGAAGCTTTCAGAATTTTGTGAAAGATCTCTGTATTCTCATAAACGCCTGAAAATATTTCCGAACCAGGACCGTAGGCAAATACTGGAATCAGAGCCGCTGAATGCCCATTGGTCGAAAATGTCGGTTCAATTTCATGATAATCACTGTACGACATTCCTCCTTCTGCAGCTCTCTTTTTTGATGCTAGTGTAAATCCACCCGTCTCATGATCTGAAGTTACTATTACCAGTGTTTCTCCATCACTCTCAGCAAAATCAAGCACCTTTCCGATGGTTTCGTCAAAATCAAGCAACTCGGATATTAAATATTTCGTGTCATTATTGTGCCCCGCCCAATCGATTTGGGAACCTTCCACCATCATAAAAAACCCCGTCTTTTCTCTGCTCAAAAATTGAAGTGCCAAGTCTGTGGCTCTGGGAAGAAAATCGCCTCTTCCTTCAGTCATTTTCTTCATACCGTCCTGCGCCAAAAGATAGCCTTGTTTTTTGTTGTTTTGAATGGACTCATAGGTTCCTAAAGCAAGGGTATCTATGGTAAAATCATTGTTTATCAGCTCACTCATATAATTTTTCCCATCCGAGCGCTGATTAAAAAATTGCAATCCTCCAGCGGCAAAAAAATCCAGTCCCGCTGTTGGCAACTGTGTAGCAATTTCTTCTGCCTGATTGCGATGGGTTGCGTGTGCATAAAAACAAGCGGGAGTTGCATGGGTGATTGAAGAGGTCGCTATAACTCCTGTTTTAAGGTTCTTTTGTGATGCTATTTCCACAAGGTTCTTCACTGCGGTAGAATCGTCTGCGACACCAATGGCTCCGTTGTAGGTTTTTACGCCACTAGCAAAGGCTGTGGCTCCCGCACCGGAGTCTGTTATTTTTTGACGAGAGGAAGAGGTCTTTATCAAACCTATATTTTGAAATCGCTGATAATTAACGGGGGTATCTTTGTAATAAAAGGCAGCCGAAATCTGAGACAATCCGGTTCCGTCACTTATGAGTAGTATGACGTTTTTGGGAGGCTTCTCCTGAACATCTGTTTTGTTTGCACAGGCAAACAAAAGCAAAAAACTGAGCGAACAAAGGATACGATTTAATTTCATGATTTTATAGGGTTATGAGAAATAGCTAAAATAAGACTTCTGACGACTCGAAAAAAATTATTGAACTTCAAAACAAAAAAAGACCTAATTTTAATTGTACTTGACCTGTAAACAACCAAACGTAACTGTTGGTGTAAATCCGTACGAATTTGTAACTTGCCTAAAAAACAAAATCCTTTTGAAAAAAATTGTCATATCTGTCACCAATGACCTGTGTACTGACCAACGTGTTCACAAAATTTGTACCACACTTTTGGAGGAGGGCTTTGAGATTTTACTCATCGGGAGAAAACGTAAAACAAGCGGTCCGTTGAACCGAGCTTACCCGACGCATCGCATGCGACTTTTTTTTGATAAAGGTTTTTTATTTTATGCGGAATACAACCTTCGTTTGTTTCTGAAATTATGGGTTATAAAAAAAGACATTTTAGTGGCCAATGATTTGGACACTTTATTGCCCAATTTTTTAATTGGCAAATTGTTTCAAAAAAAAATAGTTTACGACAGTCATGAGTTGTTTACGGAAGTCCCGGAACTCGTAAACAGGCCTTTGATTCAGAGGGTATGGCTTCTGATTGAAAAATCAATTTTCCCAAAATTGAAAAATAGCTACACTGTCAATGCTACGATTGCTGATATATACCATAAAAAATACAAGGTTCCTGTAAAAGTCATTCGAAACATTGCTCCCAAATTAAAGGATATTGAATTGAGTGAAGCCTTTGTTAAAAAAACAAAAGACGGACGTAAAATGCTCATTCTGCAAGGTGCTGGTATCAATATAGATCGCGGTGGTGAGGAAGCCGTAGAGATGATGCACTATTTGCCAAATTTTGTCTTGTATATTATTGGTAGTGGCGACGTATTTCCTGTTTTGAAGAAAAAAGTTGCGGAACTGAAACTTGAAAAACGCGTTTTTCTGCTCGGAAGAAAACCCTATAATGAATTGATGCGGTATACGAAAATCGCTGATTTGGGGTTGTCTTTGGACAAAAACACCAACTTGAATTACGAATACAGTTTGCCGAATAAAATTTTTGACTACATTCAAGCAAAAACCCCCATGCTCGTTTCTAACAGAAAAATTATTGCCGATTTGGTCCAAAAAAACGATATTGGTTTGGTCTGCAACCACCATGATCCAAAAAAACTAGCTGATACCGTTGTCGAAATTTTCAGCGACCAAACACGTTACCGCAATTGGAAAACAAATATTGAGAAGGCTGCAAAAACCTACAATTGGGAAAATGAACAAAAACATTTGAAAGAAATTTATCGCAACCTTTTATGATCTTTATATACCGTGAACACAAAAGCAATCGATTGACCTATGCCTTGAAAGTAGTATTTCAACAGGTTTTACAGGTCTCTTTCAAAGAGGTCGATTTGAAAGAATTCGAATCCCTAAAAGGAAATCCCAAAATAAACTACAGCTCAAAAAACTTAACAGATTGCCTAACCATTGCACCACACCCATTGCTTTTTGAAAATGACATTCGCAGACAAGAGGTACTCGTGGAATGGCAAAATAATATTCCTTATTTTTTTAGAACTTCTAAAAACTCCCACTTTCCATTTGATTTGTTCGCGGCTGTCTTTTTTATGACCAGTCGTTATGAAGAATATATTTCATCCACCTTGGACAAACATCATCGTTTTTCTGCGGAGAATTCTGTTGCTTTTCAAAACAATTTTTTGGAGCTTCCCGTGGTTCACCTATGGGCTGAAGCATTGAAAACAGCCATTCTCAAGACAAACCCAAACTACAGGTTCCCAGCACAGCAATACAAATACCTAAACTCAATGGATATTGATAGTGCCTACGCGTTCAAAGGAAAAGGTTTTGCTCGATTTACAGGCGGCCTTCTAAAAGCTTTATTGCAGGGTAATACGTCAGACCTTAAAAAAAGAATCCATTACTTTTTGTTTCAAAAAGACCCTTACGACACCTATTCCTTAATTGAAGACATTCAAAAAAAATACCAAACAAAAAATGCTTATTTCTTCCTTTTGGGAGATCGCGCTCAATTTGACAAAAATCTCTCCTACAAATCTAAAATATTTGAAGGTCTGATTCGTCGCCTGCAAAAAAACAACCTTGTGGGCATTCATCCTTCGTATGCCTCGAATTCCGAACCCAATAAAATTGATATCGAAAAAAAACGCTTGGAAAAAATTACGAATGCCCCGATTGCAAAAAGCAGACAGCACTTTTTAAAATTGAATCTTCCCAACACTTATGAAAACTTACTTTTGAATGGAATCAACAATGATTATTCTATGGGCTTTGCTTCTCAAGTTGGTTTTCGTGCTGGCATTTGTGTGGCGTTTCCTTTTTTTAATCTCAAAAAAAATGAGGAACGTCCGTTAATGATTCATCCCTTTCAAATCATGGACGGTACGCTCAATCATTATTTGCAATTAGCACCCGAAGAGGCTATTTTAAAAATTGAGGAAATCAGTGGACAGATAAAAGCAGTAAACGGGACTTTTGTATCTTTATGGCACAACTCTTCCTTATCGGAATGCGATGAATGGATCGGCTGGACAAAAGTCTATAAAAAATTAGTAAAAATTGCCCACAAATACTGAACAAAAAAAACTACACATCGTTTCCTTCGATGTTCCTTATCCGCCGAATTACGGGGGTGTCATCGATGTTTTTTATAAGATAAAAGCCCTCGCTGAACTGGGGGTTATTATCACATTGCACACCTATGAATACGGCAGAGGTCGTACGGTTGAATTGGAAAAATTCTGTGCGAAAGTATATTACTACAAACGTGAAAAATCATTCAAAGACTTGGTTTCAAGAAAACCTTTTATCGTCAAAACTAGGCGTTCTAAAAAACTCATCAATCGTTTGTTATTGGATCAAAATCCCATTTTATTTGAGGGTCTACATACTACTTTTCCTTTGTCGTCTCATTCTTTTCTAAAAAGAACGATTCTCGTGCGAACGCATAATATAGAACATCACTATTACAACGGATTGGCCAAAAGTGAAACAAGCAAACGCAAAAAAGCTTTTTTTAAAACGGAGTCCAAAAAGTTGGAGAAATACGAAGTTGTCTTAAAAAAGGCAAACTACCTATTGACCATCTCTCCTTTTGAAGAGAAATACTTCAGAAAAAAATACGGTCATAAAACCTTGTATACGCCTGTTTTTTATGACAACAAAACCTTGCCATTTGAAGATCCTGAAGAAAAATTTGCACTCTGGCATGGTGATCTAAGAGTTTCTGACAACAGAAAAGCTTTGCAAAAAACCATACAGATTTTTAAAGAACTCAAATGCAAATTGCTCATTGCAAGCAGTTATGAAATTCCAGAAATAAAAGAAGCCATCCATCCATACGATCATATTTCTTTTCAAAAAATCGACTCAAACAAAGCCCTAAACACACTTTTCCGAAAAGCACATATTCATGTGTTGATTACCTTTCAAAAAACGGGTATCAAATTGCGATTGCTGCATTGTTTGACCAAAGGAAAGTTTGTCATTGCCAATAAAGAGATGGTCGAAGACACGGGACTAGAGTCGGCATGTACAATAGCGAATACAGACGCAGAGTTCAAAGAAAGTATCAAACAACTTTTGATAAAAGATTTTGACAATTCTGAGATTCGTTTGAGAGCAGAACTCCTGAAAACATTCCATCCATTGGAAAGTGCCAAGCAAATTCTAGAATTACTTTGAAGTCATCCAATTCGTTCTAAATTTCAATCCTGCTTGATTTTTACTTTTTTCTTGGGATCTCTCAAGAAGAGGCACTGGATTGTTGGGCGACTTCAAACAACTCTCCGCCCTCGCATTTCATTGTGCGTTGCTGAAATTTCAAAATTAGAGCATAATCATGTGTCGCCATCAAAATGGATTTTCCCTCTTTGTGAATTTCCCCTAACAACTCCATTACTTCGATAGACGTTTTGGGATCGAGGTTTCCCGTGGGTTCATCTGCCAAAATCAACGCTGGATCATTTAAAAGGGCTCTGGCAATGGCAATTCTTTGCTGCTCTCCTCCTGACAATTGAAATGGCATTTTGAAATCTTTGGTCTGCATACCTACTTTCTTCAATACCTCCTCTATTTTTTTTGCCATTTTTTTCTTGTCTTTCCAACCTGTCGCCTTCAAAACAAATTTTAAATTTTCAAAAACAGTTCTGTCATTTAGCAATTTAAAATCTTGAAAAACAATTCCTATTTTTCTTCTCAAAAAAGGAATTTCTTTTTCTTTTAATTTTTTCAAATCAAAACCAACAATTTCGCCAGTACCTTGGTTTAAGTTCAAATCACCATACAAGGTTTTCATCAAGCTACTTTTACCGCTTCCTGTTTTCCCAATCAAGTAAATAAATTCTCCTTTTTCGATGTGGAGATTTACATTGGATAAGACCAAGTTTTTGTCTTGATATATGTTTGCTTTCTCTAATTTCAATATTGAACTTGACATATGGCTGTTTTTGAATTACAAACTTATCGATTTCAAAAGAAATGAGCAATTAAAAAACAATCCCCTGTTCCCACTATTATGAGTCCAAAGAAAAGGCTATGAGAATCGTTCTATTCTGAGATTATTATTTATTTTTGGAAGACAAAATTCGATTTCAATGAAGTTTCTAACATACACTTTTGTTCTCATTTTTCTATTTCTGTGTCTTCCTGGAAACGCTCAAAAATCTGCAGTCGTTATTGCTGATGAACAACTTATGGAAAACGGTATTCAATACTACCATACATCGATGTTCAAAGCAGCGCAAATTTCTCTTGAAGAGGCTTGGCATACCATGGATCGAAATTCAGAACAAAAAGAAATTTGTCATTACTACCTCACTTTGAGCAAAGTAAAACTCGGTGGAGAAAACACCGCTACCCTTGTGGCTGATTTTCTTCAAATACACCCCTCAAACACCCTCTTAAATAAGCTTTATTTGGAAATCGGGAACCACTATTATTCGGTACAAAAATACACAGAGGCGCTCAAATGGTTATTACAGGTTTCTCCCAAATTCACCAACGAAACTCAAGAACAAGAGTATCGTTTTAAAATGGGATACACGTATCTTTCAATGAAAAACTATTCGGAGGCGAACGGTTTTTTTTCCTCCTTGACAAGTTCAGAAAAATACGCTCATGAATCTCATTATTACTGTGGTTACATTGCTTATTTAGAAGAAGATTTTGAAACCGCTAAAAAACACTTCGATTTAATAAAAAACATAGCGCGCTATCAAAAAGAATTGGCTTATTACGCCGTTACTATTCAATTCAAACAAAAAAATTACACACAAGCAAAAAGCGAGGGAAAAAAACTATTAGAAATAGGATCAACGCAAGAGGTTTCGGAAATTTCTAAAATAATCGGAGAGAGTCTCTTCTATTTAAAAAAATACAAGGAGGCCATTCCCTACTTGAAAAAATACCGGGGTAAAAACAACCAATTATCGACAAACGATCATTATTTTTTAGGATATGCTTATTACATCACCGAGGATTTTCAAAATGCCGTACTTACTTTTAATAAAATTGTAAAGGGGAACGATTTGGTAGCTCAGAACGCTTACTACCATCTGGCTGACGCTTATCTACAATTGAATAAAAAAACAGCGGCATTGAATGCCTTTAAAAACTGTTCAGAATTGGCTTTTGATTTGGACCTGCAAGAAGACGCTTTGTACAATTATGCGAAATTGAGCTATGATATCGGAAACCCCTATACCAATGCCTCGAATATCTTGTTCAATTACATCAAACGCTATCCGAAAAACAAAAAATCAAAAACCATTCACAGCTTACTCATCCAGTCGTTTGTTAGTTCGCAAGATTTTCAAGGAGCCTTAGACCATTACAAAAATAAGGGGCTCTCGAAAAATGCATTTTATCAAAAAACTTCTTTAAACAGAGGAACTCAATTGTTTCAAAACACCAAATACGAACAAGCGGTGCCTTATTTTAAATCTGCGAGCACGCAAAGTTTTGACAGTGCGCTACAATCGAGAGGACTCTATTGGCTGGCAGAAAGTCATTATCACCTTCAACAATACGCAGAAGCTTTGGCCTATTTCAAAAAATTCTATGCCTCGAAAGGAGCCAAACAAACGCAAGAATACAAAAACATTGAATACGCATTGGCATACAGCTATTTTAAATTGAAAGCATATTCGAAATCTAGCAGTCATTTCGAAAATTTTATAGCTTCAAATTCTGCAAATAGCCTAAAAAACAACGACAGTTATGTGCGGCTAGGTGATTGTCATTTTATTTCAAAAAATTATTGGAATGCCATGGAAGCTTATCAAAAAGTCATTGAAAAAAATGGTATTGATGCGGATTATGCGACTTTTCAAAAAGCAATCAGCTATGGTTTTGTCGAAAGAGACCAACGAAAAATTGAAAGCTTAGTTTCTTTTTCAAAATTGCACCCCACATCGTCGTACAAAGACGATGCGCTATTCGAATTGGCGAATGCCTATCTAAAAACAAAACAAAGTGCACTTGCACTTGCGACCTATCAAAAATTGATAAACACCTATCAAAAGAGTATTTACTTACCAAAAGCTCTTTTAAAAACGGGATTGATTTACTTCAACAGCAATGAGCCAAACAAAGCCATTTCACAATACAAATACATCGTAAAAAACTACCCTACATCAAAAGAGACGCAGGAGGCCATTGCCAATGCAAGAAGGGTATATATAGACATCGATAAGGTGGAGGACTATGCAGAATGGACTCGAAAAATCAATCATGGCAACACCAACAATGTTGATCTAGAAAATGCCATGTATGCTGCCGCAGAAAACAACTACATGAAAAACAAATGGGAACAAGCCGTTGCTAGCTTTGAAAAATATTTTACAAATTTCCCAAATGGAACTTTTCTGCTCAAAGCTCACTTTTACAGTGGACAAGCAAACTTTCAGCTAAAAAACAAGAACAAATCGCAGAAACATTTTGCTTATGTCATAGCACAAAAAAGCAACGAATATACTGAACCTTCTCTTGTTCAACTATCCAAAATACATTTGGAAAATAAGAATTGGGATGCTGCGATTCCTTTACTCCAAAGATTGGAGAACGAAGCCAATTTTCCACAAAACATTTTGTTCTCTAAACTCAATGCAATGAAAGGGAGCTTTGAGATACAAAACTACAAACAAAGCATTGCTTATGCTCAAAAGGTTCTTACGACGAAAAAATCAAACCTAGAGAGAAAATCTGATGCTCATTTGTACATGGCTCGATCCTACATGAAATTGAATAAATGGAAAGAAGCAGAAATGGCTTACCAAGAGGTAGCCAAAATTGGAAGAGGCGGTCAAAAAGCAGAAGCCTTGTATTTTGATGCTTACTTTAAAAATAAAAACAACGCTTACGAGCGTTCAAATGCAATCATTCAACAACTAACAGCGGAATATGCCGCTTATAAAATTTGGGGTGTCAAAGGGCTGATTTTAATGGCAAAAAACTACAACAGTTTGCAAGATGCTTTCCAAGCTACTTACATTTTAGAAAACATTGTAAAAAATTACAAACAATTCCCCGCACTGGTGGAGGAGGCACAAACAATATTAAAAAACATCAATGCAAATACAACAAACGGAACCACCTCGAATTGAGGTTCTTAAGATCAATGAATCCTGTTTTTTGTGTCCGAAGAAACCGTGCACGAACCTAAGTGGGAACAACGTTTGTTAAATTATTTAACCCATGAGAAAAATATTATTTACACTTCTATTCTCTTTCGCCTGTTCTCTCTCTGCGCAACAGAAAAAAGACAGTGTCCCCACAGAAATCATCAATGTGATCAGCTCCTATAACCCCTCTATATCTGATGCATTCAAAGCCAAAGACATTCCAGAGATTGACAACAAAAATAGCACGAAAAAAAAGCCTTCTTACCAAATCAAGAGTAAAAGAATTCACTCTCTTTTTCAACCCGATGCAGGGGCTTACCTCGCTCCTTTGGAAGAAAATTTTTTATTGAAAAATCCAAACTACATTAAAGTAGGTTATGGAAATTATCAAACTCCTTTGTTAGAGGCATTTGTTACAAAAAAAGTTGAACAACACGATGTTAGCTTTTCACTTTTCAATAGAGCTTCCGGTGGCGGGATTTCTGACGTGGTTTTAAACGACAATTACATCAATACAAAATTAGGCCTTCGCTATAAAAATGAGCAACAAGATCATACTTGGACAGGAAAAGTAAACTACCAAAAAGACAGCTACAACTGGTATGGTTTGCCTTCCAACATTGACTTCGACAGCACCGTTTTAGAAAGCATCGAAGAGAAACAATCTTTTCGACATTTCTCCATGGGTGGTTCTTTATTACTGAAGCAGGGGAGTTTAAAAAAAACGGAGGTGGCTTTTCACTTTTTTTCCGATCGGTTTGACAGTAAAGAAACGCAAATTCACCTGCAGCCCAGCTTTTCATTTTTATTAGGAAAAGAGAAACTTTCAGCGGATCTGAGCATCGATATTTTGAATGGCTCCTTTGAAAATAATTTCGAAGGAAATAATAAGCTCAACTACGGTCAGTTGACTTTTTCAGCCAAAGCCTCTTATCCCATTGCCATTCATGACTTTTATCTGAATATTGGTACGCAATTGGTACACAATTCTGATGTGGAAAAAAACACACAACAATTTTATATCTATCCAGATATTCGAATAAATTATTCACCACGTGGAGATTTATTGAAACTTTACGCGGGTGTCAACGGTGGTTTGACCCAAAACGCTTACCGATCTTTCGTTGCAAGCAACCCGTATGTTTCACCCTCATTGCATATAATTCCGACCCAGAACAAATTTCATTTGTTTACAGGGGCAAAAGGGACATTCTCTTCAACAATAGCTTACATCATAAAGGCAAGTCTCCTACATGACAACAACAGGGCCTTGTTTCAATTGAATCCGAATTTATCAGACGGGACAAATTCATTAGCCAAAGGATACCAATACGGAAATTCTTTCAACGTGGTTTACGATGCGGTCAAAACGTTTCGCTTGTATAGCCAATTCCAAACAGAACTCATGGAAAACTTGAACACTGGACTCCGGTTCTGCTTTCAATATTACGACACAGATACTCAGAAAGAGGCATGGAATTTACCCAACTTTCACACCACACTGTTCGCTTCATATGAGCATAACAAATGGCGTTACACAAGTGAAATTTTTGTTGTAGGCAAGCGAAAAGATAGGGCCACACACGCAGATTTAAGCCAAGTTTCCCAACAATTAAAAGCTTTTGCTGATGTAAATTTCAGCGCGCAATACCGATTCCACTCTAATTGGAATGCTTCCCTAGAAATTCATAATCTATTGAATCAAAACTATGCCCGTTTTGCGAATTTCAATGTACAAGGTTTTCAGTTACTTGCTGGGATAAGTTATCAATTTGATCTTAAAAAATAGTGGCGAATGCTGCATCTCAAACCCAGGCTATCAAATAGCGATTTGCGATAGAAGTTTTTATGAAACGCTTTGTTCGTCTTTTATAGAGCTCGTATTTTTTTGAGCTTGATAAACATCTATCCGGTGGCAAATATTTTGAGATAAATTGGCCAAATAGGAAAGCTGTTCTAAAACAAGTCTGCTATCTTTTGATACGTCAGACGATAATTTTTGATCTTTATCAAAACCAGAAACAACCCGCTCATTGCATGTGTCTTCCTGATTTAAATCTTTCAAACGAATGGTTGATTTTTGCAACTTGTTTTTTATGACACGTACCAATCCCTCTGTATCCTCGGAAAATTCGGCATTCCTATGATTTCTTACAAAAGTCCCGAAAGCGGCCAAAGAAGAGAGAAATGTGTTGGTTAGTACCACTATTTTATACAACTCATTAAAATATTTTTGACGTGATTTTGGTTCTTGCGTCATTCTTTGAAAAGCTGTATTGAGTTCACCCATTGCCAAAAATGCTTTTTTTCTTGACAACTTATAGGCCACTGTCGTGGGTTCTTTGTCACGGTATTTTTTATAAATTTCATTCAAATAGACCTCTTTAGCCTTAATCGCGTCAAAAATCAAATCATCTACCGTCATGTATTCCCAAGCTGGAAATAAAAACAAGTTAGAAAGAGTTGCCAGAACCGCTCCCACCAATGTATCAATAATTCGAAATTGAATCGCATGCAGTACATCTGGATTATACAAAGCATAGACAGATACAATGTGAATGGTAATAAAGACGGCAAAAGTCTTGTAATTCAGCTGCACAAAAGATAAGGCTATCGCCAAAGAAACAACGGCAATGACACCAAAAACAAACGTATCTTGGGTAAGATAGACCATTCCTAATGAAAAAACAGCACCTATTAAAGTCCCAATAACTCTTTGTTTTACACGCTTTTTTGTCAATCCATAACTAGGACGCATGATCACCAGGAGGGTAATTAAAATCCAATACGGATTTTGAAAAGCAAACAGTTCGCCTATTAAAAAGCCAACCACCATGGTTATAGACAATCGTAAAGAATGCCGGAATATAGATGATTGAAATGTAAAATTCGATTTCAGCTTATGTACCCCATAATCAGGCGCTGTCAAGAAAGGTGTATCTTTTCGACTTTCCAATGTCAGTGAATTTTTTACAGACATCGTATTCAAAACGCGCTCAATCGATTTTAACTTTTTATTCTGAGCTGTGTGATACTCGAACAAACTTATCAAAAGTAACTCGTGCTCTTTGCGACGATTCCCATTATTCGTGTCGTTCGATTTATTTACCACCTTGTCTATTTCTTTTAAGAGCCTCATTACTTCGGGATTTGAAACCACCTTTTCACTTTTCTCAATGGCTTTCGCAATCTTTGAAAGCTGTACTGCCAATTGGTTAATAAATCTAGCAAATAGCAGAATTTCTTCCGATTTTTCATTGAAAATCCGATCCATTTCTTCATAATCAATCGGTGTGGCTACGGCCAATTCTAACAAATCTACCAGCTCTATAAAAACGAGCAATTCTCTACGCATTTTATTTGAAAACCCAGAATTTTTACGCCGGGTAAAAATAATATTCCGCAAAGTTTCATGTTTGTCTGTCAAAGTAGCTTGCAAGTCAAATAATTTTTGGGGCAATGCAACTCTTTTCGTGGGATCAATCAAAAGTTCACCTCGGATTTTGAGGTAAATTGATGTCAAATCCATGACTTCTGAAAGCAATTCCTCGACATACAATTTTGGATTAAGAAAATTAAAAAGACTGGCAAGTGTGGCATACCAAAGTCCTCCAAGTCCTATTAGAGCAGCGTATTGAAAAACGCTCATGTGAACATACTCATTCCCAAAACTAATCACCAGTGCAAACATTCCAGATAAGGCGACCAACGATGCCCTAAAACCATAAATTGAGAGGTAAGAAATCACAAAGGTAAGGACGCCTAAAACAGGTAACAAAAACCATAAATTAGATGCTGCATACCCCATAGCGAGGGTTGCCAAAAAAGTAAGTCCAATAGAAAATAACATGCCGTATGTGCGGTGCCTTGCACTACCTGCAATATTAGTAAGCGAATTGAAAAATACGCCAAGAGCCATGGCAAAACCAATGGCTGGCGTTTCTAGAATATATTTTGAAAGTTGAATTGGAATTAAGACCGCCACAATCAAAATCATGCTCTTGAAAAAATCGGCACTCTTAAAAAATTTGCGAAGCTTGTCTTTCATTGGTATCTTCCTATAAAACTATCCCATATTCCTACTTATAAAATTCTCAAAAAAAATGGAGTGGTATCGAATCAATTTAAAATACTTTTGAGAAACATTGGAATTTTGTTCACTCCTGTATCTTTTAGGAAATTGATAAATGCGGAACCTATAATTGCTCCATTCATATACTCACAAGCTTTACGAAAGGTCGTATTGTTTGAAATTCCAAACCCCACAATTAACATACTCTTTAAGTTCATGGCTTTGATGCGCTGAAAATAGGCAATCTGCTCGTCAGATATTTCCCCTTTTGCACCTGTAATTGAAGAAGATGCCACCACGTAAATAAAAGCATCTGTCATTTGATCAATTTTTCGAATCCTCTCATCAGAGGTTTGCGGCGTAATCAAAAAAACATTCGAGATTCCGTATTTTGCGAACAATGCTTTGTAATGATTTTCATACTCAATCATTGGCAAATCAGGGAGTATTACCGTCTCAATGCCACAATCTTGACACTTTTGACAAAACTCTTTTTCACCGTATTTTAAAACTTGATTCAAATAGCCCATCAACACCAAAGGCGTATTTATTTCTTCTTTTACCTCTTCCAGTTGCTCAAATATCAAATCCAAATTGATTCCGTTCGCCAAAGCCACGGAACTACTGTATTGAATGGTTGTCCCATCTGCTAAGGGATCTGAAAATGGAAGTCCAACTTCTATGAAATCGACCCCATGCGCATCCAAGCTCTTGAGAATCGTTTTGGTGTCGTTTTTTTGTGGAAATCCTGCCGAAAAATAAACAGATAATAAATCTTTATTTTTTTCTTGAAATAGCTGTTGTAGTGAACTCATTATTTTTCTATCCTAATTGTAATTTTATTTCTCATCGACCAACCGTCGATATGTCTGTGGTCTTGGGTGTTTCGCATCGGCAAACACGTTTATTGCAAATCTACAAGACTCTTGTGAACACGCAGGTTCCTTTGAGGATGTATTATTTTAAATGATTGATATAGGTTTCCAAATCTTTGTCTCCTCTTCCTGATAAATTCAGCACAATTACTTGGCCTTTTTTAATTTCCATTTTATCGAGAGCGGCCAATGCATGCGCTGTTTCCAAAGCTGGAATAATTCCTTCCGTTCTCGACAATTCATAAGCCGCATCCAACGCCTCCTGATCGGTTGCATTCAAGAAAATGGCTCTCTTGCTTTCAAACAAATAAGCATGAAGTGGACCAACGCCTGGATAATCCAAACCTGCAGAAATGGAATAGGGTTCCACGATTTGACCGTATTCATCTTGCATTAAAATTGTTTTACTTCCATGAATCACTCCGACTTCACCCAGTTGCGAAGTTGCGGCACTCTCACCACTGTGTACTCCCAATCCTGCGGCTTCCACAGCCACTAAATCTACACTCTCGTCTTCTAGATAATGGTAAAACGCTCCTGCTGCATTGGATCCTCCTCCCACACAAGCAACCACAGCATCTGGATTTTCACTTCCGGTCTGTTCCAACAACTGTGCTTTTATTTCTTCACTTATAACCGCTTGCAAACGAGCTACCATATCTGGATACGGATGCGGCCCCACAACAGACCCTATCAAATAATAGGTTTCTTCTGGGTTTCCAATCCAATCACGAATTGCTTCATTGGTTGCATCTTTCAAAGTTTTACTACCACTCTGGGCAGGCATTACCGTAGCTCCTAACATTTTCATGCGTGCTACATTGGGTGCTTGTCTTTTGATATCTACTGCCCCCATAAAAACAATACACTCCAAGCCCATCAAAGCACAAACCGTAGCGGTTGCAACACCATGCTGTCCTGCACCCGTCTCTGCAATAATTCGTTTTTTTCCAAGATGTTTGGCCAGCAAAATTTGCCCAATGGTATTGTTTACTTTGTGTGCTCCTGTATGACACAAGTCCTCTCTTTTCAAATAAATCGACGCATCGAATTTTTTTGACAAACCTTTGGCTAGGTACAATGGAGTTGGACGTCCAACATACACATCTAGCAAATATTTGTATTCTTTCTGAAACGACTCGGAATAGATAATATCCAAATAATTATCCTCCAACTCCTTTACATTCGGATGCAACAACTCAGGGATGAAGGCACCTCCAAACTGTCCGTAATATCCTTCTTTTGTAGGTTGAAATTTTAGTTTCATAGGGTTTGTTTTATCTTGTTAAAGTAAACTTGCTATTCGCTATCTATTTTGATTGTATTTAAAAACTCTTTTAATTTTTCTATATCCTTGACGGCAGGTTCTGTTTCAAACCTACTGTTCAAATCCAAGCCATGTATGGGCAAGCCTGTTTTTGCAATTTCTATCACTGCTTTTCGCTGCTCCAAGCCTATTCCTCCACTGAGAATAAATGGGGTTTGGGAGTTGTATTTTTTTAAAATCTCCCAATCAAAAACCTCCCCATTTCCACCGGGATGTGAGCCTTTGGTGTCAAATAAAAAGCAATCCACCACGGATTCATAAGGATTCAAACGACCAAAGTCAAAATCGTACTTCACAGAAAAAACTTTCCAAACTTCGACGCCTAAATTTCTTATTTGACGACAGAATTCGGGCGATTCATTTCCGTGCAACTGCACAGCCTGAAAATCAAATTTTTTAATTTTCTCTTCTATAAATTCAAAACTAGCATCTACAAAAACACCTGTTTTTACAATTGATGCTTCCAATTTTGGAATTTGCCCGGTGAAATTTCGAGCTGACTTTTCAAAGAAAATAAAGCCCAGGTAGTCAGGTTTTAGTCCCGCAACATCCAGAATATTTTCAGGAGCCCCCATACCGCAAACTTTGATTTTCATGTTTCTATATTTTTAGTTACCCACAGAATTCGTTAACGCAATTGATCTATAAATTGTTTACACGCCAATCCTGGATCTTCTGTTTTCATAAAATTTTCACCGATCAAAAACCCTTCAAATCCATATTCTTTGAGACCTGTAATAATTCTCGGATCGCTGATACCACTCTCAGAAACCTTGATACAAGTATCTGGGATTTCAGCTGCCAACGTTATGGAATGCTCTAAATCTACTTGGAACGTTTTTAGGTTTCTGTTATTAATTCCAATAATCTTTCCATCAAGATCTGAAATTTTATCCAGCTCATCTCTACCGTGCACCTCATACAACACACTCAATCCAAGATCTTCCGCTAAATTACCATAATTCTTTAACTCTTGGGGTGTCAGACAGGCAGCGATTAACAAAACAGCATCGGCACCAATTGCTTTTGCTTCTACAATTTGAAATCCATCGACCACAAAATCTTTTCTCAAAATGGGTCGTATGTTGTTTATTTTTCGAGCGTTCATTAAATCGACCATCGTTCCGCCAAAATACTTGGTATCGGTCAAAACCGATTGTGCGGCAACGTTGGCTTCCAGATAGCCACTTGTTACATCTTCAATCGTAGCATCTCCGTTGATTATTCCTTTGGACGGAGACTGTCGTTTGAATTCTGCAATGATACCCGATGATCCCTTTTCTGTCAAAGCCGTGGCAAGAGACAAAGGAGTTCTTTTAAAAGCGGGACTTTTCACCAATTTCTCTAAAGAAACCTCTTTTTTTATCTGAGCAACTTCTTGCTTTTTAAATGCTACTATTTCTTCTAATATATTGTTCATCATGAAAGGATTCTATTTTCAATTCGAATAAGTTGGTCGAAAAAAAATTACTGGATTTTCTATGACAACTCACTTCTTCATTCTTTTCTAGGTTACTATTAACTCCAAACACTGCTTCGCTTTCAACCCCAACAAAGAGGATTCTGCTTGACTAAAAGCCGCGTCAAAACTCTTGTTCGGGTCTAAGGTTTTCAATGCAAATGCTGCATTTGCCAACACGACATCGTTCTGTGCTTTTGTTCCATTCCCTTCCAAAATATTTTTAAATATTTTCGCTGCTTCCGGAACAGAATTTCCTCCAAAAATATCTGATGGACGCAACGTTTGCAATCCTAAATTTTCAGGAGAGACTGTTTTTTCTCCTTCTTTAGAAAAAAGTTTAAAGGGACTGGTCAACGATATTTCATCATAGCCATCCAATGAATACAACACTCCATAATTGAGTTTTGTTTCTTGCAATATGTAATGGTATGTTCTGGCTACTTCCAGATTAAACACGCCTACCAATTGATTTTGAGGGCAACTTGGATTGACCAAAGGCCCTAACATGTTAAAAAAAGTTTTCAACCCCAACTCTCTGCGCACAGGCCCAACTGCCTTCATCGCCGGATGAAACAAAGGTGCGTGTAAAAAACAAATATTGGCTTTCTCCAATTGTGATTTCAATACGGATTCATCGTTCGTAAATTGATAGCCCATATACTCTAACATATTGGAAGAACCGGACGCAGAAGACACTGAATAATTGCCGTGTTTGGCTACCTTATTTCCTGTTCCTGCTACCACAAAGGAGGTCAACGTTGATATATTAAACGTGTTTTTTTCATCTCCCCCCGTACCACACAGATCAATGGTATTGAATTCAGACAAATCCACTTTCACCGCCAATTCTAACAAGGCTGACCTAAAACCAGACAATTCTGAAACTGTGATAGGTCGCATCATAAATACGGTCAAAAAAGACGACAAGTGAGCTTGACTAAATTTCTCTGCCGCAATGTCTATCAAAACCTGTTTTGCTTCCTCAAAGCTCAATGTTTGATGTTCGAATAATTTATTTAATATATTTTTCATTTCTCTGGCTATTCTTTCTTCTCAATGCCGTTCCATGACACCTTATTGTGATAATTCAGTTTGTTGGAGCTTCTTGGTTCCAATTATTTTTCTTTCAAATTCTCTATAAAATTACGAACCATTTTTTCTCCCAAAGGGGTTAAAATAGACTCTGGATGAAACTGCACAGCACTCACGTTGTACTCTTTATGTGTTAAAGCCATGATTCCTCCCTCCTCATCGACTGCTGTAATTTTCAGGACATCAGGAAAGTCCTCTTTGGCGGCAATCCATGAGTGATACCTGGCTGCTTCAAATTTTTGAGGCAATCCCTGAAAAATCAATGCGTCTTTGTCGACTACCTCCATTTCGGTGGCAACACCGTGATACACTTTGTCCATATTTACAATCGTTCCGCCGAAAACTTCTGTAATGGCTTGCAATCCTAAACAGACAGCAAAAATTGGTTTTGTAGCCGCATAAGTAGCAATCACTTCTTTTAAAATTCCAGCCTCGTCAGGAATTCCTGGACCAGGTGACAACATAATAACATCGTAATTTCCAACTTCCTCAATTGAAATTTTGTCATTTCTGTGCACATCCGGAAAAACACCCGTTATTTCTTCAACCATATGAACAAGGTTGTAGGTAAAAGAATCGTAATTGTCAAGTATTAATATGTTCATTGTTTTGTATTGTTTTTAGGGACTGTATTGCTGTTCTTTACATTTTTATTTCATGAGAACAGATGGGTACTATCCTATTTCTTGTGCCAGCACCAATGCTTTTTTCAACGCGGCCAATTTGTTATTTACTTCTTGTAATTCTTTTTCTTCTTCGGAATCAATAACGATTCCTGCTCCTGCTTGTGAATAAAGGACATTGTTCTTGCTCACAAAAGAACGTATGGCAATGGCCAAATTAACAGAGCCATCCAACCCAATAACACCCACAGCACCCCCATAAAATCCACGTGTTTGGTTTTCGTAAGTATCAATCAACTGCATTGCTTTGTATTTTGGAGCACCACTCAAGGTTCCTGCTGGAAAGGTATCTCCTACAATTTCTATTGGATTTCCCTTAATTTCCCCTTGCACGGTAGACACCAAATGAATCACATGACTAAAATATTGAACCTCTTTGAACACTTCTACATTGACATGATCTGCATGTTTACTCAAATCATTCCTTGCCAAATCGACCAACATCACATGTTCTGCATTTTCTTTTTTATCTTCTGATAATTTTTTTCCAAGCTTAATATCCTCTGCCATATCTCCGGTGCGTCTGAACGTTCCTGCAATTGGATTGATAATCGCCTTTCCTTCCCCAACTTTAATTTGAGCTTCTGGTGAAGACCCCATCAACTTAAAACTACCGTAATCAAAATAAAACAAATACGGAGAGGGGTTGATCGAACGCAACGCCCGATACACATTAAACTCATCGCCCTTGTAGGCCTGTTGAAATTGACGCGACAATACGATTTGAAAAACATCGCCTCGCTTGCAGTGTTCTTTTCCTTTTGTGACATAGGCTTTGAAATCTTCGTCGGTACAATTAGAGGTTTCTTCTCCTACAAAAGAAAAATCTCTCGTCTGATAAGCCTTTGATTTCACAATTGTTTCTATTTCTGAAATTCTCGAAGTCTCATTTTCTTCTAAATTTTCTATGAGCATCATCTCATCATTGAAATGATTGATTGCGATGATAAAACGAAAAAAACTGTACTGCATCAATGGAATGGCAGACGGAGCCTCTTTCGAAGTAAACTCGATATTTTCAAAGTATTGAACGCCATCATAGGTAGTGTAACCGTAGAGCCCGTTAAAACCTTTGATAGACGGATCACAGTCTAGGTCTAGCATTTCTGTATACTCCTGAAAAACATTGTAAAAGTTTCCATCTTCAAGTTTGTTCGATGCCAACTGCTTCCCTTTGTATGAAAAACTCAAATGGTGATTTTCGGCTTTGATTGTGGCTACAGGCTCAATACAAATGAAGGAAAAACTCTCCTCCTTACTGTGATAATCTGAACTCTCCAACAACAATGTATTCGCAAACTTATCTCTCAGTTTTAAGTACAATCCCACAGGAGTCACTGTGTCTGCAATACGCGTTTTTGTAATCGATTTAAATTTTATTTTTTTCATTTCTTTCTTCAATTTTTATTGAGAATTTTTTCTCCTTTCTACACTGCCCCTTTCTCCTAAAGAAGGTGGCGTTTCAATCAAAAAAGGCTTATCGTGAGATAAGCCTTTTTTGATTGTGTATATAAACAAAATACAGGTTTCTACTCACTTAAGAATTAAGAGAGTTCCACCACCATGTATTTTTTGTATTGTTTTTCATAATTATAAGCACAAAAATAAGACAGATTTTTGATTCAACAAATTTTTAAACGATTTATTTTTTCAATATTCGTACATTCATTTCCTCTACTTTCTTGTCTGACAGTGGTGAGGGACTTCCGAACAACAAATCTTCGGAAGTACCTGTTTTTGGGAAAGCCATAACCTCTCGAATCGATGCTTTTTTCTCTAAAATCATCATCAATCGGTCGACTCCCCAAGCAATACCGCCGTGGGGTGGTGCTCCGTAATGAAAAGCCTCGTACATCGTTCCTACACTCTTCATCATTTCTTCTTTGTTGTAGCCCATATTCTTGTAGGTCGCCTCCAATATTTCAGGTTTGTGCGCACGTACAGAACCGCCCCCAATTTCATAACCATTCAAAATCAAGTCGTATTGCTGCGCGATAATACTTCCTATTTCCTCCTCATTGCCATTCATGTGCTTCTCTAAATCATAGATTGCGGGCATAGAAAAAGGATTGTGTGTGAAGGTCCATTTGCCTTCCTCTGTTTTCTCAAACATTGGAAAATCAACCACCCAAGCAGGGCGCAATTCTTTCGGATTGATCAAACCTAGCATTCTTCCCATTTCTTGACGAACAGCGTCCAACGCTTTGTTCGCGGTGGCGTAATCTGAAGCCGAGAAGAACACAATATCTCCCACTTTTGCTTGCGTGGCAGTGATGATGCCTTGCGCAATTTCTTCTCCTAAAAATTTAATGATGGGGGATTGCAAATCGTTTTCATTCACAATAATATAGGCCAAACCACCCAAGCCATGGTTTTGTGCAATGCTCGTCAATTTTTCTATTTGCCCTTTCGACATGCGTTTCGTTCCCTGTTCTTCGGCAGAAACTTTGATACATTTTACGATTCCTCCTTCATCAATTGGATTGCTAAAGACTTGGAATGATGTGTCTTTTACGATTGCTGTAATGTCTTGCATTGTCAAGCCAAAACGCAAATCTGGTCGATCACAACCGTATTTGTCCATGGCTTCTTTGTAGGTAATGACCTCAAAAGGCTTTAAAATCCATTTTTTACCATAGATTTTTCGTACAATTTCATTGAACATCGTTGTGTTCAAATCCATGATTTGCTGCATACTGGCATAGGCCATTTCGATATCCAATTGGGTAAACTCAGGCTGACGATCTCCACGAGAATCTTCATCCCTAAAACAGCGTGCTATTTGAAAATATTTTTCAAAACCACCCACCATCAACATTTGTTTGAATTGCTGCGGCGCTTGAGGTAGTGTGTAAAAAGACCCTGCTTGTTTTCTTGTGGGAACAATAAATTCTCTTGCCCCTTCGTCGGTTCCTGCCGTTAATATAGGGGTCTCGATTTCCAAAAATGCTTGTTCGTCAAGCATGTCTCGCATGAGTTTGATCACTTTGTGTCGGTTGACAATCGCACGTCGGACATCGTCATTTCGTTGGTCTAAAAACTTGTATTGAAAACGGACATTTTCATTCGACTTTGTGGCTCTTTTTATTTCAAAAGGCAAGGTTCTGGAAAGGTTTAAAATCTCCAATTCAGAGGTTTCTAGTTCTATTTTTCCGGAACGCAAACCTGGGTTGTAATCATCTTCTGTACGTCGCACTACAACACCTGTCACTGTGATGACAGACTCTGATTTCAGTTTTACCAATTCATCCAAGTTTGGAAAGGTTTCACGACTCAAACGAACTTGTAAGATTTCGTTACTCGAATCCCTTAGATCTATAAAAATCAATTCCCCATGATCACGTACACTAGACACCCAGCCGGCGAGTATTACTTTTTCATCTATGGTTTCCTGGGATAGTTGTGAAATCAAATGTGTTCTGTACTCTTCTTTGACAATCAAAGGAATTTCCGGTAAAACCTCATCTTGCGCTTTTTCAACTTGCAATGTACCAGGTTCCTTCAGGTTTTTCTCCGCAACGCCTCCATTTTCTATCTCGGAAGCCGCGCTAAGTGACTGTAAGATACCGGCTCGAATTACCTTTCCAGAGGCTCCTTTTCCAATAACTGCAATTACTTTTCCAACAAGAATTCCTGCTTTTCCTTGATTTCCATTTTTAATATCATTGGCGACAGCTTCATTTTCAGAAATTACTTTTTCAATAGCGACCTGTATTTGGTCCTGAGAAATCGTATTTTCAGCAAAGTATTTTTTGTAGTCAAAACTCGCATCCTCCAACAAAGCTTTGATTGCTTTTTGAGCCAAAACAACGGTTACTTTTTCTTGTTTTAACACAGAAAAAATAGCTGTAAAATCTTTACTATTTTGAATCTTTGGGTAGTCTTCCGGCTTGATATTGTTTGATAGGGTTTTCGCCACAAACAAAGGATCCTTCAAAATGTTATTGATCGCTACAAATGTTTGAGAACGCAACGAATCTGCTGTAAAGAATTTTGCATCTTGCGGTAAAACACCTCCTTCTATCAAGATCGTTTCCACAGCGTACGGAAGAACATTCACATCTACCTTTATTTTTTCAACCACCTCCTTGATTGCTACAAAAGGCAAATCCGGTTCTGAAATAAAGCGGTAATCTGCTTCGTATTCCTTTTTTCGCATGGTTTTGGTTTGCTTCAAATCAGCATCCCACAAAACCGTAGTTTGTTCTGGCCTGAAAGCTTTGTTTTCTAGGAAATAATTGAATTGTTTCTCAACCTCTTCTTTCAAAGCCTCTACCATGAACTTGAACGAATTCAAGTTTTTAATTTCTGTTCTCGGATTCAATGCTGCCGTTCCTTTTTTTCGCAACGAAACAGACACATCTGATTTGAATTCTCCCTTCTCCAAATTAGCTTCAGAAATTTTCAAGTTCTGAACAATTCGTTGAATGTATTGCGCATAAGTAGAAGCATCCTCTATGTGACGCAGACAAGGCTCGGTTACAATTTCAATCAAGGGAACACCTGCTTTGTTAAAATCGACCAAAGAACTATTTTTCTCATGTATCAATTTTGCAGCATCTTCCTCAATATGAACTTGTGTCAACTCTACTGTAAATTGCGAACCATCATTTCGAAAACAAGACACTTGTCCGTCTGGAATTACAGGATTGTGAAACTGTGTTATTTGAATATTTTTTGGGTTGTCTGGGTATTCATAATGTTTACGGTCCCATGAAATTACCTCATTCGAAAATGAAGAATGGACCGCTTTCCCAAAATAAATAGCCTTTGTTATGGCTTCTTTATTTACAGCAGGCAACACCCCCATTTGTCCCGTACAAACTGCACAAATATGTTGGTTTGGTGTTTCTATTTCTTGATTTGGACAAGAACAAAACAACTTTGTTTTGGTATTCAATCGCACATGGGTTTCCAGTCCGATCACCAATTCTAAATCGTGGGCTTCAATCGCCGCATTCAATTGTTCTAATTCCATTATAAGATTTCTTTTAAGAAGTTAGCAAACTTCAAAACGGTTGCATCTTGATTTTTCGCTGCTGTAATTTGCACGCCTGTAGAAGTTCCTTGTGGAGCCGTCAAGGTAGGCAATTGCCCCAAACTAAAACCAACGGTATAAGCATCTGACAAATACATTGCCAAAGGATCTTTCAAACTATTTCCAATTTTTGGTGGTTTGCTTGGGGTCACCGGTGACAGAATCAAATCTACCTCTTCAAAATCTTTGTTGAAATTTTCTGAAATCTGATCTCTCAAAGCTAGTGCTTTTAGATAAATTGCATCGGAAAAACCTTGAGACAAGACTTGATTCCCTCCGACAATTCTTCTTTTCGTCTCTTCAGAAAAATTCTCAGAACGCGTAACAGCATAGGTCTCTTTCAGACTTCCAGATTCAATTCGATCTCCATAATTTGTCCCGTCAAGCCTTGATAAATTTGAAGCCGTTTCTGCCATCGCTAACGTGTAATATGTAGAAACCAATGTATCGGAATTGAAAAAATCCAATTCCTTCACATGCACTCCTTTTGCTTTTATGCGCTCAATCATGTCCAAAAAATCTGTTTTGACCTGCGCATCGATGGCTTCGCTTTGAATAAAATTTTTAAAATACCCCACTGTTTTAATTCCTTCCGGTGTTCCAATCACCTCCTGCGATATCTCGGCAGAATGAACGGTAGTTTGATCTTTCAAATCTTTTCCACTCATCACATTCAAAACAATACGAATATCTTCGATTGATTTTGCCAAAGGCCCCACACAATCTGTAGAAGACGCATAGGCCATCAGTCCGTAACGCGAAATACGTCCATAGGTTGGTTTTAACCCGTAAATTTTATTGTACCCTGCTGGTTGACGAACAGAACCACCTGTATCACCACCTATGGAAAATACGGTGTATCCTTTTGCTACGTTTACTGCAGAACCACCGCTAGAACCACCGCCAACGAGTTCTGGGTCTACGGCATTTTTAACAGCTCCAAAAACGGTGTTTTCTGAAGAAGAACCGTGACCAAAGCTATCACAGTTTTCTTTCACCAAGGGAATCGCACCAGCGTCCAATAATTTTTGAATTGCAGTGGCCGTGTAGGCAGACTTGTATTGCTTCAACAAATCAGAACTGGCTGTGGTTACCGTTCCTTGAACCATATAGACATCTTTGATCCCAAATGGAATTCCTTCTAACAGACCTATTTTTTCTCCTTTTTCAATTTTAGCATCCACTTTGGCAGCCAAATCCAAAGCCATATCACTCAACAATGAATTGACCGTGTTGTACTTGTTCTGTTTCAGTAGTACTATTTTTTCTTGTACCAAGGCAGTACAAGTGAACTCTTTCGACACCAATTGTTGGTGAATTTTTTTTATCTGTGACTCCATCTTAATCTTCTATCACTTTAGTCACTACTAGATACCCCTCCTTTTCACTCGGAAAATTATCTTTGATAATTTGTTTTTCAAGAGCGGAGCTCTCTACCACCTCATCTGCTCGTAAATCGTTTATAGACACTGCGTTATGATTGACAGTATTCGATGGATTGCTATTTGTTGGATGGGCATTTTTTATTACCTCAAACAATTGATTCACCGCTTCTGACGGCTGCGCCCCTTTGATGCTCGACAAAATGTCGACTGTCATTATTTTACTCATGTTTCTCGTATTTGTGTCTAATCCACGTTTTAAGCACGCAAAAATACAAAAGTTTTACCGGAGTCCGAAAGAATCGATTTGAAATTTGGAAGACCTAACGTTCCTTTGATAATTTAGTGTACAGAAAAAATTTAGTCGTTCAATACATGCCTTTTTTTTAATTCAGAATCCATGGCATTGTGTGCGTCTTCTAAATGGTTTTATCTCACTGACAAAAACAAATTCAAAACCAAACAATTGTACCTACAATAGTGAAACTGGTTTTATTCATGAATTAAACCTAGATTTGTTTTACCCTTTTTCAAAACCCTCCCTACAAAAACACCTTTGGTCCTTCCAAAGGTGTTTTACTTTTCGGTCACACTTCTGAGGTCAATCACTTGACAATGCATTGACAAAAAAACAAGAAAAAAAATAGCAACAGTAAACTATTTTCGTTTTTCCAAAAAAAATGAAGTCAAAATAAGCGCCTCTCCTTTACTTTTACAAAAAACCATTCCCTCAAAAATTCAAACTTTGTTTTTTTCAGCGTAAAAGGCTTTTTTAGCCGTTTTAAGAAGGTTTTAGAGTTTTCAACATTTTGAAAAGTTTTCAACAAGCATTCCTAAAAATACAATGTGTTTTTTATATTTGTTTGGCTTGTTTTCGAACGAGCAATCACAACAATTAATCCCTTTTGAAAGAATGAGCGAAGAAAACAAACAACAA